>DASWRI010000036.1:0-187998 GCA_036403235.1 Pyrinomonadaceae bacterium | reverse complement strand
AGGGTTTGGCACCTCGATGTCGGCTCATCACATCCTGGGGCTGAAGAAGGTCCCAAGGGTTCGGCTGTTCGCCGATTAAAGTGGTACGTGAGCTGGGTTCAGAACGTCGCGAGACAGTTCGGTCCCTATCTGGTGTGGGCGTAGCAGAATTGAAGGAATCTGACCTTAGTACGAGAGGACCGGGTTGGATCCACCTCTAGTGTACGAGTTATCGCGCCAGCGGTATAGCTCGGTAGCTATGTGGAGCATGGATAAACGCTGAATGCATCTAAGCGTGAAGCCAGACCTGAGATTATTTCTGCCAGTGAGACTCGTGGAAGACCACCACGTAATAGGTTGGAGATGTAAGTGCAGCAATGTATTTAGTTGACCAATACTAATTGTCCCAAGGCTTGACCATAGAATTTATTGACAAGCAAATTTTATGAGATTGCAACGACAAAGGGAAATCTATCAAAAATATTCAATTATCAAGTATTTTGAAAAGTTTTCCGGTGATTTTATCGACAGGGTCACACCCGTTCCCATCCCGAACACGGAAGTTAAGCCTGTTGGAGCCGATGATACTGCATCTTTCAGGTGTGGGAAAGTAGGACGTCGCCGGATTTATAATTTAAGCAAAAAGCCTGTTCAAACGAGAGCAGGCTTTTTGCTTTTTGGATTTAAAAATTTAGACAATAAACCGGAGCGAAGTTATAATCAAAACTGGTTTAAGTTCAATGAATTTCGACAGATTCTTTAAATTCATTTCCTACGCAGTCGTTTTTTGCGGCGCTCTTTCGCTCTGGATTTCGGGCGGCGCAGGTTTTTTTGTTTCCGCTCTTTTTTTTACGGTTCTGATTTCTTCCTGGTTTTTGGAAAATTCGCGCTGGCAGATTTCCGAAAAGCTCGGCACCGGATTGATGTTTTTTATCGTTCCGCTTTTTTATATCGACTGGAAATATAAATTAACCGGTTTCGGAGCGAGCGATGCCATTCTGGCGGGAGCTCTGGCAAAGCTGATTCTGCTGCTTGCGGCGATAAAGCTTTTTCAGAAAAAGGGCGATAGAGACTGGCTGTTTCTTTATCTGATGTCGTTTTTCGAAGTTTTGCTCGCCGCCGGTGTCAGCATCAGTCCGTTGTTTCTGGCTTCTTTGATTTTGTATCTGCTCGCGGTGCTCTGTGCGATTATCACTTTTGAAATCAGAAAAACATCGAGGCTTGTTCTTTCAAAATCCGATAAGGCGAAATTTGAAGTCGAAGGCAGAAAAGTCGATTCAAACAATCGACTTATAATGCGTTTGCCCTCGATGGCGATTATTTTGCTTTTTCTGATAATCGTGGTTGCGACTCCTCTATTTTTTGCTTTTCCGCGCGTCGGCGGAGCGGGGTTCGGCAAAAATCAAAATTCATTTTCGAGTATTACGGGATTTTCCAGTTCGGTAAATCTGGGAGAAATCGGGCAGCTCAAACAAAGCGACGAAATCGTGATGCGCGCGCGCGTCGAAAACTCGAAGGGAAACAATCTGAATTCGACTCGCTGGCGCGGCGTCGCGCTCGACACATTCGATAATCGAACGTGGTCGAGAGCCTCCGAGCCCGACCGTGATTTACGAAATGAAAGCGGCGTTTTCAGGATTGAATACGCCAAAGACGCCGACAGCATCGCCGTTCAGACCGTTTATCTCGAGCCGATTGATACGCCCGTTTTATTCACTTTGTCGCGCCCGCTGGCGATTCAGGGAAATTTTCAGCGTTTGAAAAAAGACGCGCTCGGCGCGATAAATTTTGAACGAAGCGATTTTGACCGGCTGAGTTATAAAGTTTATTCGGACACATCTTTGCCGGACGTCTCCAAGCTGCAAGCCGACAGGGAAATTTACGCGCCGGACGCGCAGAGATTTTTGCAGCTTCCCGAAAAATACGACGAGAGAATTCCGCAGCTTGCTTCGGATATCACCGCAGGTAAAACAAATCGTTACGATAAAGCCGCGGCGGTCGAAAAATATCTCCAGACGCAGTTTGGCTACACGCTCGATTTGAAGGCGGGCGGCGAAGAGCCGCTGGCGGATTTTCTATTTAACGTGCGCGAAGGTCATTGCGAATATTTTGCGTCGGCGATGGCCGTCATGCTTCGCACGCAGGGAATCGCGACGCGCATCGTCAACGGTTTTCAGCTCGGCGAATACAATGAAACGGCGGACGTTTACGTCGTCAAACAAAAAAGCGCGCACACCTGGGTTGAAGTTTATTTTCCGGGCGAAAACGTCTGGGTTCCGTTTGACCCGACGCCTTATGCGGGGCAGACGGACGGCTCGACTTCGACGGGAGTGCTTGGCTCTTTTAATCGATATCTGGAAGCGTTGGAGACTTTCTGGATACAATATTTCGTCGCTTACGACAGTCAGGAGCAACGCTCGCTTTTTCGTTCGGTGAGAAATACTTTTCAGGATTACCAGGCGAAAACTTCCGTCTGGCTCAATCAAATGCAGGATAAAGTCGGCGATTGGTGGAAGGACGTTCGCGGCGACAAGGGTTTTCAGACGAGCGCTGTCGCCATTGCTTATGCCGTTGGCTATGTGGCCGCATTCATTCTCGGAATTTTTATAATCGTTTGGCTATATCGCAAAATTTCGAAGCTTTCGATTTGGCAGAAAATCCTTGCGTGGCTCAAACACAGACAAGAGACGACGATGGTCGAGTTTTATGAGCGAATGCAGAGAGTTTTAGCAAGCAAAGGTTTTCGCCGCGAGTCGCATCAAACACCACTTGAGTTTGCTTTCGCGCTGGAAATGCCCGAAGCGATAAACATTACGGAAAAATATAATCGCGTCCGTTTCGGCAAAAAAAGTTTGTCGCGCGACGAGGCAGAGGAAATTGAAAATTGGCTGAAAAGTTTGGAAAACAATCCGATTGAAAAGGCGAAAAAATAAGTTAGCCAAATGAAAATTCGCGAAAAAATAATTCCAAAAATTAGATTCGCAATATTTGGGTTATTGCTGATTTTGTGGATATTTGTGGTAATTGATATTGTTGCAGAGCAAAGATATATTCCCATATCCGGATTTATAGTATTATTTTCCTTTCCGGCGCTTTTTTATCTAATTGCGACATTTTTGCTGATTTTGAGAAAAAGATGGGCGGATTTCGTCAGCCTTTTATTTTTCACAATTAACCTGTATAGGATAGTATCAGGCTCGATTGCTTACTGTCAGGAACAAAAATTAAATACTGTCACATTATGTACTAAGTCTGTTTTTATGATTCTTTCAGACAGGCAATGGATTGATATTTTCTTTAATATTCTTTCTGTAGTAACGATTCTATTCTTATTAACAATTTTATTAATCGATACATTTAAGAAAAAAGATTTGGAATTAAAGTAATGAAAAAAGTTGGATTTGTCAGTCTCGGCTGCCCGAAAAATCTCGTCGATTCGGAAGTTATGATGGGCGAGCTAAAAGCGGCCGGCTACGAAATAACAAATAAATCGGAAGAAGCCGACACGATTGTCGTCAACACGTGCGGTTTTATCGAGTCGGCGAAAGCGGAATCTATCGAGGCAATTCTCGAAGCGACCGGCGCAAAATCCGTCGGAAAAGCAAAACGCGTCGTCGTCGCGGGCTGTCTGGTCGAGCGTTACCGCGACGATTTGATGAAGGAACTGCCCGAAGTCGACGCGTTTATCGGCACGAACGAAATCGGCAGAATTCTCGAAGCGGCTGATGAAACGAAAAATTTCAAAGAGCTTCCGCTGCTTCCAATCGGCAACAAATCGGCGACTTACTTGTACGATTTCGACACGCCGCGTTATCGCGCGACCGATTCTTACACGGCTTTTATAAAAATCGCCGAAGGCTGCGACCGTCCGTGCGCTTTTTGCTCGATTCCTTCGATGCGCGGCTCTTTTCGCTCGCGTCGTTTCGGAAGCATCTTAAAAGAAGCGGAAGATTTGGCAAAACAGGGCGTTAGAGAAATCGTTCTAATCGCGCAGGATTCGTCGCGTTTCGGCGAAGATTTGGGCGAACGCGACGCGCTCGCAAAGCTCATTCGCGCGCTCGGCGAGATAAAAGATTTGGAGTGGATTCGCGTCATGTATGCGTATCCGACGCACATCTCCGACCAATTTTTAGAAGCGATTGCGGAAACTCCGAAAGCCGTCAAATATCTAGATATGCCATTACAGCACGCTTCTCGCAATATCCTGAAATTAATGAAACGCGGCGGAACGCGCGCGAGCCTCGAAAAATTAATCAGAAGAGTCAGGGAAAAAGTTCCCGGCATTACGATTCGAACGACTTTTATCACCGGATTTCCCGGCGAGACGGAAGAAGATTTTGAAGAATTGATGACTTTCGTTCGTTCGTGCGAATTCGACAACGTCGGCGTTTTTACATATTCCGACGAAGAGGGAACGCCGGCATTTGATTTGCCGAATAAAGTCGACGCGAAAATTGCCAAGCAGCGCCGCGCGCGGCTGATGAAAGAACAGGCGAAAATTTCCAAACGCAAAAACGCCGCAAAAATCGGAAACGTTTACAAAGTTCTTTTCGAAGGCCTCTCGCAGGAATCCGATTTGCTTTTTCAAGGCCGCCTCGAGGGTCAGGCGCAGGAAATCGACGGCTATATTTTAATTAATGATATGCCCGAAGATTTCGAGCCGAAAATCGGAGAATTTTACAACGTCCGAATCAACCAGGCGCACGAATATGATTTAATCGGCGAGATTTTATAAAAACGAAGTGGAAATCAATTACGAATTAAAGCCGAACGATTTTTTTATATTCGGCAAAGAAACGGCAAAGACAAAAAAAAGTCATAACCCGATGGTCACCATCTACGCCATCACATATCTTTTATTTATTTTTGCAGATATTCTTTACGCGTTATTTTCAGGCTCAACCGGAAAATGGAGTCCGGACGGCTTGTTACTTGGCATTTGTCTTAGAATAATTATCGCTTTTGTCGTGCTTTTAATTGTTTCCGGTTTTATCAGACTAATCGTTCGCAAAAAAGGAAAAGACGTATTGAAAGAACTGCCGAACGGCTTATTTTGCGAGCATAAAATTATTTTAGCCGAGAATGAATTGATTGAATTGACGGACGTAAACACTTCGCGATATTCGTGGAAGGCGATTGGGGAAATAAAAGAGACTGAAAGCTTTGTTTTAATTGATATTTTGATGTCGGGCACATACATAATTCCGAAAAGATATTTCCAAGCGCCCGAACAAATAAAAAGTTTTATCGAAACGGCAAGCTATTACCGGCAAAATGCGGAGAATTCTTTTCAGCTTTCACATATGACCGAATACGAAAAAAGCCTTCAATAATTTTTTAATATATTACTGTCTCATAAACAAAAAATGCTCGAACGATTGAAAAATATATTTAATCGTTCGAGCATTTTTGACTTTAGAGTCAGGAAAATCAGCCCATCTTTCCGCCCATAGCGGTAAATGACTGCATAAAGTTCTGGTCCGGCTGTCTGGTTCTGGCGGGCGGAATGTATAACGTCATCGCCGAAGTAACCGGAACGTTACTCAAATAACCGAGCGGAATCTGCGAAGAATTATGCTCGACGTTCGGCAAAGTCGCCGCTTCATAAAGGACGACGGGATGCTCCAGCGGATAATATTGAGACAATCTTTGCACGAGCAAAGGCATTGCTCTCGTATCATACTGGCGCGTTTGGAACGTCCAGTCTCCGAGCGTGCCGATTTGCCATAAAATCAACTGGCTCGATGAATCGACGACCGGATTATTAAACAAAAAATCGGTCGCCTCATAAGATTGGCATCCGCTGACGGCCGGGTCGACGCCCAAATCCGCAAAAAGACAATCTTCCGCCGAAATACCGGGCAGCATTTTGGCTGAATATCCTTCGGCGCGGGCTCGTCTGATTGATTCGTGCGAAGGATATGCGAAAACGCCCGGGTGACCGTAAAACGCGCCGACCGTCATCTCTCCGTTGCGAACGCAGCCTAAAATATGTTCAATCATCGCGTTGTAAGTATGAATTCTCGACATACCTTCCTGATAATAAGTGGCCAGCGAAACAGCATCAGGATTACAGCGTTTGATGATTTCTTCGGCAATCGGGTCGCCGACCACATACAATAGAGTATCCGCGCGTTTCATCCATGCCATCGCTTCCAGGGTCAGTTGCCCGACCGCCTTGATGCCCGTTCCGACGACAACGAGCGAACCGACCTTGCCAGTCTCAAGACCGGCGCCTGCGGCTTCGGTTGAGCTTTCTTCGCCGCCTAAATTTAATTCGGTTTGTTCGGTTTCATTTGATTTTTTTTTAGCCATAATTGTGTCTCCTTGAACGTAACTATATTTATCCGGCGCTAAAACCGGCTGTTTGGAAAGATACTTGTCAGCCGGTTGCAGTAATTTTTTCGGTTACTGCAACCGGTTTTTTTTGATAATAAGAAAATTCGGATTCTTATTTTTTACAAGAATCGGCAAATTTTATTGTCCGCCGCTAAACACCATTAACATCATCGGCGGCAGCGTCGGAAACGTCGGCTGCGTCGCAATCGTCGGGAATACCGGGTGAATATTAGGAAACGTCGGAAACGTCGGAAATACCGGATGGACTGTCGGAAATACCGGGTGAACCGTTGGGAATATCGGGTGAACCGTTGGGAACGTCGGGAACACCGGATGAACGGTCGGAAACGTAATCTGCGGCGTTTGAGCAATTATCATCGGCGTAATTACCGGCGTAATCTGCGGCGGTAGTATCGTCGGCATCGTGATTGGCGGAATCGTAATCGGCGGTATAAACGGGAATGATTTCGCTTGCGCCTGTTGTGCGGCCAGCACCATCATCAACAACATCGGCGGCGGCATCGTAATCGTCGGAAACAGCTGATTAGACTGAGCGTGCGATTCTAACGGCGGCGACTGCATCATCGCCGCGGAGTGTGCTTGTCCGAGCGGCTGTTGTTGAATCACCATCGGGGGCAGTTGGAATGTCGGCGGCACAAATTGCGGCGGCGTGACGTGGAACGTCGGCGGCGTAATATGAAATGTCGGCGGCGTAATATGAAATGTCGGCGGTGTAATGTGAAAAGTCGGCGGCAGTTGCGGTGGAAGTTGAAAAGTCGGCGGCAGCTGCGGCGGCAATTGGAAGGTCGGCGGTAATTGCGGCGGCAGTTGGAATGTCGGCGGTAATACTACCTGCGGAAACTGCTGCATCAATGTCGGATACACTACCTGCGGAAACTGCTGTAGCAATGTCGGCGTTTTCACCGGAAGGGCAAACGCTTCTTCCTTCGACATTCCGGCCAGCCGCGCATAGATAATGCCGGCAAATCCTGATTTAAGTGCGGCTTGGTCGTCCTCGGAAAGCTCCGCGGCATTCATTGTGGCGTCCGGGTCATCGATAAATTCGCCAAGTCGTTCGGGTGTTGTTGCAAGTTCTGCTAAAAAATCTTTTAATTCAGCCATATTTCCTCCGTTGGTTATGGATTTATTGGGTTAAGCCTTCTAAATGATTTTTGATTTAGGAGACACGTAGGTAAATCAAGAAAATTCTTGATATGGGAATATAGCAAACCTAAGCTGTTATGGAACAGCTCGATTTGAAATTTGTTGAATTTCAGCTATACGAAGCTATCTATACACCCAAAATAAACAAAAGTCAATAGTTTTTTTAACAACTTGTGGAAGCATTTAACATTTCTTAAATTATTATTTGGCGGCGATTGAAACATTGTTCGCTGCCGAGACATTTCAAAATGAGCGTGTTAAATTAGAATACTTGTAAAATCAGGAAGATTAATGTCAGATTACGACGAAATTATTCACACAAGTGCGGCGGCCGAAACCGAAAATCGTGCCGGAAAAAAGATAAAAGCAAAGACTTTTGCGGATTATTTTTCGCTGGCGATAACTACTTTCGGAGTCGGATATCTGCCGCTCGCGCCGGGAACTTACGGCTCGATGGTCGGCGTGTTGATTTATCTGGCAATCGGCTGGTTTGAGTCGAACGTCGGGATTTATCTTTTGCAGAAAGCCTGGCGAACCGAACAAATCACCGCTTGGCTGCACGCGGTGAATTTAATCGTTTTTCTACTCTTTTGTCTTCTCGGAATCTGGGCGGCGACGCGCGCGACGCGCCTTTTTGGAAAAAAAGACCCGCAGGAAGCGGTCGTCGATGAAGTTATC
Source organism: Pyrinomonadaceae bacterium (assembly GCA_036403235.1). GTDB lineage: Bacteria > Acidobacteriota > Blastocatellia > Pyrinomonadales > Pyrinomonadaceae > JBGTFE01. The sequence continues at coordinate 179,838 of DASWRI010000036.1, read as the reverse complement.
GGACAGTTGATTGTTTTTCTGTTTATTCCTTTTCAATTTTCGTGGACATTTATCATCGCCGGTTTTCTTCTTTTTCGCCTGTTCGACATCTGGAAACCGTATCCGATAGATTCTCTGCAAAATCTGCCCGACGGAATCGGAGTTTGCGCCGACGACGTTTTAGCCGGAGTTTATGGCGGCATCTGTCTCGCTTTGCTTTATGCGATTTTTACCGTTTGGACTTAAAATAAAAATATGTCGATTCACGTTTTGCCTGGCGATTCTTTAGTCGAAAGCTTTAAAAAAACAAATATCGAAGGCGAAATCGTCGTCTGCCGCGAATGTTTGATAGACGGCGACGTCGGCGGCGAGGAATTGGAAGATTTCTGGCGCGCGCGGGCAAATTTTATCAATCTGTATTACGGCGAAGATGAATATTCATATATGGAAAATGTCGCCGCCGAGCTCGAAAAACTTATTTACACGCCGCCGCAAACCCAAATAAATTTATGGTTTGAATACGAGTTGTTTTGCCAGGCGAATATGTGGTTTTGTCTTTATTTGATGGAACGCTATTTGTCCGAGCTTTCAATGCCGGACGAAGAAGCCGTCGAGATTTATCGCGTCGCGCCTGTCGTCAGAGGCGAAGATGAAATCTGGAAAGGTTTCGGCCGATTGGAAAGCGAAGATTTGCAAAAATGTTTCGAGCAAAGAATAAAATTCGGCGAAGCGGATATTTTACTCGGAAAAGATTTATGGGAATCTTACCGGAAAAAAGATTTCGACAAATTAAGGCGACTGAGCCTGACCGGCTCCGAATGTTTCCCGAAATTAAAAGAAGTCTGCGAGGCTGAAATAGAAAAACAATTCAGACCGAAAGAAACTTTGCGGAAAATCGTTTCAGGCGGCGAAAGCGATTTCGTCAAAATCTTTGAAAAATTTGCCGCCGAAGAAGGCGTCTACGGCTTCGGAGATTTGCAGGTGCAACGGCTTTTGCAGGAAATTTAATCGTCTTCGATTTTATCTTCTTTTACGACTGTCGTTTTTACCTTTGTTGTTTCTTTCCAATCATCGTCATCTTTCTGAAAAATCCAGCCTTTGCGCCAGAAATAAATTATCAAGCTGATGGCGACCAGGAGCATTAAGCCGAGCGCGAAAAAGTAGCCGTTCCGCGTTTTCAATTCGGGCATATTCTCGAAATTCATGCCGTAAACTCCGGCAATAAATGAAAGAGGCAGCCAAATCGTCGAAAAAATCGTCAGGAATTTTACAATATCGTTGGTCTTGTTGGCGGTGATGTTGAAATGAATTTCAAAAAGACTGTTGCTCAGCTCGCGGTAATTTTCCGATAAATCCGAAATTCGCAAAAGATGGTCGTGCACGTCGCGGTAAAAAGGCAGAATGCTGTCGGGAATCTGCGGAAATTCGCCGTGCGACGTGCGATACAAAACGTCGAGCTGCCGCGAAGAGATTCTTTTCAAACGCGATACGCTGCGCCGGACGTCCATAATTTCTTCCAAAATCTCGGTATTACCTTTTTTCATTTTGAAAACGCGGTCTTCAAGCTCGTTGATTGACTGGTCAAATTCGTCGACAATCGGCATATATAAATCGACCACCTGGTCGAGTATCTGGTGCAGGAGATAGGCTGCGCCGCGGCGACACGAAAACGTGCTGGTGCGAAGTTGCTGTTTGACGATTTTGATGCTTTTGAATCGCTCGGAGTGAAATGTCACGACGTAATTTTCGCCCAGAAAACAATCCAGTTCTTTGGTCACGAAATTCGCCGAGCTTGTTTCTCCGGGCTTCACGCCGTGAACGATAAGATAGAGATAATCGGGAAAGGCCTCGACTTTCGGCTGGTTGCGCGTTTCGAAACAATCTTCGACCGTCAGATAGTGAAACTTAAAAACATTCAGCAAAACATCTTTTGCGCAGGCTAATTCGACATCATTGTCGGCCAGAAAATCAACCCAGATGACATTTGATTTGTCCGCTAAAAGCGCGGGCAAATCTTTCGCCTCAAAACCTTCTTCGACTTTATCCGCGCCTTTTCGATAAACAAAAATTTCCATTATTAGTTTGTTGTCCTTTGTCCGTCGCCGGTAGTTGATTGTTTTAATTATGAACTTTGTGCATAATTTCGCGCAATGCTAAGATTTTTAGTAAAACAATTTACGGTCAACAAAGGTTTTACCACTGACGACGGACAACTGACAACTGACAACTGACTATTTTATGAATAATATTAAAATTTTTGTCGCCGACGATGTGAATGAAGACAAATTAGCGCCGCTTCGTGATGCGGGTTTCGAGGTCGTCAAAAAAACGAAGCTTGCGCCCGAAGAGTTAGCCGTTGAAATAAAAGACGCCGACGGCGTGATTGTCAGGAGCGCGACTCAGATTACTGCGGAGTTAATGGACAGCGCCGAAAAACTGCGCGTCATCGGTCGCGCCGGCGTCGGCGTCGACAATATCGACGTCAAAGCCGCGACGACGCGCGGTATCGTCGTCATGAACGCGCCGGACGGCAACACGATTACGACCGCCGAGCACACCATCGCGCTGCTCGTTTCGATGGCGCGAAACGTGCCGCAGGCGCACGCCAAACTGCAATCCGGCGTCTGGGACAAAAAAAGCTTCGTCGGCGTCGAATTGAACGGCAAAACGCTCGGCGTCGTCGGTCTGGGCCGAATCGGAAAACACGTCGCGCGCATCGCAAAAGGCTTCGGAATGAATATTCTCGCTTTCGACCCGTTTGTCTCGCCCGAACAGGCAAAAGAATTCGGAATCGAGCTCGGCGGTCTGGACGAAGTTTTATCGAAAGCCGACTTTATCACGATTCACACGCCCGTCACGGATGAGACGCGCGGGATTATCGGCCGAGACGCTTTTGCGAAAATGAAAAAAGGCGTTCGATTGGTAAACTGCGCGCGCGGCGGTCTGGTTGACGAAGCGGCGCTGCTCGAAGCAATCGAGACGGGAACGGTGGCGGCGGCTGCGATGGACGTTTTTGCCCAGGAGCCTTTGCCGGAAAACTCGCCGCTGCTCGGAAACGATAAAATTATCACGACACCGCATCTCGGCGCATCGACGACCGAAGCGCAGGAGGGCGTTGCCTTAACCGTCGCCGAGCAAATGCGCGATTATCTCGAAACCGGAACTTTGCGCGGCGCCGTCAACGCGCCTTCGATGGCCGCATCCGAGCTCGCCGCGCTCCAGCCGTTTATCGATTTAGCGGAAAAACTCGGGCGCTTTCAGGCGCAGATTATGAACGAAAACCCGATTTCGGAAGTAAAGCTCGAATACGCCGGAGAGCTCGCCGAAAAGGACGCCGCGCCTGTCACGCGCTCGTTTTTGGCCGGGCTTCTGAGAGACGTTTCGGCGCGCGTCAACGTCGTCAACGCGATGCACATCGCCGAAGAACGCGGCATCAAGCTGACGACCAGTTACACGCAGGCGAAACGCGCAAACGCCGACATTCGCACCGCCGTCTCATCTTCAAACGCCGAGCAGACCGTTTCGGGAATGGTTTTCGCGAACGGCGAAGGACGCATCACGGAAATCGGGAATTTCTCAATCGAAGCCGTCCCGACCGGATTTATGCTCGTCGCCAAAAACAAAGACGTCCCCGGCGTCGTCGGCCAAATCGGAACGCTTTTGGGCGAAGCAAACGTCAATATTTCGCGCTTTTATCTCGGCCGGCAGGAAAAAGGCGGCGAGGCTCTGGCGGTCGTCGAAGTCGATTCGGCGATTGATGAAAAAGTTTTGAACGATTTGCGAAACATCGAGCCGGTCATTCTGGTTCGGCAGGTTAAATTGTAAAAAAAGCTGAAAACTGAGAACTAAAAACTGAAAAGTAAATAGTAAAAACAACTTTCAGTTTTCAGTTTTCACCTTCTTTATAATGACATTGTAGAAAACTTCGCCGTTCGATAAAGTTTCGATTTTGTCCCAGAGCATTTGAAGTCCGGCATCGGCGATTATTTCCTTATATTTTTCGCTGCCGAAATGTGACCAGTACATTTCGACGCCGTAAAAATCCTCAATCCATTCTTCGACATCGTTGGTTGCCAAAATCAAAAACGCGACACCGCCCGTTTTCAGCCATTTGAAAATGTTTTTGAAAAGCGACGACTGTTTTTTCTGCGGAACGTGAATAATTGCAAACGCGCTGACGATTACGTCAAATTCTTCTTCTCCAAACTCACATTCGGTCATTTCCGAGACAAAAAAATTTCCCTGCGGAATCTGCTCGCGGGCAATTTCAATCATCTTCGACGAAATATCGACGCCGGTAACGTCAAAGCCTTTTTCGGCAAAATACGACGTCAGAGGCTGGCCGCCGCCACAGCCCAAATCGAGCAGTTTGCCGGAATCCGGGAAATATTGAAAAAGCCCGTCGAAATATTGATTGTTGATTTCTTTTTTGGCAAGCCGCTTGGCGTGATAAAGCGCGGCAATTTTGTTATACCCGTTTTCGATTATTTTATTTTTGTCGGTCGGATTCATTTAACTAGTTTACAAAATATTTTCTATATGTTCGCTCATTTTTATCATTGACGCCGAGTATTATCAGGAAGAAAATTCCTGTCACCGTCCAGAAAATTATTTTCACAGTCATTTCGCTTTTTTATAAATCCTCCGAACATAAAACTTAGAAATCCGTATTCATCTGTGCTATCTTTAGACACAATTTTATGAGCGAACAAAACGTAACTCTGCGCGTCGAAAATGTGACGAAACGCTTTGGCGATTTTGCTGCGGTCGAAGATTTGAGCTTTGACGTCAAAGCCGGGCGCGTGTTCGGTTTTTTAGGGCCGAACGGCGCGGGAAAAACGACGACGATTCGAATGATTGTCGGCATCACCGCGCCCGACGAAGGCAAAATCGAGCTTTTCGGGAAGGATTTTACGGGCGATTTGCAAAATCGCATCGGCTATCTGCCCGAAGAGCGCGGGCTTTATAAAAAAATGAAGATTATCGACCAGCTTCGATATTTTGCCGCTCTCAAAAATGTCCCGCAAGGCGAGGCCGACAAGCGAATCGATTTCTGGCTCGAAAGAATGAATCTCGGCGAGTGGAAACGAAAGAAAACAACCGACCTTTCAAAGGGAATGCAGCAGAAAGTTCAATTTATCTCGACCGTTCTGCACAATCCCGATTTGCTTATTCTGGACGAGCCCTTTTCCGGCCTCGACCCGATAAACGTCGAGTTTTTGATTGACGTTATTTCCGAGTTTAAAACGCAGGACAAAACGATTATCTTTTCGACGCATTTGATGGAAACCGCCGAGCGACTGTGCAGCGACATTCTTTTGATAAACAAATCGCGCAAAGTCGTTGCCGGAACTCTCCGCGAAGTAAAGCAGAGCTACGGCAAAAATCTAATCGCCCTGCGCGCCGACGGCGGCGAAAAAGTTCTGGAAGACAAAACGCTAATTGCCAAAATCGTCGAGCACGCCGACGAAAAGGAACTTGTTCTGGCCGAAAACGCCGACGCCCAAATTCTGCTCAAAACATTGATAGAAAACGGCGCTTCCATTTCAAAATTCGAACAAATCGAGCCGAGCCTCAACGATATTTTTATCGAAAGGATAAATGAAACAAATGCGTAAATTTCTGGCTGTCGTAAAACACGAATACAAAAAAATCGTTCTCAAATGGACGTTTTTAATCGGAACTTTGCTTTTTCCTTTTATCGCGGCGATGTTTGCGGTCGTTCCGGCGATAATTTTTTCTATCAAGGGCGAGGCAACTAGAATCGTCGTCCTTGACCGTACAAATAAAATCGCGCCGCGTCTGAAAGCAAATCTTTCGCCCGAGCGCATTGCCGAGCGTGCCGAAAAAGCGGCGAAGGAATCGGTAAAGAATTTGAACGCTTCGCAGGAAGAAAAATTAAAAAGCGGCTCGGAACAACTTGGCGAAAGCTTTATTTTTGCCGATTACGACGCCGGCGCAAAATCTATCGAACAAATTCGCGGCGAGCTGAACGGTAAAATTACCGCCGCAGAAATCGACGCCTACCTGATTGTTCCGCCGGATTTTGACAATGCGGACGCGAAATTCGAACTTTTCTCGCGTAAAGCGGGAGATTTTATCGCCAACGACACGCTGAAAGACGCTCTGAACGAAGCCGTTCGCTCGCAGCGTCTGGCGGACGCGAATATCAGCGAAGCGCGCTTGAAAGAGCTCAGCCGAAACGTTGAATTTGTCGCGCGTCAGGTCGATGAAAAGGGAAACGAAAAAGACTCCGACGGCCTGTTTTTCGCTTCTTTGATAATCGGAATGATGATTTACATCACGCTCGCGATTTACGGAAACATGATTATGGGCGCGGTCGTCGAAGAAAAAGAAACGCGCATCGCCGAAATTTTATTTTCGTCCGCCAAGCCGTTCGAATTGATGATGGGCAAGCTCGTCGGCGTCGGACTGGCGGGTTTGACGCAGCTTGCGATTTGGATTATTTCGGCGCTCGTTCTGGTCGGAATCGGGATGGCGCAGCTCAGCGCTTCGGGCGTCGCGGTTTCAATTCCGAACATCACGCCGCTGATGGTCATTTATTTTTTCATCTTTTTTCTGCTCGGGTTTTTTATCTACGCGTCGATTTTCGCGCTCATCGGCTCGATGGTGACGAGTATGCAGGAAGGCGGGCAGTTTGCGTTTCCGCCGGTGATGATTTTGCTCATCGGCTTTTATTTCAGTTTCGCCGTTATCCGCGACCCGAACTCGACGCTTTCGTTCTGGATTTCGATTGCGCCGTTTTTCGCGCCGATTACGATGCCGGTTCGGATTTTGGCGGAAATGCCGCCGTTCTGGCAGATTCTGCTCGCGATTTTGATAAACGGCGCGGCCATCACCGGATTAGTCTGGCTGGCGTCACGCGTCTATCGCGTCGGAATGCTGATGTACGGAAAGCGCGCGACGATTCCCGAAGTCTGGAAGTGGATTCGGCAAAAATAAAGATAATTGATAGTCGATAGTTGATAAGTTTTTTTCTCAACTATTCACTATCAACTATCAATTATCACTAAATTATGGCGATTGAAATCGAGAAAAAATATCGTTTGCGTAAGGAGCAGCGCGAATTCGTTTCGGAAAAGTTAAAAGAAGCGGGCGCGACGTTCGGCGGCGAGGATTTCGAGGAGAATATTTTATATCGAGGCAGCGCTCTGGACGAGAAAAACGCCGTTTTGCGCGTTAGAAAAATCGGCGAAAAGGCCGTTTTGACGTATAAGCGACGAATCCAAAATCAATTTGATATCAAACAGCAAATCGAGTACGAAACATTGGTTGAAAATGTCAACGAACTGGAAAAAATCATCGAGAATCTGGGTTTTCGCAAAAAGCTGATTTACGAAAAACGGCGTGAAACGTGGCATTTTCGGGAAGTGGAGATTGTTCTGGACGAATTAGCGTTCGGGATTTTTATGGAAATCGAAGGCTCCGTGACGGCCATTGTCGAAGCGGAAATGCTTCTGGATATTGAAGATTTTGAAGTCGAACATAAAACTTATCCGCATCTGACAATCGAATTCGGGCGCGAAAAAGACGGAATAATCGAAGCCAGATTCGCGTAAAATTTTACTGTAAATCCGCAAGAAAATCCGTTATTATCATTCTAGTTTCATAAGGAGAAGTTGATTATGAAAAAACACGTCGCCGGATTCGCTCTTTTTTGTTTTATCATCGGAGCTGCCGCGTTTGTCAGCGGAGTTTTAGCAATTTTCTTTGATTACGCAAATGTTTTCGTAAATTCTCCCGAAAAGATTTATACGAAAACTAAATTGGAGATGGACGAAGTCGAAGCCGCAAACGGCTCGATTGATAAAAAATCGCCGATTATCACGCAAGCCGTTTTTAATTCATTAACAAAGCAGATTAATCTGGAAATGATTTTTCGAGATGACGTCGCCTTGAGCGGAAAAGTCCCCGTCAAATTAAATTATTTTAGAAATACGGCGGAAGGCGTGCGCTTTATCAAGTCGGAAACGGTCAATCTCATTTACGAATCGTTTTATCTTAAAGAAAAAAGCAGGACGGCCAGCATCACCTGTTCTTACGAATGGCTCGATAATCTCGACTCTTATGAAAATCTTTACGTGACAGCCGAATTTCCCGAAAAAATCACCTATTCAAAAAGTGAAATTTCCAGTGCTGAAAGCGATGCTGACAGCTCCAAAAGTAAATTTATCGACATTAAAATGGCAGCTCCTAAATTCGACCCTGAATTTGCCAAAGAAATTACGCTTTACTGGGGAAAATCCAAGAATTAGAAATTTTATTCCCGATTCGGACAGGTAAAAATTTTTAGTGAAAATGCAAGTTTGAAATTCAGCGCTCGTTCTTTTTCGCATAAAGGTTACGAGCCAAGTTTCAAACTTGCATTTTTCTTTGAGAGGAAATTTTTATGAAAATCGCGTCTGTTTTAAATTACAAATTTTTAATCGTTTTGGTTTTGTTGTCTTCCGTAATTTTATCGGGCTGTCCGGGCGAATCAGCGCCGAGCGACACTGCCAACATGAATACGTCGGCTTACAAACCCGTATCCACGCCGCTGTCAGCCGCCAATTCCAACTCCGCCGGTACGATGAGCGATTCGTATTATGCGGAAGAAGGCACGAAAGGCGAGCGCTACGCCGAGATAAACGAAAATCCTTTTCTGGAAACTTCGCGCGCGCCGCTTTCGACGTTTTCGATTGACGTCGATACGGCATCTTACGCCAACGTCCGGCGCTATCTGAACGATGGAAGCCTGCCGCCGGCGGACGCCGTCAGAATCGAAGAGCTTATCAATTATTTTGAATACGATTATCCGCAGCCGATTGGCGACGCGCCGTTTTCGGTCAACACCGAAGTTGCGAGCTGCCCGTGGAACGCGAAGCACAAAATCGTGCAAATCGGTTTGCAGGGCAAAAAAGTTGCGCTCGACAATGTTCCGCCGTCGAATCTCGTGTTTTTAATCGACGTTTCGGGCTCAATGAACGAGCCGCGAAAGCTTCCGCTTCTAAAAGACGCTTTGCGCATAATGGTCAATCAACTGTCGAATAAAGACAGAGTTTCGATTGTCGTTTACGCGGGCACGAGCGGGCTTGTGCTGCCTTCGACTTCAGCCGACAACAAAGGCGAAATTATCGGCTCAATCGACCGGCTCGAAGCCGGCGGCTCGACCAACGGCGGGCAGGGAATTCAGCTTGCCTACGAGGTCGCGCAGAATAATTTTATCCAAAACGGCAACAATCGCGTCATTCTCGCGACGGACGGCGATTTCAACGTCGGTTTGTCAAGCGACGAAGCACTGACCCAGCTCATCGAACAAAAACGCCGGAGCGGGATTTTTCTTTCCGTTTTAGGTTTCGGCAGCGGAAATCTGAACGATTCGATGATGGAAAAACTCGCCGACAAAGGCGACGGAAATTACGCTTATATCGATTCGCAGGAAGAGGCCAGAAAAGCGCTCGGCCAGCAAATCGCCGGAACGCTGTACGCGATTGCGAAAGACGTAAAAATTCAGGTCGAATTCAATCCGGCGAAAGTTGCGGGCTACCGTTTAATCGGTTACGAAAACCGTCTGCTCGCCGACCGCGATTTTAAGGACGACCGGAAAGACGCGGGCGAAATCGGCGCGGGACATTCGGTGACCGCCCTTTATGAAGTCGTGCCCGCCGGAGAAAAAATCGATAACGACGGAATCGATTTGAAATATTCGAAATTCGAGCCGGGCGACGCAAAATTTAACGACGAATTGATGACCGTCAAGCTTCGATACAAAGAGCCGAACGAAAACGAAAGCAAGCTTTTGACCGTCGGCGCGCTCGATAGAAATAATGCAATTGAAAACGCCTCGGAAAATCTGCGATTTGCTTCGGCCGTCGCACAGTTCGGGCTTGTCCTGCGCAATTCGCGATTTAAGGGAAATGCGAGTTTTGCGGCGGCGCGCAGCCTGGCAAACTCTTCGCTCGGGAGCGATTTGAAAAATTATCGAAATGATTTTCTGAATTTAATCACAAAAGCGAGCGCCTTGAAAAATCGCGGGTGAGTTTTTAAGATGATTTAAACCGCAGAGATTTTTTATTATTTTTTCTGCGCCTCTGCGGAGAAATCCTTATTGTAAAAACGAAACGGACGGATAAAGCTCGGATTCCGTCCGTTTCGTTTCGCTGGGGTTAACTAAAATTTTCAAATCTCGGTTTTTCTGTGCGCAAAAATCCGCAGCAAACCGTTGACGGCGAGATGCAGAAGCATATAAACCACGATAGCGATGACAATCGGAAGCGCCAGCGTAAATCCGTCTTTTGAAGGACTCGGCATAATTCCGGCAAACGGCGCGTAGAAAATTCCGGTCGCCGATTTGATGAACTTTACAAAGCCCGCGTTTTCGCGAGCGGCGAATAATTCGAGCAAAAGCCGAATCGTCAGCAGGCCGTATATCAGGAAAAAGACGTAATCGACGATTTGCGAAACGCGCGCCAGCGTTCTGCCGCGCTCGACCTCGCGGTCGGTTTCGACGACCTCGTTAATCGCCTTGCGCCGCATATTTCCGGCGAGATTTTCGACCTGCGCGCTTTCGTCAATCGTCACGAGATTGGCGCGTGCGGCGATTTCCGAATCGACGCTTGACTCGACGTTCGATTTTACCGCTTCGTAATTTGCCGCGCGCTGCGCTTCTTCGATGGCAAGCTTATTATCAACCATTGGCGTTTGCTTTTCCCTGAACGTCGTTTTTAGCTTCCTCGCGTCCCTGCGGAGTCTCGTTTGAATCAGAGCTTCCGGCTGTGTCGCGCTCGTCGGCGTCGCCTTCGGTTTCGTCTCCGCGGCGGCCTTCGCGATAAATCTCGTCATCGGTTCGCTGGCTCGCTTCGCCCGCGATGTCTTCCAAATCCCAGCCTTGCGGATTGCCTTCAATCTGGTCGAGACGCAATCCTTCGCGCGGCACCTGAATCGGCGGCTGCGTATCTTTTTCCTGTTTCTGCTCCATAAAATTCTCCTTATAAATTAGATTCAAATTTCCGGTTTCAAGTTTCGGATTAAAAAAACTGAAACTTGAAACCGGAAAGCTTTATTTAACGATTTAAGCTGACGCTCGTAGGCGCTGAAGCGGTGATGCTGAACTCGGTTCCGTTGTCGAGCTCGACATCGTCGCGTCCCTGCAAAATAACCGTTCCCGCACCGGCACCGGCTCCGACGCCGGCTCCGATTACCGCGCCCTGTCCGCCGCCGGCGATAGCGCCGATAAGCGCGCCGAGCGCCGCACCGATTCCGGCGCGCTGCGCGGTCTTGGTCGTCTGGTTGTTGTCGCGAACCGTTCCTTCGTTGTTAACCGTAACGTTTTCGCCGCTCGACAGTTTAACGGCGTCGACGAAACCGGCAAAACGATAAGTCTGACCGTTGCGCAGGCGAATCGTGTCAAATTCGAGCGAGACGTTTGCCCGCCCCGAAACGCGGCCCGAACGCTCGGCTTTGGCGACGCGGCCTTCGATAATCGCGCCGTCGAACTGCGAAGGCGAAGTTACTTCCATCTGGAAGCGGTCGCCGTTTTGGCTCGTTTTCGTCGAAATCGGCGTCGTTAATGCGGCCGTCAATTTCGTGTTATTCGGGATAACGAACGTATTGTTGAGCGCGCCCGTCGTCGTGGTTTGGTCGTTATTGTTATTGACCTGCGACCATTGAGCGGTCGAGCCGACTTTGTCGTAAACGCTCGCGACCGTGACGGTCTCGTTTCTGTTTTCCAGATAGACGCGCCGAACGACTTTTAATTGACCGTTGCTCATCGGCATGAAATTAACGTAAAAATCGTTCATTCTTTCGCCTTCGTAATTAAGCGAAACGCCGTCATAAGTCGTGCTGGCCGTAATTTTAACCGAGCGTCCGTTGTTATTGGTTTCGGTTCTGGGCGTGCCGTCGGCGCTAAATGTCACCTGCGGCGCGGTGCTCGAAGCAATCGTTACCTGCGAGCCGACTTTTTCAATCGCCAGCATATCGGGCGAAGTCAGGCGGCGCTCCAGATTGTTTTTGACGCGGTCGCGCTGCGTCGTCTGGTAACCGGTCGTGGTGGCGCGGTCGACGACTTCCGCAACGTTGTCGCTCTGCGTCAGATTTAAGCGGTAAGTTCCGCTCAGCATCTGGTCAAAACGGCTCGTCTGCGTGTTTTGTCGATTCCAGTTCCAGCTGACGTTGTAATAATTTGTCAGCGTGTCCAAATCGCTGCGAATCGCCGCCCACTGCGTCTGTGTCGTCGTGCTGAAACGGTAATCGCGCATAAACGATTCGATGTTGTAAGCGCGATTGAGCACTTCTTCAACATCGCTCGACGCCGAGCGGCGCGAGTCAAAGTTTTGTCTTAATTTATCGACCGAATTTTGAAAATCGGTGATGTAGCCGACCGCCGCGTCTTCGCTGCGCGTATTGTTAAGCGCGCTGCGGTCTAAATCGAGAGATATTTGGCGACGATAATTGTCCGTGTTTGTTCCGAGACGCGTCAGAAGCGTTCTGACATTCGTGTCCGAAACTTTATACGGCAGCCCGCCCAAACCCGTATTATTATTGTCGTTGTTGTAAACCGGCGTCGGATTTGTCCAGTTCCAGCTAACGTCGTAATAGCCGGCCAGCGTGTTTAAATCGGTTTTCAGCAAATTCCAGTCTCTCTGCGCCGCCGTATTGAGGCGATTGCTGCGCATAAAACTGTCGATGAGAGTAGCTTTGTTTAAAACCTGCGAGACGTCCGTGTTAACCGACTGACGTGAATCGAAACGCTGTTTTAATCTATCGGTTTCATTTTCAAAATCGGAAATATAGCGTGCGACTTCATTCGACATGTCCGTGTTGTTTTGTCTGTAAAGCGCGCGGTTAACCGAGGTTTTGAAAACGTCGGTTCCGGTTGCGATGCGGGCCAGAATGCCCTGTACGGTGGCGTCCGTAACTCTGTAAGAGCGCGTCGACGTCGAGGTCGTCGGCGTCACCGGATTCGTCCAGTTCCAGCTGACGGCGTAATAACGCGCCAATGTGTTCAAATCGGTGCGCAGATAATTCCAATTGCTCTGAGCCGAAGCGGTCAGGCGATTGTTCTGCATAAATTGATTGATGTAAGAAGCGCGATTCAAAACGTCTTCAACGTCCGAGTCGACCGAACGACGCGAATCGAAATTTCCTTTTAACGTATCCGTCGCCGTTTCAAATTCCGAGATATAATTGACAATCGTATCTTCAGAATCGGTTCCGTTCAGCGAGCTTGAATCAAGCGCTGTATTTACAGACCGTCTGAACGAATCGGTTCTGGTTTCTATCCGGCTGAGCAGACTCTGCACCTGCGCGTCAGTCGCCGTGTAGGGGCGAATCTGCGCGTCGATATTAATTGCTGTTGTAAGACCGAGAATAAATACAGCAAATAAAACTATTAAATTCTTTCTCATAAAACTTGTAACCTCCCTTGTAGATGGAAAACTCCTTAAAAACTTCCGTAAGATATATTCTGATATGTTGTAGTTTGCTCGCTTTTCACCGGGCATTACAGGTGCAAGAAGTATGCCACTTATAAAAAATATTACTTTAAATCGTTTATAATAAGCGTTTGCAGATGAGATTGAATTCTATTTCACAAGATTTACGGCGCTTGAGACGTAATGATTCGATACAGATTTCAGCATTTCTCGCAGGGAATTTTGACGATAAAAATCGAGCCTTTTTCCTTTCCTTCGCTGTAAGCTTCGATTGAGCCTTTATGAAGCTTGACGATATGCTCGGAGATAGCCAGCCCCAAACCCAAACCGCCGTAAAATCTGGTCGTCGAGCCGTCGTCCTGACGAAAACGGTCAAAAATATGCGGCAGAAATTCCCGACTGATGCCACGGCCCGTGTCTTTTACGGTCATTTCAATCGTTTGATTTTTTTCCTCGACGTCGACTTCTATCTTTCCGCCGGCGGGCGTAAATTTGATGGCGTTTGATATCAGATTTCTAACCACGATTTTTATTTTCTCACGGTCGCCGACGATTTTCTGGCCGTTTAGCTGGTTGTGTTTTACGAGAGAAATATCTTTGCTGTGCGCCTTTGGCTCCATCTCGTTAAAAGCGCTTTCAAAAACGCCTGAAAAATCGAATTGTTTGGCGTCGAGGTTTATTTTGCCGGAAATAATCTGTGAGTAATCGAGCAGTTCTTCGACCAATTTTGTCTGCGAGCGCAGATTTTTCTCGATTTTTTGCAGGGCAAGCTCTTTTGTATTTTCGGAAAGATTCTCGGTTTTCAAAATCTTGGCCCAGCCCGCGATTGCGTTGAGAGGCGTTCGCAGCTCGTGCGAAACGACCGAGATAAATTCATCTTTGGTCATATTCGCCTGTTCGGCGACAAGCCGCGCGCCCTGTTCTTTTTCGAGCAAAGTTTGCTTTTGCCGTTCAAGCTCGAACAGCTCGGCGGCGATTTTTTGAATTTTTGCGCGCGAAGAAGATTCGGCGTAAGTTATTCCGAAAAGCAAAAAGCTGCAAACGACGCCGAGAACGAAAACGACGGGAACCCACCGCAGATTTGACTGCTCGGCCAAAATCGGGAGCGGAACGTATTCGACCACCCAACGCCTGCCCGCAATATCGAGATTGTTTTTTGTGTGAAATGCGTCGTCCTTTTCCGTTTCGAATTGCCGCGCGTCATTTGCGGCGGACTGCGCCAGCAGATTTTCCGGTTTCAGCTCGTTGTCGTAAATTTTTACCGCCACTTCCGGCGAAGTTTCGACGAGAATTTCGTTCAAAAAATCCTCGGCTCTAAACGGGCTGTATATGTATCCGGCTAGATTTGCGCGTCTTTCGTCGACCGTCGAAGGAATTTTCGCGCCTTTATAAATCGGCAGGTACAGCAGAAAACCGGCTTGTTTTTCCTGCTCGCTTTCCTGCAGCAAAGCGACTTTTGCGGTCAACGCTTCCGCTCCCAAATCTCGCGCACGAAAAAGCGCCTGTCGCCTGTTTTCTTCGCTCGACATATCGAAACCGATAACTTTCCGGTTTCGCTCGTTATATGGTTCGAGATAAATTATCGCCTGGTAGATTTCTCTTTCGCCTTCGGGAAATATTTTGAAATCGGCGTAACCCTCGTATTTCATCTGTTTTATCAAATCTTCCCGTTCGGCTGCTGTCAGAACTTTGTTAAAACCGATGCCTTGAACTCCGGCGTAATTTTTTTCGAGTTCGATGCTTTTTACATAGTCGGCAAATTTTTCGCGCGTTAATTTATCGGTCGATTCGACAAAACCTCTACCGCCTTTTAGTAAAGCAATATAAAGATTAAGGCGATTTTCGATGGCTGACTGGACACGATTGACCGAATTATTAAAACGAATACTATCCCTGCTCAGAGCGTTTTTGTAAATAAGCAAGGTGACTCCGAGAGAAAGAATAATCGAGATAGCTAAAACCAGGTAGGGAAGTTTAACTATTTTATTCTCAACGTTTTCTCCCGGTGTTAATCGTTTTAAAAGTCCAGTCACAATATACCTTCTCCCCAATTTAAAAAACTTACGGGGTTAAAAGTCTAATAATTTGATTTGTCTAAACGCAATAACTATACCGTTTATATTCAATAAAACTTTTTCCGAATCCGAGCCGTATAAAGGCTTTTAATAAAATACAGCAGAAACTAAAATTTAATAATTTTAATAATTTGTATGATTGCTTTACATATCTGTCTCGAATCATTGCAAATAATCAATTGATTTTGCGCCTCAAAACTATTTCTAAAACGTCTATTCAAAGATTTTATAGATTTTATTTAATCTGGCATTTTTTTTGCGTTATACTTCCTGAAGTAGTTTTCTATAAAAAAAACAATTGAGGAGATAAAATTATGGCGGATGGAGATGGAAACGGAACTGGAAACAATTTAATCTGGGCGATTACGACTTTGATAATCGTCGCGATAATCGCAGGCGCTTTATATTACAGCGGTTTTCTCGGCGGAACGAAAAAGGAAAAAATCGATATCAACGTTAGCGCGCCGTCCAGATAAAAGAATTTCTCCCATTTATTCAAGAATTACAATTTTATAAAAAAAGAAATCCCGACAGTGTTTTTAAGGCTGCCGGGATTTCTTTTTATTTAACAAAACTAAATCTTATCTTCGAGATTGTGACGCTTTATCATGCCGTATAGACGCGGGCGATATAGACCGAGCAGATTTGCCGCCGCCTGTTTATTGCCGTTGGTGCGTTTGAGCGCGGCTAAAACGACTCCGTTTTCAAGCGAGTTAAAGACATCTTTCTGTTCCTCGCCCTCTTCGGGTTCGGGAAGTTTTTCGACGATAAATTTTCCGACTTCTTCAAATAAAGCTTCGCCCGACAAATTGCTGCCGATGGTCGCTCCATTGCCGTTATGGTCGTTTCCGTTTTCATAAATTTCGTCGCTCGAATTTCCGTCCAAAACGATTTCACGATTTGAAATTCCGGCATACGACACGGAATTTTCCATATTCTTCGGAATATTTAATTTCGTGATTTTGCCGCCTTTGCTCAAGAGAACGGCGCGCTCGATGACGTGCTGCAGCTCGCGCACGTTTCCGCGCCAGTTGTAATTGAGCATCTGGTCGTATGCCTTTTCGGAAAAGTCGGCGTCTTTCCGATTATATTTATCGGCGTAGATGTGCAGAAAATGCTCGGCCAGCATCGGGACGTCTTCCATCCGCTCGCGGAGGGGCGGAATTTTTATCTCGATGGTGTTGATGCGGTAATACAAATCTTCGCGCAGATTGCCTTCCTGAATAGCATCGAAAGGATTTCTGTTGGTCGCGGAAATGAGGCGAAAATCGACTTCCTGCGGTTTATCGCTGCCGACGCGATAATAAATTCCGTCCTGCAGAACCCGCAGGAGCTTGGGCTGCAGCTCGGCGGGCATCTCGCCGATTTCGTCGAGCAGGAGACTTCCTTTGTTGGCCTGGCCGATAAAGCCGACTTTATCGCTCGTCGCGCCCGTGAAAGCGCCCTTCGTATGACCGAAAAGCTGAGATTCGATTAATTCTTTTGGCAGCGCCGAGCAGTTTACCTTTACAAAAGGCTTGCTTGAGCGGTGACTTTTATAATGAACCGCGTTGGCGATAACTTCTTTTCCCGTTCCCGATTCGCCGAGAATTAAAATATTGGCGTCGGAATCGGCGACGCTTTCAATCATTTCATAAATGTCCTGCATCGCGCGGCTCGCGCCGATAATTCCTTCGTAGGACGTGCGGCTCGAAAGCTTTCCGCGGAGCTCTTTGATTTCCTTCGCCTGCTGTTTTCTTTCGACCGCTTTTTCAATCAGGACGAATAATTCTTCAAATTCTATCGGTTTTTCGACATAGTAAAACGCTCCGGCTTTCGTCGCTTCGATGGCTTTTTCCATCGAGCCGAAGCCGGTCACCATAATTATTTCCGTGTCGGGCGAGATTTCCTTGCATTGACGCACCATTTCGATGCCGCTGATATCGGGCAGATGAAGGTCGGTCAGAATAATGTCGAATTCATTTTCCTCGACAAACTTTATGCCTTTCTGGCCGCGTTCGGCCGTCATCACACTAAAGCCTTCTTCATTTAGCTGAAATTTCATCAATTCCAGCGTAGGTATATCATCGTCAATTATTAACGCTTTTTTCGTCATAGATTATTATTAAGATTACGCTATCTTTATTAAATTAACGAGTTAATTTAATTCTATCAAAATACCGAAAATAAAAGAATCAAAGAGGATTTAAATTAAATGGAAGAGACAAGCCCCCTTTACTCATCTCTTCCGAAGCGTCCGCACTCTTTTTATTGATATACGGACTACCGAGCTTTTCTGCTCTGCGGCAAATCTTTATAATTCAAAAACTTCTTGAATAGTTAATACCACCACTTATCAAAACTTCTTTCAAAACCGCAGATATTTATGGCAACGACTATGCCAAATCTGCTAAACACAGTGTTTGCGGCGTTTACAACAATCAAGCTATTTTAAATTAATTAAATAATCTCTGATTTTGTAATGTTTTAATACACTTTACCTTTTTATCTTTTACGCTCGTTTATGTTCAATTTTAAAACAATAAAATTGTATTAATTTGATACCTTTTCTGCTAAATTTAATCTGATAAAATTTCTCTGTAAATTTAAGTTGTTGCAATTAAAGCTGTTTAACCTTTTGGCACAAAAATTGAAATAAACGAATGGCAGTAATGCTTAATGAAGCATAATTTACACGGAGGGAGAAAATTTATGTTAGAAACGATTATTGTTATTTTATTGGTTTTGTGGTTATTAGGATTAGTGGCTGCGCCGGCATCTGTAGGAAACTTGATTCACCTGCTTTTGTTAGTCGCTTTGGTAGTTTTCATTATTCGTCTTTTAACCGGTAGAAAGGCCGTCTAACTTATTTGAATTTATTTATTGCCCAGCAACCAGCAATTTTTAAGTTTAGGCTTTTTTACCGATAACCTCGTTCCGGAAACGGGAGCGAGGTTTTTTCCTCTTTTAAATTCTTGCTAAAATAAATTGATAAACATTTGGAAAAATAATTACTCATTAAATGAGGTGATAGAAAAATGCTTGGAATAAAATCCGAGTCGTCCCACACGACCGTCGATTTGCCCCTGAATTCTATGCAAACAAATGATAACGCGGCATTTATTCCTGATTTTGTGACGGAAGATGTTTTAGAAAATATATTCGCTTTTTTTGGTACTTTGAGTCCTGACGGATTTGTTTTGAGTCTTAAGGGGAGCGTTTTCGAAAAAACCGAAACCAATCCGCAGTTTTTAATCGGGCAGAGATTTTCCGAAACGGTTTACTGGCAGTCTTCGGAATTTACCTCCGGTCTTTTGGAAAAGGCGATTGAAGAAGCGGCGGGCGGGCGAAAATCCAGAACGCTTTTGGATTTCAGAATAAACGCGGAAGAAAAATTAATAATCGAGCTTTTTTTGTATCCGTTGGAAAATGCGGGCGACAAACGAATATTTTTCTGCGCTCAGGACGTAACGACGCGCGAAAGGGAAATCGAATTTTATCGACGGCGAGCCGAACATCTTTTATATGCCGCCGAAAACGCCGATATCGGATTGTGGTTCTGGGATTTGGTCGAGGACAAAATTTTCTCGACGCCGAAATGCAACTCGCTGTTTGAAGTTCCGGTAAACGAGCCGATAACTTTGCTCTCGATTGCGGATTTGGTTCACCCGGAAGACCGCGAAAAGGTCGAAGCGGCGCTCGACGAATCGCAAACTTACGGAAAAGACTACGATTCTGAGTTTCGCGTGATTTATGCGGACGGGAGCATTCACTGGATTGCGACCAAAGGAAAAACTTATCTCGACGCCGAGGGCAAGCCGTTCAGCATGATGGGCGTCGTCCGCGGAATCACCGAGAAAAAAACGGCTTCCGAAGAATTGGAAAAAATTTACGAGCGCGAAAAGAAAGCGCGCGACGAAGCCGAAGAAGCCAACCGGACGAAGGATTTCTTTCTCGCCATCGTCTCGCACGAGCTTCGCTCGCCGCTCAACGCAATTCTGGGCTGGACGAAAATCCTTCTGACCAAAAAAATCGACGGCGACACGCAGCGAAACGCGCTCGAAACCATCGAGCGCAGCGCTCGCTCGCAGGCAAAACTGATTGAAGATTTGGTCGATTCGGCGCGGATTGCGTCGGGCAAGCTGCGGCTCGAATTTCGCCCGACAAATGTTTACGAAATCGTTAAAAACGTCTATAACTCGCAGAAACCTTCGGCCGAATCAAAAGAAATCGACTTTACATTTACTGCCGACCAAACAAAAATTCACGTTTTCGGCGATATGGTTCGTCTCCAGCAGATTTTTACCAATATCGTTTCAAACTCGATAAAATTTACTCCCGAAGGCGGCAAAGTAATTATCGATGTTTCGGTAAATGCCGCGAAAACCGTAATTTCCGTAAAAGACAACGGGCAGGGAATCAGCAGCGAAGCGCTTCCGAGAATTTTTCGGCAGTTCGCACAGGGCGACGAGAAAACTTCGGGCGACCGGAGCGGCCTGGGACTCGGGCTTTCAATCTCGAAGATTTTAATCGAAAAACACAACGGAACGATTCAAGCCGAAAGCGGAGGCCTCGGCCAAGGCGCGCAATTTACGGTCGAACTGCCTTTATTATTGACCGACGACGAAATTTCCGCCGAGATAAAAAAATCGAATTCAAAAGAAGAAAAGCTTTTGGAAAACATAAGAATTCTGATTGTCGAAGACGACGCCGATTCGCGGCAGGTGCTTCAATTCGTGCTCGAACAAAGCGGCGCCGAAGTCAAAAGCGCGCAGTCGGCGCAGGACGCTTTAAGAGCTCTCGCCGACATGAAGGCGAATTTGCCGGACGTTATTGTCTCGGATTTGGCGATGCCGGTCGAAGACGGTTACGCGCTCATCAATAAAATCAGAAAATACCCCGAAAGCGACGGCGGAAAAATTCCCGCCATCGCTCTCAGCGCGTTTGCCGCCGGTGAAAACAAACAGAAGGCATACAGCTTCGGTTTTCAGAAATATCACACAAAACCGTTTGAGCCGGATGTTTTAGTCGAAGATATTTTGCAGGTTCTGGGCAAAAAATGATAAATTGCAACTATTCGTTCAGTTAAAAAACTGCCGGTAGTTTTGAATAAATACCGGAATCGGAATTGTTTAGCGCAAAAGCGAAAATTTACAAAAAGGAGAAAAAGTTATGGGTAGCATTATAGGACAATTAATTGTTGGATTGATTATCGGTTTGATTGCGCGGGTTTTGCTTCCGGGCAAAGAGCCGATTGCAAACGGCGCGCTCGGCTGGTTGATAACCGCTCTGGTCGGCGTGGCGGGCGCATTTCTTGGAACAATGATAGCGAGAATGTTGTGGGCCGATGCAGGTTATACGGCAGGCTGGATTATGTCTATCATAGGCGCGATTCTCCTGCTTTTGATTATCAGGTATCTGTTCGGACTGAAGGCCGGTGCGAGCGGAAGCGTTTCATAGTAAAAAAATAAAAAAGGCTTCGTCGTAAAGTTACGATGAAGCCTTTTTTAGCAAAAAAATTAATTTAAGCGCTGCAGCCCGAATGCCCGCAGTCGCAGTTGATTTCGGTCAAATCCTGGTCTGCCGCACCTTCGCAGTGGTCGCTGCAAAATTCCTTGTCGTCTCCGACCGCGCAAACGCACATTTCGTGCCCGCATTTGTTGTCATCTTCGTCCGCCATAATCTTGAAAAACCTCCCTTGCTGGTAAAATTAGCTGCTTTTTCGGCAACAATTCAATGATAAATAAATCCTATTCAATAGGCAATAAAAGTTTTGTAAAAAGACGATTGCTTGAATGCGGGAATTTTACGTTTAACCGGAAGCGGCCTGTTTTCAAGTCTTCGCTTGTTTTTGAATCAAAATCGAGAAAAACACAAAAAAAGTGCCGGACATTAAAATAATGCCGGCACGGAATATTCCCAACGAATTTTGCATAAAAACCCCTTGAATCGAAACCCTTGTTTAACCGCTTGTCTAATTAGTTTCCCAAACTAATATTTATACAGTGTCAGAAGAGAGGCAAAAAAGACAAAAAAAGGACTTCGCTAAAAAAATTAGCGAAGTCTTCGAGTGGTGAGGACAAAAATTAACGAACAAACGCGTTCGGCGTCGGCGAATCCGCCGAATTGCCAAACTGCTGAACGATAAATCCGGCGGTCGAGCGCTGCAGATACCAGTTTGCTTCGCTCGGACGGAAGACGGCAAAGTCCGTTTTTCCGTCGCCGTCATAGTCGCCCGGCGTCGCCACGTCTCCGGCCGCGCCGAACGGGGCCGAATAGTAGCTTTGATTTTCGCTTCTGAGGACAAACCATTCACGGGTCGAAGGACGGAAGAAAGCAACGTCCGCCTTGCCGTCGCCGGTATAGTCGGCCTGAACGGTTTTGTCCGTGCTCGTGCCGAACTGGAAAGCAATCAGCCCGGCGGCCGAGCGCTGAATCCACCATTCGCCCGAAGCGACGCGATAAATAGCAATGTCGGATTTTCCGTCTCCGTCGTAATCGGCTACGACCGGAACGTCGCCCGTCTGGCCGAACTGTTGAATCAGAGCCCCGCCCGTAGATTTGTTGACATACCAGGTCGAGTTTGAAGGCCGGAAAACGCCCGCGTCGGCTTTACCGTCGCCGTCAAAATCGCCCGCAATCGGAACGTCGCCGTTTGTGCCGAACGGGAACGAGTAGAAGCTGTTGTTCTCGCTTCTCAAAACGAACCACTCGCCGGTTGATGGACGGAAAAAGCCGACATCGGTTTTGCCGTCGCCGGTATAATCTGCCGGAGCGATGATGTCGGTGCGGCTGCCGAATTGATAAGCGACCGTTCCGCTCGTGCTGCGGCTGAGCCACCATTCACCGGTCGAAGGACGGAAGATTGAAACGTCGGATTTGCCGTCGCCGTCATAGTCAAACGCGGCGCGCCCCGTCGGTATCGTTGTGCTCGTTGCAATCGTAAAGTTGGCGGCGGAAAATCCGGCCGGCTCGACGAAATTATATTCGCGAACGCGGACGCGCGCCTGAACCGTCGGCGTGTTCGGCACGGCGAATGTAAACGAGCCTGTATTGGCGACGTTCGTTGCGAGCGCGGTCGGATAAGTCGTGCCGCCGTCGGTCGAAAGCTCAATCGTCACGTTGCGATTAAAACCGCCCGTATTCGCCCAGTTTATCGTCGCCGTCGTGCCGATAACAGCCGTCGTGCCGCTCGGTGTCACGTCTGTAATCGTATCGGGAATCATATCGGCGTTGGTATCGCGATACCAGCCGATATCGCGCATTTCCTGACGCGTTAAATCCAAATCAATCGGAAGCCCCGTATTAATGACCGGCTCCATCAAAACATTTGCAAAAACGGCGCTGTCGAAGTGCGAAATCGAGGAGCCCGCCTGAAATGGGTTCGGCGCAAAAAGCTGGACGCGTCCGGCGGAATCGCGTCCGGCGGTCAAATTGCCCGAAGCTATTTTTACGTTCGGACCGTCCCACAAAATGTTGCCTGTGTTTAAGGCCGAAGTCGCGCGTTCGGCATTGGTCATTTCATACCAGTATTTGTTCGTCGTGCGGTCATACATATAACGCGTGTAAACATCGGGAAGCCCGCTGTTTAAAGCGCCGGTCGAACCATTAACGAAGCTGGAAAAGCCGAGGCCGTGTCCCATTTCGTGAAGAAGGACGACGAGCAGATTTATTCTGCCCGAAGGCGTCGTGTTATTCAGCCCGTAATAAAATCTCGTTCCCGTTCCGAGACAGCCGTTGTCAACATCACTGTTAAATCTGGCGTTTATTTCAGCCGTCGCGCCGTTTGCGTCCGAGCCGACTAATTTACTGGCAAGCGCGGCGTGATACCACGTTCCGGTCAACTGTGCGCCCGCAAAATCGCGGAAAATCGTCGTCGCTCCGGCCGAGCCGAGAACGCCGCCCGAAGTCGTACAGGGCGAGAGAGAATTAAATTGCGAGCTGACGTTGATGGGAACGCTCGTGTCGAGATACGCGCCCCAGATGGCGGCCGCAAAATTGAACAAATTCAGACGCTGCTCTCCGCGCGTCGTACCGTTGTTGTTGCCCTCGGGCGTCGCGGCTGTCGCGTCGTTAAAGCCTTCGCCCGCGCCGTCGTCGTTGACGATGTTAATCGTCGCCGCATTCGGACTCATCGCGCGCTGCTGCGCCGCGTCTTCAATCAGTTTGGAATAAAACTCGAATTCGTCGACGCTCATTCCGTGACGCGCCGCAACCGAGGCGGTATCGTCTTTTTGAAAAGCGTTAGACGTAATTGTCTCGCCCGTTTCAAGATTTTTCCCGAAAAAAGCGTTCGCTTCATCCAAGCTCGTGACGCACGCCGCGAGCGGTTCGCCGTCGGTGTCGATTTTGGCGAGCATAAGGTTCTGGAAACGGTCTTCGAGGTCGACCGAATATCCTTTGCCCGAAGTCCCTTTTTTCTGAACAAGGCCTTCGGTCGAACGATTTGTAATGCGTTTGATGGTGTCGGCCAGTTGACGGTCGTTGGCGACGCTCATGCGGGACGCGGAGTTTTCGACGTCGGACTGGGCGGAAACCGATGTCAATTCATATTTGCTGTCGATGAATAAAAAGCCGGCGGCAACTATAAAAGCGAAAAGCAGAAATTTCTTCATATATTCTTTTATCGGGCAGTTTTTTACCTGAAACTGCGAAACAAACTAAATAATTATGGAAATGGAAATAAAACGGAAAATGTGTTTTGAGCAGGAATATAACCTTTCCGGCTATAATCTCAGGCGATTGGGCCAATAAAATTATACTAAATTTTTATTGGCCGAATCTAACAAAAAAATATTCAAATTTCAGGGGTTTCGAGAAGATTAGATGTGGATTTTTTCCGTTTGGTTGACAATTATTTTCGATTCGAGGAAAAAAAATTGACGAAGCCGGAGAAGCGAAGAAGCGGGAACAAAGAATTCGCTTTATTTTAATTAAAGACGACATCAACCGCGAAATCCGTTTCGGGAAACTTGAAATTAATTCGAAATTTTCTTGCTTTACAAAGCGTTCTGTGCTAAATATAGGCTCAAATCAGGAGAAGATAAATGAACAGAAAAGTTTTTTTAGCGATATTAGCAGTTTTCGTATTTTCCCTCGTTTTTCTATCTGCCGATAAACATCAGCAAACGGTCGAGGCGCAGAGCTTCGATGTTTGCCTGACCGACGACGGGAGCGGCGCGTCTCTGCGTTTCAGCTCGTCGAGCGGCGATTATATGTTCTGCAACGGCGGCAAGACGCTCAGCGGAACCGGTTCGATAATGAATCGCGGCGGAGTAATCTCGCTGCAGCAGGACGCCGCCGACCGTCGTGTGAGCGCGCGCGTAAGCACTTCGGCTAAAAACGGCTCGGCTTCGGTTCAATCGCCGGTCGGAAAAACCATCGGCACAATCGCCGATACGAACACCGCCAACAGCAGCTGCTCGTGCCGTTAAAGCAGGCGTTTTCGCGAAGAAATTTTGACGCGTAAACGGCGTTTGAATTTCAGATTAATTTCTACAATAAAAAAGGAAAAGCGTGAGAATTTTTCTTCGCTTTTCCTTTTTTTCTCGCATTTTACGGGACAAACGCATTGGGAACGGGACGGTCGCCCGTTTCTCCGTAAGCTTGAATAAGAACCGTCGAACCGGAGCGATTGATAAACCAGAGCAGATTTGACGGACGAAAAACGGCCGCGTCAAATTTACCGTCGCCGTCAAAATCTCCGGGCGCGGGAATGTCTCCGTTTGTGCCGAACGGGAATGAATAAAAGCTTTGATTTTCGCTTCTGAGGACAAACCATTCGCCCGTTGACGGCCTGAAAATGGCGACGTCCGCCGCGCCGTCTCCGGTGTAATCACCCTGTACGGGTTTATCGGTTGAATTACCGAATTGAAAAGCAATCAATCCGTCCCGGCTTCGATTTATCCACCACTGTCCGAGCGACGGGCGATAAATCGCAATATCTGCTTTTCCGTCATTATCATAGTCGGCGACGACCGGAACGTCGCCCGGTTGACCGAATTGTTGAATCGAAGTGCCGCCCGATGAAAGAGAAATAAACCAGGTCGCGGTCGACGAACGAAAAACGGCGGCATCGGCTTTACCGTCGCCGTCGTAATCGGCCGGTGCGGGCGCGTCGCCGTTTGTACCGAACGGGAAAGAATAAAATGAGCCGTCCTCACTTCTCAAAATAAACCATTCTCCCGTCGAAGGTCTAAACAAGGCAACGTCCGTTTTGCCGTCGCCCGTAAAATCGGCGGGCACGATTTGGTCGCCAATCGCGCCGAATTGCGCGGCGAAACTCTGCCCGTTCGACGATTTCTGATACCACCATTCGCCTAAGGACGGGCGAAAAATACCGATGTCGGTTTTGCCGTCGGCGTCAAAATCGAAAATCGGGCTGGAAAAATTTCTGCTCTGGTCAATCCAGACGGCCGTCGAGCCGGAGCCGTAAAAGATTTGAACGGCTCCCGAACGATATTGCGCTTCGGGCTGCGGCGCGACGGTAAAAGAAATCGTTCCCGCGCCCGTTCCGGCATTGCTTGCCAGCTCAATCCAATCGACATTCCTGGTCGCCGACCAGATGCAGCCCGCCTGCGTGTTGAGGTTGACCGTTCTCGTTCCGCCCTGTCGGCCGATGGCGATTGGATTCGGCGTGATTGAAAACGTGCAGTCGAGTCCGGCCTGATTGATTGTGAATGTCTGGCCGCTGACGCTGATGGTAGCAACACGCGCCGCGTCGTTGTTGTGCATGACGGAATAATTTACCGTTCCGTTTCCGCTCCCGCTGCTGCCGGTCGATACAAAACCGCTGTTTGACTGCGCCGACCAGGCGCAGCCGGCGGGCGCGATGACGGAAAAGCTGCCGCTCGAAGCGTCTGCGGGCACGTTTGCGCTCGAAGGATTGAGCGAATATGTGCAGGCGACTGACGGCTGTGTGATGACAAAAAACTGTCCGCCGACAATTATCGAACCGTTGCGCGTCGCGCCGCTTCCGTTTTGCGCGACGGTGTTTGTGACAGTTCCCGAACCTGTTCCGGAACTGTTCGTCGCGATGTATGAAGCGAGCGCGCTCGCCGTCCACTGGCAGCCGGCTTGCGTCGTAACGTCAAAAGTAAACGTTCCGCCCGCCGACGGAATCTGCGCGAAGCCCGGCGTCAGAGTATAAGTACACTGCGTTCCGCCGCCGTTTAAGCTCAGCGTGTAGCCGCCGAATTGATTGGGAAAAGCGGAATTCGCCAGAATGACGTAAAGCCCGGACGCGGGAAGCGTGGCGACGATTCTCGAATTCGTTCCGCCGCCGCCGTCGTCGTCTTCGACGGAAAACGTCCCCGAATCGTTAGCGAGACCGAGATACGCGTCAAAAGCGGTCGAGCTTAAATTGATGGTCACCTGCTGCCCCTGACTTCCGTTGAACAAATAAAAATCGGCGTATGAATTATCGGGAAGACGGCAGTCGGCGGCCGTCAAATCGCCGTTTACGGTCTGGCCGAAAGCGATAACGGCGGCGGAATCGCAGGGGTCACCCGCAGCGCTCGCGAGCAGCTGCATCTCGCCGGCGTCGATTTTTGCCAAATCGTCCGGCGTAATCAGCACAAAAGGTTTATTCAGACTTTTTTCGCGGACAATTTCGGAGAGGATATTTTTTAATGTTTTTGAATTTTCCGCCCGCGCGTCCTGTGCGTTTGTAAGAACGGCTCCGAGCGCTAAGATTGCCGCGCAAAAGCACAGACGCCGGAGCACACTTTTTGTAAAGTTTTTCATTAGATAAATTTTAAAGTTTCAGTTGTTGAATAAAATACTTCGGCTTTAGATTAATAAGTTTGGCTTTTCGTTGTCATGAATTTGAGGGCTGATAAATAAGAATAAACTTGGCAGAGAAGCGCAAAGGCTTCGCCGAGACTTGCGGCGAAGCCTTTGCGCTCTTTTGATTAAGGAATAAATGACGACGGAACGGGAACGTCGCCCGCTTGACCGAAGTTTTGAATCAGGCTTGAGCCGGTTGATTTTCGCACATACCAGGTCGTGTTTGAAGGCCGGAAAACAGCCGCGTCAAACAACCCGTCGCCGTCGTAATCACCGGGCGCGGGCGCGTCGCCCGGCGCGCCGTAGGGAAATGCGTAAAAACTGTAGTCCTCGCTCCGCAGCACATACCAGAAACCGGTCGAAGGCCGGTAAAACGCGGCGTCCGTTTTGCCGTCGCCCGTGTAATCGCCCTGCACGATTTTGTCCGAAGATGTTCCGAATTGAAAAGCGAGCTGTCCGGCGCTGCTTCGGTTTATCCACCAAACACCGGTTGAAGGTCTAAAAATGGCCATGTCGGCTTTTCCGTCGCCGTCATAATCGGCAACTATCGGCAAATCGTCCGACGCGCCGAATTGTTGAATCGTGACGCCGCCGGTCGAACGCAAAATGTACCACGTCGAGGTCGTCGGACGAAAAACGGCTTCGTCGGTAATGCCGTCGCCGTCGAAATCGGCCGCCGCCGGAACATCGCCCGACGTGCCGAACGGGTGCGAGAAAAAGCTGCTGTCCTCGCTTCTGAGGATAAACCATTCGCCGGTCGAAGGCCGCCAGAAAGCGATATCGGTTTTGCCGTCGCCGGTAAAATCTCCGGGCGTCAGTTTATCCGTCGATTGTCCGAATTGAAACACTGCGGTCAGGGCGGTCGAGCTTTTTGCATACCACCATTGACCGCTCGACGGGCGAAAGATTGAAATATCGGTTTTTCCGTCGCCGTCAAAATCGAACGGAATATTACCGAGCATATTGTATCGGGAAATTAAAAGCGTGTTTGGGCTGTTGCCTCCGGCGGTAACGAGCTTTCCGTCCGGCTGGAAAGCCATCGCCGAAAATCTAGGCGAATCGGCGGCGATGGCAATTCCGTCGCCGTCAAACGAAGCGTCGAGCGCGCCGCCCGGCAGGTAGCGTATAATCGCGTATTGAGGGATGCCGTTTGTTACAGCTGACCCGATTATGACGATTTTGCCGTCGCGCTCGATTGCGACATCATAGGCTTCTTCCATGCTCGCGCCCGGAACTTTTGTCGTCACCAGACCGTCGCCGTCAAAGCTCGTATCACGGCTGCCGTTCGTGTTAAATCTGAGCAGCACAATCTCCGCATAATTCGGGTCGGTTACTCTCCCGCCGCCGGTAATAAGAATTTTTCCGTCCGTTTGAAGTGTCAGACCGTAAATGTCCACCGACGTTCCGATTGGCGAAGAGACCACGCCCGACGTTCCGAAACTGTTGTCGAGCGAGCCGTCCGGGTTATAACGCGCCAAAATCCCGTCCGTCTGCGTATCGCCGGCTAAGACGATTTTGCCGTCCGTCTGCAATCCCATCGCGTAGGCAGTCGTTCCGCCGACCGGCATCGACTGCGCGACGCCGTTTGTTCCGAATGTCGCGTCGCGCGTGCTGTTTGAATTGAATCGCATCAAAAGAAAGGAATTACCGTTGCCGCCCGCAATCAAAATCTTACCGTCGGGCTGGATGGCAACATCGTTTATTACCGAATTCGCGCTGATAAGAGTTCGCACAAGCCCGCCTCCGAACGTCGAATCCTGCGTCCCGTCGGCGGTGTATCTGGCGACGACAATCTCGAAATAGTAACCTTTGCCATCAATCACCATCGATTCGCCCGCGACGACGATTTTCCCGTCCGGCTGCAAAGCGACGGCGTTCGTAAAATCCGAGCGCGGGCTGATATTGGTGATGACCACCCCGTTCGTTCCGAAGCTCGTATCGGGCGAGCCGTTGCGGTTACAGCGGGCGATGGTTATGACACCGTCCATAAAGTTAGAGATGCCGCGCGACATACCGACCGCGATGATTTTCCCGTCCGGCTGAACGAGCACGTCGCGCAAGCCGTCCGGCCCGTAATCCGTGACTTGAAAACCGACGTTGCCGCCGCTGCCGAAAGTCGTATCGAGCGTGCCCGGCCGCGCCGCCCGCGCGAGATTGCCCGAAAGCAATAAAAGACACACTAAAACGATTGGCAGAAGAAGATTTTTGGATTGAATTTCCGGCCGGGAAGGAAAAAACGCAGACCGGAAAAAATCGCTGCAAATTATGGAGAATAACATAACGCCAAAACTCCTTTTTCAAAATTACAGGGAAGGCCGCCGAAGACTAAAATATTAATAACAACCGATGAGGTGAAGTATATTAGAGTTTGCCGAATCAAGTCAATAAAAAAGACCTGGCACAAGCCGGGCGAAGCCTTTTCTGAATTTTTAGTCAATAAATTTCATGCGAAAAGCTTTTGTTAAATTCGGGCAAAGTCTTTCGCGATTATTAATGTTCGATTACGCTAAAACGTAAAGTGAAGCTCCAAAACACAAACATTATTTCGGATTTTATTTCTTAAGGCACAAAAGCTTTTGGAACGGATTTGTCGCCGGCAATGCCGAAAGCCTGAAATATAAGTCCGCAATGTGAAAACAACAAATAAAAGCCCGAAATTATTCAAGCTTTGCACCATAAAATCCCCGGCCGGAATAAAAAGTTCTGCTCGTTTGAAGCGAGGCCTATAGTAAATCCTAATTTGAAATTAGTAATTTCAAGATTATACAATTTGTTTATATCTTGATTAAGGGGGAAAGAATGGCAGGGAAATTTGATTTAAAGAAATCGACTAACGGGAAGTTTTATTTTAATTTGAAGGCCGGAAACGGGCAGGTAATTCTGACCAGCGAAATGTATGAAGCGAAAGGCGGCGCGACGAACGGCATCGATTCGGTGAGACGCAACGCGCCGGACGACAAACGCTACGAAAGAAAACAATCGGCCAAAGGCGAGCCTTATTTTGTGTTAAAAGCGGGTAACGGCGAACAAATCGGACGCAGCGAAAATTATTCTTCCGAGGCATCGATGGAAAACGGCATCGAATCGGTTAAAGAAAATGCGGCGGCGGCAACCGTTGAAGACAGCACCGATTGAATCCAATTTATTTTCGGGAAAATAAAAGGCTTCGCTCACTTGAGCGAAGCCTTTCGTCATTCGTCATTTGTAATTCGTCGTTACGGATTACATTTTCAAACTCACCAAATCGCGGAAGCGTGAATATAAGTTTCGAAAAAGTTTCGGAACATTTTTTTTAATCTTTGCGTTACCCTTTTGTCGGAACATTTCCAGCAAATAAAACAAGGAATTAAAAAACTATGTTCAGCATCAAAACTATTTTCACCCCGAACTACGAGCGATACGAAGGCGTTCGCCCGATAAACATATATCTTCTGAGACTGCTCTATTTCCTTATGTTCGTCGGTGTCGGTTTGCAGACGTGGGCGACCATCATCAACCATCAGGGCCCGTGGGACCACACCAAGGCGGTCGCGTTCTGCGTCTGGGCGGCATACCCGACCTTGTCTGTCTTTGGGCTGATAAAACCGCTAAAATGGCTGCCGATAGTAATCTTTATGATTTTCTATAAAACGCTCTGGCTGATAGCAGTCGCTTATCCGTTGTGGCGCGCAAACGCGCTGGCCGGTTCGCCCGCCGACGAAATGGCGCACATATTTATCGGCGCGCCCTTTGTGGCTCTCATCGTGCCCTGGAAATATGTGTTTGAAAATTTCGTCTACAAATCAAAGAAGAAAATAGCGTGATACAGAGTGGTCGAAACATAAAATCAGCGCTTCGCAGAGCGTAAAATAAAAGGGCTTCGTTCTTGATTAAACGAAGCCTTTCGTAATTTCAGATTATACGAATTACGGGATAAAAGCGCTTGCAACGGGTTTGTCGCCGGCAATGCCGAAAGCCTGAATCAGCGTTCCGGCCGTCGTTCTCTGCGAATACCAGGTGTTGTTTGAAGGCCGGAAAACCGTCGCATCAAACATTCCGTCGCCGTCATAATCGCCCGGCGCGGGAATATCTCCCGAAGCACCGAACGGGAACGAATAAAATGATTGGTCTTCGCTCCGCATGACAAACCAGTTGCCGTTTGAAGGACGAAAGATGGCAACGTCGGTTTTGCCGTCGCCCGTGTAGTCGCCCTGAACCGGTTTATCGGTCGATGAGCCGAATTGAAAAGCGTTTACGTCCAAATCGAAACTTCGCTGATACCACCATTGACCGTTGCTCGGACGAAATATGGCGATGTCCGATTTACCGTCGCCGTCGTAATCGCCGACCGCCGGAACGTCGCCCGCCTGTCCAAATTGCTGAATCAAATTTCCGCCGGTTGATTTGCTGACATACCACGTGCTATTTGAAGAACGAAAGACGGCGGCGTCGGCTTTACCGTCGCCGTCGTAGTCACCGGGCGCGGGCGCGTCGCCGTTTGTACCGAACGGGAACGAGTAGTAACTTTGATTCTCGCTTCTCAAAATAAACCATTCGCCGGTCGAAGGTCGAAAGATGGCGACATCCGTTTTGCCGTCGCCGGTATAATCTGCCGGAACGAGTTTGTCGGAGCTATTGCCGAACTGAAAAGCGGCATTGCTTCCGTTCGAGCTTTTCAGATACCACCACTCGCCGGACGCAGGACGAAAGATTGAAAAATCGGTTTTGCGGTCGCCGTCGAAATCCGCCGGACTGTTCGGATTGACGGGCGAAATCGCCGGGCCGTGAATCGAATCGCTGCCCGTGCCAACATTTCCGACCAGTGTGGCCGCGCCGGTGCTTAAATTTATTGTATAAAATTTTGTATTGCCGCCGCCGGGAAACAAAGCGTATGCCGTGTTTGAACCGGGTTGAATATCAATTCCGCCGATAGAATTGGCAGTGATTCCAAGCGGGCCGACAGTGTATAATTGTCCGCTGTTAGCATTTGTCGGCGTTCCGTTCGGGCTGCCGAGCGTAACCAGCGTATTGTAAAAGACGTCAATGCCGTAAGCCGTCGTCGTCGCCGTGCCGACGACGTCATTGGCGTAGGCAACGTGCTCCACGCCCGGATTTTGACCGACGTGCGAGTCGCCCGCCGCGTATGCGAGGTCGTTATCCGAGACGGCGATTCCGCCGGTTGTCGGGTTAAGCCTGACATTGACC
Organism: Pyrinomonadaceae bacterium; assembly: GCA_036403235.1. Lineage (GTDB taxonomy): Bacteria > Acidobacteriota > Blastocatellia > Pyrinomonadales > Pyrinomonadaceae > JBGTFE01. The sequence goes on along the minus strand of DASWRI010000036.1, from coordinate 147,398 downwards.
TTGGCGCCCGAAACTTCACGGATGCGGTCAACGAGCGGGCTGAAATTGAATCCGAACCACCATCCCGAATTAGCAATAGAAAACGTATTTCCGACGGTTGTCACGCCGCCCGTCTGCGGGTTGATTTTTATAATCTGCTGGGTAGCATCGCTGGGGAAAATGATATTAATGCGAAGCCCGTAAAGCTCACCTGTCGCCGGACGAAAATCCAAAGCGCTGATAGTGTCGCCGGGTTGGTTGGCTAGCGCGATATTGCTCAGAAGCACTCCCGGCGCGTCAGCCTTAAATGAAATGAGACGATTAGTGGTCTCGTCATACGCATAGATAACCGGCGTATAGCCAAACGCGGTGCTCTGCGCCTGCAAAACAAAAAAAAGCGCGAACAACAAACAGATTCGCGCCTTGCCGAAAAACAGATTTTTTATAAAACCGCTGCTTAAAAACATAATTTTCCACAAGACAAATAAAATTCGAAAAAAACCCGTGTGGATATTACATAACTATAAGCCCGCGACCTGAAAACAACAAATAAAAATCCAAACTTATTCAAACTTGGCCAGTTAAAATTTTTAGCCGGAATAAAAAAGGCTTCGCTTATTTCCAGCGAAGCCTTTCGTAATTCGTAATGTTCAATTGATTAGGTATTCGGCTGAATTGCGGGCGTCGGACTTTGCGGCGCGCGTTCGACGTGCTTGGCAAAAGTCCACGCGGCGAGCGTTGCGGCGTCGCTGTGAAACATTCTTTTGACAATCGGGTCGAGCCTTTGGACGGCTATCATTCCGGTTTTGATGTGCGGCGCAAACGATGCGGTCGAGCCAACTTTTGTTTGTTCCGCCGTGTCCGACAAAGCGAGCGCCCGCTCGTAATCGCCGGTCGCGCCGGTCAGCTGGTCGATAAAATCGGCGTCCATTCCCATTTCAATAAACTGCGCTTTATATTCGACCGCGTCGGCGGCAAAAGCGCGTCCGGCGGCAATCAAATTCCGGTTGCTGCGATTATAGGGAAGTCGAAACTTGTTTTCCAAACCGTTTACGACATAAGCCAGAGATTTCGTCATACCCGAAATCTCCTGCAGCAAAACATACAGACGGTCGCGCGCATCGCCTTTGACGTCCGACGTCTGGCCGAAGTTTCCTTTGGCGGAAACCTGCTGCCCGGCAAGGTCTGCAATCGCCGTAATCGATGCCTGCAGCGAAGCATAAATCTGCCCCGCAAAACCGGCGGGCGGAAAAAGCGAGATGTGCGCCTGAATAAAATCCTGCACCTTCAAAAACATTTCATAGCGTTTTCTTTCTCTTGTGAACATATTGATTTTCTCCTGTTTTGATTAAACGAGAACTGCTTCCGTCTGAAGTGGCGGGAGACAGGTTTGTTTATGGAAGATTTCGCATTGCAGGGATGAATTTTTGTATTGAATATGAAAATTCCGCGCTGAATCCGAAGTTTCCGCCTTGAATCGAAGAATTCCGCTCTGATTTTCAGCCTGACAGTCCCGAATCCGTTCCTACAGCCTTGAATCCGTTCCTGCCGTCCCGAATCTCAAATTTCCGCGCCGAATCGAAAAATTCCGTTCCGAATTTAAAAATTCCGCCGCGAATCCGAAAATTCCACACTGATTATCCTATTCACGCGGAAATTTACACGATTTTTTTGAAAAAGTAAATAGTTTTTTTTAAGATGTTAAAAATTTTTATTGACAGAAAACTGATTTGGAATGAGAATCAAGCAAACGCGAAAATATTCTACTCAAAAGAACTATGAAAATAGCATTTACTTTTTTTATTTTGCAGACCTGATTACAAATATATTTAAGGAGAAAATTGATGAGAAACTTTAAGATTTTTCAACCGTCCTCAGATGATTCATATTGGTATGAATTATACAAATATGCCCAACCGTATGCTTTTATTGGGACGGCGACGCTCAAAGCACTTATACATTTTTTGCAGGAAGCTGATTTTAAGACAGCAGAGAGATTGTTTTTCAGAGACATGGAAGGTCTTTATTTACAAGTCCGGCGTATCAAAGAATCATTGGGAAAAGTTAACGATACCGCCCTTAAAGAGCGTTCAATGGAAGTGCTTTTCTATAAAGAATCGCTTGATGAATATTTCGGGATTCAGAATAAAGCTATCCTCGGCGGCGTATTGGAAGAGTCGTTGATTACAAAAGAAAAAATTGCTCCCTATCATAGTGACGACCAAGCTCCGATTGAATATTATCACGTTTACAACACGCTGAAATTTGCATTACTACCTCTGCGTGCGGCAACCTTCTTTCTGTATAATCGCCCGCTGGATGAGGTGATTCCGCTTTTCAAACAAGAGATAATCGACTTTTTGGAAAATGAAGCGCGGGGAATCGAAGTTGCCCAAACTATCGGCCGCAATCGCGTTTCACCTATGCATCAAGAGCTTTATGTTGCTGACGAGCTCGGGCCAAAGTGGGGAACAGAGTTTTGGATTGCCGTCGACGGTAAAACAGTTTACGTGGATGACTTCAGCCCTGTTTCAATTCCCAAAACAGAGGTAGGCGCCATAAGGAATCAAGCAAGACAAAAGCACGCGGAATTATTAGACAGTAGTGCAGAAGAAGTGGCGAAAGACATTAGAGAAGCATATAACACCGCCAAAACTGTAACTGGATAAATCGACGGCTTAAAGAATGGAGTTACTAAGTATTTCGGCGTTTTGCGCCAAGAACATTACAATCTCGCTGCTTTCGTATTATGCGTGCAAATCTATATGGAAACATCTCAACCAACTTCAATTGAGCGAACATCGCTGCTGCCAATTATTTTGGCGGGAGTTCTGGTCGGGCTAATTATCCTGATTGTAATGGTGCTTGCGGTCACCGGCCTGATAATCATGCTAAGCGGCGGAGTCACACAAGGCTTTAGCGGGTCTTGGCCGAAGCTCGGCGTCAGTGCGGCTATTCTTATAGGAGCGATTGGTCTATATGCAGTCAAGGAATCGCGCGGTCAGATTCTTTACGGGCTTGGCGAGATGGCTGTAGGTTTAGTAGCTAATTGGCGTTCTCTCGACGCCTTTATGCCTGAGAATGAAGTTCCGACCAACGCCCTTTTCGTTCGATTGACCATTCTGGCGGGCGGGCTGTATTTGATAGTTCGCGGTATAACCAATGTAGTCGATGGCGTGCGGAAAATCTTTCCAATATCGTGGGCCGAACTTCGAGGCGTTTTTAAGAAAGGCTATAACGAACCTACGGATGTGAGAGTCCCCAGATTGCTGAAACAATTCTGGTTGGAAACGTGGCGCGCTCGAGCTTCTGCCATAACGTTAGAATTTCAAGATTCCAATCATTCTACACGGAAGAGAACAGGCAAAATCTCGGGCGTGGGAAAAACCACTTTCCAGATTTCATGGGAGGACGGTAGCTCGCAGGACTTTTCGTATAACGTGCCAACGACCGAGGAGGGCACGAACTTACGTTTAGTTTATCCGTCAGGCGATGTTGTATTGATTCCATTGCCGCGCCGAACAACTCATTGAACCGAAGCAGAATCAGCTCGCCTTTTATCCGACAACTCGAATGCCTGATACAATACTTCTCATCCAGATAATTCGGGCGTTAAATAAAAAGGCTTCGTTTAATATTAAACGAAGCCTTTTGAAATTCGTAATTTGAAATTCGTGATTTCAGATTACATTCCCATGCCGCCGGGCATGCCGCCGTGTTCCGGTTTTTACACCTGATTCTATTTTCTCATTTTGGTAACGGGTAGATTTCGAGTTGTTATCATCGCGATTCTGCGCTACTATTTGCAGCATAATTTTCAATTAAAATAAGACTTCCCGCGCGAAAACCTATGGACAAAAACGTATACATTGGTGCGATTTTTATTACGGTTCTAATTTTTTACGTAATCTCCTTATGGGCAAAGGGCGACGGCTATCGTCTCTTATCCTGGAGTGTTTTGCTGCTCGGGCTGCTCGCGTTTCTTCGCAATCTTGCTGCAACGAACTCCATATCGCCGAGTTTTTCCTTGCTGGCGCTGATTATCGCTTGTCTGACTTTTTTGATAATTGCCATCCGGGCGATTTATCGCCTCAAGACAAATCCCGATGTTGCCGTTTGGCGGATGACCAGCTCTAAATTTTCATATTCGGATTGGAAATATCACGAGAAGTACAGATTAACCGATGTTGGAGGGGAATACCTTACCCACTTCTGGATCGGACAAACGATTATATCGCTTGTTTATTTGGCTATTTCGCTCTTGCTCTTTATAAAAGTTCCGGAGTGGTTGGATAAATAACGAGCGCCTGACGACGGTCGATGCGAATCTATGCGTCAGCTTCGCGTTCAATACTTATTACGGAACAAACGCATTCGGAACCGGGCGGTCGCCGCTTTGTCCGAAAGTTTGGCTCAAAGTTCCGGCGGTCGATCTTTGAACGTACCAAATCGAGCTTGACGGGCGGAAAACCGCGGCGTCGAATTTGCCGTCGCCGTCGTAGTCGCCGGGCGTGGGCGCGTCCGTCGAGACGCCGAACGGGAACGAAAAGTAGCTTTGGTTTTCGCTTCTCAGGACGAACCACTCGCCGGTCGAAGGACGCCAAAAGGCGGGGTCGGTCTTTCCGTCGCCGGTGTAATCGCCCGGCACGGGTTTATCCGAGCTGTTTCCGAATGTAAAGGCCATTAAGCCGGCGGTGCTTCTTTGTATCCACCATTTGCCCTCCGCGACGCGGTAGACGGCGATGTCGGCTTTGCCGTCGCCGTCGTAATCCGCCGGCACGGGAACGTCGCCGTTTACGCCAAATACCTGCAGCGTCGTCACACCGTCTGTAGAACGGCGAATGTACCACCTTGCGTTCGAAGGTCGGAAGACGCCCGCGTCCGCTTTGTTGTCGCCGTCAAAATCGGCGACCGTTGGAATATCCCCATTCAATCCGAACGGGAATGAATAAAAACTGTTGTCCTCGCTTCTTAAAACAAACCACTCGCCGGTTGAAGGACGCCAGAACGCGATGTCCGTCTTCCCGTCGCCGGTGTAATCGCCCGGCGTGATCCGATCGGAGCCGCTGCCGAAAGTCGTAGCGTAAACGCCCGCCGTCGAGCGACTGAGCCACCATTGCCCGTTTGACGGGCGAAAAGTGGCAATATCGGTTTTGCCGTCGCCGTCGAAATCAAACGCGGTTGGGCGCGGCTGCGCGACGGGCTGCCATGATGGCTCGCTGAATGTAACGAAGATGTTTCCTCCGGTCATTTCCGCACGAATTACCACGTTATTCGCGCCGTTAGAGTCCATCCGATGAATTCCCCCTGTGCCCAGAAACGCGATGGTCGTGCCGTCCGGCGACCACGCCGGTTGTTTATCGTTCGAATTGGTTGTCAGATTCGTTTCGTTCGTGCCGTCGGCGTTGATCACGGCAATGCCGCTCCCGCTTTTTGAGAAAATGATCTTTAAGCCGTCAGGCGACCATGCCGGGTTCCAGTCGGTCGTCGCGTTCATTGTCACCTGCCGCTCGTTGCTTCCGTCGGCGTTTATCTTCCAGATCTCGCCGCCACTCAAAAAGGCGAGTTTAGTTCCGTCTGCCGACCACGTCGGTTGGGTGGCGGGTCGCGTAATTCCGGTAAACTGCATCTGATTAGTCCCGTCCGCATTCATGATCCAGATCTGATTGTCGCGCTCGTAAGCAATCTTGCCGGTGACCGACCACGACGGACTTACCTCGTGTATGCCCGTTGTGTTCGTAAGATTCCTTTCGTTCGAGCCATCGGCGTTTATCGCGATAATATCCGAATTGGAGATGTAGCGAACAAAGGCGATCTGCGCTCCGCTCGGCGACCATGTAGGTTCGGAAAGATACGAAGTTGAACTCGCGGTATGAGCAGGACTGGATCCGTCTGCATTTGCCGTATCAATATAGTAGTTATGGTCGAAAAAGAAGGTAGAATCAACTGCATAAGCCAATCTGCCAAGCACAAGATTCTCTTGCGGCTGCGACTCGCGCGCTTCGGTGGTTCCCATGTTTGCGGAAGCAGTGAGAAAATAAAATGCGCCGAAAACTAGAAATATGGAGCCGGCGATGATGATCGCCCGATAACGAAAAGCTATAAAACTCGAGACGTGTCTTTTCATAAGTCAAATCACCTCACAAATGCACTCGGAACCGGCTTATCGGTGCTGATGCCCCACGCAAATGCTTCTGCGTTTTCCGATTGTGATCTCACAATCCACCAGATGCCGTTGCGATAGACGGCGATCCCGAACTGATACACGGTGATATGCTCAGTCGTGCGGTGCAGATACCAGACACCGCCGAAAACGGTCTGAACTGTAAACGACATCAAAAGAAGAAAGACGGTGAAATAAACACCCGGTCTTTTCATAAACTACAGAATTAAGGCATTGTGCCTCGCTCGGAAGAGTTTTGCCTATTATACAGGAAAAATTTCACCGCACTGAAAAACTTGAATCGAAACCGAAAAAAATGCAAAAAAGCTTCGCACCGGAACGCGCGAAGCTTTTTTGTCAGTACCATCTACAGTAGCGAATGGCTGGTCTCTATCTTTCGATTGTCATCGCTTTAACCGTCCGGCTACCGCAGGGCGGTTCTGAGCGATTACATTCCCATTCCCATTCCGCCCATGCCGCCGCCCATTCCGCCCATTCCGCCTTCGCCTTTTTCTTCGGGGAAGTCGGCAATCATGGCTTCGGTCGTCAGCATCAGGCCGGCGATTGAAGCCGCGTTTTGGAGCGCGGTGCGCGTGACTTTGGCCGGGTCGATGACGCCGGCGGCGACCAAATCTTCAAATTTTTCGGTCGCGGCGTTAAAGCCGAAGTTTTCGCCGTCTTCGTTGCGAACGCGTTCGACGATGACCGCGCCTTCTTTGCCGGCGTTCTGGGCAATCTGGCGAAGCGGTTCTTCGAGCGCGCGTTTAACGATGGAAACGCCGATGTTTTCGTCCATATCTTCGGATTCGGTGTCGAAGTTGTCGAGAACTTTTCCGGCGCGAACCAGAGCGACGCCGCCGCCCGGTACGATTCCTTCTTCGACGGCCGCGCGCGTAGCATGCATGGCATCTTCAACGCGGGCTTTCTTTTCCTTCATTTCCGTTTCGGTCGCCGCGCCGACTTTGATGACGGCAACGCCGCCGACCAATTTTGCGAGACGTTCCTGCAATTTTTCGCGGTCGTAATCCGAAGACGTCTGCTCGATTTGGTTGCGAATCAAAGCGACGCGTCCCTGAATGGCTTCGCCTCCGCCTTCGCCTTCGACAATCGTCGTATTGTCCTTGTCGATGGTGATTTTCTTCGCTTTGCCGAGGTCGTCAATCGTGATGCCTTCGAGCTTGATTCCCAAATCTTCCGAGATGACTTTGCCGCCCGTCAAGGTCGCGATGTCTTCGAGCATCGCTTTGCGGCGGTCGCCGAAGCCCGGCGCTTTAACGGCCGCAACGTTCAAAGTTCCGCGCAATTTGTTGACGACGAGTGTCGCGAGCGCTTCGCCTTCGACGTCTTCGGCAATGATAAGAAGCTGTCTGCCCGATTTCGCGACCTGTTCGAGAACCGGCAGAAGGTCTTTCATCGAGGAAATTTTCTTCTCGTTGATAAGAATCAAACAATCGTCGAGAACCGCTTCCATTCTTTCCGGGTCGGTGACGAAATACGGCGAAAGGTAACCGCGGTCAAACTGCATGCCTTCGACGACTTCCAAAGTCGTGTCCATCGTGCGCGATTCTTCGACCGTGATGACGCCGTCTTTGCCGACTTTGTCCATCGCTTCCGCGATAATCGTGCCGATTGTTTTGTCGCCGTTGGCCGAAACCGTTCCGACCTGCGCGATTGAATCGCCCGAAACCGGCTGCGAAATGTTTTTGACCTGTTCGACGACAGCCGTTACGGCTTTATCGATGCCGCGTTTGAGCGCCATCGGATTCGCTCCGGCCGCAACCGTGCGAACGCCTTCTTTGAAAATCGCCTGCGCCAGAACGGTCGCCGTCGTCGTTCCGTCGCCCGCCACGTCAGAGGTTTTCGAAGCGACTTCGCGAACCATCTGCGCGCCCATGTTTTCCAGAGAATCTTTTAATTCGATTTCCTTTGCCACCGTCACGCCGTCTTTGGTAATCGTCGGCGAGCCGAATTTTTTGTCGATAACGACGTTGCGGCCCTTCGGGCCTAATGTAACTTTAACCGCATCGGCTAATTGATTGACGCCGCGCAAAATTGCCGCGCGCGATTCTTCACCGTGAATAACTTGCTTTGCCATAATGTTTTTTAAACTCCTTTTTATAAAATTTAGCAGTCAGCCGTCAGCACTCAGCCAGAAACTGACAACTGACGGCTGACGACTGAAAACTTATTGAGCGTTTGCTCCCGCGCGTTCGATGATTCCCAAGATTTCGTCTTCGCGCATGATTAATAATTCTTCACCGTCGATTTTGATTTCCGAGCCGCTGTATTTGCCGAAAAGCACGCGGTCGCCTTCTTTGACATCGAGCGATTGACGCGTTCCGTCTTCTTTATATTTGCCCGCACCGGCGGCGATGACTTCGCCTTCCTGCGGTTTTTCCTTTGCCGTGTCGGGAATAAAAAGCCCGCCCGCCGTTTGATTTCCGCCTTCTTCCAGGCGGCGAACGATGACGCGGTCGTGCAATGGTTTAATTGTTGTTGCCATATTCGTGTAACTCCTTTTGAAATTTAATAATAAGTTTTGGATAATTACTCGGAATTGACAGAGCCGAATTTGGTTTTTGGCACTCTCTATCCGAAAGTGCTAGTTTATAAAACAAAGTTTAACCTGTCAAGTTTGCCGAATATGTTTTAGATAATCTGACAAGACTATTATCACATTTTTATGTTTTTATCCGAAATAAATATCTATCCGGTAAAATCGTTGCGCGGAATTTCTTTAAAAGAATCAATCATCGAAAGGCGGGGACTAAAGTTTGACCGCCGATGGATGCTGGTTGACGAAACAAATCAATTTTTGACGCAGCGCGAATATCCGAAAATGGCGACGCTCGTGCCCGAAATAAAAAGCGACGGTTTGCAGATTTCTAGCGATAAAAGCAAGATTCTGATTCCGTTTGAAATCGATTCTGCCGAGACGGCGCGCGTAAAAATCTGGCGCGGCTCATGTCGCACGAAAGTTTATCAGGATTCGATAAATGAATTTTTCAGAGACGCGCTCGGAGCGAATTGCAAGCTCGTCTTAATGCCCGAAGAAACTCGCCGGAAAGTAAATTATTTTTATGCCGTCCAGAAGGACGACCACGTCAGTTTTGCCGACGCGTATCCTTTTCTGATAATCGGCGAAAATTCGCTGTCGGATTTGAACTTGAAATTGGAAAATCCCGTCCCGATGAATCGTTTTCGCCCGAATTTTGTCGTCTCCGGCGCGGAAGCGTTTGCCGAAGACGGCTGGAAAAAAATCAAAATCGGCGAGACCGTCTTTCACGGCGTCAAGCCGTGCGCGCGGTGCGTGATGACGACGATTGACCAGACGGAAGGCGTAAAAACGGGCGTCGAACCGTTGAAAACTTTGGCGAGCTTTCGAATTCCGAAGCGAAGCATCAAGAAAAAAATTCTTTTCGGGCAGAATCTGATTGCGGAGAAAGCGGGAGACGTTTTACGCGTCGGGGACGAAATCGAAGTTCTGGAAACAAAAAACAAGCCGGTTTTTATGTAACCGTTTTGGCGCGTTTGGCGAGCAGGCGTTTCGGGGTTTTGGTCGGAGCATGATAAGTCGAGACGCGTTTTGAAAGCGTGTTGCGATGAATGCCGAGCGCGTCGGCCGTATTTGAAAGATGGTCGCCGTAGCGCTCCAGAGCTTTCTGTATATAAACTTTTTCAAATTCGCACAACGCTTCATTGAGCATAATCTGCCCGTTGAGCATTTCTTCAATCAAATTTTCCATTCGTTTTCGCATAATTTTTTAGTAAACGGTAAGCAGTGAGCTATTATCCTCATCACTGCCTACCGTTTACCGGCTCACTAATTCCTTTCCCGTCAAAAGATGATAAGCCGCAAGGTAACGCTCGGTTGTGGCTTTGACGATTTTTTCGGGCAGTTCGGGTGCGGGAGGCTGTTTATTCCAGTCCAAAGTTTCCAGATATTCGCGGACAAACTGCTTGTCGAACGAGGCTTGCGCTTTGCCCGGAGAATAGGTTTCGATTGACCAGAAGCGCGACGAGTCGGGCGTTAAAACTTCGTCTATCAATAAAATCTCGCCGTTTTCATCCAGTCCGAATTCGAATTTCGTGTCGGCGATAATTATTCCGCGCGTCAACGCGTAATCGCTCGCCGCCTGATAAATTTCCAGCGACAGGGAAGCGAGCTTTCGGGCATTTTCCGCGCCGATGATTTGTTCGAATTCGGCTTCGGTGATGTTTTCGTCGTGTCCCGTCGCAGCCTTTGTCGCGGGCGTAAAAATCGGGCGCGGGAGCTTTTCGCAGTGGCGTAAATCCGACGGCAATTCGTGACCGCAGATTTTGCCCGTCGCCTGATAATCTTTCCAGCCCGAGCCTTCCAGATAACCGCGCACGACGCATTCGACCGGAAAGACTTTTGTTTTTTTGACGAGCATCGAACGCCCGCGCAGCTCTTCCACCTGACGAATTTCTCCGGGCATTTTTTCAAAATCGACGGTCACCAGATGATTCGCCGTCAAGCTTTTCAGATGCTCGAACCAAAACGCCGAAAGCGCCGTCAAAACTTCGCCTTTGTGCGGAATCGTCGTCGGCATCACGCAGTCAAAAGCGGAAATTCTGTCGGTTGCGACCAGCAGAAGATGATTGTCGTCAACTTCGTAAACGTCTCGTACCTTGCCTCGATGAACAAGAGATAAACCCTCAACGTTAGTTTCCGAAACCGTTTTGACAGCAGACATTTTTTGAAATAAATAGAGTGAAAATAAATTGAATAAGCTACTTTAGTATGAATTTTACGATTGGTAAAGTGTCGATTGGAAATAAATTTCCGAAATTTAAGAGCAAATATAAAATTTTTAATTTTGCACAACAAAATTTAAAATTTTATGTGACTTTTTATCATTAGTTAGGTATAATATTTCTTGTGTGTTTCTTATCCATGGAAACAAGCTGCGTAAAGTCTAAAAACTCGAAACTAAATCCCCGATTTACCCTTCCTGTTTCCTGGAACATTTATTGATTTACGAAAACTATTTTTGGATATTTATGAAGATATTTAATTTTGCAAAAATCACTTCACTTCTACTTTTTATCTCGACCAGTATTTTGGCGCAGATGTCTTCCGTTCCGGTTCCGACCGAGGAAGTCGTCGAGCAGGAAGATTTTACATGGTGGTATATCTCGCTCGCCATTTTGGCGGTCGCGCTGGCCGGAGCGATTTTCTGGTGGCTGAGCGCCAGAAAAGCCAGAAAAGCGGCGGAAAATAACATTCGAAAATCCGAAAAGAAAAAGAAATCGGAAGATAATTCGCTCGACGCCGACAAAGAGCTCGAATGGCTCAGAAAAAACCAGAAAATTATCAATAAGCGCGGCAAAAAACATGGCGCGGGACAAAAACTGCCGAACAATTTGCCGCAGACAAGCAATGTTTTTGAGCGCAGCGCGAAGTCGGAAGAATTAAAAAGCGAGACGGAAAATAGCTTTTCCGGTGTTTTGCCGATATTTTCCATTCAAAGACTCGAACTTGCCAGACCTTTTTCGCCTTTGTCGATTTCAAACGACGAAGCTTTGATGAGCGCCATCGAACAGGTTCAGGACGAATATGAGGAAGACGAGCAGGTGCGCGACCTTTCCTTAAGAATCCTGGCCGCTTTTAAGACGAGAAATGCCGTCGAAGCGCTTTCGCAGATTGCGCTTTACGACCTTTCTTCGAATCTGCGTTCGAAAGCGGCGTCGACGCTCGCCGAATTTGACCACGAATCGGTTTTCGAGCCGATTCTGCTGGCCTGCGCCGACCCGACCAGAGAAGTTCGTGCGGCGTCGGCGCGCGGGTTGTTCCGCCTCAGCTTTGACCGCGCCGATGCGTGGACGCGAATTGCCGAGACAAACGACGAATTTAAAATGCGCGCCTCGGCGCGCGCGGCCATCGAGGCCGATTTGGTAAAGAGGTCTTTTGAAAGACTCGTTCACACCGATTTAAAATCCGCTTACGAAGCTTTTGCACTCGTTGGGCTTCTGCTCCGCGCCGGTGAAACAAGCGAAGTTTTCGAAGCTTTAACTTCGCATCGCGATATGAACGTGCGCAGAGCCGTTCTGCACTGCATAAAAATCACAAAAGAGCCGAACGCGCTCGACGGGCTTTATACGTTGCTTGAAAAGGCGAACCTGCCCGCCGATTTGCAAAAAGAAGTTGACGAAACGATTCAGGAAATCGGTCTTGTCACGGCTTAAAACAAATCGATTCGAAAAAATAAAATGCGAGCTGCCGGAGAGATTCGGCGGCTCGCATTTTTTGTGTTTATGATTAAATTCCGGCTTTGGCAGCCGGCGGGTTTTGAGTTAAAATTTATGTATGCAATTTCGTCTCGTTTCTGAAAATCAACCGAAAGGCGACCAGCCGCAGGCTATTTCTCAATTGGTTCAAAATTTGAATGAAGGCGTTGAAAACCAGGTTCTGCTTGGAATTACCGGAAGCGGAAAAACTTTCACGATTGCCAATGTGATTCAGGAAGTTCAGCGACCGACTTTGGTTTTAGCGCACAACAAAACGCTCGCGGCACAGCTTTATCAGGAATTTAAAACTTTCTTTCCCGAAAATGCGGTCGAATATTTTGTTTCCTATTACGATTATTACCAGCCGGAAGCCTACGTTCCGGCGGCAGATTTGTATATCGAAAAAGAAGCGACGATTAACGAGGAAATCGACCGTTTGCGTTTGAGCGCGACGCGCGCGCTGTTTGAGCGGCGTGACGTTATCGTCGTCGCGTCCGTCTCGTGCATTTACGGTCTCGGCGACCCGGACGCTTATTTCGGGATGATTTTATTTCTCGAACCGGGACAGAAATTAAAACGCGAAGAGCTTTTGCAGCGTCTCGTCGAGCTGCAATACGAACGAACGAATATCGAATTCGAGCGCGGCACGTTTCGCGTGCGCGGCGATGTCGTCGAAGTTTACCCGAGCTATCAGGACCAATCATATCGAATCGAATTCTGGGGCGATGAAATCGAAGGAATTTATACGATTGACTCGCTGCTCGGCGAAGTTATCAAAAAACACGATTCGCGCCTGCCGATTTACCCGAAATCGCACTACGTGATGTCGAAACCGACGATAAAACGAGCGATTCAAACCATCAAGGACGAGCTCGTCTGGTGGGAAGAAGAACTTATAAAACAGGGAAAACTCGTCGAATCGCAGCGACTGCACCAGCGGACGATGTATGACCTCGAGATGATAAAGGAGATGGGATTTTGTCGCGGCATCGAAAATTATTCGCGCCATCTGACCGGAAAACCGCCGGGCGCGCCGCCGCCGACGTTGCTTGATTATCTGCCGGAAAACTCGATTATGGTCATCGACGAATCGCACCAGACAGTCCCGCAGCTCGGCGCGATGTTCAAAGGCGACCAATCGCGTAAGGGAACTCTCGTCGAATACGGTTTTCGTCTGCCTTCGGCGAAAGACAACCGACCGCTCAATTTTGCCGAATTCGAGCATCGCGTCGGGCAGACTATTTATGTTTCGGCGACGCCCGGACCGTATGAGCTTCAGAAAACCGAAGGCGAAGTCATCGAACAGATTATCCGCCCGACCGGCCTGCTCGACCCGATTGTCGAAGTTCGCCCGGTGCGCGGGCAGATTGACGACCTTCTGGAAGAATGCCGCGCCAGAACCGAAAGAAACGAGAGAGTTTTGGTGACGACTCTGACGAAAAAAATGGCCGAGAACTTGAGCGAATATTTCGCCGAAGTCGGCGTCAAGGTCAATTATCTTCATTCGGAAATTCAAACGCTCGAAAGAATCAGAATTTTAAGAGATTTACGGCGCGGCGAATTTGACGTGCTGGTCGGAATCAATCTCTTGCGCGAAGGCCTGGATTTGCCGGAAGTTTCGCTCGTCGCGATTCTCGACGCCGACAAGGAAGGTTTTTTAAGAAGCGAGCGCTCGCTGATTCAAACCATCGGCCGCGCGGCGCGAAACTCGGGCGGAAAAGCGATTCTTTACGCCGACAAAATCACAAAATCAATGCGGTTCGCGATTGACGAAACCGAGCGGCGCAGAAAAGTTCAGGAAACTTACAACGCCGAACACGGCATCACGCCGACTACCATTATCAAATCAATCGACGCGACGCTGGTCACGGCCTATGAAGCCGATTATTTCAAAGTTCCGCTCAATTTCGACGCTTTTGAAGAATATTCGCCGAAGCAGTTGAAGGAAACAATCAACCAGCTCGAAGCCGATATGCGCCACGCCGCGCGCGATATGAAATTTGAGCAGGCCGCCGAGATTCGTGACAAATTAAAATATTTGCAGGAACGTCAAATGTCACTCGGATAAACGAAAGTAAATTTTAAGTCATGATTTGAGCTGCCCGGTGAAGAGTAAAACCCGGCAGCTCGTTTTCTTTAGCCGCAGTCGAATTTTCAAAATTCTGGATTATCATATTAAGTGAAATCAAGATTGATTCGGTAAAAGTTAAAGGAGAAAAATATAATGACAAAAAAAGATGTCGCCTGGCTTATCGTTCGAATTATCGGCATTTGCTTTTTATGGAATGCCGGTTCTTACCTGTTTATCGTGTTTCAGAATTTATTGCTGGCCGCCGGAGCCAGTAAAGAAACTTTACTTTCTGAAGCTTCGGGGCTGATTTCCGTATGGGTTATTGAAGCCGTCGTTTCATTGATACTCGGAATATATTTTTTGAAAAACGGCAAATTTCTTTTTGAATTGATAAATAGCGAATCTGACTAAGATTGTGTCAAAAAAACGCTGTTAAAAATTTATAAATTCTGCTAAAATAAAATCGTCGTCTGCTCAGGCGACGATTTTTCTATTTTCACCTCTAAAAACTTACCTTTTTATGCCGGAAGCAATTTTGAGCAATCGTTATAAAATACTGAAAAAACTCGGCGAAGGCGGATTCGGACAGACGTTTCTGGCGGAAGATTTGCATTTGCCGACCGCGCCGCAGTGCGTCGTTAAAAGACTAAAACCCGAGTTTGCCGACGACGAATCTTACAAGCTCGCGCGCCGGCTTTTTGAGCAGGAAGCCGAAATTCTGTATCGCATGGGCAATCATCCGAACATACCGAATCTGCTCGCGCATTTTGAAGAAAACGGCGAATTTTTTCTCGCTCAGGAATTAATCGAAGGCTGGACTCTGACCGAGGAATTTGCGAGCGAAAAGCGTTATGACGAACGCGAGGCGATTGACCTTCTTCGACAGATTCTCGAAACGCTCGCTTTTGTTCACAGCCAGAATGTCATTCACCGCGACATAAAACCTTCGAATTTGATTCGGCGCGCGTCCGACGGGCGAATATTTCTCATCGATTTCGGCGCGGTCAAACAGGTCAGCGTCAATCCTTTTAACCAGAATTTGACGTTTCAATCGACCGTCGCCATCGGCTCGCACGGATATATGCCGCCCGAGCAGACGGCCGGAAAACCGCGTTTCGCGAGCGACCTTTACGCCGCCGGTCTGGTCGTGATTGAAGCGCTGACCGGAATGAATCCTTTGCAGCTCAATCAAAATCGCACGACAGGCGAATTTTTATGGCAGCATAAGGCGCGCGTTCACGCGGAAATCGGAAATTTTGTCTCGCGGCTGGTTCGGTACGATTTTCGCCAGCGTCATATGTCAGCGAAAGAAGCGTTTGCCGGGTTAAATATGCTCGCTTCGAGCTTGGGATTAGCCAGAAAAAATCCCGTTTTCGTCCAGCCGATTCAGCCCATTCCGATTCCGATGCCGCTCGCCGCCAAACAGCCGGAAAGAGAAATACTCGCGCCGACGGTTCCGGCGGCGCATCAATTTCAAAAAACTCTCGTCAACATGTCGCCGAACAGTGCGCAAACCGTCGTCAAAGAAGAATCGAAAGGCTTTTTCGACTCGCTCTGGAATAACGACATCGCGCTCGGCGTAGTTGTCGTCGCGGTCGTTTTCGGCTGTTTCTTTGTTCTCGGCTACGCGGTCGTCAGATATGCTCTGGCGAGCAGCGAAAAAGTTCAGCCGGAAAGCTCGATTTCCGCGCCGGTTTTCGAAAGTAAAACTTCAAAAGCGTATGAAGAAGCGGAAAATCAGGCGAATGAAGCCGAAGAAAAAGAAAAGCGCGCGACGACCAAAAACGATTGGGACGAAATCGGCAATCAATACAAACGCGCTTATTCCCTGATGTCGGCGATTGACGCGGCAAGCGCCGATTACGCAAACGCTCAGGACAAAATGCGCGATTACCAGCGAAAATCCGAATACGCGTATCAAAAAAGCGCCGAAGCCAATACCTATAACACGATTCCCGTCTCCAATTCTTCGACGACGAATTACCCGGCGTCGAGCAATTATCCGGGCTCATCTTACCCGAGTTCGAGCTCATATCCGACGCCGACGCCCGCTAAGGCGAAACCCGTCGTAACGATGCCCGGAAAGCAGTCTTACGGAACATATCTTTCATACAATATCGTCAATTACGATAAGCTCGAAAACAAAGTCATCACGACCAACGACGCGATTTTTACGACTTCGGTCGAAAAGCAGTCGCAGACCAACAAACGCGATTCGGGCGTCGTCCACATCAATATCGAAGGCGGCTCATACAGCTCGGCGCGGCTTGCCTTCAAAGCGCCTTTCGGGCAGAAAGTAACTGCCGGAAATTTCCCGTATGCACAGGAATACCTGTGGCAGTCGCCGACAATGTACGCCGTTTCGTTCGACAAGCTTTCATGTTTCGAAAACGGAAATCACAGCTTTACGATAAACAACATCATCTACGACGAGCTGTATTCGTCGATTGCTTTCATCGACGCGACTTTCACGATAAAATGCGGCGACCGCAAAGTGATGGGACGCATTCGCTACGACGGAAGATAAATAAGTGAGAAGTGAAAAGTGAAGAAAAGATTCTTAAACTTTTCACTTTTCACTTTTCACTTTTCACTTTCCTTTGGGTTAAATTTGCTTTATGCAAGTCAAAACTCATTTGGACGAACTGCAAAATTACCTGACCGACGCGAGCAATCTCGCGGGCGGACACGCCGACAAGCTTTTTATTCCCGAAAGTGCTCGGGAAATCGCCGAAATCTTAAAAGAAGCAAATGAGAAGCGAGTTACCGTAACCGTTTCGGGCGCGCGAACTGGAACGGTTGCGGGCGCGATTCCGTTCGGCGGCTGCGTCGTTTCGCTCGAAAAATTAAATCGAATAAAAGAAATTAATAAAACTTCGGCGACGGTCGAAAGCGGCGTGCTTTTAACGGATTTGCAGAAAGCGGTTGACGCGGAAAATCTGTTTTATCCGCCCGACCCGACCGAATGGAGCTGTCAAATCGGCGGGACGGTCGCGACCAACGCATCGGGCGCGCGCAGCTTTAAATACGGTGCGACCAGAAAATACGTCGAAAGATTGGAAATCGTCTTGCCTTCGGGCGAAATCTTAAACTTGAGGCGCGGCGAGATTTTCGCCGAAAACGGTTTTATCGAAATCGGCAGCGTTCGCGCTAAGCTTCCGACTTATCGTCAGCCGAACGTGCGCAAAAACACGAGCGGATATTTTTCCGGCGAGCCGCTCGACGCGATTGATTTATTCGTCGGAAGCGAAGGCACGCTCGGCGTTATCACCGAAGTCGAGCTCAAGCTTTTGCCAAAGCCCGAAGGTTTTTTGAGCGGAATCGTGTTTTTCAAAAACGAAAAAGATTTGCTTAATTTCGTCAACGAAGCGCGAGCGCAGTCAATTCAAAATGCAAAATTCAAGATTCAAAATTCAATCGATGCGTCTTTAATCGAATATTTCGATGACCGGGCGCTCGAATTCATCTCGGAAAAGTTTCCCGAAACGCCTGCCGACGTGGCGGGCGCGATTTTTTTCGAGCAGGAGACGACCAACGAAACCGAGGACGAGTCATTCGAGCGTTGGAACGCGCTTTTGGAAAAACACAACGCCGAAATCGACCTCTCATGGTTTACGACGACCGAGCAGGATTTGATAAAAATGCGCGAATTTCGCCACGCTCTGCCCGTTGCCGTCAACGAGCGAATCGTACGCTGCAAGCAGCGAAAAGTCGGGACTGACATGGCCGTGCCCGACGATAAATTCGCTTCGTTTCTCAAGTTTTACAAGGAAAAACTAAACGAAAGCCGTCTCGATTACGTCATTTTCGGACATATCGGCGACAATCACCTGCACGTCAACATAATTCCGAAGACGGCGGAAGAAGCCCAACAGGCAAAACATCTCTACGGCAGGTTTATCGCGCAGGCGATTATGCTCGGCGGCACAATCAGCGCCGAACACGGCATCGGAAAATTAAAATCGAAATATCTATACGTCATGTACGGCGAAAGATTCTTGAACGAAATGGCCGAGCTCAAGCGCGCCTTCGACCCGAACGGCATTTTAAGCCGCGGAAATATGTTTGACGAAAAGTTTCTGGGGAATTAGCCGCGAATAAAACGAATAACACAAATAAAAGAAAGAAATAATGATTCGTGCCATCTGTGTTATTCGTCGTTTATTCTTCTTTTAATTACTAATTTGCCGTCATCACTTTTGAAGGCTAAAATACAATTTTCATAACATTAAAAAGGAAGTTATCCGAACAAATGATTAAAGCTATACTCTTCGACTTCAACGGTGTGATTATCGACGACGAGCCTTTGCAGATGAAGGCGTATCAGGAAGTTTTAGCGGATGAAGGCATCGCTCTGACCGAAGCGCAGTATTACGAATGTCTCGGCATGGACGATAAGACTTTTATCGAAGCGGCCTACGCGCGCGCCGGAAAAGATTTGGAAGTGAATAAATCTCTCGAAGTGAAGATTGCCAAAACCAACAGATGGCGCGAATTGGTCGCGGCGGAAGTGCCGCTTTTTCCCGGCGTCGAAGATTTTATACGGAAAATGGCGCAGGAGTTCGAGCTCGGCATCGTCAGCATGGCGCGGCGCGAGGAAATCGAGTACATTCTTGAGAGAACAAATTTAGCGAACTGTTTTTCGGCCATCGTCAGCGCCGAAGACGTTACCGTCTGCAAGCCCGATTCGCAGTGTTACCGCACCGGATTTCGTTTGATTGACGCCGTTCACACAAGGCGCAGACATTCGCCGATAACGCACGGCGAATGTCTCGTCATCGAAGATTCGCCGCAGGGAATTATGGCGGCCAGAAACGCGGATTTGAAAGCACTCGGCGTAACGAACACGGTTTCCGCCGGGAAACTGCGCGAAGCCGGAGCAGACGCCGTCGCGAAAAATCTCGACGACTGGACGGCTGAATCGGTTCGACTCGTTTTTGTATAGGAAATCAACCACCGAAGACACAGAGACACAGAGATTTTAAAGAAAGAATTAACCGCAGATATACGCAGATAACGCAGATTGGAAAAAAAGCATTTATCCTGCTTATCCTGTTCGTCCTGTTTTAGTTTCTCCTGTGCCTCTGTGTCTCTGTAGTAAAAAAATATGGCAGAACATCAAATATCTTTAGAAGAAGCTCAAACGAATCTTTTGGCCTGCGCCGCGTATCTGGCGGAAAACATAAAAAGCAGCGACGGCCACGCCGAAGCGATGGCGCGCGTCGTGCCGCGCTATCTCGAAAAAGACGAGGTTGATTTGGCGGCGGCGCTCGCCGACGGCGTTGATGACCCGTTTGTCCGCGACCGTCTTTTAACATTTGTCGCCGAAAAATGCGCGGCGCTTGACGATGATGAATACGCGCTTCAGTTGGTCGAAGCAATTGAAGATTACGGCACGCAGCGTCAGGCGCGCGAGCGTATCGCGCTGCAAAAGTCCGCCAAAAACGATTTTGAAAAGGCGTTTGAAATCGCCGACGGCCTCGAACACCCTGACAATGTTTTGGCCGACATCGCTTTGCATCAAGCGGCCGGGGACGACGATGCGAATGCGCTCGCAACGCTCGAAAAAATCGAATTTCCATATTCGAATGTCGTCGCTTTGCAGAACATCGCGCTTTTGAAACTGCAAAAAGGCGAACCGGCAAGCGCCGTCGAATATCTGGAAAAGGCGGCGGCCGCAGCAAACGAAATCGAATATGCGGAAGAGCAAATCCGCGCGTTCGTCGATATTGCAAATCATTTCGCGGAGGCGAAGCGCAACGACCGCGCAATCGAGTTTTTCGATAAAGCGAAGACGACTGCCGAAAGTCTCGACAACATTCACCGCGACGCTTTTTTAAGCGCGATTTCGCTCGGCTTTCTCCGGTCGGGAAGTATCGAATTAGCCGACCGGACGCTCGATTTGGTAGCGGATAAAACGCAGATGACTTCGACTTTAATCGGATTTTCGCAGATTTTGAACGAAAAGGGCGAGCGTGAAGACGCGCTCGAAGCGCTCGAAGAAGGATACGTAATTTTGAAATCGCAGAAGGACTTGGAAATTCGCAACAGCCGCGCGCGTTTTAATCTATGGGCGACGATTGCGGTCTTATTCGCGCGTTACGAAAAGACCGAGCGCGCCTTTGAAATCGCACAGGAAATAGCGGACGAAACCGAACAGACGTCGGCGCTTTCGCAAATCGCGCGCGTCTTCGCATCGAAGGAAAAAGACGAGCAGGCGCGGCAGGCGGTGAACGCAATCGCCGAGGATTCCGAGAGACTTTTTGCGCTCATCGGCGTTTCGGACGCGGAAAATAATCTGGAAAAACGAGACGAAGCAATCAAATCTCTGGGCGAAGCCGCGCATCTGGCCGAAACCGTCGCACAATTAGCGCCGCGTTCGTCGGCTTTTAACGAGCTCGCAAGACGTTTTAACGATTATGGCGAAACGGAAAGGGCGCGCGAGCTTTCCGTCGAAAATCTCGCAACAATCGCGCAAATCCGCGATGAAAGCAGCCGCGCCGTCTGCCTCGTCGATTTGGCCGAATTTTACGAGCAGGCCGATTTCGACATAACCGACGCCGAAAAAAAGATTATGCGCGAGATGACAAAGACCAAAGATTGGTAGTTAATCGTAAAACACGGAAAAGATAAAGATAAAACCAAAACTCTTTAATCGCGTAGCGAATTAATGAAATTAGCCGTGCGTTTTAACGCACGGAATGCGAACGAAAAATGATTTGCGTCGCGTGGGCGACGATTGATGTAATTGATTATTTATTCAATCGTCGCCCACGCGACATTAATTGTTATTCGACAAGTGACTGTTTCTTAAAAGACACGGCTAATTTTATGAAATCGCTATGCGATTAAAGAGTTTTAATTTTATAACTGATAATTATTGCTTCATCATTCGTAAGTTTTTCTTTATAGCTCGCGAGTTATCTCGATAAACTTACAAAAGAAGAGACATATTTTAGAAAAGAAGCGACATCTTTTGTAAAAGAAGCGGCATATTTCACGAAACGGTCGCGTTTTTTCTCAAAGTAGTCGATACTTTTTAAAAAATCGTCGCGTTTTTTCCGAAAGTATCGACGTTTTTTGTCAAAGTAGTCGCATTTTCTCCCGAAGTAGTCGCATCTTTTCCCAAAATAGAGACATAATTTGCAAAAATCGTCTTCAAATTTCACCAGACTTCATTCAAAATCAAATCTTGAAAAGCATCACGTTTGCGAATTAACTCAACTTCGCCGTTTTCGCGAATCAAAACGACGGCGGGAAGAAATCTTCCGTTGTATTGCGACATTTGCGCCAGCGAATACGCGCCGCAATTGAGCAAAGCCAAAACTTCTCCGGGTCGGACGTCTTCGGGCAAAAGGCGATAATCGGGCAATCTCCGCTCGCCTTCGATATCGAAATAAACGTCGCCGCCGTCGCACAGAGGCCCGGCGAGCTTATACGGAAAATTGTGCGCTTCCCCGGCGCGCGCAGCGGAAATCAAGTGGTAATACCACTTGTAAGTTTCCATCGAAAGCAGAATGTTGAAGCCCGCATCGGTCAAAAGCCAGTGGTCGGTGGTCAGTGGCCGGTGGTCAGTAAATGCGGTTTCGTTTTTGGTTTCTAAATCTGACCGCTGACCAGTAACCGCCGGCCGCTGAACAGGTCTTTCTTTTCGATTGCACACACTTGTCAGGCAAATTCCGGCGTCGGAAATGATGCTTCGGCCGGGTTCGAGCAAAAGCTCGATGTTTTCCAGTAGATGCGTCGCATTTCTGCTTGCGGCGGCGTCTTTGACGACTTTCCATGCTTCACGCAAAACGTCTTCGGGTTCGAGCGTCGCGCCGAAAAAATCACGCTGCGCCTGCGGAAAATCGATTTCGTGCGATTTGTCGAGCAGATAATTGACGGGAAAGCCGCCGCCCAGGTTCAAGTGCTGCAATTTGTGCCCGGTTTCTTCGTAAATTTGCATAAGATTTTCAAACAAAGTCTGTAAAGCGTCCGAGTAAGGCTTTGCATGCGGATTTTGCGAGCCGATATGCAGGTGTATGCCGCAGAGATTCAAAAACTCCGATTCGTGCCAGCGACGAAAAGCTTCGAGCGCCTCATCCGGCATCATGCCGAACTTCGAAGTCAAAAGCGCCGTCTGCAAACCGCTCAGAGTTTCGCTTTCGATTTCGGGAACAAGCCGCAAAGAGACGTTCGCACGTTTATACAGACGTCGGGCAATCTTTTCCGTCAGCTCCAATTCGTAAATCGAATCCGATTGAATCGCGTAAATTCCCGCGTTTATCGCGTCTTCGAGTTCCTGTACGGTTTTGCTCGTGCCGTTAAAGATAATTTGTTCGGGACGAAAGCCGATTTCGAGCGCCTTCCAAAGCTCGCCGCCCGAATTGACTTCCAAATCGCTGCCCGAATCTTTGATTGTTCGCAAAATCGCCATCACCGAATTTGCTTTCGCGGCGTAACATATTTTTAATTTGCATCCGACGGATTTTTCGGCGCGTCTCAGCCGCCCGACGTTTCGTTTTATACGCGATTCGCTGAAAACAAAAAGCGGCGTGTCGTATTTTTCCGCGAGCTTAACGCCCGAAACGCCGTCGATGTGAAGCTCCGAGTTTTTTACTTCGAGAAAATTTTCTATTTCCCAGCCAAACTTTTCGGTCATTAGATTTATTGTAAAGGAAACGAAACGTATCTATAAAATCAGGAAGGAAATTAAAGCCCGAAAGTCGCCAACGGCGACCAACAATATAGCGTAGGGTTAAGCGAAACGAAGTTGCGCGCAACCTTGCGAGAAGTCGAGCGCAATCCTGCGAACGCGATAGATAAAATATTCCGACGCTGAAGGCATCGAACAATCAAACGGTTGATGTTGCTCGCCTTCAGCGAGCCGTTGGTCGATTATCAAATATATAGGGTTCATTCGCTTCGCTCATTTAACCCTATGCTATATTGTTTATCGTCTTCGAAGACATTTTGGAAAATGTCGATTTCTTTGATGTTTATACTTTTGGCGTAATCTTCGCATTGTTGATTTCGTCGACGACGCGCAGGCCTGATTGAAGCGCGCCCTGCATCCACGAAGGGAAGCCGGAGACGTGTTCACCGGCGAAAAAGATGCGGTTTTCCGGCTTGACGACAACGGACATTTGTTCTTGCGTCAGATGCGTCCACGCGCCTTTCGCCCATTCGTCTTCGCTCCAACATTTGCTGAAGCCTTTTTCAAAATTCACGCGCAGCTCGGGAAAGAATTTCTCCAGATTATTTATCGTCGAATCGATTCTCTGCGCGGGCGACTCTTCGGTTAAAAGCATGGAGACGAGCGAGCGCGTGTAGCTTTGCAAAATGCCGTGACGGCCTTCCTGCCCGAAAGTCGAATTCCAGATTTCGGCAAAACCTTCGCCGAACCCGAACCCGTTCAAGTTCTTTGCGAGCCAGAAACGCTTCTTGGTCTGCAAAAAAACGCGCGAGGCCGAATCGTATGTCGTCTGCGTGATGATTTTGGTTCGTTCATCGGTAAATTTCGGCGCGACTTCGATTTTTCGAAGCATCGTCAGGGGAATCGCAGAGATAAGAAAATCGCCTTTGATAGTTTGGCGCGTTCCTTTTTCTGCAAAAGTCACGCTCACTTCGCCCGCATTCTGCTCGATTTTCAAAACCGGCGCGTCGTAGCGTATCTTATCGGCCAATCTTTCGGCAAACGCGCGCGGCAGCAAATCATTACCGCCCTTTATCTTCTGCCAGTAATCCTCTTTTTCGAGAACCATCACAAAATCGGTCGCTTCGGCGAACTTGTCCCAGCCGACCCTTTCGACTTTATCGTTGTTAAAGCGCGAGAATCTCCCGTCTTTCGGGTAAAAGGGAAGAAGCGAGAGATTAAATTCCTTAACGTATCGGTGAGTTAAATCGTGCGTGTGAAAAATTCGCGCCGCGCCCGCGTCGGCATACAGATTTTTGTCAAATCCGCGAAACGTCAGGACACGCCCGCCGCCGTGCGACTGCGCTTCGAAAACGCTCACGTCGTGCCCTAGCTTATTTAATTCGTAAGCGGCGACGAGTCCGGAAAGTCCCGCGCCGACGATTAAGATTTTCTTTGGTTTGATTGAAACTTGAGCTGATGAAATTTTCGATGACAGCAAAAGGGAAGCCGCGGCTAAAAGACTGTTTTGCAGAAATTCACGACGTTTCATATAAGATTAGGAACAGGGACGAGTGAAGAGGGAAGAGAAAAGAATTTTACTCCTCACTCGTCACATGTCACTTATCACTTCTTCAAACTCAAGCCCGTCCCGCGCGGGTAATCGCCGACCGTAATCGGGAGTTTCCCTTTAAAGTCGATGCTGCCCGTGACTGCTTTGGCGGTCGCGCGCTGAAGGCTCGACATATCGCCGTAAGAAACGACGTATGTTTTCATTTCGGGAAATCCTTTGAGCAGATAAGGATTGCCGAAGCTCAGCGAAATCACCTTTTTATCGTTCTGCAAAATTTTGCGCAAAACATCTGCCGCGGCATCCGGCAAACCGACGCTGTTTTTCGAGCCGGAGCGGACGCGCCCGAAAAGTCCTGCGACGACGATGTCGGATTCGAGCGCTTTTTTCAGTGCCAGCCGCACTTCCGCTTCGGTCGAGCGGTCGTCCAGCGTAATCGCCTCGAAACGATAACCCGCAGCCCGCAGCTCGCGCTGAAACGAATTGCCGGAAAACGAACGGTCGTCGCCGTTCGTGATGCCGAGATAAAATATCTTTTTGTCTTTGGCGAGCGGCAGAGCGTTGTCATCGTTTTTGACCAGCGTAATCGCACTTTCGGCGATTTCATTGGTTAAAATCCTCGTCGGGTTACTGGAGACGACGGTGTCGATTTGGTCAATCGGCGTGATTTTTTCTTTCTCCAGACCGAGCTGGTATTTCCACGCGAGCTGTTTTCTGACCGATTCGTCGAGACGCGCTTCGGTGATTCTTCCCGACTGAACGGCGTCTTTCAAGCCTTTGATGGCAAGGTCTGTGTCGGCCGGTTTGAGTAAAACGTCCGCGCCCGCCAGAAATGCGCGAACCGCCGCTTCATCCTGATTAAAATAAAGCGTCAAACCGCTCATGCTCATCGCGTCAGTGACGATTAAGCCGTCGAAATTCATCTCTTTTTTCAAAATCTGCGAGATGACGATGGGCGAAAGCGTCGAAGGTAGAGTCGCCGCCTCGGTGATGACTTCGGCATCGGTGTCGGTCGCCGCAATCGCTTTATTCAAAGGCTTGGCTTCGGTCGAATCGATTTGCGGCAGCGAGATGTGCGCGACCATCACCGAGCCGATTCCGGCGTTGACGACCGCCTTAAACGGAACGAGCTCGACCGCTTCGAGACGGCTTCGCGGCAAATCGATAATCGGCAGGCCGCGATGCGAATCGACGTTTGTGTCGCCGTGTCCGGGAAAATGCTTGGCCGTCGCGAGAATGTTCTGCGACTGCAAACCCTCGGTAAAAGCGACGGCAAAGCGCGCGACGTCCTGCGGATTTTCGCCGTAAGAGCGAACATTGATGACCGGATTATCGGCATTATTGTTGACATCGACGACCGGAGCGAAAACCTGCCTGACGCCCATCGCCTTTGCTTCGCGCGCCACGATTTCTCCCTGACGGCGCGCAAATTCCGTGTTTCCGGTCGCGGCAATCGCCATATTCCATGGAAAATTCACCGTGTCGGGAAAGCGCATTCCGACGCCGGTTTCAAAGTCGGCGGAAATCAGCAGAGGAATTTTGGCGTTTTCCTGCATCCGGTTGATGAGATGAACCGTTTCATAAACGCCGCCGACAAAAACGACGACTCCGCCGATTTTGTTTTCCGTCACCTGTCGCATCAATTCCTTATATTCGTTGCTGTCCTGACTCAAATACTGGGCGTTGATGCCGATGTGTATGAGCTGCCCGATTTTTTCGTCGAGACTCATTTTTTTGAGCAATTTGTCAGCCCATTTCTGCGCTTTTTCCGACGGGCGAAACTTTTTGTTTTGAGTCTGAGCACTCGTCTGCGGCAAAGTGCTGACCGGCAGATTAAGGATTACGGAAAAAATTAGTAAAAGATATGTTAGAAATTTCATCGTTTGTATAACTCTAAAAAATTATTTGATGCAAAGACAAATAACAATGCCGTCTAAATTGCTTCGGCGGCGTTTTCACGAACCGGAAAGATTCGGCTGACCGTGTAGCCGATTGTCAGACAAATTATCGTGCCAATCAAAACATACCAGGTCCAGGCGATTGATGTGTAAAATTTGACGTAAAGCATTGCCGCAATCGACGCGAGCATTCCGGCGATGACACCGATTTGATTGGCGCGTTTTGTCAAAACGCCGAGCAGAAACGCGCCCAGCATCGTTCCGTAAACTATCGAAGCGATTGTCAGTCCGACGGTGAAAACTGAACCCCAGCCGCGCGCGAAAAACGCGATTACAATCAAAACGATTCCCCACGCGGCGGTCAACCAGCGCGAAAGCTTCAAAAGCGACTCGTCCGAAGCTTTCGGATTTATCAGCGGTTTGTAAAAATCCAGAACGGTCGTCGAAGCCAGAGAATTGAGCGAGCCGCTCAAATTAGACATCGCGGCGGCAAAAATCGCGGCGATGACAAGGCCGGAAATTCCGTGCGGAAGCTGTTCGACAATAAATCGCGGAAAGATTTCGTCGCACTTTTTCGCTTCCAGACAGCCGTTTGCGGTATGCGCCGCGTCCAAAGGCAAGTGCTGATAATAAGCGTAGAGCATAACGCCGATGAGCAGAAACAAGGCGAATTGAAACAGCACTACAAAGCCCGAAAAAATCAAAGCCTTCTGGCTGTCGCGCTGATTTTTGCAGGTAAAAAGACGCTGAACGAGCAGTTGGTCGGTGCCGTGCGAAGCCATCGTCAAAAACGTTCCGCCGAAAAGTCCGGCCCAAAACGTGAACGGCAAACTAAAATCGAATTTGAAGGAAAACGTCTGAAATTTTCCGGCTGCCGCGCCCTGCGCGACGATTTCATTCCAGCCGCCCGGAACGAGCGACAAAAGCATATAAGCGGCGACGAGCGAGCCACCGACGTAGATTATCAGTTGAATCAAATCCGTCCAGATAACCGCCGCGATTCCGCCTTCAAACGTATAAACCAGCGTCAAAAAGCCGACGATAATAATTGACAAAATCGTCAAATTTTGCGGATTTGCCAAATTCAAAAAATTCAAAAAACTATTTTCGCCGAGTTGATTGAAAGTCGCGCCTAAAACCGCGCTCAAAACAATCGACGCGGCAAAAATCCGAACTCCTTCGGCCAGCGCTCGCATAATCAAAAAAAGCGACGCGGCAAAGTTTTTCGTCGTAATGCCGAAACGGTTTTCGAGCAATTTGTAAGCCGTCAAAAGCTCGCCTTTGAAATACGCCGGAATAAAAATAATGCTGATGATAACTCGCGCGATGACGTAGCCGAAAACCACTTGAAGATACGTAAAATTGCCGCCTTGTTCGGGAGAAGCGTATTTGGAATAAGCGATTGCCGGAATACCGATGAGCGTCAAAGTGCTGGTTTCCGTCGCCACAATCGAAAGGCTGATAATAAGCCAGTGAATATTCTTCGAGCCGATGAAATAATCTTTTACGGTTTTCTGCGATTTGCGGAAAAGAACGCCGAAAATCGTGATGCCGACCAGATAAAGTATTAGAACCGCGTAATCGATTGCCGAAAATCCCATATAAATTATCGCCTTTTAGTTTTAATGTTTCGTATGGCCGATTCGACGACAAAATTCGTTTTAATCAAATTCGATTCAGCCGTTTCGCTCCCGACTCTGGCGCCGAACATAACGAGCGCGACGCGCAAATCGCCGTTCGCTTTGTTTAATAATTCCCGCGCCGAAGTTTCACCCAAACCCGTTTCCGCTGTCAAGATACGCACGCTGCGCTCTTTGAGTTTTGCGTTCGAAGATTTTACGTTCGTCATCCGGTTGCCTTTGACGTAGCCGAGCCGAATCATCGCGGCGGTCGAAATCATATTCAAAATCATTTTCTGCGCCGTTCCGGCTTTCATTCTGGTCGAGCCGGTTATAGCTTCCGCGCCCGTTTCGGCAACAATCGCGATTTCGGCCGATTTTGTTATCAAAGAATCGGGCACGACCGTCACGCAGGCCGTAAAACATCCGAGCGCGCGGGCGTATTCGACCGCGCCGATGGTGTAAGGCGTGCGGCCCGAAGCGGCGATGCCGACGACCGCGTCTTTTTCGGCCAAAACGCGACTTTGCAAATCCGTTTTTCCGGCTTCCTTATCGTCTTCGCTCGCTTCGGTCGCTTTGTAGAGCGCGTCGTAGCCGCCCGCGATGACGCCCTGAATCAAATCGTATGAAACGCCGAACGTCGGCGGAATCTCTGATGCGTCGAGCACGCCCAAACGTCCTGACGTGCCCGTTCCGACATAAAAAAGCCGCCCGCCTTTTCCGAGTCGCTCGACGATTTTTTCGACCGCTTCGGCGATTTTCGGCAAAACTTTCTCGACCGCCTGCGCCACCATTTTATCTTCTTCGTTGATTAATCGGAGCGCTTCGAGCGTAGAAACTTCGTCGATTTTTGAAGTGCGCTCGTTATCGCGTTCGGTTATAGGAATCATTTTATGTATAAGCGGTGATTTTGGCAAAATGTTAAGCAAGTTTACGCAAATATTTGATATAAAATCAACTTTAGATTGCCTGAAGGGTTTGTTCGGGCTTCGAATAAAATATTTGAATCAAAAAAAGAGCGCGGAAATCAAATCTCCGCGCTCTGATTTTTTTATCGCCTTCGGTTTATTGATTGCGGTCGCTTCTCGACGACGTCAAAAAAGCTATTCCTGCGCCGAGCGCGACCAGCGCCGCGCCGGTGACAAAAGGATGGAGACTCGCTTTTGTGTAAAGACTGCTTTCCATAACGTGTCCTTCGTAACCGCCGCGTTCGCGCATGCTCGCGTCTTTCGATTCGTAAAGACCGTCCATCGGGTTGCCGTCGGTCGGCTCATTCGACCTTTGAATCCCGAGCATCGTCGTTTCCATCACTTTGTCGGTCAGGCGCGGCGCGTATTCGCCGACCGCCGAAAGACCTTTTGCGCCGCCGCCGACAAAAACGTCGCGAACTTGATTTTCGGCGCAGTGCAGAATCGCTTCGGCAACCGTTTCGGGCGCGTAAACCGGCGGCGGATTTTCCGCTTTTACGCCGAGATAATTTCGGGCGTGGTCTTTATAAGGCGTGTCGATGGCCGCAGGTTTTATCAAACTGACGGAAACGGGCGCGTCTTCCGATTCGAGTTCCATTCGAAAAGCGTCGGTGAAGCCTTTAACGGCGTGTTTCGACGCGCAGTATGTTCCCTGAAGCGGAATCGCGCGGTCGGAAAGCGTGCTGCCGACATTGATTAAAGCTCCGCCGTAAAGCCGCAGATGCTCGGCGGCGATGAGCGAACCGTAAACGACGCCCCAGTAATTCGTCTCGAAAAGCTGCCGCTGGTCTTCAAATGGAACGTCTTTAAATTTTCCGTAAATCGAGACGCCCGCGTTATTAATCCAGGTGTCGAAATTGCCGAATTTGGCGACGGCTTCGGCTGCGATTTTTTTGACGTCGCCTTCGCTGCCGACATCGGCGACGACGTAAATCGCTTCGCCGCCCGACAAATTTATTTCGTCGGTCAATTTACGCAGCGATTCTTCGTTGCGCGCCGCCAGAACGAGACGTGCGCCGCGCGCGGCGGCCATTCGCGCGGTCGTCAAACCGATTCCGCTGGTCGCGCCCGTGATGATAATCGTCTGCTCATTTAAATTTTTTAATTTTAATTTCATTTCGATACCTCTCGCCGAAAAATTTCAGGCGAAAATATAATTAAATTTTCCGTTACAGCGTTTACAAATCAAACTCTGCCGGTCGCCGTTTTCGTAGACGCGTTTGAAGTCGCCAGGGAACTCGGCGCGTCGAGATTTGCGCCTTCGTGGACGGCGACGCCGAGTCTTTCGACGAGCTCGCCGCCGAGCCAGCCGCCGACCATCGATAAGCCCGCGCCGGCAAAAGAAAGCACGCTCGCCAGCGTTTCCGGTTTCTCCGGCGCGTCGGAGCGCAGCCACCAGCTGCCGATAAATAATAATAAAACGGCCGTGTTGACCAATCCGTGGAGCAGCCCGACCGATTTTGCGCGCGTGTTCTGCGGAATGGCAAACCAGTCAATCCAGCCAAACGGCGCGGCGAGAAATCCGCCGATGATTCCGGCCGCTATCATCCAGTAAGCGACCGTCGCCATCATCGGATTTTTCCAAATCAAAAAAATTGCGTCGAACACGACGCCCGTCGCGAGCAGGCCGAGCGGAAACACAATCATAATCGGGTGAATTCCATGCCCCAGAAATTTTGCTTTGCTTTCCATATTTTTCTCCTTCGTTATCAAAACTGTTTGAAAACGAAACACTTTTTGTTGTTGGGAACAGATAGAGCAAATAATATGCCTGAGCGGATGCAAATTTGACTCGTAAAATTTTTCGAAGTTTTTGTGGCAGAACGGAAATCGATTTTTATTAAAGCGCGGGCGCGCGGCGGTTTGTGCCGTTTCTGAAATTTTCGAAAGCCATCTCGGCGCCGGCGCGCGCGGGCAAAAGTTGCGGCGCGGCTAAAAAAGCTTTCGGCGCAATCTGGTGAACCGTTTTCAAAAGCGAATCGGTTAGTAATCTGCCCGCTTTGAAAATACTTCCGACCGAGCCGATTGGAACTTTCTTTCGCTCTAAATTCAATTTTTTTATCACCGCTACCGCCGCAAGACCGAGCTCGAAACCGGCTTCCTTTAAAATCTCGACGGCGATTTCGTCGCCTTCCCGCGCAACTTCCGCGACATACCGGGCAAATCCGGCGATGCGGGCATTATCGACCTGCGGCGAATAAATGGCAATCAGCAAATTTTCCGGCGTCGATGTGCGAAAATATTCGATTCCGGCGGCGCTCAGTTTCGTCGGTTTTCCGCGCCCGTCAATCGCTTTGGCGATGGCCTGCAAAGCGCGCCGGGCGATGGTCGAGCCGCCGCCCTCGTCGCCCGCAATCGGGCCCCAGCCGCCAGCGGTCGCGAATTTGCCGTTTTCATTTTTTCCGTAACAAATCGAGCCTGTTCCGGCAATGACGACGACTCCGGCTTTTCCGAGCGTCGTGCCGTAAAGCGCGATTTCGGCGTCCGTGACGACTTCAATTTTTTTGATGCCGAGTAGATTTCGAAAGCGCTCGTGCACGCGCTGACGCAAATCGGCGCGGCGAACGCCGGCCAGACCGAGCGTCGCCGAAACAACGTCGCCGCGACTGAGCTGCGCTTTGTCGCAGGTTGCATCCAGCGCTTTAATGATATTCGCGACGGCCGTTTCGACGCCGACGCGCAGGGGATTCGACGCGCCGGAAAATCCTTCGCAGATTGGATTTTTTTCGTCATCGATTAAAACGATATGAGTTTTCGTGCCGCCGCCATCGACGCCGAGATACAAATTATGTGATTTGCGGGCGCGGTTTGATTTTGTTTTAGGGGAAAGTGTCGGCATCAAAGAAAAATTTATAAAAAAATCTATCTACTATTCTAGTAATGCTTGACATATAATCAAAACTAAAAGATTTTATAAGTGCAATAATTTTTTGTGATAATGTCCTTTGTTCGTAGTCGATTGTCTGTGGCCGGTTAAATTTAATTTAGAAACTCAATTTAATCTCAACTCGCAACGGACAAGTGACTACGGACGACTGACCAAACCTATGGAAATCAGACAATTGAAAGCTTTTTTAGCAATTGCCGAGGCAAAGACGTTTACGGCCGGAGCGCGCCGCGTCAACGTCACGCAGGCGGCGATTTCGATGCAGATTCGCCAGCTTGAAGATGAGGTCGGGCTGCCGCTTTTTACGCGCACGCCGCGCCGTGTGATTATGACCGAAGCGGGCGAGCATCTGCTTGAACGAGCCAGAAAAATTTTGCGCGAGCACGATGCGGCCATCGCCGAAATCGCCGAGGTTGCGGGCGCGGAATACGGACGCCTGCGCATCGGCTCGGCTTCGGCGATGTTTGCGACAATACAGCTTCCGACAATTCTGCAAAATCTGAAACAGAAATTTCCGAACGCCGAAATCACGGTCAGCTCGGGGACGAGCCAGACGCTGGTCGATAAAATTCTGCACGGCGATATTGATATCGCTTTTATTTCGCTGCCCGTCGATAATTCGCACGTGACGACCGAGCTTTTGTTCAGCGACGAAATTGTCGCCATCGCGCATCCGGCGCATCCGCTTGCCGACCAGAAATTTATCAGCGCCGCGGCGCTCGCGGGCGAGCCTTTGATTTTGGGCGAAAAAGGCGGCAACACGCGTCGTTTGATTGACGATTTTTTCCACGCGGCAAACGTTCATCCGAACGTCGTGATGGAGCTTTCGCGTCAGGAAGCGATTAATCAGATGGTCGAAAACAATATGGGAATCGGGATTGCGGGCGCAAAAACCGTTGCCAAAGAAATCGGCAAAGGCAGACTCGCCTCATGGCTGATTGAAGGCGCGGAAATCAAATGGGATTTGGGTCTGGCGCGGCTTCGCGGCGGATATTTTTCGCCGATTGCCAAAGAATTTGTGCGTTTTTGCAAGGAAAGCTTTAAGCAGAGAGAAAGGGGATTCAAGATAAAAGGCAAAAGTTAAAAGACAAAAGTAAAAAATCTGGCCAAATGCCGCAATTGATAAATTAACGCTAAAGAAGAAATGAGAAAAAAAGTTTTAGAAGCTCGAATCGGGACGAAATTTTTACAATCGGCAATATTTTTTGCCTTTTTACTTTTTACTTTTGTCTTTGCAAACGCGCAGGGTTTGCCCGTCGCGCCGCCGCAGACGGTCGGAATGTCGGCGGAAAAGCTCAACCGGATTGACGCTCTGGTCGAAAAAGACATCGCCGATAAAAAGCTTCCGGGCGCGGTCGTGCTCATCGGACACAAAGGAAAAATCGTTTTTCGAAAAGCCTACGGCAATCGCGCATTAGTTCCGACCGTCGAAAAAATGACAGTCGATACGATTTTCGACGTGGCGAGCCTGACCAAAGTCGTGGCGACGACGACGAGCATCATGATTCTGGTCGAGCGCGGGCAGATTCGCCTGAATGATACAATCGGCAAATTTATTCCCGAAATTGAAGATAAAGACGTGAAAAACGTCACGATTCAGCAGCTTATGACGCACGTTTCGGGCTTCGCGCCGGATTTCGATTTGCGCCAAAAATGGACGGGACGCGAAGGAATGCTGCAGGCGCTCTACAAAGAAAAATTAAAACAGCCGGCGGGAACAAAGTTTGTTTATTCGGATATAAATTTTATTACGCTCGGCGAAATCGTGCAGAGAGTAAATGCGGAAGGAACGAGTTTAGATGTTTTTTTCTCGGATAATGTTTCTAGCGAGCTTACATTAAAAGGAACAGGCTTTTTTACAAGGCTCGATATTCCGAATGCCGGCACAAGCTGGCTATTCAGCGGCGCGACCTATAAATTCGCAGGTAATAAAAATCTATATGGTATCGATGCAAAATTAATTGCGCCAACCGAAAATATCAAAGGACAGCAAAATTATCTCGGCTCAAAATTTGAAGGCGACGAAAAAACCGGCGACCAGATTTTGCGCGGAGAAGTTCACGACCCGACTTCTTTCAGAATGGGCGGCGTTGCCGGGCACGCCGGACTTTTCTCGACCGCCGACGATTTGGCCAGATTTTGTCAGATGCTCCTGAACGGCGGAATTCTGGACGGAAAAAGAGTTTTGAGCGCGGCGAGTGTGGCAAGAATGACCGCGCCGATTGTCGTTTCCGAAGACGGCGCGACGCGCGGGCTCGGTTGGGACATCAACACCGCTTTTTCGTCGAATCGCGGCGAGCTTTTTCCGCTCGGCTCGTTCGGACACACGGGCTTTACCGGAACATCAATCTGGATTGACCGCGTTTCACAGACGTTCGTCGTTTTTCTTTCAAACCGCGTTCACCCGGACGGCAAAGGCGACGTGACGCCGCTTCGCGCGCGCGTCGCGACCGTCGTCGCTTCGTCGCTCGAAGACACGCCGATTGAAACGACGCGTCTGGCCGAAGATATCTACTGGTCGCAGGTCGCGCCGCAAATTTCAAGATTTAAGGAAAATGCGATGCGAATATCATTAGCCGAACTGCCGATTTTTGGCGGGCCGAGCAGTATGATAAAGATAAATACTACGGTTCTGAACGGTATCGACGTGCTCGAAAAAAATAATTTTAAGGAATTAAACGGCCTCCGTGTCGGTCTGGTGACAAATCACACCGGCCGTAATTTGTTGGGCAAACAAACAATAGATATTTTGAAGGAAGCGCAGAATGTGAAGCTCGTCGCGCTTTTTGCGCCCGAACACGGAATTCGCGGGCAGGCGGACGAGAAAGTTTCCGATTCGATTGACGAGAAAACGGGTTTGCCGATTTATTCGCTTTACGGCGAAACCAGACGGCCGAAGCCCGAGCAGTTAAAGGATTTGGACGCGATTGTCTTTGATATTCAAGACGTCGGCGTGCGGTTTTACACGTATATTTCGACGCTGCAAAACGTTCTGGAAGAAGCGGCCAAAGCCGGAAAACCCGTTTTTGTGCTTGACCGCCCGAACCCGATAAACGGCGTCGATATCGAAGGCGCGATTGCCGACGAAGACAAATTATCTTTTGTCGCGACGCATACTTTGCCCGTCCGCCACGCGATGACAATCGGCGAGCTCGCGCAGATGTTCAACTCGGAAAAGAAGATAAACGCCGATTTGCGCGTCGTCAAAATGGAAAACTGGACGCGCTCGATGTGGTTTGACCAGACCAATCAGATTTGGACGAATCCTTCGCCGAATATGAGAAGTCTGACCGAAGCGACGCTTTATCCGGGAATCGGGCTTCTGGAGACGACCAATCTGAGCGTCGGGCGCGGAACCGACACGCCGTTTGAAGTCGTCGGCGCGCCGTGGCTCGACGGGCAAAAGCTGGCGACTTTTCTCAATGATAGAAATCTCGGCGGCGTGCGCTTCGTGCCCGTCAAATTTACGCCCGACGCGTCGGTTTTCAAAAACGAAAACTGCAGCGGAATAAACATCATCGTGACCAATCGAGAGCAGTTCAAACCGGTCAAAACGGGCATCGAAATCGCGCTTGCGCTGCGAACGCTTTTTCCAAACGATTGGAAAATGGATAACTACAATCGTTTGCTTGTAAACAGCGAAATACTGGAAATGGTCAGGCGCGGCGAAACGTTCCGGAATATCGAAAATGCGTGGCAGAAAAAATTAGACGAATTTAAAACGCGTCGCGCACAATTCTTGCTTTACAAATAGCGAATTTAGGTTTATAAATTTTTTTAGTTCCTAAATTTTTCATTAACTAACCGAAAAATAAATGTTTTTAGATTTTTGCGGCTCGCGTAGCCGAAAAAGCTATAACGAAAATTTGGAGATTTCTCCGAAAACCTAAACGATTCTAATGGATCGTTGACTGAAATTTTGCAAAATTTACTTGAATGAGGAATCAGAAAAATATGAAAAGCCGAATCTTTTCAACTGCCAGTTTTTTGTTCGTCGCACTGGCGATGATATTTAGTTTAACTTTTTCCGCTGTCGCGCAGGAAGTTACCGGAACGATTGTCGGAACGGTAAAAGACGCGTCCGGCGCAGTCGTCCCGGGCGCAGTCATAACGATTACCGACCCGCAGAAAGACAATATCGTTGTTAGAACCATAACGACTAATGATGAGGGAGTTTTCAGCGCTCCGAATCTCACTCCCGGTCTTTATGAGATAACGGTCGAAGCGCAGAATTTCAAAAAATCGGTCAATACCGATATAAAACTTGACGTCGGCGCGCGTCGCGAGGTGAACATCGGGCTCGAAGCCGGAAACGTTGCCGAAACGGTGACGGTCGAAGCCGACCAGGTTTCAGTCAATCTAACGACGCCGACTTCTTCAACCGTCATCAACGGCGATCAGGTTCGTGAAATCCCAATCAACAACCGCAATTTCGTTCAGCTCGTCGCGCTCGCGCCGGGCGTTTCTTCAAATTTAGCCGACCAGGTTTATGTCGGAACGACAAATCCGAACGGCGAGGCCAACACCATCAATTTGTCGGTCAACGGCGCGCGCAGCAGCCAGAATACATTTACGGTTGACGGCGCTGACATCACCGACCGCGGCTCGAATTTGACGATTCAGGCTTATCCGAGCGTCGATTCAATCGGCGAATTTCAGGTTTTGCGCTCGCTTTATCCGGCCGAATCCGGCAGAAGCGGCGGCGGTCAGGTCAACGTCGTGACGAAAAGCGGTACGGACCGTTTCAGCGGCTCGCTGTTCGAATTTGTCCGCAACGAGAAATTTAACGCGAACAGATTCTTCGACAATCAAACCGCACCGTTCGGACGCGATTCATCAGGACGCGCTCTGCGGACGCCGTTTCGCTACAACAATTTCGGCGGAACAATCGGCGGCCCGGTTTATTTCTTTAATTTCGGCGAAGGCGGCTCTAACCAGGGAATGTTTAGAAAATATGAAAAAACATATTTCTTCTTTTCCGAAGAAGTTCGCCGCGACGTTCGCTATCCGACGCTTTCCTCGACCGTGCCCGACGCCAATCTGCGCGCCGGAGTTTTTACGGTTCCGATTTGTCTGCAGGCGACCACGACGTGCACGACGATTCTGCCGGCCGGAACGCCGCTTTCGAGCGTCCGAACGATTAACCCGCTGGCGCAGCAGTATTTACAATATATTTACAACAAGCTGCCGCTGCCGAACGTCGGCCAGTTCGGTTTGAGTTTCCCGGCGCAGGGCATATCCAACTTCCGCCAGGAAATCTTTAAGCTCGATACGAGCTTTACCAGCAAATTCTCGGCCTATTATCGCTTTGAAAACGACGTTATTCCGACCATCGACGTCAACGCGCTGTTTTCTTCCGGTTCGGGACTGCCGGGCGTTTCGACGACGCAGACCGATTCGCCGGGCCGAACGCATACGTTTCAGGGAACATATTTAATCAGCCCGAGCTTAATCGCCGTCGGTCGCTACACATACGGCTTCGGCGCGATTTTAAGCAACAACAAAGGTTTGCTCGCTCTGGCAAATTCTCCGATTGCGCCGCCGCTTCCGTTCGCCAACCAGCGCGACCGCGTGCCGACCATCAGCGGAAACGGTTTCAGCGCCTTGCAGAGCTTCGGGCCTTATGACAATTTTTCGTGGAAACAGAATTTCAGCGGCG
This sequence comes from Pyrinomonadaceae bacterium, assembly GCA_036403235.1. GTDB lineage: Bacteria > Acidobacteriota > Blastocatellia > Pyrinomonadales > Pyrinomonadaceae > JBGTFE01. The sequence goes on along the minus strand of DASWRI010000036.1, from coordinate 109,715 downwards.
ATTTAACCTGGATAAAAGGAAGTCACACTTTGAAATTCGGCACGATTGCATCGCTTTATCGCAAAAACGAAAACGCTCTCGCCGGCAACAACGAAGGAATTTACACCGCCTTTAATACGCCGGGCGCGACTTCCGCCGTTATTGCTACCGGCGGTTCAACCGTCCAGCAGCAGTTTGCCAACTTCCTGCTCGGAACAAACGCGACGTTAACGCAGGCGCATTTTGACTATACGGCTGATTTACGTCAGAAAACATTCGAATCCTATGTTCAGGACGAATGGCGTTTTCGTCCGAATCTGACGATTTACGCCGGCGTCCGCTATTCGTTCTTCGGCTCGCCGTGGGATAAAAACAATCGTCTGACAAACTTTCTGCCGGAGCTTTACAATCCGGCCGTCGCTCCGCTCGTCACGGGCGCGGGAAACCGCGTTGTCGGCTCGGGAAATTTCTGTAACGGCATCATCGTCAATGCGCAGAATTTCCAAACCGCGCCGAACGGCTGCGTTCCGACCGTTTCGCCTTTCGGCAAGTACGTCATCGACGCTCCGAAGAAGGACTTTGCTCCGCGCATCGGTCTCGCCTGGGACCCGTTCGGAAAGGGTATGACTTCGATTCGCACCGGATACGGAATTTATCACGAACAGGTTCTGAACGGAACTTTCGAGCAAAATATCGGTATCAATCTTCCGTATCAGGAAACCTGTCAGGTGGTCGGCATCAACATCGCCAACCCGGTTCCGAGCGGAAACTGCCCGCTGGTGGCATCGACGGCATCTTTAAGCGTTCGCGCGATTCAAGCCGACTGGAAGACGCCGTATATGCAGCACTGGTCTCTCGACTGGCAGCAGCAATTGGACAGCAAAACCATATTTACGATTGGTTATTACGGCTCGAAAGGCACGAATTTAATCGGAGCTTTCGAAGCGAATGAAATTCCGGCCGGCTATGCCATCAGTCGCGGCGCGACCGGATGCGCGACCGGCGCTTCGACCACGCCGACGGTGGCGTGTCAGGTTGCCGGAGCAGGATTTTTCTCTTCGGCCGCGGAAGCCATTCTCGACCAGCTTCGTCCCTACAGAGGCTATCGCTCGATTACGATTATCCAGCCGAGATACAATTCGAACTACCACAGCCTGCAGATTTCGGCGCAGCGTCGTTTTTCCGGCGCTTCGCAGATAAATATGGCCTACACGTGGTCGAAAAATCTGACGGACAATCAGACCGACCGCTCGACCGCGCCGCAGAATTCGTTCGATATTCACAGCGATTACGGACGCGCCACGCTCGACCGTCGTCACATTTTCACGATGAATTACATTTATGAAATTCCGTATTTCACTAAACAGGAAGGATTTATCGGGAAGGTTCTCGGCGGCTGGCAGGCTTCGGGCATCGTCGTTTTCAATACGGGACTTCCGTTTACGGTGACGACTTCGAACTACGACCCGGCCGGTCTCGGATTTATCCCGGCGGCGATTGCGGGCGGCAGACCGAATATTACCTGCAATCCGAATCAGGGCGGCGCCGGAACGCAGCAGCAGTTTTTCAACACGGCCTGCTTCACGTTGAATCCGCTGACCACTGCGACCAATCTGAGCAACACGCCCGGAAGCTCGCCGCGCGGCATCATCGAAGGCCCGAATCTTTTCCGCGTCGATTTTAAGATGACGAAAAATATTCGTTTCGGCGAAAGAATAAACCTTCAATTATTCGGCGAAGCCTTCAATATTTTGAACCGGACTAATTTCAACACGCTCAGTTTGAACGTGACGGCGGCGAATTTCGGTCAGGTGCTGACGACCCGCGACCCGCGCAATCTTCAGTTCGGATTTAAGCTCAACTTCTAAACCGAATTTTGGTTTGGAACATTTATCGGCTCGCGCTGTGTCAAAACGGCGCGAGTTTTTTATTTTACCGGTTTTGTGAAAAAATCTGTTTATGGAGACAATTCTGCTCAAAAATGCGGCGGCCATTTTGCCCGAGGAAAGACGCGAAAATGTTTCGCTTTTAATCGAAGCGGGACAAATTGCCGAAATTTCTTTTGAAAATAAGGATTTTGAGGCCGAACGGACATTTGACCTCGGAAATTTGACGCTTTACGCCGGTTTTATCGACATTCACAATCACGGCGCGGTCGGCGTCGATGTCAACGCCGCAGACGCCGCAAGTTTTTTGCGGGTCGGAAAATTTCTCGCAAAAAACGGCGTGACGGCCTGGCTTCCGACGTTTGTTCCCGACGCCGACGAAAATTATCAAAAGACGGTGGCTGAAATCGAAAAAGCCAAAACCATTCAGAAAAACGAAGCGGCGGCGCAAATCGTCGGTATTCATTACGAAGGCGTTTTTGCCAACGAAAAGATGTGCGGCGCGCTCCGCCCGCAATTTTTCAAAAATTTCAAAAACGGCGACGAGACAAAATTTTTGCCGCGGCTGGCGAGCGGCGCGCATTTGACGACGCTCGCGCCGGAAATCGAAAACGGAATCGAGCTTATCAGCGAGCTTATCAGGCAAAACTGGATTGTTTCAATCGGGCATACAAAAGCCGTTAAGGAGACGCTTCGGCAGGCATTTGCGGCAGGCGCGCGACATCTGACGCATTTTTTTAACGCGATGACCGGAATTCACCATCGGGATTTGGGCGTCGCCGGCTGGGCTTTAACCAATAAAGACGTGACTTTTGACATCATCGCCGACGGAATTCACGTCGCGCCGGAAATGCTCGAATTCGCCTGCCGCACAAAATCCGCGGAAAAAGTCTCGCTCATCAGCGATTCGGTCGCGCCGACCGGCCTCGGCGACGGCGACTTTGAAATCTGGGGCGAAAAAGTCTCGGTCGCGGCCGGCCGAACGCAAAACGAACGCGGAAGCATCGCCGGAAGCGTCATCACCATGCGCGAAGCCGCAAAATTAATGCTTTCGCTCGGTTTTTCAGAATGCGAAGTTTCGCAGATGGCGAGCGCAAACCCGGCGCGTCTTTTGGGAATCGAAAAAACTCGCGGCTCAATCCAAACCGGCAAACGCGCGGATTTAGTCGCTTTGGACGAAAAGGGAAACGTGAAACTGGTTTTAATCGGCGGGAGGATAATTTGAATCTCGGAAAAGTCAGCCACGAATAACACCGGTAACACTAATAAAAAATCAATAAATATTTGTGTAATTTGTTTTGTTCGTAGCTGACTCTTACATCAAATCTTTGAAATAACTTCGCGTTTGCGGTTGCGCGTCACCAGAAAAACGCCGATAAAAATCAAAATCATCGCCAGAAAGATTCTCGAACTCCATTGTTCGTCAAGCAGAAAAATCGCGAGGAAAGTTCCGATGAGCGGTTGCAGATATGTGTAAACAGCGACTATCGAAGGCTCGACGCGCGCGAGCGCCCAGGCGTTCCAGAAATAAGCCAGAATCGTCGGAAAAATCACGATTGCCGCCAGCGCCGTCCAGGCTGGCGCGCCGACCTCCGACAAATTGACCGCTTGCAACGAATAGATGCCGACCGGAACGTTAACGATTGAAGCAAACAGAAAAAGCCACGCAATCGACTTCAAAGCGCCGTAATGACTTATCAAACGCTTCGAAATTGCGATATAAGTCCCGTATGAAAAACTGTTCAGGATAACGAGAATGTCGCCCTGCGTCGTCGTCGAAGAAAAGCTCGCTTTCGACGGGTCAATCAAATAAATAACGCCGCCGCCGGCAAGCGCGATGCCGACAACTTTGCGCCACGAAAGCCGGTCGTTTCCGATACAAACGCTGATGGTAAAGGCAAAAACCGGAATCATCACCGCGAGCAGCGATGTATTCGTCGCCGTCGTCAGCGATAAACCTTTAAAGAAAAGCAGTTGATTTAAAATCACGCCGAAAACGCTGAACAAAGCGAAGAAAAAATAATCCCTTGTTTTTTCGAGCGCGAAACCGCCGCGCAGTCTCTGCAAAATATAAAAAGCGAGCGCCGCGCCCGCCACGCGAAATCCGACAATTGCAAAGCTCGGAAACGTCTGCAAAGCGATTTTGCCCAAAACCGCCGCCGCGCCGAAAAAAATCTGCACCGCAATCAGTGCGACGTGCGGCGCCAGCGAATCATCGGCAGTCTTTGTATTTTCCATCTGAGCAAAAGGTAAATAATAGCAAAATTAAAAGGTTATTGTCAGGACAAAATATATTGCTTTTATTGCGGGCGCGGTGTTAGAATCGGAGAAATTTCCTACAGGAGCGACGGAAAAATGAATATATACGTCAAATGTTTTTTGTTTCTGATGACCGTCTTTGTTCCTTTCAGCGCTTTCGCGCAGGACGCGCCAACTTCCAATTGTGATAAAAAAGACTACGACTGCAAAATTGAGGAAAATACGAGAGCGATAGAAGCGAATCCGAACGATTCGGAGGCCTTCCGCAAACGCGCTTATGCCTACACAATCCTTCTCAAATTCGACGACGCCCTGCGAGACTACAAAAAGGCGATTGAATTAAATCCGAAAAACGCCAGGGCCTATTCGGGACTCGGATATTTTTATCAGCTCAGGGGAAATTACAAACAGGCGATAAAAATTTACGATAAAGCAATCGAGCTCGACGCAACGGTTGCGGACGATTTTTACAGTCGCGGGCGAAGCTATTATTTATTAAAAAACTTCATCGCCGCCATCAAAGATTTCGGCAAAGCATTGGAATTAGACCCGAAAGACATCGGTTATTACAATGCCCGCGCGATGACTTATGAAAAATTAGGCGAAAAAGACCTCGCGCAAAAAGATTACAATCTGGTCATTAAAGTTTGCACCGAAAGAATCGAAGATGCGCCCGACGATGACGACGCCTATAGCGACCGCGGAATGGCTTACGGGCAATTAAAAGATTACGACCGGGAAATCTCTGATTACGACCGGGCAATCGAACTGGACTCCGATTATTTTCAATATTATTATCGACGCGGAATCGCTTTTGTAAACAAAGAAAACTATGAGCAGGCTCTGGCAGACTACGACAAAGCGATTGAGCTCGAAGCGAATTACGCCGAAGCCTACCAGAAAAGAGCTGCTTTATTTTTTAAAATGAACGAGAAAGGAAAGGCCCAGTCAGACCTTTTGAAATATAAAGAATTGACCGAAACGCCTTGATTAGCGCCGAAATTTTGCGGTATTAAATTTCTTTCAAAAGACTCTCGCGCGACGACATAATAATTTTAAAACTATGACGAAGCTAAACAGTCGGAGTTTATTTCAGTTGGCATCGATTCTCTTTTTGACGTTGTTGGGCGCGGAAAGAGCGCAGGCGCACGTCAAGTGGTTTGTCGAATTTGACGTTTCCAAATCGCCGAAACCGATTGGAGAAGTTTTAAGCGGCGATTTTGTCAAGATGTTTCTGCTTTCGGCGGCGGGCGTTTACGTTTTTTTTCTGCTCGACCGGTATCTTTATGAAAAGGGAATTTTAGCCGAATTCGACAAAAAGATGAAGATGTTTGACGACCGCGCGAACCTGATTATGCGCGTCGCGGCAGGCATCTTTTTTCTGTCGCTTTTCGTCTGGTATCAAGTTTACGGCACGAGCTTTTACTTGACGCCCGAACTGAAAACGACCGCCTTCTACGTTCCGTGGCTTCATCTCGTGATGGCTCTATGCGTCGTCGTGCGCCGCTCCGCGCCGATTACTGGCGTCGGAGTTTTTATTTTGTACGTCGCGGCGGCACGCGATTACGGCATTTTTCACATGCTCGATTATATGATTTTTCTGGGCATCGGCTACTACCTTCTGACTTCGAGCGCAAAGAGTAAAAACTTGCTGAAATCGGGTTTGGTCGTTTTGTTTGCCTGCACCGGCCTGACTTTGATTTGGGCTTCAATCGAGAAATTTGCTTATGCCGATTGGACGAATCCGCTTTTTGAGAAAAATCCGCAGATGCTGATGGGAATGACTCCGGCGCGGTTTATGATGACGTCTGGATTTGTCGAGTTTTTTGTAACGTTTATTCTGCTCGGCGCGGTTTCGGTCGTCGGGCGTTTAATTTCGCTCGGATTTTTATCGATTTTCGTTCTCGCGGTCGTCCAGTTCGGGATAGTTGACGCCATCGGTCACCTGATGATTGTCGCCATTCTTTTCGTTCTGATTGTGCGTGGCCCGACCGATGCGCGCGAGATGCTCATACTCTGGGACAAATCGCTTTTTACCGAAGCGTACTTTATGACCGGACTTTATTTTTTAGCGTTTGTGATGATTTTTATTCTCTACTACGGAATCCATTTTATGTGTTACGGAGTTTAGTAAAACGACGAAAAATTATGACTTTGGTTTTTTTAATTTAGTTGTTGAGTAAAGCCGCTCGATTAAAAATATGGTAAAGGATTTGGAATATTTCACGGATTTCCTGGAAAATCCGGGCTCTTACAAAGTCCGCGAATTTTATGAGTTTATCCACGAATGGATAAAGTATGTAAAGGCGCACGAAAACGAGTTTAATTATCTCGAAGACGAAGAGTGGAGAGAAATAAAAGACCGGGTTCTCGAAGCGCTGGAAATAAAAGAGGATTTGAGGGATGAGTTCGAGGACTTGCAGGAAAGGCTCGATGCGATTGAAGATAGCGATAACGATGCGGAAAAAATCGCCGTTTACAAAGAATGGACGGCATTCATGAAAACAAATCAGACGGAATACGGTTTTACAGACGAGCAGATTGCCGATTCGGAATCGTCTTTGAACAACTTGATTCTTTCCGTTCTCGATTGTGAAGTTGCCGAAGAAAGACTGAGAGGAAGCAGGCACAGATACCAGAAATCACTCGCAAAACTGGATGATTCGCTCGCCGAACATTACGAGCGCACCGGCAGAAGACTGGTTTTGACGGCTTTGCAGTTTAAGTATCGAAAAAGGCTTAGAGGAAATTAACGCGGCGAAAGATTCGAGTTTTTCGCCGCGTTTGAAAGTTTACATCAACATCAAAATCGGATTTTCCAGCATCTGCTTGAACGTCTGCAAAAACTTTGCGCCGGTTGCGCCGTCGATGACGCGGTGGTCGCAGCTCATCGTGACGCTCATCATGCTTCGGGTGACGATTTCGCCATCGCGCACGACCGGAATCGGTGTTGCCGCGCCGACGGCGATGATTGACGCTTCGGGCGGATTGATGATGGCCGTAAATTCTTTAATGCCGAACATTCCGAGATTTGAAATCGAAAACGTTGCGCCGGTGTATTCTTCGGGCTGAAGCTTTTTCTCACGCGCGCGAACGGCCATTTCCTTGATTTCTTTTGAAATTTCGGTAATGCCTTTGCGATTTGCCGCGCGGACGACCGGCGTTATCAAGCCCTCATCGATGGCGACGGCGACGCCGATGTCGGCGTTCTCGTAAAAACGAATCGTTTTGTCCTGGTACGAAGAATTGACGAACGGATGTTTCGTCAAAGCCTGCGCCGCGACTTTGACGATGATGTCGTTGACCGAAACTTTTTCGTCGTCTTTTAAGGTCGCATTGATTTGTTTTCGGAGAGCGAGCGTATTGTCCATCTCGATTTCGATTGTCAGATAAAACGTCGGAATCGGCCCGATGGACTGCGCCAGACGTTGCGCGATAACCTGCCGCATCTTTGAAGTGTTTTCTTCGCGAAAACGCGATGCGCCGATTGTTTGCGGAGCGCTGAATGCGGAATGCGGAACTTCCTCCGTCTGACCTGTTTGCTGACCGCTTTCCATCGCCGCTTCGATGTCGCGTTTGATGATTCTGCCCTGCGGGCCTGAGCCTTTCACAGATTTCAAGTCGATTCCGTTTTCCGCCGCCATGCGCGCTGCAATCGGCGAGACAATCAGTCTGCCGTTCGAAGATTGGTCTTCGATTTTCGGTTTTTGGTCTCCGGCGTCTTCCTTTGCCTGCGGTCGCTGCTCGTCGTAGCTTCGTCCGCCGGTTTCGGAAACTTCTTTCTTTAATTCCTGTTCGCCTTCTTTGGCAACTACTTCTTCTTTTTCGCTCGCCGATTCGGCTTTCTTTGCGTCTCCGCTTCCATTTGCTCCCGCGCCGTTTGCAGTCGCTTCGTCTAAAAGCGCGGAAAAATCCTCGCCTTTTTTGCCGATGATGCCGATTGTCTGGCCTAATTTGGCATTGTCTCCGGCGGGAACGATGATTTTCAGCAAAGTGCCGGGTTCGAGCGAAGTCATCTCCATCGTCGCCTTGTCGGTATCGACCTCGGCGATGGTTTCGTTCGCTTCAATCTCGTCGCCTTCCGCCTTTATCCAGCGGGAAATTTGTCCTTCCTCCATCGTCGGAGAAAGCTTGGGCATTAAAATTTTGTTCGCCATATTTTTAAAAAATAAAATTTACAATTTTTTGTTGTCGGAAATCATCCGCAAACGTTCTTCGCGCGTCTTTTTGCGCTCGTTATAGCCGCGCTCGCCGTAAGGCTCGAGTTTTTCGAGCCACAAATCTTCGAGAAAAGTCAGTTCCGCCTTGTCGTCGAGATTTTCGCGCGATTCGAGCTCTTCGATAATTTCAAAAGCGAAATTTTCCGCGCCGAGCTCGTTCCAGTCCATCTGCAGCGATTTGTTCGGGTGACCGTTCATTTTCAACTGAAACTCGTGGCGATTAAAAATTCCGGCAAGATTCGTTGATGAACTGACGAAAACTTTATCGTTCGTCAGATTGCGAATCTGAAAAACGCCCATCGCCGGCGGATTTAATTTGTAATTTTGTTTCGCTTCCTTTTTATCCATTACAAATAGCAAACTTCTTTGACGGCCGCGACGATTTTCGGAACGTCGGGCAGCGCCAGCTCTTCCAGATTTTTCGCATACGGCATCGGCGCTTCGGCGCACGAGATTCTTTTGACGGGCGCGTCGAGATAATCGAACGCTCTTTCCATCACTTCGGCGGAGATTTCCGCGCCGACGCTGGCGAAATAATGCGATTCTTCGGCGATGACCAGCCGATTCGTCTTTTTCACCGAATTGATAATCGTCTCGATGTCGAGCGGTTTTATCGTGCGCGGGTCGATGACTTCGCACGACACGTCAAAATCTTTTTGAATCTGTTCGGCGGCCTGCAAAGCGAGCGGAACGGTCATCGAGCGCGCGACAATCGTGCAGTCCGCGCCTTCGCGTTTGATGTCGGCGACGCCGAGCGGAATCGTGAAATCCTCCGATTCGGGAACTTCGCCTTTGAGGCCATACATTCTTTCCTGTTCGAGAAAAACAATCGGATTATCGTCGCGAATCGCCGATTTCAGCAAACCTTTGGCGTCGGCGGCGGTCGAAGGCATGACGACTTTTAAGCCGGGAAAATTGGCGTAAAAAGCTTCCAGCGCCTGCGAGTGCTGCGACGAAACCTGATAAGCCGAGCCGTTCGGGCCGCGAAAGACAATCGGAACTTTGAACTGTCCGCCCGACATATAATGCATCTTCGCCGCGTGATTGATAATCTGGTCGGCCGCGAGAATCGAAAAATTCCACGTCATAAACTCAATGACGGGACGCAGGCCGGCCATCGCCGCGCCGACGCCGACGGCGGCAAAACCGAGTTCGGTAATCGGCGTATCGACGACGCGTTTATCGCCGAATTCCTTCCAGAGCCCGCGCGTCACTTTATACGCGCCGTCATATTCGGCGACTTCCTCGCCCATTATGAAAACGTTTTCGTCTCTTAAAATTTCCTCGCGCAGCGCCTGATTGAGCGCGTCGCGGATTGTCATCAGTGCCATAAATTATTTTGTCAATTCCAATTCTTTTTCTTCCGCCCAAGAGGGTTTCAATCCGTGATACAAAACGTCGGGGTCAATGTCCGCGCCGTTTTCCCAAATGATTGTTCCCATTCTTTTGTCAACTTTTACTGCCCGAAACATTTCCAAACTATTCCGCAAAGGCTCAAAAATTTTGCCGTGCAAAAATGGTTCAAGGTCAATAGTACGACTTGTTCCATCCGTAAATTCCAACTCGACGACAAAATTTTCGAGCGGTTTTACTGATTTAATTCTCACTAACTTCATAAATTAATCAAGCGGTTCAATATTGACTAACGGCTCGCTTCTTCTCGCTCTTTCCCAATCTGCCAATAACTCTGCGCGATGCAAATCAGCCCACTCAATAACCAGATTATGTGCCCGGCGCGGTAATCTTCCAGCATAAATCCGTAAAGTTTGAATTTCATACAACGCTTCATTTCCCCCATATTCCGCGTGGAAATGCGGCGGCGCATGGTCGTTGAAATACATATAAATAACGATGCCGAAAAATTGGCTAATACAGGGCATTTCAATTTAAGCGTAAACGTCCGTAAACAATTCGCTCGCATCCGGCAGAGGGCTTTCGTCGGCAAATTTTACCGCTTCATCGACTTTTGCCCGCGCTTCGTTTTCGATTTCTTCAAAATCCCTGTCGCCGAAAATTTTTGCTTCCTTTAATGAATCCTTGAAAAGCACAACCGGGTCACGCTCCTGGTATTTTTTGATTTCCTCGGTCGTGCGATATTTTCCGGGGTCGCTCATCGAGTGTCCCATATAGCGATAACAGCGGATTTCGAGAAGCGTCGGCAGAGATTCCGTGCGCGCTCGCTCGATTGCTCGTAAGGTCGCGTCGCGGACGGCCATAACGTCCATTCCGTCGACAAATTCGTTGGCCATTCCGAAGGCGTCGGCTTTTCCGGCGATGTTGCTGAGGGCCATCGCGCGTTTCTGCGAAGTTCCCATGCCGTATTGATTGTTTTCGCAGATGTATATGCAGGGAAGCTTCCACAATTGCGCCATATTCAGGGATTCGTGAAATATTCCCTGATTGACCGCCGCTTCGCCGAAAAAGCAGATGGTTACATTGTCGGTCGCTTTGTATTTCTGCGCGTAGGCCATTCCCGTTCCGACGCCGATTTGACCGCCGACGATGCCGTGACCGCCGAAAAATCCTTTTTCTTGGGAAAACATATGCATCGAGCCGCCTTTGCCTTTGACGCAGCCGGTCGCTTTGCCGTAAAGCTCGGCCATAACGGCTTCGGGCTTGATGCCGGCGACCATCGCCTGCATGTGCTCGCGGTAGGCGGAAATAACGTAATCGCCTTCTTTCAGCGCCATCATCGAGCCGACGGCGACGGCTTCCTGACCGATATACAAATGGCAGAAACCGCCGATTTTTCCGATGCGGTAAACTTCCGCGCATTTCTGCTCGAAAATTCTGCCGAGCGTCATCTGGTAAAGCATCTCCCGGAGAAGCGCCTTGTCCGTATTCTTTATTAAACCCAGCTGCGACTTTTTGCGTCTATTATATTCGGTGTGCGCTTCTTTGGCGTTGACCGTATCGGTCACGTGTTTTTTTAGCTCTTCCGAATTTTTCGAAGCGTTTTTGCTTCTTCCGTTGCCGGAAGGCCTGGTCGTTTTCGTTTCTTTTTCCTGGCGAGTTGCTGTTTTTGACAAAATCAAAACCTCCGTACCGCATTTTCGTTTAAAATCTGCGGTTTTTTGTAAAGATTACAACGCTAATCTTTCTTAAAATTATACGAAATAGATTACGGTTTGTGCAAAGCAGTGAAAAAAGTAGGTTTTGATATTGAAAGATAGCGAACGCCCGTCTTTCGGGTAGGTGAAGCCAGTAAAACGGTCGGATAAACTAACCCGAACGGTCGGTAAGCCAACCCTCAGGGATAGTAAACCTACCCTGCGGGATAGTGTGACCGACCGAATCGGCGAGTAAAGCCGCCGCAAGACTCGGTTAAGCCGTCAAAACGGTGGGTAAAGCTACCGGAACGGCGGCTGAAGCCATCTAAGCTCTAGCTGAAGTCACCAAAACTGTCGGTAAAGCTGCCCGAACGGCAGCTTTCGCCGCTTAAAAATAGAGTGAAGCCGCCAATTTATAATATTGAAACAGTAAATTGCTTTTTCGAGCCGTTACTTCATATACTTTGATTTGTAAAAATGCGTTTTTTATCCGTAAAAATTTATTCTCTTCTGCTTTTGGCGCTCATTTTCGTTTTTGTCAATTCCGCATCTGCTCAGAATCCGGTCAAATGGACTCTCGAATCGGACGCGAAAGGCAAAACACTAAAAGCGAGCGAAAAATTTAAGGCCGCGCTGAAGGCCGAAATCGAGGACGGCTGGCATCTCTACGCGCTCGAACAGCCCGCAGGCGGGCCGGTCGCGACGAGCATAAAAATCGTCGAAAACACGCCGTTCAAAATCGACGGGAAAATCACTTCGCCCGCGCCGATTACAAAATCGGACACAAATTTTTTAATTGACGACAAGCCGCTCGAAACGAAATTTTTTGAAAAACAGGCGGAATTTAATCTGCCCGTGCAGGCGTCGAGCGATGCAAAAGCCGATGATTTGGCGCTAAACGTTCGTTTTCAGGCTTGCAACGACACGTCGTGCCTGCCGCCGAAAACGGTCAAGGTGACGTTTGCCGGGTTTGAAGACGCGAAAAAAACAGTGGTCGGTGGTCAGCCGCCGGTGGTCAGTGAAAACCAGACGAATTCAAATTCAAACTTAAATTCTTCCAACAATCAACCGACCAACGACCGCCGACCAACGACCACCGATTTATGGTCTTTTCTGCTGGTTGCCGTTTCTCTGGGCGCGCTTTCGCTTTTGACGCCGTGCGTTTTTCCGATGATTCCGATTACGGTCTCGTATTTTACAAATCACGCGAGCCACAGCCGCGCCAAAGCGATAAAGCTGGCATCGGTTTATTCAATCGGAATCATCGCGACTTTTACGATTCTCGGAATGCTTCTCGCCATTTTTGTCGGCGCGGCGGGCATAAATCTTTTTGCGGCGAATCCGTGGGTGAATTTAATCATCACCTCGATTTTTCTGTTTTTCGCCTTTAATCTGTTCGGCGCGTATGAAATCCAGATTCCGACCGGAGTTTTGACAAAGCTCGACAATCTGACGCGCAGCAAGGAAGGCGAGGGAAGCGGCGTCATTGGCGCTCTGCTGATGGGTTTGACGTTTACGCTGACTTCTTTTACATGCACGTCGCCGTTTGTCGGAACGATTCTGGTTTCGGCGGCGCAGGGCGAATGGCTGATGCCGCTCGTCGGGATGCTCGCTTTTTCGACCGTTTTCGCGCTGCCGTTTTTTATCCTCGCGCTCGCGCCGCAGCTCATTTCACAGCTGCCGAGAGCGGGCGGCTGGATGAATTCGGTCAAGGTCGCGATGGGTTTTCTCGAAGTCGCGGCGGCGATGAAGTTTATTTCGAACGTCGATTTAATCTGGCATTGGGGAATTTTTACGCGCCCGTTCGTGCTCGCCATCTGGATTGCCATCGGCATCGTCTTGGCGATTTATCTTCTCGGAAAATTCCAGCTTCCGCACGATTCAAAACCCGAACGCATCGGCGCGTTTCGCGTCATGTCGGCGATTTTCAGTCTCTCGATAAGCTTTTATCTTTTGACCGGGCTTTTCGGCGCGAAGCTCGGCGAGCTTGAATCTTTTCTGCCGCCCGATTTGGAAAACGCTTCATCAAAAATTTTCGGCAAATCAGACCGGGAATTGAGCTGGATTACAAACGATTTTGACGCCGCCAAAGCAAAGGCAAAGGCCGAAAATAAGCGCGTTTTCGTCGATTTTACCGGCTACACCTGCACCAACTGCCGCTGGATGGAAGCGAACGTTTTTCCGAAAAAAGAAGTCGAGGCGGAAATGGGCAAATTCGTGCTCGCAAGGCTTTACACCGACGGCGAAGGCGAGATTTTCGAGCGCCAGCAACAGTTTCAGGAGCTGACCTATAAAACCGTCGCTCTGCCGTATTACGCGATTTTGGACGCCGACGGGAAAACGATTGCGACATTTCCCGGCTTGACCAGAAACGTCCCCGAATTCGTTGACTTTTTGCGAAAATCGCAGAACAATTAGAAGGTTTCAAAATTTTACAATTTTTTAGACTTGTTTTCGGGAGATTTTTTGAATGAAAAAACTTCTGTCCCTTTTTCTGTCCGCATTGACCGTTCTGCACGTTTTTTCTTTGCAGACAAACGCGCAGATGAGCATTCAGGCCATCGATGTAGCGGGCGACAGCATCACCAAAGGCTTTAACGCGCGCAGCACTTTTCCGTGCTCGAACGGCGACCAGGAGCAATACAACTGGCTGACCAGCGACACGCACGGCTCGACTTTCTGCGGCGCGGGAAGCGAAAACGTGTACAGCGTGCTCGAACGCATGGAGTGCGAAATGAATACGAGCGTTTTTGCTCCGGCGACCAATCACGCCGTTTCGGGCGCGCAGATGCTTTCGGATTTTCTCGCGCAGGCAAACCTCATCAAGATTTACTTAAATTCGCAAAACGCTTCGCGGCTGGCCGTTGTCTTTCTCGGCCACAACGACGTTTGCGGCGGAAAAATCAACAAAACAAACGCTTCCTGCGCCAGCCCCGACCAGGACCCGAACAACTACTGCCGCACCAAGCCCGACGCGTTCGAGCGCGAGTTTCGCAAAGGTCTCGACGTTTTAATGACCGTGCCCGACGCGCGAATCGCCGTCTCCGCGCCGGTTCGCGCGTCTCAGCTTTGCAATTTCGCGACGAAAACGAATTGCCAGTTCGGCGGCAGCTGCCAGTTTTTATGGCAGTCGGCGAGCGGCGTTTTCGGAACGGTTTTCGGCAACGGCAACGGCATCTGCGGCTCTCTGACGCAGGACTGCTCGCCGGCGCGAATCGCCGACGCCTACACGACTTTGAAGGGAATTCGCGATATTTTGAAACGCGTTTCAGCCGAATATGCGACGATTTCCGACGGCGGACATTCGGCCGTCATCACCATCGGCGGCGAAACAATCGGCGGCGCGACGAAGGCCGCCGGAACGACATTTTTATACAGCGACGCCGCCTGGAATTATCGCTTCAACGCCGAGCAAATTTCGTGCTGCGATTGTTTTCACCCGTCAGCGCTCGGACAGGACACGCTCGGCAAATTGATGAAAGACGGTTTGAGCTGCTCGCACGTTCAACCCTGCTGCAAGGACACGGGCGATGCTTTGACCGACGGGAAATGCGCCAGAACACAGGTGAAAAGAGTTTTTTACAACGGATTGTTTTGATTTTTTGCGGTTTTTAAGGGCTTAATAGAAATATGATTCGAGTCGAAAAACTTATTGAAGGACTTTGCAAAATCCCGTACGAAGATTTTAACTGCGATAACGTTTATCAATTTCTGGCGGAAAATCCGGTTGACGTCGCGTCGCTCGAACCGTATTTTTTCTGGAGCGAGCGATGTTACACGAGAAATTTGATTTATAAGGACGAGCGTTTCGAGATGATGACGCTCTGCTGGGAAAAAGGGCAGGCGTCGCGCGTTCACAACCACGCCGAGCAGCGCTGCTGGATGACCGTTCCGCTCGGGCGTCTGCGCGGCCAGAATTTTTCGATTGTCGAAATCGACGAAGCAAAAGGCCTCTGTAAATTAAAAGAATCAGACCGTTTCGAGCTTTCAAACTGTCTCGCTTCGAAGGTCGAGCTCGAAGAGCCGATTCATCAAATCCTGAATCTGCCCGAATTTGACGAGCGCGCCGTCAGCCTTCATATTTATTCGAAACCTTTCGACAAATGCCTTTCGTATTGTCTGGAAACCGGTAAATTCGCTGAAGTTCCGCTTTTTTACACGAGCGTCGGCGGCAAGCTCTGCGACGGCGTGAAATTGTAAAATCAAAGACATTTGAAAGGGATAAGAGATTTTTGAGATTGACGAAATTAAACGAAAAATTATGGCTTGCAGTCCTCGCCGCAATTTGTCTTGTTTACATTCTGCTACGCCTCTGGCATCTGACCGATTCGTGTCTCTGGTTCGACGAGATTTTCAGCGTCCACGCCGCCGAGCACGATTGGAATAATCTTTTTTCGTTCGTCGCCGCCGATTTGATTCACCCGCCGCTTTTTTACGCTCTGCTCAAACTCTGGATTGCGGCCGGCGGCGAAAGTCTTTTCTGGCTCAGATTGTTCCCCGTATTTTTCTCGTGCGTCGCGCTCGTGCCGCTTTATCTTCTGTGCCGCGGTCTGAAACTGGATTATCCGGCATTTGCGCTCGCTCTGGCTTTTTTGGCTGTAAACGGAGCGCTCGTCAAATACGCGCAGGAAGTCCGCATGTACAGCCTTCTGTTGTGCCTTTCGCTCTTTTCGATGTGGCTTTTCGTGCGTTTTTTGAATCTCGGCAAAAGCTTCTGGATTTTAACTTTAATCAACGTTTTGCTGGTTTATACGCATTATTTCGGCTGGTTTGTCGTTTTATCGGAAGTCGCCTCGATTTTGATTTTGCAGCGCATAAAAATCAGGCAGATTCTCGTCATGCTCGGCGTCAACCTGCTCGCTTTCGCGCCGTGGATTTTCGCCGTCTGGCAGGCGAGCCGCGCCAGTTCGGATTTGGCACAGAATATCGGCTGGATTTCAAAACCGAACGCGGCGACGATTATCCAGTTTGTTTTCAATTTGATTGAGCCGTTTTATTTTCAGGCGAGCAGCATCGATAAATCGTCGAATTTTTATATTTCCGTTCCGATTTTGTTGATAATCACAGCGGCCAAGATTTTTTATCTTTACGACTGGCGAAATCAAAGCGAGACGGAAAAGCGCGATTTTATCCTGCTTTCGATTTTTGTAAGCGTTCCAATTTTGCTGGCGTTTGCGGCGAGCTGGATTTTTCCGTATTCGATTTGGGGAACCAGGCATCTCTCGATAGTATTTGCGCCGGTCGCGATTTTGACGGCCGTTTTTATAAATAAAATCAGCGACAAAACGGCTCGTCTAAGCGCTTTTGCGCTTCTCGTTACGCTGTTTGCGGCGGCTTTTATATTCCAGATAAAAAGTGCGCCGCCGAAATTTATATGGTGCGGCTGGGAAAATCTCGCCGCGTCGATTGACACGCACGAGCCGCAGAAAATCTATGTTTTTGAAGATTTGGTCGCTTATCATTTCTGGTTTGCGATGCGCGCGAGCGAACGGGTTCAAATCGCGGAAGTAAAAAATATCAAAGGAGTCGTCGAGGACAAATCGTATTTTCTGCCGCGCGAATTTGATAAAATCACGGCGACGGACGAAAGCGGAATTGAAGGCGAAAGATTCTGGATTGCGTTTCGCGACAAGGAATTTGACCCGACCCGGCCGCCGCTGCAAAATTTTATTCAAAAGGGCTACAAAATCGGTGAGCCGAAAACGTTCGAAGCGCAGAATTTGAAGGCGTTTCTGGTTTTGGCGGAAAAATAACTTATGAAATTTTTTTTAATAATTCTGCTTGCATTCAGCTTCGCCTGCTCGAATTCGCCGACCGCGAACAATTCGAATGCGGCTGCCGCCAATACTTCAAACGCGGCGGCAAATAACGCCAACAGCGCGGAAATCGAAAGACAAAAACAGGAATTGAAAGCCGAGTCCGACAAGCTTCTGAAGGAGCTCGAAGAAACCAACAAAAAAATCGAGCAGGCAAAACCGGAAATCGAAAAGCTGAAAAAGCAAATCGAAACTACGAATAAGGCGATTCACGAAACTGAGCAGAAAATTAAAAATCAAAAGTAAGATTTGCGCGCCGTTAAAAGATGATGCAAACAAATATCGTCGAAATTTTCGCCGGTCAAATCCGCGATTTTGACGAAATCAAGTTCGTCAAAATCGTGTTTCGAGACAGCCGTTAGATAAAACTCTTTCGGGCGCTTAAAGCAGTGGAGGCCGTAGTAATAACGAATTTTGCCCTTCACCGATTTGTCGGATTTCCATTCTTCTTCGGTTCTTAAAAATTTTTCCTCAAACTGGATGTGCAAAATTAATTTTCCGCCCGGTTTCAGCTTTTTTCGGCAGATTTCCAAAACCGATTCGAAAATTTCCGTTGAAAGATGCAGAACGGTCGCAAAACTGAAAACGATGTCGAGACTCTCGCCAGAAATTTTATCAAGTCCCGCTTCATCGGCTAAAACGTATTCGATATTCGTCGCGGAGTTTAAGATTCGGGCGCATTCCAAAACGCCGCTTGATATATCGCAGGCGTAGATTTTCTTGACGTTCGCGGAAACCTGTCTAGTCAGCCAGCCCGGCCCGCAGCCGTAGTCGAGAACGATTTGATTTTCGCTCAGATGGCTTTTTAAAAGATGCTCGTAAATTTTTCGGCGCGATTCGGCCGATGCTTCAAATGCCGCTTTGATGAGTTTGTCACTCGATAGTTTTGTCCGCCCAAAATTTCCGCCGCTGAAAAAATAGTGCGGGCTGAAAGATAAAATCCGCAACGCCCAGATGTGTTTTTTCGATTCGGAGACGCGTTTGAGAAAAAATCTTATCCATTTTGCGCCTAAAAATGTTTGCGGCTCGCTGCCGATTCCCGCGCTCCATTTTAGTAAATGCACCAATTTTCTCATTTTGAAATCTATTTTCTTTTCCACCTCACGCCGTCTTTCGTATCTTCGAGGACGATGCCTATTTCCCCCAGCAAATCTCGAATTTCGTCCGAACGCGCAAAATTTCTGTCGCGGCGCGCCCGCTGGCGTTCTTCGATTAAAGCTTCGATTTCGGCGTCGAGCAGCACCGTTTCTTCTTTACCGAAAATGCCGAGAACCGAATCGAATTTTTCGACGGCGTCCAAAACCGCCTGTTTATCGCCCGCGCGCAAAGCGTCTTTTGACAAAACGATATTAATTTCGCGGACGAGATTGTGAATCGCAGCGAGCGCGGCGGAAGTGTTCAAATCGTCGTCCATCGCGGCTTCGAATTCGCGCAGGGAAGTCTCGACGAGCGCGGCCGCTTCGGCAGTCGAGCCGTCCGCGCCTTTCGATTCGCGAACCAGACGGCGAAACTGCTGCAAGCGTTCGGTGGTGCTTTCCGCGCCCTGCAAACCTTCAAACGTAAAGTTTAGCTGCTTGCCGTAAGGCACGCTCAAAAGCGTGTAGCGAATCGCCAGCGGCGAATAGCCCTGCGCCGCCAAATCCCTGAAAGTAAAGAAATTTCCTTTCGATTTCGACATTGTTACGTCGTCGATTTTCAAAAATTCGCCGTGCAGCCAGTATTTTGCAAAAAGTTTTTCGGTCGCGCCTTCGGATTGTGCGATTTCGTTTTCGTGATGCGGAAATTTCAAATCCGCGCCGCCCGCGTGCAAATCGAAAGTTTCGCCTAAGTATTTCATCGACATCGCCGAGCATTCGATGTGCCAGCCCGGGCGACCGCGACCGAAAGGCGCGTCCCATCCCGTCTGCTCGTCCGCATCGACAAATTTCCAGAGCGCAAAATCCTGCGCGTTTTCCTTGTCGTATTTGTCCGTATCGACGCGGCCGGAAGCGCCGGAAATATTGCCCGAAAAATTTATTTTCGAGAGCTTTCCGTATTCGGGAAAAGCCGAAATGCGAAAATAAATCGAGCCGTCGGCTTCGTATGCGCGCCCGTTTGCGAGAAGCTTTTGGATAATTTCAATCATCTCGGCGATGTGCTCGGTCGCGCGCGGCGCAGCGTCCGGCCGCTCGTTTCCGAGCGCGTCAAAATCCTCCCAGAAGGCTTCGATAAACGGCTGAACGAACTCGTCAATCGTTTTCCCGGCCGCCTTTGATTCGTTGATGATGCGGTCGTCGACGTCAGTCAGATTCATCACGTGCGTCAGCTTGTAGCCCTTGAATTTTAGATAACGGCGCAGAACGTCGCCGAACGTAAACGTCCGGAAATTGCCGATGTGCGCGAAATTCCAGACCGTCGGGCCGCAAATATACATTTTGACTTCGCCCTCTGTGAGCGGCTCAAATCCTTCCAGTTTATTGGTTAAAGTATTATGAAATCTAAGCATAAAATCCTTTTCGTCTTAAAACTTTTATTATAATTGAAACATTTTCGATAATCAGATTTTCGAAAACGAAAACCCGAAATCAAAACTCGATTGAAGCGGAAAGAAAGTTCAGACGCGACAGGATTCTTTCGGCGCGATGCCGAGTTCTTTGAGAAATGCTTTGGTCGATTTGGCGAAGAAATCAAACATAGAAATTTTATAACACATTTTTAACCGGAATTCACCATAAAATCTGTTTTATTTGAGCGAAAGCATCTGAATGTCGCTTTCGATAGTTTCGATGCCATTTTTGCTTGAAAAATCAGGGGATTTATTTTCTAAATTTAACACAATTAAAAAAAACGAAAATTTTTGTTTCAAATAATAGTTTCCTCCTTGCTTCCGGCGCATTTAAGAATAATTTCAGCCGGCCGCTTGTTTTCCGTCCAAATCGGCTTCGACAAATTTCGAGCGCGCTTCGTCGGAAAATAAAAGCTCGCGGCTGTAAAAGCGGAACGGGTAATTTTTGTCGAATTTTTCAACTAATTCGTGACAGGTTTCGATTATCGAAGCGCCGTTTTTTGATTTTTTGAAATCGGAAATTGTTCGTATCCAGAAAACGGTCAAAGTTTCGTGATACGGCATTTCTTTTGATAAATCGACGCCGAATGAGCGCAGCAGATTAAAAATCCCTCCGCGCATTTTCACGAGCGACGTGTCGTAGTCGTGATGAAAAAGATAATAAAGCGCCACGGTCAAATGCTCGGCGTGCCGCCATTCGTCGCGTGCAATCGCGCCCGTTTCAAATGATTTGACGAGAGCCGAAATCTCTTTTTCAGTTTTGTATTTTCCAGGCATAATTTCTCCAAAAATAAAAAATAGACGAAATGAATCAAGGCCATTTCGTCTATTTCAGAAAAAAAATAATATTAACCCGCGTTCGTTTCTTTTGCAAAATCAGATTGTATTTTGCTGCAATCTAAAATGCTCGATAATCCGTTCGGCCACTTGTTCGGCGGACAAATTCGTATTGTCGATAAGCAGGCTTTCGCGGTCGGGAACGGGCGAAAACAAATCGTATGTGTCGAAAAAATAACGCATCATCTCGACGGTTTTTGCTTTTCCGAACGATTTGCGCGAGTCTTCCAGAACGCGTTTTTCGAGCGCGTCCTTTTCGGCCGTCAGCAATACGAAGCAAATCTCGCCGCCGTTTTCTTCGAACGCGCGCGTGATTTCCCGGACGTGCGCATCGTCCAGATTTTTCGCATAGCAAAACGTGTAAATCAGATTTTGCCCGACGCGCGCCGCTTCCGATACGGTTTCAAAGCGAATCAAATCAATCAATTTACCGAAGGATTTCGAGCCGAATTCAAAAATCGGCTCGATACAGTCGATGCTCAAATGATTGTGAAACACTTTAAAATTTGTCCGCCTCGCGATTTCGTTGGCGACGGTCAGTTTGCCGACTGCCGGCGAGCCATATATAAAAATCAGTTTCATATTTTTTTCCTTTCCCGGACAATTGAAGCAGATTTTTGAGAGCGCAAACGGAATAGCCGGTGTCGGACTCGAACCGACGACCTGCGATTTAGAAGACCGCCGCTCTCATTCCACTGAGCTAACCGGCTGTAAAATTTTTGGCCGAAAAAATTATAAAAGGCTGGCGACGACGATTTGTTTCGGCGATGTGCTGGTAAATTCGGATTCGTCGAAATCGCCGAATTTGCGCTCGATGCGAAAATCGTTGAGCTCGAACAGCAAATCGAATTCCTGCGGGTAAAATTGGCGCATCGTGAAAGAGACGGTTTGCGCTTCCTTCATAAACTGGTTTTTATAATGCCACTGGAGATAATTTATCTGCGACGCCGCGTCGTAGCGGACGTTTTCGGTGATGACGACCCAGCCGTTTTCGGTTTTGTATTCGCCGACGAAAAATCGCTCGTCCGGGTTGCGGTTTAATAAACGAATCGAAGGATTAAAGATTTCGACGATAAATTTTCCGCCCGGTTTCAGATGGCGTTTGACGGACGAGAAACACATCTTGACGTCTTCGTACGTGTTCAGATGCTGCAGGGAATTTCCGGCGATAAAAACGAGCGCGAACTTTTGGCGCAAATCAAAATCGCGCATATCGGCGTTTATCAAATTGGTTTCGGTATTTTGTTCTTCGGCGCGTTTTTCGGCGGCGTGTAGCATATCGTCGGAAATATCGATTCCCGAGATGTCGATGTCTTTGTTTGATAATGTAACCAGATAATTGCCGCTGCCGCAGGCGAGCTCCAGAACCGGCGAGCCGTATTGCCGGATTTGTTTTTCGTAAAAGGCGACTTCCTGGCTGTCGGGAGCTTTGTCGTGGATTAAATCGTAAAGCCAGCTGTTTTCGTATAGGTTTTGCATAATTTTTAACGCAAAGCCGCAAGGCCGCAAAGGCGCAAAGTTCTAAAAGATTCTTTGCGTCTTCGTGTCTTTGCGGCTTTGCGTTAAGCCGCGATTTCTACTGTCTCTTCCGCAAAATCGTCCATAAACAGATATTTTTTCCATTCCGGACGAGATTCGGCGTAGTGGCACAGAAGTACGTGGTCAAGCCCGAGGCGCAGAAGTTTCTGCGAAGTCAGAAGCGGCATTCTGGCCTGTTCGGGCGTGCGGTTTCCTTTGCGCTGGTTGCATTTTACGCAGGCCGACACAAGATTTTGCGGCGTCGATTCGCCGCCCTGAGCGCGCGGCAGGATGTGGTCGAGCGTCAAATCCTTGGCGTGTTTGTGCTCGGCGCAGTATTGACAGCGATAGCGGTCGCGAATATAAATCCGCGCGCGCTTCATCGTCGTTTCCTGACGGCGGCGTTTTAAGTGAACGTAAGTCCGCAGGCGCACGACCGACGGAACCGGAATGGTCGTCGAAGGCGAATGCAGAACATTGTCGCCGTCGTTTTCTTCAATTGTCAGTTTGCCCGAAAACCACATACAAATCGCCCGCGCCACGCCGATTGTGCCGAGCGGCTCGTATGAAAAGTTTAGAAGCAAAACTCTACCCGTTATCAATGAAATCACCTCCTTAAATTATTATTTCGGATTTTTGAAAATATATACAAAACACGTAAAGCAGTAGCAATATATTGTGCAAACTAAGTTCAATTGGCACTATTCTAGCCGATTATTATCCGGTTTGTATATAAATTTTTTGTTAACATCGCGGAAAATCTTCTGTTTTTCCACGCAGACCGCATAAAACAACCGTTTTTACTTGTGAATCTTCGTCATTCGGCTGTGAATGCGCTTCGTTCGCGTGTGAATCTATAAAATTCACGTGTGAATCTCCGCCGTTCACGTGTGAATCTCCGTCGTTCACCTGTGAATCTTCATCATTCAGTTGTGAATATGTCGCGTTCAGTTGTGAATCTTCGTCATTCACGTGTGAATGTGCGCCCGACACCTGTGAATGAGCAGTTATCACCTGTGAATGTCCAATCATCAGCTGTGAATCTTCGTCCGACAGTTGTGAATGTTCGTTCATCATGTGTGAATGCACTCCCAACACGTGTGAATGCTCGCCCGTCACATGTGAATCGACAATCAATACTCGGAGCGGATTAGTTGCATCAAATCCGCTCCGCCCGGCAGACGGCACGGCTCACGAGACTAGCCAAGAACCGGGCTGGTCTGAAAAGTTTCCGCCTGCGAGAAATGTTTAAAAGTTGGCAGAGAGTTGACAGGAAATTGCAGAAACTTTCTGTTAACTCTGCCAGCTTTTTATCCTTTGACGCAGACGACCTGTTTTAATTCCGCGACGACTTCGACGAGGTCGGATTGATTTCTCATCACCTCGTCGATGTTTTTATATGCGCCGGGAATTTCGTCAATCACGCCCGCGTCCTTGCGGCATTCGACGCCGCTCGTCTGGCGTTCCAAATCCTCGCGCGTGAATTTTTTCTTTGCCGCCGTGCGCGACATCTTGCGTCCCGCGCCGTGCGAGCAGGAATTGAAACTTTGGGGATTTCCGAGCCCTTTGATGATGAACGATTTCGCGCCCATCGAGCCGGGAATAATTCCGTAGCGTCCCGCCTCGGCGTTAATCGCGCCCTTTCGCGTCACATAAACCTTGTCGCCGAAATGCTCCTCGTAAGCGACGTAATTGTGATGACAGTTGACCGTAATCTCCGGACGAAAATCGTTTCCGTCGTTGAACATCCGGTTGAACTGCTTCAAAAGACGCTTCATCATAATCTCGCGGTTTTTCATCGCGTAGCCCTGCGCCCAGTCCAAATCGCGCCAGTAGTTTTCGAACTCTTTCGTTCCCTGAACAAAATAAGCGAGATTCGGGTCGGGCAGCTCGGACAGTTTGTGCAGATGCTTGGCCGTTTCGATATGACGACGCGCGATTTCGTTTCCGATATTGCGCGAGCCCGAGTGCAGCATCAGCCAGACGTTGTTCCCGGTGTCGAGACAGACTTCGACAAAGTGATTTCCGCCGCCGAGCGTGCCGAGCTGTTTCATCGCCTTCGCCTTGCGGTCGTGGACGCCTTTGTGCAGCTCGCCGAACGCGCCCCAGCCGCTCCAGCGCGAAGATTCGTCAACCGATTCCTTGTGCTCGCTGAACCCGACCGGAATCGTGCGCTCGATTTGATGACGCAAATCTTTCAGCTTCCCGTCCAGAATCGAGCTTTGAAACGGCGTCTTGACCGCCATCATCCCGCAGTTGTGAACAAAAACTCCGGCCTCCAAAGCGAAATTGTTATATTCGGGAACGGTCAAACAATAAACGTCTTCGCGTGTAACTATGTGCTCGACGGAAACGACCTTGTGATTGTATCCGTGAGAATAAAGACGATGATTGTTCAAACCGATGCCGCTTTTCACTCTTTCGCCGCAGGTTTCGCAGTCGTAAAGACGATTGGCGATTTCCTTGCTTTTCTCGCGACCTTTTTCGCTTTGATTGTAGGCGACGAGAAATTGCTTTCCGCGCGTTCCGTTTTCGGAGACCGACATTTTGAAATGCTCGGGATTTTCTTCCATATATTTCAAAATGTTTTTTGTGCCGCGTTCCGCAAAATACGAATGGCCTTCAACGGTTTTCGCCTTTTCAGCAAGAGCATTTTTACGATTCGCTTCAAATTCCGCCGATTGCCAATGTTCGTTGCGCTCAACCAGACCGCGATGATAAGCAGAATGCGCCGACGCGCTCATAAATTCGAGATTTTCGGGGCGATTGTCGGATTCATCAAAATTTTTGTGATGAATTATCGTTCGCTCGTCTTCAAATCGCGGAACATTTCCGAGCAAGCCGCTTCGCGTCACAATCCAATGTGCTTTCTGCATTCTGCCCGAATAATTTTGCTGGACAAGAACGTAACCGGCTTTGTCACTTTCACGATAAAGCGGCATCAGAGATTCGCCCGCGCTTAAATTTTCCGCTTCGAGAAAACTTCCGTCACGAAGCATAAATCGATGGTCGGGCGTGCAGCGAATTTCTGCGCCGTTGTCGAGAGTAACTTTGATGAGTTTTGCATTTGTGCGTGTTTTCTTTGCCGTAGCTTTTGCGGCAACGACTTTACCGTTTTTCGTGCAGGCATAAACGATGATTTCCTTATCGTTTTCCGCTAATTCACGAAGCGAATAGGATTTTCCGTCCAACGTCGGAACGAGCGTATCGCCCGTAAAGCAGCCGATATCGACGCCGACGGTTGCGGGAATCACGGCGTCTTTGGTGGCGACGACCGAGCCGACCATCGAGCCGATGCCGAGGTGCGCGTCGGGCATCAGCGCGACGTGTTTGTAGAGGCAGGGCAGGCGCGAGACGTTGCGGAGCATATTTTGCTCGTCAATCGAAAGGTCGTGGTGCACCCACGCGAAAATGTCAGTTTTAGCGCCTGAAATATTTAGTTTGTTGTATGGCATAATTCCTCCTGAAATTAGTCTCAAGTCAAATGACAATCGACTTTGGACGTTGGACTTTAGATTTCGAGACTTAATAAACCGGGCGACAAAAATAGAAATGACACGGGTTTGTTCCCAAGACAAATGTAGTCATTTGCGGCATTCGCCCGAAAATTAAAACAGCAATATTTAGATTGTAAATTCGGCGCGGCGGGTTTGGCGAGAAAATCGATGCGCGCGAAACAAAAAATTCTTGTCCGGCGTTGTAAAATAAAGAAAACTTTATGAACGTTTCAATCAGACAATTAAACGAAAACGATTGGCCGCTGCTGCGGGCGGTTCGTCTGAAAGCGCTTCAAAGCGACCCGGACGTTTTCGGCTCAAATTATGAATCCGAATCAAAATTTACTGAAACTGATTGGAAAAGCCGCCTTCAAGCGGGCGATTCGGCGATTTTTATGCTATTTGACGGAGACAGGGCAATCGGAATGACGGGCGTTTCCGTCTGGCGCGACGACGCCAGCAATCGAACCGCAATCTTCTGGGGCTCGTGGCTCGAACCCGAATTTCGCGGCAAGGGCTTGTCAAAAATAATCTACGAAACACGCATCGACTGGGCGAAAGCGCATCCGTCCGTCGAAAGAATAATCGTCTCGCACCGCGCTTCAAACGTCGCTTCGAAATACGCGAATCAAAAATACGGATTCGAATTTACACGAACGCACGAAAAAATCTGGTCGGACGGGAAAACTGAAGACGAAGTTTGTTATGAGCTGATAATAAGTGATAAGTGATAGGCTTTGTTTTGACTTATCACTTATCACTTCCTTTTATTTGCTCGACGATAAATAAAATAAAGTCGCGCGCTTCGGCAAAAGTCGCTTCGTGATTGACGTTTTTATCGCGATGCCGCCTGCGCCATTCGAACGCGTTTTCGATTAAATCAACATACCCGGGAAATCGCTTTTTCGTCCACGAAGCGGCGCGGCGTTTTGAAGTTTGTTCGCCCGTTTCGAACGAGTAAAGCGCGCGGCAGACGGTCATAATCAGATACGCCTGATACGGTCTCGAAAATCTCGCCCCTTCGACGTTTTCGGCTCTTTCCAGCACCTGCTCGCGGACGGCTTCGACGAATTCCGCTTTTGAAATTTGCGCGATAATATTCGCGGGCGGCGCGCCGAAAAGCGTGACGCCCATTTCGCGTACAAAATACCAGTTCAGAAGCCAGTCGCCGCCCGCTTCGAGAAAATGAAGCGGCTCGCCCGGACTCGTGTTGGCAATCGTCGATTTTTTCGTCTTAAAAGTTTTCAGCGCATCGAGCGAAACATAGGCCGTTTCGATGCGATTGTCCCAGAAAGGATTTTCTTCGATTATTTGCTTGTGCATCCGCTCAAGCGCGGCAAATTCCTGTTCGTCAATCACGCTCGCGGTCGCCGCCAGCAAATCGACGTCGCTGATTTCGAAATCGAAATCTCCCGCTACGAGCGAGCCGTAAACGTATAACCCGACCAATTTTTCGCCGAGAATCTTTTTTAACCGGGCCAAAATATCGTCGAGCAGCTCGCGAATGTTCGTATACTCGGCGAGCGCATTTGTTTCGTTCATAATTTAATAGTAAAAATTGGCGACAAGTTATTGCCGAGAGTTCCGCCCCATAATTTTATCGGGGCGGGAAAGATTCGAACTTTCTATACCGATGTACTCCCGACGGGCATTCGCCAAAGATTTAATTTGAGATGAAATTGTATTTGATAAGCCAGCGCGCTTTTATCGGCTTTCCACAATAAAGTATCGGCGTAAATCTTGAAAGACAAGCTGCTTTTCTGACGCTTTCACGCAAAAAAGCATTTCCTTTGAGAATTTTTGAATAAATAACAAAACCTTTTTCGTCCGAGAAAACTTCAATCAAAACCTCGCCGGAAATCCTTTGCTGCTTTGCAATTTTCGGATAATAAGGTTTGACCAAACTAACTGGACTCAGACCAAAACCACTGATTTTTACTGGTTTTGGTAAATTCTGAGCCTTTCTTCTTTCTTCTGATTCAAGCTCGCACTGCGCAATAAACTTTTGTTGATTTTCATATTGCTCAAAATATTCGCGAACCACTTTTTCATCTTCACAGGAACACGAAAACTTTTTAACTTCACGTTGGATGTTCGCTTGCCCAAAAGCGAAAATTTGAAAGGCGAAAAATATAATTGTTAAGAGAATCGTTTTCACAAATTTGTTAGACAAATTCTACCGGATAAAGTTCCCGAAAGTGAACGGTAAAATCACTTTTGCCGTCCACTTTCGGACTAAATCTCAACCTTCTCAATCACATCAACCCAGTGTCCGGCTTTCATCGTGCCGCTGGCGAATTCCGAAACCAAATTAAAAACCTGGTCTGAAAATCCGCCGACGTTGAGGATGTCGGCGCGTTCCTGAGCCTGCGTGTGAGCGTAAGGCTGAATGTCGATGCAGACGAGTTTTGCATCTGCATTGCGCGATTTGAACACGTTCCACTCGCGCATCGTTTCGGTCGGGCTTCCGCCGAAATGGCCGTGAACGGGCGTGTCAACCCACGATTCGTTATCCGAAACGTAAATTACGACGTCGGCTTTCGATTTATAACGATTAAGCTCACGCAAAGGCGCGGAGCAGTTTGTTCCGCCGCAGGGCAGACCGGCCAGCTTGTTTGCGTTGGTAATAATCGAATCACGCGGGTTGAGTGCGATTTTGACGACGTTCGATTCGAACGGGATAACTTCCGCCGTCGGATTTTTACGAAGAATCGTCGCCGCGACCAGAGCCGCGATGTCGATGCATCTAACCGTCGAGGTTGCGCCTTTGCGATAACCCGTCACGGCCGAATGCATCGAGCCTGAAATGTCGGGAAAAACGTAAACTTTTCCTTTAATTTCCGGCACGTTTTCGGTCGCAATCTCCATCGCGTCCTGCAAAGCTTCGGTAATTTTTCGCGGGATGCGAAAGTTATTCGAAGCCATCGTGTAGGCGACGAGCAGTTGATACGGAAAAACTCTCGCACGGCGAATCGCAACGCGGTCGCGCAGGCGGTTTGCAATCAGCTCGACCGTTTCCACGTCGGCAAAAACGCCGTGACGCTCGAAAGTGTTGAGATTCATGCGCGTCATCTGCCAGCCCGCGTTGCGGGCGATTTGCATCCATTCTTTTGTCGAAATCGGCAGCGCCGTCAACATCTGGAAGGGAACTGCGGGAACTTCAGCCGAAGCGCCGTTTTTGAAACGCTCGTAAGCTTTAACAACGTCCGGCAATTTGTCGGCGTCAATTTCGCGGCCGATAAAATAACCGTAGAGCGCTTCTTTTTCCGCATCTTTCGGTTTCGGGTGAACCATTTTTAAAACGTCCGCAAACGAAGGAGTCTGGCCGACGGATTGTTTGAAAATAGTTTCCGCTTTTCTCGTTTCAAACCATTCGCGAACGAGTCGTTTCGGCAAAGTGCCGAGCGATTTTCTACCGACCGCGCCCGAACGCATAATCTGCACGAAGCTGCGGAGCATCTTGCCGTTATCAATCACGCGCGGGAAAACTCTTTCGAGCAAATCCCCGTCTTTGGTCGAAAGAATTGCGACGAGCAGCGCGGGCATATCTTTCATAAAGCCTTTTTCACGCGCGTAAACGGCGGTTTTGGCGACAAATCGGCCGTCGAGCTTTTTGGCCAGCGCGAGAACTTTTTCAAGCTGCTCGCTCGCGTCCGAATAAAACGTGTTTGAAAAACAACCCGTCGCCGCATACTGCGCGAGCGCCGCTTTAGGCGAAAGCTCGTATGCCAGGCCTCCGGCTTCGTTTATGACATCGGCTTTCGGCGCGAGCATTCCTCTAAAAGTTTGAAATAAATTTTTATTTGCCATAATTCCTCCTACTTGGATAATTTCGTAATTCGTAATTGTTTTAATCGGGTGACAAAATCGAAAAGACGGTTTGCGCATGAACCATTTCAGGCACACAGGAGTTATCCGACTCCTCGAGGCGCTGGCGTAGTTTTTAGCTACAAGGCGGATGTAGTCCTTTCAGCATTCACCCGGAATTGTTTTTTTATTGAAAAAAATGTATTTTTCTTCTGCAATGAAGACGGTTTTCTGCGTCATTTCAGATAGTTGAAGTCCGACGGACTTTTTAATATATGAAACTTAAAATTTATTTTCGTCTGCTAACCAGAATCTTCCTCGTTCCGGTGTTGTTTTGCTTTTTGTATTCCGGCGTTTCGGCGCAGAAAACGGCGAACTGGAATCCGAAAAAAACATGGGTTTTCTTTGTCAGTTTGCTCGAATGGAAAGACTCGGAAGAATTTGAGTCATTTCCGAAAGAAAACCGCCGCGATTTGGCTTTGCTCGCCGTTCTGCGGCAAAAAGGCGTTCCCGAAACCCAGATTGTCGCTCTCAAAGACCAAACGGCGACGATTGCCAAAATTCAACAGGCGTTTCAGATTTTTCTAAAGAAAGTTCCGGCAGACGGTTCGATTTTTATTTATTACAGCGGTCACGGCTACAAAACCGACAGCGGCGAAACTTTTCTGGCAAGCTACGATGCCGGAATCAAGACCGAAAGAAGCTGGTCGGTCAAATCTATTCCGAAAATGATTGAGCTTTATTCAAAAGCCAAACAGGTGATTATCGCGATTGACAGCTGCTATTCGGGCGCGATTGTCGATGCGATAAAAGGGCGCAAATCAAACATTTCCTACGCCGCTTTTGTCTCGACCCAGTCGAATTCATCCTCGACCGGCAACTGGACGTTTACCGAAAGCTTGATATACGGTTTTCGCGGCGATTCTCTGGCCGACCGCAACCGCGACGGCAAAATCACCTTCGGCGAGATGGCCGCAAATTCATATGACGATATGCTTTTTGCCGAAGAACAGCTTTCGCAGACTTTTTTTACCGGAGATTTCAGCGAGCAGTCGCAGATGACCGCTGCCAAAAAAGCAAATTCGCCGCGCCTCGGCGATAGAATCGAAGCCTTTGACGGCGACGAATGGTATCGGGCGATTATCACCGACGCGCGCGCCGACGGCGAATACAAAGTTCATTTTTACGGCTACGAATACGACGAGGACGCGTTCGTGACGGACAAGCAGATTCGCACCGCGCTAAAGGCAAAACAATACTCCGTCGGCGAAGAAGTCGAAGTCGAATCGGACGACGAATGGTATCCGGCGCGCGTCCTGAAAGTCATCGGCGGCGCGCATCTCGTTTCGTATGACCATTATTCCGAGGAATGGAACGAATGGGTGTCGTCGGATAAAATTCGCTCGAAAAGCGAAATAAAATCGTCAGTTCAACACGCCGCAGGAAATTAAAAAATGCGGCGACAAAAATTGCCGAAACTTTTCGCGCTCTGCCATCTGAGCTACGCTTTGAGAAAACTCAAAACGGTTGGACTCGAACCAACGACCTCGTCTTTGGAAAGATGTAGTTCCGGCCGCATTCGCCGCAAAGTGTGGTCGCAGCGGAGGGAATCGAACCGCTCGTCGGACGATTATCAATCGTCTGCTCTCCCATTAAGCTACACTGCGAAAATTCAGTGAAAAGTGAAAAGTTTATGAGCTTTTCACTTTTCGTTAATTTGGTCGGCCGGGTGGGATTCGAACCCACGATTTACGGATTAAAAGTCCGCTGCCTTGACCTGACTTAGCTACCGACCGGAAACAAATGAAAATTTCTTTAATTCGTAATTTGTAATTCGTAATTGGATTTGGCTCCGGGACAGAGACTCGAACTCTGAACTTCCTGCTTAACAAGCAGGCACTCTTACCGATTGAGTTATCCCGGAAAAAACTTTTTTTATATCAACAATCCAAAACCCGAAATCGATTTTTGGTAGGCAAACGAGGGCCTGCGGTTTGCTTCGGCAGACAAAAGACAAGTGTGTTCGTTGCAAACAAAAGAAAGGAATTTAACGCATTCTTTTGTCCTCACAAAACCGCAAGCCCTCGTTTGTAAAGGTAGGATTGTTTGAAAGCTGTAAGAAAAAATATTGGTTGCGGAGACAGGATTCGAACCTGTAGTCTTCGGTTTATGAGACCGAAATTTTATCCATTTAAACTACTCCGCCGGTGAAAATGATGAATAATAAATATTTAAATTTTGCATTCATCATTTATTTCTGGAGGCTATCGTAGGATTCGAACCCACAACCGACTGCTTACAAGGCAGTTGCTCTTTGTCCATTTGAGCTAGATAGCCGTGAAATCTGGTAGCCGATGAAGGATTCGAACCTTCGACTTTCTGTTTGTAAGACAGACGCTCTTCCGCTGAGCTAATCAGCTTCTTTACGGATAAAGGCGAAAATTTATCCTTGATGCTTTCGCCTTTATCCTGGTTAATTGGTGGCTGGAGTTGGTATCGCGCCAACCTGTTCGGCTCTTCAGACCGATGCTAATCTGTCTCAGCTATCCAGCCGCTGCTTTTGTTTTTGGTTTTTTACATTTCTGAGAACGCCTCCGGTTGATTGATTCGACCTCTTTTTCGATTGCTTCCATGACGGCGCTGACAACTTCCTCGATGCGACGGATTTTATAAAGCGCGTCGGCGCGGTCGTCAGCGTCGTTCATCGAAAAATCGAATGAGATGTTGCGATAGCAATCAGACAGTTTTAATTCGATTGTTCCGTTTTTCCAGCCGTTTTCATCGTTGGAATATTCGCTTGTGTCTTCGACAATCCCGATTATGTATGCCGACATATATTTATCCCGGTTGAGAAAAAGACGTTTGCGAACGTGATATTTTATTGACATGTTTTTCCTTTTTGTTTTAGATATTTTGAAATTTGCTGAAGTGAAATTTAAGCGCCGTTTCAAAACGTCTATGAAAAATTAAAGATTCACAGTTTCATTGCTTCTTCCTCCGTAAACGTACAATCAAACATAGTTTTTTCCTCCGGATAAAATAAATTTTTGGCGGGACCGAACGGACTCGAACCGTCATCGTCCTGGTCGACAACCAAGCGCATAAACCTTTCTGCCACAGTCCCTCGTAAGTGCGGATTTCCGAGTGCGGATTGCGGAATTAAATCGAAAACCGGCAATCAAAAATCTAAAATCGTTTGGGTGGATTGACGAGATTTGCACTCGCATCTTTCGCTTTCACAGGGCGAAGCTTTTGCTCTTTAAGCTACAATCCACAGAAAAAATTTTGGGCGACAAGAAATCGAAATGACGTGTTCGTTTTGGAGACAATGTAGTCATTTGCGGCATTCGCCCGAATTTGGCGGAAAGAGCGGGACTTGAACCCGCAAGAGACTTTTTGCTCAATTGCTTAGCGGGCAATCGCGGCTACCGTTTCGCCATCTTTCCGTTTTTGAGATGTGGAGCGGGTAATCGGATTTGAACCGATGATTAACGATTTTGCAGACCGTCGCCTTTGTCCGCTTGGCTATACCCGCACATGAATTTGAAATTTCAGATTTGAAACCTCAATTATTTTGGCAAGGACGGCGGGACTTGAACCCGCTATTGTCAGCTTGAAAGACTAACTGCGCGACCGCTTTGCATTCGTCCTCAAATTTGCGCGTGGAGAGATTTGAACTCTCACTGATTTGGTCTTAAATCAAACGCCTCTGCCAATTGGGCTACACGCGCGCAAAAGCTAAATGCCCACGGCAGGATTCGAACCTGCGCTGAACAGTTTTTGGAACTGCCGCCTCTTCCGTTTGGGCTACGCGGGCAAACGATTTTTTAGATTTAATGCAAAAATCTAAAATCGAATTGGTGGACTGAAAGGGATTCAAACCCTCGCGAAAAGCTTGCAAGGCTTTCATGCTCTCGTTACATCATCAGCCCGAAAATTTTGGTACCGACGGAGAGATTCGAACTCTCATCAACTTGTTTCTAAGACAAGCGCCTCTTCCGTTTGGGCTACGTCGGCTCGAAAAAAAATTGGTTAGGGCGGCGAGATTCGAACTCGCGAACACTTGCTCCCAAGGCAAGCCCGTATAGCCGTCTGCGGAACGCCCTAATAAAAAAAACTGGTTTCGGAGAAAGGATTCGAACCTCTGTTTCCTGATTCAAAGTCAGGCGTCCTGCCAGTTGGACGACTCCGAAAGAATTAATTACGAATTTCAAATTACGAATTACAAATGCGTGAAATTGTAATTCGTAATTGTTTCTGGAGGCTTCGGTGCGACTTGAACGCACAACCTCAGGTTTCGTAGACCTGCGCTCTGATTCCATTGAGCTACGAAGCCGAAAAATTGGCGGAAGGTACAGGACTCGAACCCGCATGCGAAAGCTCGCGACAGCTTTCAAGGCTGCTGCCATACCGATTTGGCTTACCTTCCGTTCGGAAAATGTGAGGAGTGAGGCCGGAAGAAATCACGTTTTTCTTCGCCGGCAGGAGAAAAATTTGGCAGGCGCACTCCGATTTGAACGGAGAATTTCGATTTTGGAGACCGGGCGTTTTGCCGTTAAACTATGCGCCTATAGAATTTTGTCCGTTGCTCGTTGTCAATCGTCGATTGAATATAAACTCAAATGTCCGGATGACGACGGACTACTCGCAATAGACTAATTTGGAGTGAGCGACGGGATTCGAACCCGCAGCAGCCGGTTTGGAAGACCGGCACTCAGCCATTTGAGTTTCGCTCACGAAAATTTGAAATTTGAAATCTCAAATCCGAATTTTTTGGTGCACCGGGAAGGATTCGAACCTTCAAAGCGCGTAACACGCGACAGTTTTACAGACTGCCTGCCTTTGCCGAAAGGCGGCCGGTGCGTGAAAAATTTTGATAAATTTGTTATAAAAACAGGTGAAGGCAGACCGTAAGACACACGAAGGCACACAAAGACCCTCGTTTGACAGACAAGATTGATGTTTTTCGCGGACTCGCCAAAGTTGCTGAAAAGACGTCAATCTTCCGAAAGCCTGCCTTCACCTTTGCTTTCAAAAAATTGCTTCAATTGTCAAAGAACCTGTAAACGTAAAAAGGAGCGGCAACTTTTAAGTCTCTCAAGAGAAACTTGCGTCACCGCTCCTAAAACAATTTCGGGTTTTAAATCAAAAAGCCCGCTAAATTTTTATGTTTTGGGAGCGGAAACGAAGCCGCTCCCGCTTTTCTAAGTCTTCCTGCCGAGGCGATCTAATGCGCCCGGTTTCGGTTGATAATTCGAATGTTCAAAACTCGTGCACAAACCGACAGATAAACTCGTGCTAAACCGCATTTCATTTCCGGCGGCCTCGCTGAGCATTCTCTGAATTGTCTGTATCCAAATATGAATCACAAAATTATCTCCTAAAAAATTTCGTTCGCTTTTCAGCAAACAGTTGAAAGTTTTAGCACGATTTAAAAACGCTTGTCAAGAGTTTTTTGTAAAAATTTTTCGCGGGCGCTGAAATTTTCTAAAAATGACGAAAACCTTCAGGCTGCAAAATGCGGGATTTTTCGCCGTCGATAAGCTCAATTATTTCAATATTTGCGGTTGCTTCTCCGATGAGAGAAATTTTGAGCCTTTTCAGCGTGTTTTTGAACTTAAAAAAATATTTTGGATTGACCGTAAAAAGCAGCTCAAAATCTTCGCCGCCGTTCGCGGCGAATTCCAATTTCTCTTCGAAAGCCTCGCAAACGGCGTTTAGGTTTTTGTCAAAAGGAATTTTGTCGGCAAAAATTTTTGCGCCGACTTTGCTTTCACGGCAGATATGAGCCAAATCGGATGAAAGTCCGTCGCTCAAATCAATCATCGCCGAAGGAATTCGATTTCTGCCGAGAAATTGTCCGATTTCGACATTTGGCTTCGGTTTTAACTGGCGCACGAGAAGATTTTGAATCGGATTTTTAGCGCTTTTTTCAAATCTTTCGCCCTTTTCCAAAAGTCTTAAACCGGCCGCCGCGCCGCCTAAATTTCCGCTCACAAAAATCAAATCCCCGACACGCGCGCCAGAACGCAAAACGGCCGTTTTTTTTCGCATTTCGCCCGCCGCAATCGAATCGATAACGATTTTGTCAGGCGTTTTTGAAACGTCGCCGCCGACGAGCTCGACATCGAATTTTTTAGCCAGACGAAACCATCCGCTGTAAAATTTTTCGACAAAATCGGTCTTCCAAATCTTTTCCGGAACGCCGATGGAAACCATTGCCCAGACAGGTTTTGCGCCCATCGCGGCGACGTCCGAGAGCGAAACCGCCAGTGCTTTGTAACCGATAAATTCGGGCTTTGCCCAAGTCAGACGAAAATCGACGTCTTCGATTAACAAATCTGCGGTAATGACCAAATCGGTATTCGCATCTTTCGGCAAAACGGCACAGTCGTCGCCGATTTTGCCGCGCGAGGCGGATTTGGAAAATTTTGCGGATTTTTTTTTCAAGTTTGTGATAAACTCAAATTCGGTCTTCATAAAAATTCTATTGACATAAATTTTCTAAATCCTTACAATAACGGCGGCGGATTTTACACAAAACTTTAACACAAAAGAGGCTCAAAATGGGACAGGCAGCAGTTTCTATACCGGAAAAAATATTCTTTAAAATCGGCGAAGTTTGCGACATCGTCGATGTGCAGGCGCACGTTCTGCGCTACTGGGAAACTGAATTCCCGATGCTCTCGCCGCAAAAAAATCGCTCGGGGCAACGCAGTTACCGGCGTCGAGACGTGGAAATCGCGCTGCGCATCAAGGAACTTCTCTATGACGACCTTTATACCATCGCGGGCGCTAAGAAAAAACTGCAGGGCGAGCTGCGCGAATCGAGCCGCCTGAAAATCGTCCATCCCGAGCCGCCTCCGAAGGAAGCTTTTATCAAGGAAATTCCCGTTCCCGCTCCAATCGAAGAAGCACCGGAGACGGAAGATTTTACCGAGGAAATCGGCGAAATCGAAGAACCGGAGCACCACGAGCCGGTCGAGCTTGACGAGGAACGGCGCGAAGCTCTGGTCAGCCTCGCCGCGCAGCTGCTCGAACTTCGCGAAATGCTGAAGACGAGAAAAAGCGAAGACCAAAATTCATTTCAGCGAAAATATTGATTTGACATTCAAGCAAATCATTTTTAATCTGAAAAGGTCAGTTTTGACGGGACGTGGCGCAGCCTGGTAGCGCGCTTCCTTGGGGTGGAAGAGGTCGCAAGTTCAAATCCTGTCGTCCCGACCAAAAATAAAAAAACGCCTTCGATTTTTAAAATCGAAGGCGTTTTTTTATTTTATAAAAATCAATTTATTCGGATTCTTCCTTTTTTTCTTCTTCCGGCGATTCTTCAGGCAAATCTCCGGGCAAATCTTCGACGGGCAGCGCGGGCGGAAACATTTTGTCGCGCATTTTCAGAACCAGCAATTGATTAAAGAAAATCAAAACGGCGGCGAGGACGCAGAAAACAGCACCGATAAAAGGGGTCAGCGAAAAGCCGGTTAGTTGAAGGCTGTTGCCGCGCTTGTATTCGAGAAACGATTTATCGAGCCAGAATGTGTGCAGAACGACAAAAAAGACGAAGTATAAAAGCGTCGTCCAGAAAGCCCATGTTTTTCTGGTTTTCCAGAGAATGACGTTTGCCAGAATGAGCAGAATGAGCGCCGAAATCCATAAAAAATTTCCGTTTATTTTGGCGTAATATTCGTAGTTTGAAATGACGTTTCGCGGGTCTGTGATGCTTCCGAGCCAGCTCCGGGCGATATATGTCAAAATCGACATCAACAGAAGAAAAACCGCAAGGGCAATCAGATACACTTTGTTCCACATAGACGCATTTTTATCATAGTTTCGAATTTATTTCCAAGCGAAATTTTTAAAACAAAAATCTGTGCGCGAATCGAATTCGATTCGCGCACAGATTTTTTTAATTTATAAAGCCGCTTACTGCTTCGGCGTGACGGTCAGATAGACGGTCGAGCCTTTGCGTGTAACCAGCAGGAGAACAGGCCGATTGCCGGATTTATCGAGCGCCGCCGAGACGTCGTCGAGAGTTTTGACCGGCTGGCGGTTGATTTCCAGAATCACATCGCCCTGCGCGATTCCTTCTTCGGCCGAAGCGCCTTCGGGGTCGACATCCATCACGACAAGGCCTTCCGTGTCCGAGGGCAAATCGAGCTGTTTGGCGATTTGCGGCGTAACGGGCTGAAGATTCAATCCGAGTTTTCCGCTTTCCTTCTGGCTTCCGGGACTTTCTTCATTATCCTGGCCGGGCTTTTCACTTTTTGCGCCTTCAAGGTTAAATTCGTCAAGCTTGGCGGTAAAATCTGCCTGCTTTCCGTCGCGCAGAACGGAGACTTTAATGTCCGTTCCGGGCGCGCTTCCGGCAACTTTGTTGCGCAGAACGTTGCTGTCCTCGATGGCTTCGCCGTTTATCGCCGTGATGATATCGCCGCGCTTGATTCCGGCTTTGTCGGCCGAACTGCCCGTTTTGACATTGCTCACGATGACGCCTTTAACATCTTTCAAATCAAGGCTTTTGGCGACTTCTTCGGTTATGTTCTGGATGTTTACGCCGAGCATTCCGCGATGAACTTTGCCGTCTTTGAGAAGCTGTTCCATCACGGATTTCGCCATATTCGACGGAATCGAAAAACCGATGCCGATGTTTCCGCCGCCGCCCGAATCGGAAATAATCTGCGAGTTGATGCCGATTAGCTCGCCCGCCAGATTGACGAGCGCGCCGCCGGAATTTCCGCGATTAATCGGCGCGTCCGTTTGCAGAAAATCTTCAAAGCTGCCGTCGCTCAGTCCCGTCCGGCGGCCTTTCGCCGAGATGATTCCGGCGGTGACGGTTTTGCCGATTCCGAGCGGGTTGCCGATGGCCAGAACGATATCGCCGATGCGCACGCCGTCGGAATTTCCGAGACTGAGGAAAGGCAGATTTTCGGCTTCGATTTTTAAAACCGCAAGGTCGGACGGCGCGTCCGACCCGACGATTTTGGCGTCGTAAATCTTGTTGTTGTCGAGCGTAACCGTGATTTTATCGGCTCCGTCGATGACGTGATGATTGGTTAAAACCGTTCCGTCGGCGCTGATGACGACGCCCGAGCCGAGACCGCGTTCGATTTGCGGGCGCTGCTGCTGTTTCATCTGCGGGGGAATCATATCTTTGAAAAACGGATTGTCGGCGAAGGGAAATTGCTGCGGTTGTTGTTTAGATTTTCGTTCGGCGTCGATTCTGACTACCGCCGGCGACGTTTTTTCGACAACGTCGGCGTAGGATGTGCGCACGCCGTCGACTACAATCGGCGCGGGCGGTATTTGCTGCTGCGTGTTGGAAGCGTTTTCCTGGCGAGTAAAAGAGCCGCACCCGCTCAAGACGAGCAGCGCGGCGGCCAGTAAGACGCTTGTAAATTTAATACTTTTTTGTTCTTGAAATGCTTTCATAAACACTTGTGTTTCTCCAAATTAAAGCTAATTTCCATTTGAATATTACTCCAAATAATGGCGGTTTTGAAAAGAATAAAAAGCTTTATAGAAATTAGCTTTAATTTGTACGAAAAAAAGTATCGTAAGTTCGGAAATTTTTGAAAATTATCTGCGTCGAACGCGCGGAGTTTCGTTTTCGAAGATATAGGCGAGCGATTTATAGACGAGCTTGGCGCACAGAAAGGCGGGCGCGTCGGAATTTTCGGCCTTTGAAAATTCGACTAAATCCATTCCGATGATGCGGCGTTTTCGCGCCAGTTTTCTGATTAAATATAAAGTTTCATACCAGCCGAGCCCGCCCGGTTCGGGCGTTCCGGTCGTCGGGACGAGCGACGGGTCGAGGCCGTCGATGTCGATTGTCAGGTAGACGTTTTCGGTCAGAGAGTCGATGGCCTCGTCAATCCAGTCCGTTCGGCCGACGATATCTTTCGCCCAGAAAATTTTTGTCGGCAGATTTTCGTCGAGCGCGCGGGCTTCGTCGGCCGAAATCGAGCGAATGCCGACCTGAACCGAGGGAATCCGCAAATCTTTGACGACGCGCGCCATAATCGATGCGTGCGAGTGCGGCGTGCCGTCGTATTCGTCGCGCAAATCGGCGTGCGCGTCAATCTGCAAGACCGATAAATTGTGATATTTTTCGGCGTGAGCCCGTATAATCGGCGCGCTGACCGAGTGCTCCGCGCCGAGCATACACAGAAATTTGTCCGTCGCGAGCAAATTTCGCGTGAAATCGTAAAGCGAATTCATCATCTCTTCGGGAGTTTCGCGCGGCTTAAATTCTTCGAGCGTGTGAATGCCGATTTTGTAAACTTCCGAATCGGTTTCTTCTTCGTAAAGCTCCATATTCCGTGAGGCGTCGATAATCGCCGACGCGCCTTCGCCCGTTCCGGTTCCGAAGGAAACCGTTCCCTCATAGGAAACCGGCAAAACGAGAACGCGCGCCGAATCGAAAGAAGAAAATTCTTCTTCCTCGATGCCGCCGAAATTCATCGGAAGATGTGTTGACTCGGACATAGGTCAGTGGTCGGTGGTCAGTGGCCGGTTGTCAGTGAATACAGATTTTTCTGACCACTGATAACCGGCCACTGACCACTATTTTTACGGTATATCAACTCCCAAATCTTTTCCGCTAAACGAAAACGTCGGGCGTTTGCGGCCTTTCATATATTTGGCGGCCGTTTGCGAAAGCGCCGTGACGAGCAGCGGCAGAGCGATTGACGGGTCTGACGGAACGTATGCGGTTATCGCGTTTTTCAAAAGTTTTCCGAAAACCTGCGTGTGGTTTCCGCCGAACGAAGGCGTGCGGATATCGAGCGGGACGGAATCGGTCGTCACCGAAACGGCGTATTTGTGACCGCGCGGAGTCGAGCGGTTAATATAGGAGGAAACTTCCGCCATATTCACCATGTTTTGACTGCAAATGCTGCCGAGCGTGAGAATGCCCGAATTGCGCGTGCGCTGGGCAATCGTCATCATTTCCATCGTGTCTTGCGTGATGTCGAATGTAAATTGAATCTTCTTTTCAAACCGGGCGCGCGCGATGCCGACCGACAGCGGGCTTTCGAGCAAATCCGGGCAAAAGACGGGAACGCGCGATTTGAACGCGGCGGTTAAAATGCCGTCTTCGTGGGCGATTTCGGCGAGCTCGCGGCCTAAAAGATGCAGAAATTCGCGAATCGAATACGGGCGCGATAATTCCAGTTGATTGATAACGCTGCCAATCCATTCGTCGGCTTCGTGATATTCCTCGGCGTTTGCCAGCAAATCGCCGATGCGCGAAACTTCCGAGGCTTCCAGCTCGTCGTCCGACATCGAAGGATGCGCTTGGTAATGATTGCGTCCGAGCGTTTCGTGAATATCGTGAAAAAGAACTTGTCCCGACATCACCAGAACGTCGCAAAAACGATTTTTGATGACATAAGCCAGCAGACGGCGCATTCCCGAAGGAATCAGATTGCCCGAACCGCACATATAAATCGTCGAATTATCATCGAGCATATCGAGCCAGATGCGATGCGCTTCGGCTAATTGTTTTGCTCCGAATCCCGCGCCCTCCATCTTTTCCAGAAGCCCGGCGACGCTTCGGTCGCGGTCAACCGGAATCGGTCGCGTCGGAACGGTTAAAAATTTCGAAGCCTTTGTTTTTCTTTGAGTTGCCATACTATCTCCAAATAAAAAATCCTAAATATAAATCCTTTCTGTTGTATAAAATTCCAAATATTTGCAGTCGGCGCAGCGAAAAGCCTGAACTTTAAAAACTTTTCTGTTGGATGTCTTCAGCCCGTTCGCCCAGAAAGATTCTTCAGGCTCGCCTTCGACCCACATCTGCGGCCATTTGTATCCATTATCTCCGCGGTCTAAAACATATCCTTCCGACATTTCACCGCCGCATCTGGGGCATTTCATTTCCGCCGCCATAAAATTAGTCGTTTCCGTTTGGCGAAAGATACGTATAACTTTCAGCCTGCGCCTCGTAAAATTCGATTAACTGGTAACCGATTTTTTCGGAAAGCTCGTCGTCCTTGATACGCTGCATAACGGTTTTTCGAAACTGGTCGTTAAGCTGTGCCGAATCGAATCGAACCATTCCGACCGCATCGGCGAGCGTCCCGCCCTGAATGACTTTTCTGATAATATATCCGTCTTCGCCGATATGTATGTGAGCTTCATGCGGAACACCGAAGAGATTATGATTATTACCCATTACTTCCTGATATGCGCCGACCAGCATCATCGCCAGGTAATATGATTCGTTTTTTTCAAGCTTGTGCAGTTCGAGAACGGATTTGACGTCGTGCAGGTCAATAAATTTTTCAACAATTCCGTCCGAATCGCACGTTATATCACATAGCGTAGCATATTCGGTCGGCTTTTTGTTGAGTTTATGTATCGGGATAATCGGAAAAAGCTGCTCCAAAGCCCAGTTGTCGGGCATCGAGCGAAAGACCGAAAAGTTTGCCAGATATTTCGCGCAGAGAAGTCTTCGAAGGTCGTCAAACTCTTCGGACACATACTTTTTCTGCTGCGCGTAGCTGTCCGCTTTTTCGCAAACGTCCCAGAAAAGAACCTCGCCCTTACCACGGTCTTCGAGAGAAATCAAGCCGAGGTTAAACATCGTAAAGAGTTCTTCGCGCTGTTCGAGCGCGTCGTGATAATACTCGCGGTAGTTTTTCGCGTTCAAAGTTTCGCGCAAATCGTAAAGCTCTTTGACGACCTGCGGGTCGTCCTCTTCGACCGTAATCGGCACGGTGATGTCTTCGACGACGGTTTCGATTTCGTCCTGGATGTTCGTCACCAAAATCGCGTGATAGGCCGAAAGATAACGGCCCGATTCCTGAATAATCGTCGGATGCGGCACGTTTTCGTCGTCGCAGACGGTTTTGATGACGTAAATTACGTCGTTGGCAAATTCCTGCGCGTTGTAATTGGCCGAGGACTCGAACGAGGTGCGCGAGCCGTCGTAATCGACTGCCATACCGCCGCCGACATCTAAGTATTGAATCGGAATATTCATCTGGCGGATTTTCGCGTAAGTTCTGGCCGCTTCGCGCATCGCGCTTTTGATGCGTTTGATGTCGGTTAATTGCGAGCCGATGTGAAAATGCAGCAATTTGAGCATATCGGCGCGGCCAGCTTCCTGAAGACGACGGATAACTTCGAGGATTTCCGTCGTCGTCAATCCGAATTTCGCCGCTTCGCCGCCGGACTTTTCCCATTTGCCCGAGCCTTTCGAGTAAAGCTTGACGCGCACGCCGACCATCGGCAGGCTGACCGTTTCGTCTTCCGTCGTAACCTCATCGGCGATTTTGAGCGTGTGTTCGAGCTCGCTCATTTTTTCGATGACGATAACGACGTTTTTTCCGGCCTGCGCTCCGGCAAAAGCGAGACGAATAAAATCTCTGTCCTTAAAACCGTTGAGAACGAGCAGGCTGTCCGTTGCCTGTTCCATCGCGAGCGCGGCATACAACTCGGCTTTTGAACCGGCTTCGAGACCGAAATTATAACGTTTGCCTTCGCGTAAGTATTCTTCGACGACGGAGCGGTTTTGGTTGACCTTCATCGGATAGACGCACATATGCCCGCCTTCGTAGTCGAATTCTTTTATCGAATTTTTGAATGCTTTTTGCAGTTTGCGGATTTGCCCGGCGAGAAGCTGCGGGAAACGGAGCAGAATCGGCGTCGTTATCCCGCGTCTGCGCAAATCTTCGACGATTTCAAAAACGTCCGCCGAATTGCCGTCATTTTCCGAAGCTCGAACAATCAAATGACCTTGTTTATTTACGCCGAAATATCCTTGTCCCCAATTATCAATTCCGTATGTTTCGATTGTCTGCTCGATGACCGTGCTCAAATTTACCGTTCTCCAAAAATAAAATTGCTGATTCGGATTAACCGAAAGAGCAAGAAGAAAAATTACAACTTATAAAAAATCGTATCAAAAAACAAACCTGAGAACAACAACTATTTTTTTAGGTGACAGGTTAGAAGTATGCGGTGAGAAATAAAAATCAACTACCTTTCACTTTTCACTTTTCACTTTCCGCTTCCTTCTGGCATACGTCTTGCTAAATTCGATGCGGCTTGAGATTTTTTCCCGAGGAAAATCAACAAAATGCTAGTAATTAAAATAAATTAATCAACATTCCTACTCATTTCGGACAAGATTTGTCAATTTTTTGTGCCAATTTTTGTCACTTCCAAAGAAAACTTGACGAGGTTTTAATCAATGAAAAATAACAGACAAAACGGCTTTTCATTAATCGAATTACTTTTGGTCATAGTAATAATCGGCATTCTGTCGACGATTACATTTCCGTTTTTATATAAAGCAAAACAGCACGCTGAAAACGGCAACGCGTTTGCGAGTATGCGAACGATTGGTTCGAGTCAGATTAGCTATTATTCGCAAAACAGCCGGTTCGGGCGTCTTTCCGAATTGAATTCGGCGCAGGCGAACGGTCTCGGAACCACATCGGGCACAGACCTTCTGCGCGGAAAATTTACTTT
Organism: Pyrinomonadaceae bacterium; assembly: GCA_036403235.1. Taxonomy (GTDB): domain Bacteria; phylum Acidobacteriota; class Blastocatellia; order Pyrinomonadales; family Pyrinomonadaceae; genus JBGTFE01. Next base: position 65,823 of record DASWRI010000036.1, on the reverse strand, counting down.
CCAGATGAGCCCGATCAGCCCGACCGATGCGCAGCTTCGCACCGCTTATACGATAGTCGCCACCAAAGCAATTGTCGGAAGCGAAACGCCCTACGTGATTGCGCTCGACCAGACCGGTTATATCACGCAAGTCCTCCCGTAAAAATGCACATTTCTCCCCGAAACTGGGTATAAAACCATGAATATATTTGAAGACCTTATTGAAGAGTTGAAAGAAGAGAATCTACTCGAAGAAACCGTAATTGAAACAAGCCGGGCAAGAGAAAGAGAAAATAATCGTAAAAATCATTCCGCTGAAACCGCCGCATTTTTTGCGGGTGAATCGGAATCATTTCATGAAGAAAACGAATTTCCCGAAGAAATCGATTTTGCCGAATCAATCTCCGGGCCCGAAACGAAATCGTCGGAAGCGGAAATGCTTCAGGGCGAACCGGCTGACGAAGAAGCGCCGGACGCCGGACAGTTTGAAGAAACTTCCGAAGTCGAGCATGCGGAACAAAACAAACCGCTCGCCAACAGCGTCGAGTTTTATCGCCAGCGCGCGATGAAGGAGGTTTCCGGTTTGCAGATGGTCGAGCACGTGCTTTCGGGCGTCGAGCGCGAGCAGATGAAAATCATACCGAAGCCATACGACGATTTGGAAGCGAAAAAAATTCTGCATCATTTTCTGCAGGTTTCGAAAGATTTAAATTCGCCCGAGCACGCGCAGGCCGAATTTCAATTGATGCAGGAAACCGAAAGCTGGTATTCGGCGCTCTCGCACCGCGATAAAAGCGTTTCGGTCACACATCTGCGCCGCTATTGCGAGACGACGCGTCCGATTTTAAGCTCGCAGGCCTTGATTTCACTCGCCCGCTTTTATCGAAACTCGCCTTATTCCGAACAGGTCAGAAGCAAATTCGACCTCGTTATCACCAGGCTTTTCGCCAAAGAAATCGGCGGCGAAAAACGCCAGATGGTTTTCGAGCGCGACGAGATGATAACGCATCTGACGATGCTTTACGGCGAATGGGCGAGCATTCCGCTTTATGCGGTCAGCGAGGACGATTCGGAAATTTTGCTGATTGCGCTCAAATTCGAAGATTTTATGACCGAAGCCGACGATGCGGCAGGTTTTGACGAGCTCATCAAAAACGATTTTTTCAATCGCCTGCGCATTTTTAAGGAAAGCACAAACGAAAATTTCTTTGCGCCGCTCGTAACGGCGACGGCCATCGAGTGCAACGTTCGTATCGGCAATCGTTACGTCGATTTGATTCAGATGGAAAAGGAAAAGGTCGAAAGCGAAAAGCTCCAAGACAAATACGGCTTTCTGCACGACCAGGCGATTTCCGAAGCCGCGAGCAAGACTTTGCAGCTCGTCGATTTATTAAAACAAAGAGTCGAAAAAGTCGAAAAAACCGACGCCGAAGAGTCGAAATCGGAAAATTCCGAGCCGGTTCAATCAGCGCACAGGGCTTCGACCGACAAAGCGGACAAAAAGGGAGAGAAAAAAGCAAGAGGCAGATTTGCGGTTAATAAATGGCTTTTGCTGGGGACAATTCTGGTCGTCGTCGTCAATGTCGGGCTTTACATCTGGATGGGCTATGCCGACGAGCCGGAAAACGTCTCGCAAAATGTGAAGCGGGTAAATCTGGAAAATTCTTCGCTCAAAGATTTTATCCGCGAAGCGAGAATCAGCAATAATACTTTCTTTGCCGTCGTCCAGCCAAACTGGTCGACCCTTTCCCAGGAAAAGAAAGAAGAAGTGCTCAAAAAAGTCGCGGCCACCGGCGGCGAAAAGGGCTTTGGTAAAGTTCACCTGCTCGACAGCCAGGGCAAAACCGTCGGCTTTGCCGAAGGCGAAAACATAAACGCTTTTTAACTCGAAACTAAAAGCTGAAAACAGAAAACCGAAAAGGTGAGAGGTTGATTTAACTCTCACCTTTTTGTTTTCTTACATTTAAATAACTCAGCTTTTTAGCTCACAATTTTCAGTTCTCAGTTTTCACTTTTTCGCGTTTTAAAGTTAAACGGAATTATTGTAGAATTCCTTTTTTGATTTTCGCGTTTCGACGAGCGCGAACCATCCGAAAATTTTATTTACCCGAACATTACAGGAGATTTAATGAACGCGAAAAATGTTTTGAACTATGCCGCTGACCAGGGGGCGAGATTCGTCTCGGTGCGTTTTACGGATTTGCCCGGCTCGTGGCATCACTTAACTTTCCCGATTGATTGTCTGACCGAAGACTCGTTTGAAGAAGGCTTCGGTTTTGACGCTTCTTCCTTGCGGGGCTGGGCGGCGATTCACGAATCGGACATGCTTTTGATGCCCGACCCCTCACGCTGCTGGGTTGACCCGTTTGCCGAAGACACGACGATTTGTTTAATCGCCGACGTGCGCGACCCGGTTTCAAAAGAAGGCTACGCGATGGACCCGCGCTCGGTCGCCATTCGGGCCGAAAGTTATCTGCGCTTTACGGGCATCGCCGACACCGCTTATGTCGGGCCGGAAGCCGAATTTTTCGTCTTTGACGAAGTTTTCTATCACAACAACCAGCAAAGCGCCGGATATTCGGTAAATTCGGAAGAAGGACACTGGAATACCGGACGCAACGGCAGCGATATGATGCCGAATTTCGGCTATCACATTCGCGCCAAAGAAGGATATGTTCCGGTCGCGCCGATGGACACTTTGATTGACCTGCGCAATACGATTTCGACCATTCTCGGCGAAGTCGGAATTCACGTCGAATGCCATCACCACGAAGTTGCGACCGCCGGACAATGCGAAATCGATTTTCGTTATTCAAATCTCCTGCACACCGCCGATAATTTAATGCTCTTTAAGTACGTCGTCAAAAATACGGCTGCGGCGCACGGCAAGACGGCGACATTTATGCCGAAACCGCTTTTCGGCGACAACGGCTCGGGAATGCACTGCCACCAATCTCTGTGGAAAGACGGCGAGCCGCTGTTCGGCGGCGACCAGTATGCGGGTCTTTCGGAAATGGCGAAATTCTACATCGGCGGCCTGCTCAAACACGCGCCGGCAATCGTCGCTTTCGCCGCGCCGACGACGAACAGCTATAAAAGATTGGTTCCGGGCTTTGAAGCGCCGGTCAATCTCGCGTATTCGGCGAGGAACCGCTCGGCTGCCGTCCGCATCCCGATGTTTTCGCAATCGCCGAAAGCCAAGCGTCTCGAATTTCGTCCGCCCGACCCGTCATGCAACCCGTACATCACGTTTGCCGCGCTTTTGATGGCCGGACTCGACGGCGTGCAGAATCGCATCGACCCGGGCGAGCCGCTCGACAAGGACATCTACGATTTGTCGCCCGAAGAATTAAAAGATGTGCCGAGCTTGCCGGGAAGTCTCGACGAAGCCTTAAAAGCGCTCGAAGACGACCACGAATTTTTGCTCAAAGGCGACGTTTTCACGACGACGATGATTGAGAAATGGATAAAATACAAACGCGAAAACGAAATTCAGCCGCTGCGCCTGCGCCCGCATCCGCTTGAGTTTCAGATGTATTACGACATTTAAAAAGGTAGGCAGCAACCAGCGGTCAGTAGTCAGTGTGAAACTGTCTGCTGACCTTTTTCGTTAATAAAAATATGAAAATCGAACCTGTAACTCTGGAAGGCGAATTCGTCCGGCTTGAGCCGTTAAAATTTGAACATCTCGACGCGCTTTGTGAAGTCGGTCTGGAAGAAAGTCTTTGGAAATGGACGGCGAATATCGTCAAAGCGCCCGAAGATTTGCGCCGCTACGTCGAAACGGCGCTCGGTGACTTCGAAAAGAAAATCGCGCTGCCGTTTGTGACGATTGACCGGACGCAGGACAAAATCGTCGGTTCGACGCGTTTCGGCAATATCGACGCGAACAATCGAAAGACGGAAATCGGCTGGACGTGGATAAATCCCGCCTGGCAGAGAACTTATATCAATTCGGAAGCAAAGCTTTTGATGCTGACGCACGCCTTTGAAACGTGGAAATGCATCCGCGTCGAGTTGAAAACCGACGCTTTTAACGAGAAATCGCGCAACGCGATGCGGCGAATCGGTGCGCGCGAAGAGGGAACTATGCGAAATCACATGATTACCGAATCGGGACGCTTTCGCGATTCGGTCTATTTCAGTATTATTGAGTCGGAATGGCCGGAAGTTAAGAAAAATCTGTCCGCCAAATTAAGGAGTTATCAATGAAAAGAATTATTTTATTCGCCGCTTTTATAAATCTGTTTTTTTTAAGCGCCTGTTCGAGCGAGCCGTCCGCGCCTTTGGACACAACGAACGCTAACGCGCCGAATTCAAACGCGGAAATCGCCGAAGTAAACACGAATCTCGTTCCGATGAAGGCTTTGAGAAACGTCAACGCGAACGCTAATCAGCTCAACCCGATTGTTCCGACAAATGCCAATACGAATGTCAAAGCGCAGCTCAATTCGGCGCCCGCGCCTTTTGATTCGTCAGTCACGACGACGATGAACAAGCAGAATCAGTTTCTCGAAACGCGCACGTTCAGAAACGACCCGCAGATACAAAAATTGGAGCGCCTTCAGGAAACAAAAAAAATCAAGGTTTATATGAAAAACGGAAAAGTGGCGGAACTGCCCTATGACAAGGGCTCTGTACTTTTTACAAACGGCTCGCCGCAGGACATCCTGACCGCCGCCGGAGTCAAGCCGCTCACCGCGCCGCAAAGCATCAATCCGGCAAAGGTCGAGCAAATGACAAAAGACGCCATAAAGAAAATTCAGTGAAAAACGAAAAGTGAATAGTGAAAAATTAAGAAAGTTTTAAACTATTCACTTTTCACTATTCACTTTTCGCTATTATAATCTTTCTGTTATGGAAAAGTTCAGTATAATTTGCCCTTGCTGCGAAGCGGCTTTGACGATTGACGCTCAGACGGGCGCGATTTTATCGCACGAGGAAAAAAAGAAAGCGTTCGGCTCGTTTGAAGATTTGCGCGGCAATCTGGATAAACAAAAGGAACTGCGCGAACAGCTTTTCGCGCAGGAAATGTCGTCGCAAAAAGACCGCGAGCGCCTGCTCGAAGAAAAATTTAAAGAAGCGATGAAGCGCGCCGGCGACGAAAAGGACGTGCCGTTTAAAAATCCGCTCGACTTAGACTAATGAATAATTGATAATCGATAACTGGTACTTGAAAAAATTTATCGATTAGCAACTATCAACTATCAATTATTAAAGTGAACGCTATCTCTTACTATTGCCAGAAATGCCGCGCGGCAAACGAGCCGGGAAGCGCGAATTGCCGCGAATGCGGAACGCGCCTGATGATTGTCGTTTTTCCGCCGGCGATTCGTCACGACGAAGGCATCGTGCCGTCTTACTACGAAGACCACCTGCTCGAACGAGTTTCGCTGCTCGAACTGCGGCTCGCGCAGGTGACGGAGCAACTCAAACTCGCCTACGAATTTATCAATCGCGAAGTCAAATCTTTTCAGAAAGACCACACGCTGCTGCAGTCGTTTTTTGAAACGATTGAAAAGGTAAATCCCGATTTATCGACGCTTTTAAGCCAGAATTGTCTGGAAATATGGGACGAAAAAAAGGAAAAGCTGGCGATTGAAGACAAAAATGAAAGACTCTTAAAAGAAATTCTCTCAGGTCACGACAACAAACAGGCCGAGCTTTTTACGCATCTCGTCAAAGAAGGCGTCAAGCTTTTGCAGCAAAACGAGGAAAAACAGGCGTTTGCAACGCTCGAGCGCGCCGTTTTGCTTTCGCCGCAAAACGTTCCGCTGCTTGCGTTTATCGCCGAAAGCCTTTTTCGCGCCGACAAGCTCGACGCGGCGTCGAAAAATCTGGAAAAGGCTTACCCGCTTGCGCCGCAAAACAAAAAAATTCTGCTCCTGCTCGGCGCCATCAACGCCGATAAAAAGGAAGCGGAAAAAGCGCGCCGCCTCTTAAGCGTTCTGGCGACAAGACCGCGAACGACCGTCTGCGTCAATTTTATATGGGGAATGCTCGCCGCTTTTGAAGAAAACTGGACCGAAAGCATCGCCGCGTTTAAGGAAGCGATAAATTTCGAGGAAACGCCCGAGCTGCAATATCTGACCGGCTGCGCCTATTTTCAGCTCCAACAATTCGAAACGGCTTTATGGCATTTGCAGAAAGCCGCCGAGCTAGACGCCAAATACGCCGACGCGTGGTTTATGCAAAGCGTGATTTATAAATTCCGAAACGACGCCGAACGCGCGAAAACTGCGCAAAACGCGGCTTTTGAAATAAAAGAAGCCGGAGCGCAGTGTCTGGAATATCTGAAGGGGAAAAAAGCGCCCGATTTTGAGATTGCCCTGCCGTTTACGCATTTCAAAAAATCGAAAAAGCTTCTGACCGGCGGCTCTCTTCGCCTGACAAATTTTTTCCGCCGGCGGATTCTGAAATCAATCGAATAAATTTCTTATCGTGAGCAGAGAAAAAATAATCATCGCGCTTGATGTCGAAACCGCCGCAAAAGCGCGTGAAATAATCGCCGAGCTGCGCCCGGAAGTCGGCGCGTTCAAAATCGGTTTGCAACTATTTACTTCGGAAGGGGCATCTTTTGTGCGTGAAGTAGTGGCGGACGGCGTCAAGATTTTTCTCGACGTCAAGTTTCACGATATACCGAACACGGTCGCGAAAGCCGCATCGGAAGTCGCGCGCTTGGGCATCTGGATGTTTAACGTTCACGCGCTCGGCGGCGGCGAAATGATGCGGCGAACGGTCGAAAGCGTGAGAGAAGTTTGCGAGAAGGAAAATCTTGTCAGGCCGAAAATTATCGGCGTCACAATGCTGACGAGCGCCAATCGCGATACTTTGATTGAAGTCGGAATCGGGGAAGAAATTGAAGCGCAAGTTTTGAATTTGGCGCGTCTTACGGCAAAATGTGATTTGGACGGCGTCGTTGCTTCGCCGCTCGAAGCGCGGTCGATTCGAGCGATGGTCGAAAAAAAGGAATTTTTGATTGTGACGCCCGGAATTCGTCCCGTTTTTGCAACGAATGACGACCAGAAGCGTGTAATGACACCAAAAGACGCCGTTCAGGCAGGCGCGGATTACCTTGTGATTGGTCGCGCCGTGACCGGAGCCGAAGATAAATCGGCGGCCGTAAGAAAGATTTTAGAAGAGTTGGAAGCGGCGTAAAACTGTTGATGAGAAAATTAAAACTTCAAACTTCAAACCTCAAATATAAATCCGTGTTCTTACGCAAACGCCTGCGGCCGATTTGTTTTCTAATCTTTTTATTTTCCGCCGTATTAATTCTCAACACGGTTTCGGCGCAGGTTGCGCCCGTCGCCAAACAGCTTCCGCCGACGCCTTTTCGCATCGGCGAACGGCTGACTTACAACATCTCTTTTGAAAAATTTAAAAACGCGGCTTATGCCGAAACTTACGTCGTTTCGCGCGGCAAGCTCGGCGAGCGCGACGCCGTCGAACTGCAGTCGAAAATAAAGACCAACGATTTTGTCAGCGCCGCGTTTTATCTGCTCGACGAAGCGCGCACGACCTACGCCGCCGCCGACACGGGAATGCCGCTTTACGTTCGCAAAACGTCGAACGCGAGCGTTTTGCCGAAGGAAACCGTCAGCAATTTTACCGTCACGCCCGCCACCAGCTTCGACTGGCTGACATTGCTTTATCAGGTGAGAAACGCGGGCGGCGTCGGAAATTTTTCGATGCTCGAAGACGAAAAAGTTTACAGCGTCAGTTTTGTAAGCGCGGGAAACGAAAAGCTCAAAACCGACGCCGGAGAATTTGAAACAAGCATTTCCACCGCGCAGAGCCAGTTTTTTGTCGAAAAGGGAATCACGGATTTTCGCATCAATTTCAGCGCGGACGAAGCGAGGATTCCAATTTTAATTCGTTTTAAAACCGCCAAGGGCGAGTTTCGCGCCGAACTCGCCAGTATTCAAATGCTCGAGCCGGACACATCCGTCGTATCTCCGACTCCAACGCAAACTCCGCGCCCGCAGGCAACACCGAAGCCCGCCGCGACGCCCGCGCCTTATGTCGAAAACCAGCCGCTCGCGTCGGATTTGCCGTTTAAGCTCGGCGAAACGCTCGAATATCAAATTTCGAATAATGGTCAGATGCTCGGAATGATTACGCTTCAGGCTAAAGAGCGAAAGCTGTTTATGGGCGAGGACAGCCTTTTATTGACGGCGATTGTGACCGGAACGCAGCCGAACCAGCAGATTCTCCGTCTGAACGACACAATCACCGCGCAGGTAAATCCCGAAACGCTCGCGCCGCGCCAGATTACCCTGCAATTCAGCAGTATGTTTGCCGCTTATAGTCAGGTTACGCAGTTTGACCAGAAAACGGGAGCGGCGACTTTTAACGGCTCAAACCGGATAGAAATCCCGGTCGGCACGCACAGCATTCTGTCGCTCGTCTACGCGCTTCGCTCGTTTAATCTCAAACCGAGCAAAGACCCGAGCAATCCGGTCAATGATACGCGCGTCGCCGTTTTTCTAGGCACCGGCGCAACCGTTTTTTATCTGCGGCCGGCAAGCGTCAATATTATCAATCTGAAAAACGAAAACGTCGCCGCACAATTTATTTCCGTGACAACCGGAAATCCGCAGATTGACAATTTAAATCTGCGTCTCTGGCTGAGCACCGACGACAAACGCCTGCCGCTTCGCTTCACGCTTGGAACCTATCAGGCCGATTTAATTACCGAAAAAATCATCGTCCCTCGATAGGTATATTCACCACAGAGAACACAGAGGAAATTAAAACAGGACAGACAGGATAGTATTTTCTTTTTATCTGCGGGTAATTTCTCTTTAAAATCTCTGTATCTCCGTGTCTCGGCGGCGAACTCCTTTTGAAATTGAAAATTGATTTCAATTAGCTTATAATTAAAACTGCTCTCCGAAAAATGGAATTGGCAAAACGAAAATGATGACTTTAACAAATCTGCCGATTGGCGCAAAAGCAAAGGTTATTTCGGTAAATGGCAATACGGCCGTTACCAAACGTTTGATGGAAATGGGCGTTGTGCCGGGCGTTTCAGTCCGGGTTGTAAAATCGGCGCCGTTCGGCGACCCTTTGGAAATTCGCGTTCGCGGTTATCATCTGGCGATGCGGAAATCCGAAGCAGACGCGATAGAAGTTAGCGAATGAAACCTCAAAATAAAAGTCAAAAGTCGCATGCTCCGAGTCTCAATCCGGCTGACGTTCAGACAGTCGATGACCAGAGGCCAAAAACAAAAGACCGATTTTTAATCGCGCTCGCCGGAAATCCGAACGCGGGGAAAACGACGCTTTTTAACGCGCTGACCGGAATGCGGCAGAAAGTCGCCAATTATCCGGGCGTGACGGTCGAGCGCAAAGAAGGCGTCTGGCGGCTCGACGGCGGCAAAGCGGCGGCGCGCCTGATAGATTTACCGGGACTTTACAGTCTCGACGTGACTTCGCTCGACGAGCAGATTGCCGAAAACGTTCTGACCGGAAAAATCGCCGATTTGCCAAAACCCGACGTCGTCGTCGCGGTCGTCGACGCGACCAATCTCGAAAGAAATTTATATCTCGTCACGCAGCTGCTCGAATATCACATTCCGGTCGTCATCGCGCTGACGATGGTCGATGCGGCTGAGAAGCAAAGTCTCGAAATCGATACGAAAAAGCTCGCCAAATTACTGGAAATCCCGGTCGTCCGCATCATCGCCAAGCAGAAGCGCGGCATCGAGGAGTTGGCGCAGGAAACGCTAAAAGCGGCGCGAAAACACGAAGTTCCGCATCTTCCGTGGCTGGCCGAGTTTCCTGCAACAATCGGCGACGAAGACATTCATTTGAGCCTTTCGCAGGACGCGGCGGCGAACAAAAAAATCTTTGCGCGCTACAATTTTATCTCCGAAGTTTACCAGGAGACGGTGACGCAGAAAGACACGCTCGAAAGAAACGTTTCGGAAAAAATCGACCGTGTTTTGACGCACAAATTTTTCGGTCTCATCATTTTAATCGCGATTCTACTGCTTGTTTTTCAGACGATTTTTTCGTGGGCGAGCCTGCCGATGGATTTGCTCGAAAAAGGTTTCGGCGCGCTCGGCGATTTTGCCCGCGCCTCGATGCCCGAAGGCGTTTTGACCGATTTGATTGTCGACGGAATAATTGCCGGAGTCGGCGGCGTGCTCGTTTTTCTGCCGCAGATTTTGCTGCTTTTTTTGTTTATCTCGATTCTCGAAGACACGGGTTATATGTCGCGCGCGGCGTTTCTGCTCGACAAATTGATGAGCCGCGTCGGGCTTCACGGCAAAGCGTTTCTGCCTTTGATGAGCAGTTTTGCCTGCGCGATTCCGGGCATTATGGCGACGCGGACGATTGAAAATCCGAAAGACCGCCTGGCGACAATTCTCGTCGCGCCGTTTATGAGCTGCTCGGCGCGGCTTCCGGTTTATACTTTGATGATTGCGACGTTTTTTGCCGGGCGGACGGTTTTCGGCTTTGTTTCGCTCGGCGCGATTTTGATTTTGGCGATGTACACGCTCGGCATCGTCGTCGCGATTATTATCGCTTTTATCTTAAAACGAACCATTTTGAAATCGCCGCCGCCGCCTTTCGTGATGGAGCTTCCGCCGTACCGATTGCCGAATTTCCGCGCCGTTTTTCAAAACATGTTTCTGCGCGCCGGACTTTTTCTCAAACGCGCCGGAACGGTGATTTTGGCGATTTCGATAATTTTGTGGGCGCTGACTTATTTTCCGCGAAACGCGGAAGTCGAAAGTCAAAAGTCTAACGGCCAAAGTCAGATGGTAATTGCTTCGGACGATTGCGGTTGCTCGCAAGGAGACGCGAAAAAAATTGAAGAGCAAAAGCAGAGCGCGGCTTTGCAAAACAGTTACGCCGGGCGGCTCGGGCATTTAATCGAGCCGGTCATCGCGCCGCTCGGTTTTGACTGGAAAATCGGCGTCGCTTTGATTGCGTCGTTTGCCGCACGGGAAGTTCTGGTTTCGACTTTGAGCATTATTTACAACGTCGGGAAAGACGCCGACGCCGAAAACGAGACTTTGATTCAAGCTGTCAGAGACGCGAAAAAAGCGGACGGCAGCCCGGCGTGGACGCCTCTGACGGCGCTGACGTTGATGGTCTTTTTCGTCCTCGCGATGCAGTGTATGTCGACCGTCGCCGTCGTCCGCCGCGAAACAAATTCGTGGGCCTGGACGCTTTTTATGGTCGGATATATGACGGCTCTCGCCTACGCCGCGGCGTTTTTGACATATCAGGGCGGCAAGCTTTTGGGATTCGGTTAGAGGTAAAAACTGAAAAGTAAGAATAATATTTTCAGTTTTCAATTATAAAAAAATGAACTGGCAAATTTTAATTGTAATCGTAATAATCGCGCTCGCGTTGCTTTTCGTCGGCAGAAATTTCTGGCGCAAGACGAAATCGTTTTCGCCGAAGGGAAATTGCGGAAACGATTGCGGTTGCGGCGAGAAAACAAAATCAATTTAGCCGCCCGAAAGCTCGAAAATCTTCTATTTGTAATAGGAAATTTTTCGATAAGTTATGACGGTCGTCGCTTCAGCGTCTTTTTTGGCGAGAGTCGTTTCGGCGGTTTGTTTTGTCCAGTTGCCGGTCGAATCGAGCTCGTAAACGTATTTTGAAATTGCCGGTATCGGATTGCCGACGATATATCCGCGCCGTTCGGTCGGCAGGCGCTCCGTCCCGTAGACGTATCTGGTTAAAAACGCCGGAATGCCGTTCGAACCGGCCAAAATATCTTCGACGAGCCGATTTTCCTTATCAAAAGTGTATGTGTATTTTTGAGTCAGAGCGTCGACATACGATTCTCGTTCGGCGTAAACATCTTCAAAAATTTCGTTTTTATCGGCGTCGTAGCGAAGAATCGTGAGAGAAATCCGGTCGGGATTCTTTTTTGCATCGACGCCGAAAAGATTTATAAAAACGCTGCGCGTAAATCGTTTGTCGTCGCCCTCGTAAGTATAAAAATATTCATTCGGAGACAATTTGTCGATTTTCTGCCACTTATAAGTCATACGTCCCTGTCTATCGAAAGAAATGCTGCGCGAGCGATAGCGCGAATCTTCGACAAGAACGCCTTTTTTTAGCTTCATCGTCGCCGTATCTTCATCGATGCTTTTTACTTTCCCGGTTAAAAATTCCTTGTTCAAATCTGTCGGGACAGCGGCGAGCGCTGACGCGGCGAGTAAAACTGTAACGACAAAAATGTATAAAAACGCTTTGATTCTCATGATAATTTGTCTTAGACGATAAAACGGCGCGGATTGGTTTGCCGGCGGGCGGGATTAATTTTTACAAATTTGTAAGCTGAACGCGCGTTTTTTGAAATATAAAAAAATAAATCAACAGGTTGAGCGCAATCAGCACGACGCCAAGCGTAATCTGTATCTGCGTCGTCAAATGCCAGTAAAGCAGCATTGAAACGTAGTGCTCGATAAATCCGCCTTCATAGCCCGCTTCGCCGCCCAAATTTCTGAATAAATTTTCAAGCGATGTGAGCGGGCAGGGCATCTGAAAACATTCGACCAGGATTCCCCATGCGAGCGCCGGCAGATGAAGCCACAAAACGAAACGTCGGCGCAGAACCAGAAAGCCGCCGAAGATTACAAAAACTACGAAGCAAAGATGAAGTATCAGCGTTATGTCGGCGAGAAGGCGGTAAATCATAGCCGTTTGGGTTTTAGCGAAAAAGGCATTACCGCTATCCCTCAATTATTTTGTAGAAAGACCATTTGTAAATGGCGTTGCCTTCCTTTTTAGTGCCCTGCATGTTTAAGCCGTCATACGGAAGAGTGCCGATAAGAACGCCCAGAGTCCATTCGCCGTCGCCGTTTTGATGGAGCACCTGCGTTTCGGTGATGGTGACTTTTCTGGTGGTTCGTTCAACGACGCCGGTAAAGGCAATTTGGTACTTGCCGGTTGTAAAAAAGCCGTAGAACGTGTCTCCTTCAAAGCGTTGAATCTCGAGGGTTGTATTTTCCCCGTTAAATTTTCCTTCCCAGTGACCGGGCATATTGTTGATTTCCCAATCGGCGACCGGCGGGTCGGGTTGCTTCTTTTTCTTTGAATTTGACGGTTTGTTTGTCGTCGCGACGGGTTTGACGGCTTTCTGTTTTGTTTTGTCTTTTGTCGCGGGTTGAGTCGTCGGCATGGTCGCTTTGCCGCTTCCGTCCTGCGCTCTGGCGTTGTTTCCAATTCCGTATCCGCAGGCAATTAGAATTGGAATGATAAAAAGGGAGAGCCGACCGCTTTTTAATGTATTCATAAGCCTCTTCTCCAAAGAAATGAATTATTCGATTTTAACGAAGCAGCATTTTTATACACCTTTTAAAATCGGCTTGTCAACAAAATTTTCTTTCAATCGTCTTTCTTATTATTCCGAAATTCGGCCGCCTGCCTTTTTAATTCCTTTACTTCTTCTTTGAGGCGCGCAATGCCTTTGACGTGAGCGTTCTGGCGTTTGTATTCGTCGAGCGGCTGAACAGGCGTTCCCCACCAGACGCCGGCGCGGACGATTTTTCCGGGCAGGACTCCGGCCTGCGAGCCGATAATCGCGCCGCTCAAAACGCGCGCGTGGTCGCCGAAGCCGACCTGACCGCCGATAACGCAGTCGTCTTCGATGACGGTCGAGCCGGAAATTCCGGTCTGCGCCGCGATGACGACGCGCTTTCCGATTTGAACGTTGTGCGCGATTTGAACGAGATTATCAATCTTTGTTCCTTCGCCGATGCGCGTCTCGCCGAGCGCGCCCCGGTCGACGCACGAATTTGCGCCGATTTCGACGTTGTCTTCGATAACGACCGTTCCGATTTGCGGGAATTTTATATAACCTTCGCGGTCGCGAACAAAGCCGAAACCATCAGCGCCGATGACGACTCCGGCGTGTAGAACGACATCGTTTCCGATGATGCAGCCGTCCTCGACAAAAACGTTCGGGTGAAGCGTCGAGCGCCCGCCGATTTTTACGGCGTCGCCGACTTTCGCGCCCGCCAGCAGCTGCGCCGCGTCGCCGATTTCGGAGTTTTCGCCGACGCAGACAAACGCGCCGATAAAAACGTCTTTTCCGATTCGAGCGCTTTCGGCAATCACCGCCGATGCGTGAATTTCGCCCGCGCGTCTTTTTTTCGGATAAAGAATTTCAGCAGTTTTGGCAAAGGCCAGCTTCGGATTTTTTACCTCGATAAAAGCGCAGGGAAGCGCGGCGTCGAAATTTTCGGCAACAAACAGGCAGGAAGCTTTTGTGATTTTCGCGTTTTCGGCAAAATCCGCTTTTTCGAGAAAGGAAATTTCGTCCTTTTCGGCATTTTCAAACGCCGAGACGCCGAAAATTTCCGTATCGCCCGCGCCGTTTAATTTTCCGCCGACGATTTCGGCAATTTTTTCTAATTTCATTTGAGAGAATTGTGGTTTTTCGCGGCTGGTTTTGTCAAATCTAAGAAGAAATTTACCACAGAGACACAGAGGCACAAAAAAAAATATAAAAATCTCTGTGCCTCTGTGTTGCGGAGCAGATGGTGAAACTTTCTTCGCTAATTTGTACTTCGGTTTTCGACTTCGTTGATTATATTTTGCAGAAAAAACTCGATTCCTTCGATTTCAAAGCCGTGCACGCGCTCCATTCTTTTAAGAATCGGCGCGCTTTCGCTGTCGAGAAAATCCAAATCGGCCAAATCGAGCGTAAAATTCCGATTGTTTTGCTCGCGCAAATCGAGCGCAATTTTTTCCAGCAGAGCCGCGTCTTCGGCGGTCATCGAGCCTTCGATGTGCAAAATAAATTTTCCGCGTTCGATGTCTTCAATTTCGGTAATAGTCGTCGGCATTGCTTTTATTACGTAGTTTAGCAGGAAAAGTTATAAAATGCGGAAGGCTTTCTAAAGAATTTCTTTAGAAAGCCTTTTCTTGCAGTAGTGTGGAGGCTATTTTGGGTGAGACGTCCTTTTTCTGTCATTTACCACGGCGATATAAAATTTCAGGCTTTTAGAGTTTTATATCGCGCTATTGTTATAGACGAATTTTTTGCGGCGCGAAGTGTCTAAATATCGTGAAGTAATGTAAAGAATTGTAAAAGAGCGCGCAAAATGAAAATTTCTGAAGTAAAATCTTAAGATTATGAATCAAATACTTTTGATTGACGACGACGAGGAACTGTGCGAGCTCATCTCGGAATATTTGACGGTCGAAGGCTTTCAGACCGAAGCGGTTCACGACGGCGAGAGCGGGCTCGAAAAAGCGGCGTCGGGCAAATACGATTTGGTGACGCTCGACGTGATGCTGCCGAAAATGAACGGTTTCGACGTTTTGCGCAATCTCCGGGAAACATCCAAAGTTCCGGTTTTGATGCTGACGGCGCGCGGCGACGATATGGAAAGAATCGTCGGGCTTGAAATCGGCGCTGACGATTATCTGGCAAAGCCTTTTAACCCGCGCGAGCTGGTGGCGCGAATCCGCGCGATTTTGCGGCGCATGCCGGAAGCGGAGGAAAATCAAGCGGCTTCGCCCGAAAAATTTCACGTCGAGGACATCGAAGTTTCCATCGCGGCGCGTTCGGCAAAAAGAAACGGCGAAGATTTGGGTTTGACGGCGGTCGAATTCGATTTGCTCGCGGCGCTTCTGCGCGCTGCCGGAAAAGTCGTCAAAAAAGAAAATTTGAGCGAAAAAGTTCTCGACCGCAAACTTTCGCCGTTCGATAGAAGTCTCGATATGCACATCAGCAATTTGCGCAAAAAACTCGGCGAGCGCGCCGACGGCGACGAGCGAATCAAAACGATTCGCTCGGTCGGATATATTTATACGGTAGTTAGCAGCGAGTAGATAATAGACAGCATTTTGTTTTTCTACTGACCACCGGCCACTATTTTATGAGTCTGTTCTTAAAAATTTTTCTCTGGTTCTGGTTTTCAATCGCTCTGGTTGTCGCCGCGCTGACGATTGTCAACTGGTCGACGCAGACCGAGCCGCTCGTTCGCCAGTGGCAGATTTTTGTCGGCGAGGCGGTTAATACCAATTCGCAGACGGCGATTCAGATTTACGAAAACGAAGGGCAGAAAGGTTTGGAAGAATATCTGAGCCGCGTCGGCACCAGCGACCGCATAAACGCCATCGGTGTTTTTGACGAAAATCTGCGGCAAATTGCGGGAAGCGACGTTTCCGCCGAAGCCAGGGAATTGATGACGGCCGCGCTGCAAAGCGGAAACGTCGAATTTAATCGTCTGCCCGACCAGATTATTGCGGCGAAACGCGTGCCGGGCAAAAAGGGCGCAAATTATGTTTTCGCAATTCAGTATAAACGTCCGCCGTCGACATCTCTTTTAACCGAGGTAACAAACAGGATTCCGCAGATTCTCGCGGTTATTTTAACCGGCGGCTTGCTCTGCTACGGGCTGGCGCGGTATCTTTCGTCGCCAATCGGGAAGCTCAGAAAAGCGACGCAGAAATTTGCCGAAGGCGATTTGCAGACGCGCGTCGCGACCGAGGTCGGAAATCGACACGACGAGCTGGCGTATCTGGCAAGAGATTTTGACGAGATGGCCGAACGAATCGAAAATTTGCTCGATTCGCAAAAGCGTCTCTCGCAGGACATCTCGCACGAGCTGCGCTCGCCGCTCGCGCGTTTGAACGTCGCGCTCGAGCTCGCCAAACAAAAATCGGTAAATGAAGCGACCGCGCCAATTTTAGAAAGAATCGAGATGGAATCGAATCGCCTCAATGAAATGATTGGGCGGCTTTTGATGCTTTCGAAACTGGAGAGCGGCGCGCAGGATTTTAATAAACAAAACATCAATTTAACAAAGCTCGTCGAAGCGGTCGCAGCGGACGCCGATTTTGAAGCGCTGGCGAAAGGCAAATCGGTCAAAATTCTCGAAAATCAAAATCTGCGCGTTTTCGGCAACGAAAATCTTTTGCGCAGCGCGATTGAAAACGTTTTGCGCAACGCCGTTCGCTATACAAAAGAAGGCACGACCGTCGAAGTTTCGCTCTCGAACGGGAAGGGAAAAGCCGAAGTTGCGGTCAGGGATTTTGGCGGCGGCGTGCCGGAAGATGAGCTCGAAAATCTTTTCCGCCCGTTTTACCGCGTCGGCGAAGCACGCGAGCGCAAAACCGGCGGCATCGGTCTCGGTCTGGCGATTGCCGAACGCGCCGTCCACGCCCATAAAGGAACGATAAAAGCCACAAACACCGAAAACGGCCTGCGCGTCGTGATAAAATTACCCGTCTCGGAAAATTAAATATTTTCCCCGCTCCTTTCAAATAAATTTTATTTGGAAACGGCTTTCTGAATAAATACTGCCGCGTCTTCCTTTAATTTCCGCAGCGAATTTTTCTCGATGTACATCATGTGTCCCGCTTCGTAATAGGCGAACGTAATGTTTTGTCTGAGTTGCGGGTCGAGATTCATCGCCGAGACGGTGTATTCGGCGGCGAAAAACGGCGTCGCCATGTCGTAATAGCCGTTTGCCATAAAGATTTTCATATACGGATTTTTCGCCATCGCGTCCTTGAGCGGCATCGACGTGTCGGCATAGCCGTTATCGACGTTCCAGTTCCAGCGCCCGATTCCGCCGCCGAGAATGTAGTATTCCAAATCCGTCCGAAAGCCCAAATCGCGCCGCACGTAATCGTTAAAAGCGGCGGTGTAGGGCGGGCGAATCGCCGAAATACTCGGGTCGTTTTCCGCTTCGCTCGACGCCGCGTCGCGGTCGATTCCGGTAAAACGGCTGTCGAGTCTTCCGGTCGTCCGGCGCTGGTCGCGGAGAAGCTCTTTCATAAATTCGCCGAGCTCGACGCGAAAATTATTCTGCTCGACGAACGTCTTGCTGAGGCCCGTAAACTGGTTGAATTTGTCCAGAAGATTTTGCTTTTCCGGCGGCGTGAGACGGTCAATCCGCATCAGCGCCGGCATATATTCGTTCATCGCGAAATCTTCGGCTTCGCGCGCGACTTGCTCGACCGTTTTCGACTGCATCTGCGGCGAAAGCCGCTTGTGATACCACGCGGTCGTCGCATACGAAGGCAGAATCAGAACGAGCGGCAAATCGTTGTTGTCGGCAAAGCGAATCGTCTGGAAATTCATCACCGTCGAAATCAGAAGAATTCCGTTGAGCCCGATGCCGCGGTCGAAAAGATGATTTGAAAGCCCGGAAGCGCGCGTCGTGCCGTAGCTTTCGCCGACCAGAAAAATCGGCGAAGACCAGCGCTCGTAGCGCCCGAGATACATCCTGATAAACTCGCCGACCGACTCGATGTCGCCGTTTAAGCCGAAAAATTTCGCGGCGAATTCGGGCTTTGTCGCGCGCGAGTAGCCCGTTCCGACCGGGTCGATAAACACCAAATCGGTTTCGGTCAGCCACGTCTGCTGGTTGTCTTCCATCTCATACGGCGGCGGGGGCATCATGCCGTTATCGAGCATTTTGACGCGGCGCGGCCCGATTGCGCCGAGATGCAGCCAGACGGACGCCGAGCCCGGCCCGCCGTTAAACGAAAACATCAAAGGGCGTTTTTCCGACGGATTGTCGAGCGTGTAAGCGACAAAAAACATCTTCGCTTCGGTCTCGCCGGTCTGCTGGTTGCGATACGGTATAAATCCGGTCGTGACCGTGTAATTAAGCTGCCGCGCGCCGACGCGAATCGAATGTTTCATCACCGAAATCGGCTCTTCGAGCATCTGCGCGAGATTTGCCGCCGCAGTCGTTTTAACGGTCGTCGTGGTGGTCGTCGTCTGCTGCGAAGATGCCGCGGGCGTCGCCGTCGGCGTCGGCGAAACGACGGTCGAAACCTGAAACAGAAAAAAGAAGGACAAAAAACAAGCGAGCATATTGATTCCTTTTTGATTTATAAATTGATGAAAAGCAGTAAAAGATTAGCACGGAGTGATTGAAAGTGGATAGCGGATAGTGGATAGTTTGTTTTCTCATTATCCGCTATCCGCTATCCACTTTCACCTATCACCTATCACTTATTCACGCTTTGGCCGGTGCTGTCTTTCGCGCGCTGCGGCGAGCGTTCGAGATGCGAAGCGACCGTCCAGGCGGCGAGCTTGTGCGGGTTATTGAAATATTTTATACGAATAATCGCGTCCATCTTGCGCGAATTATCCATTCCGCGCCGCGCCGTCTCCAACAATCCGCCGGTTGCGCCCGCGCGCAGCTCCGTCCCGGTGTCGGCAAGCGCGCCCGACTGTTCGACGCTCGTTAGTTTTGCCAGCAACGCCTCGCGAAAATCCCCGGCCAGACCGTATTCGATAAATTTTTCCTTGAGCAATTCCGAATCGGCGTAATAAGCCCGCGCCGTCGCCAAAACGTTCGGCTCGGAGCGATTGCGCGGCAGGCGAAATTTCAGATGGCTGCCCGATACTTCGTCTTCAAAGGCATTGGCCGCGCGGTTCATATTGCGAAGCATCTGCATCAATTCGTCCAAATCCTCGTCCTTGTTGCCGATTGACTGCGCCGCCGAAGTTCCGCCCGAAATTTGCCCGGCGGCGTGCGAGCGCATCTCGGTAATAATCGCTTTATTGACCACGGCGACCGCACTTCCCGGACTTCCCGACGGAAACTCCGCCGCATTCTCAACCATAAACGCATCCTGACGCTCAAATTTATCGAGCTTTCGTCGTTCAACATCTCTCATATTAAATTGTCCTCCTCTGTTTTTGGGATTATAGGATGTGAATTTCAAGCGTTCACTTGTGAATCTTCGTCATTCGCTTGTGAATCTTTAAAGTTCACCTGTGAATCTCCGTCATTCAGTTGTGAATGTTGTGCGTTCACGTGTGAATGAACGGCGTTCGGTTGTGAATCTGTCCCGTACACGTGTGAATCTTCGTCGTTCACCTGTGAATATCAAAAGTTCACCTGTGAATCGGCATCTATCAGTTGTGAATGGACAAAATTCACCAACAAATTACACCCAAACATCAAAAATGGCAAATTTAAAAGCGGAATTTTTAATTATTTTCAACAAATTTTATTTCGGATTTTAGAACTTACTTTTCTCCGGTATTGGTGGTTTTGCTATTGTCACTATCGCTGTTATTACTGTTTTCATTTCTATTATCATTATCTTCTGAGTAAAGAAGATATTTTATATGTCGCACACAAACTAGAACAATAATTATTAAGCCGCTTATTTTTACGGCCGCCAGCTCCAGGAACTTGATAGCCGTCTCTAAGGAATCAAAC
Organism: Pyrinomonadaceae bacterium; assembly: GCA_036403235.1. GTDB lineage: Bacteria > Acidobacteriota > Blastocatellia > Pyrinomonadales > Pyrinomonadaceae > JBGTFE01. The sequence goes on along the minus strand of DASWRI010000036.1, from coordinate 45,664 downwards.
CACATGCTCATTGATTCTGACGACGGTGATTCTCCAACCAACAACGGCATGAACCACAGGCAAGAAAAGTAAATTTTCTTTTGGTAGATTGGTTTGGTTATTGTGGAGTTCTCTTTACAGTTGGCTATCGCCGGAACTTCGCGCTTTTTCTGTCGATGCTTTCGAACATACCGACTGTTTAGTTTCGGATGCAAGCGGCGATAGTTACGCATATATTGCCGCATATATGCTCTTTTTTCCTCCGGCAGCCAGGAATTTTGGGTATTCTCAATCTTCTTTTGTTGTGCACACCGCTGGCAATATTTTGTCTGTTTGTGTTGTGCTTTAGTGCTTTGTATAACTTCGCTGCATAGTTCGCATTTATTTCCCTTTAACATTTTTATCTCTCCAATCTGGCGGAGCGAAGAGAATTATCTCGATTGAAATGTATGACTTTCAATAAAAAGTGAAACTAATTTTAGTAAATTTTATAAATCGAGATTATGAATCTTCCTCCTGCCTGTAAGAACAAATTACATTTATTATTAGCGGTGAAAAGCCTCGTATATGATAAAAATCTATACGAGGCTGGCGTGTTCGTGATGATATGTAATTAATCTTTTTCTTACTTCAGTTAAAAGATGCTTGGGATGCGCGTGGTAATAGACATGAAATGCTGGTTTATGAGTCACTATTTTGGCTGTCTTAATATTCAGACAATACATATGCCTAGCTCCTAACGTAGAATAACCCACTGAGTTACAAGACACAAGACTTTTCTTTTTTACTTTCATGCGATTTCAAAATCGCATGCCTTCAATTTCTAATTGATAATTTTAGCCGTGGCCGAACATCAAGCCTAACTAAGTTTGCAGAGAATGTTTGTATTTTATATATAGAAAACCGCGAGAAAGCAAAATATCTCGCGGTTTTCGTTTTATAAACCAGAGAAAATTCTCTACGGTTTGAAGCCGACCGATTGCCAGAGCGCGGCGCAGTCGTACATTCGGCCGCCGGCGACGACGAATTTTGTGTTGCGGATGTTGGAGATGTTTTCGAGCGGGTTGCCTTCGACGAGAATCAAATCGGCGAATTTGCCGGTTTCGACCGTGCCCGAATCTTTGTCCATTTTCATGACGCGCGCCGGGACGATGGTTGCGGCCTGAATCGCTTCCATCGGCGTAAAGCCCGCTTTGACGTAAAGCTCGATTTCGCGGCGCAAGCTGTGGCCGGGAACGACCTGGTCGGTTCCGGCGACGATGGTTAAGCCGGCTTTGTGGAGCGCGCCCGTGATGTCGAGAAACATTTTAAAGTAGTCGCGCCCGAACTGCGCGCGGGCGGCGGGAAATCCGGTGTTGTTTATCGGCGCGAAAAGCTCGCGCGGAACTTTTGCCGCGCCCGGCTCGAAATTCGAGAACGGCTCGTCGGACGGGTGAAAAAGCCACTCGAAAACGACGAGCGTCGGGTCGAAAACCGTGTTGTGGTCTTTGAAAAACTGAATCGTTTTCTTCGTATCTTCCGAATTAAAATCAATTTTCGGCACGACGCCGCGCTGACCTTTATAATCCTTCGGCAAGAGAACTTCGGGCAGATATTGAATGTGATTGATTTGATCCATTCCGGCTTCGACCGCCTGAATCGCGTTCATCCCGTTCGGAACGTGTCCCGTCACGGTCATTCCGAATCGATGCGCTTCAATGCAGATGATTTTCAGAATGTCGGGCTTCATCGAGCTGTAAATTTTGATTTGCTGAAAGCCCGCGTCGTGATAACGTTTGACGACCGCGACGGCTTCGTCGGGCGTGTTGGCGCGGATGATGCCGAGCGCCGTCGGGCTGTCGCCGTCGACGATTCCGGCCAGAAGGATGCGCGGGCCAAGCCCTCGTCCCGCTTTTATCGAATCGCGGACGGAAGTCATAAACTCGAACTCATTGCCGACGTCGCGCACGGTCGTCACGCCCGCCGCCAGATAAACCGGCCCCCATTCGACCTGCTCGAAATGCGCGTGCATGTCCCAGAGACCGGGCAGAACGTATTTGCCCTGCGCGTCGAAAATGCGCGCGCCCTTCGGAATTTTAACCGTCGATTTTGTGCCGACGGCCGTGATGCGACCGTTTTCGGTGATGATAACGGCGTCTTTGACGATTGCTTTGCCCGTTCCGTCAATCAAATTTGCGTTGGTGATGGCGAGCGCGCCTTTTTGCTGCGGGCTCGTGCGGTTGGAGATTTCGGCCAGCGCCGTCATGTTGTCGTCGGCCGCCTTAGCGACAAAAAAGCCGAGCATCGGCTCGTATTCCTCGCGCAGGGCTTCGAAGTGGTCGAATTCGGCATCGACGCCGACGAGCGCGACGAGATTGTTCGTTTCGTCGAGCCAGAGAGATTCGCGTCCCCAAATCAAGCCGCTGATGCTGTAGCGCGTCAGCGTCACGGCTTTACCGCCCGCCGTCGATTTATCGACTCCGCGTTTTTCAATCGTGACCGCGCCGCCGGGCAGCGTCGCGAGCGAGCCTTTTATTTTATTCTGCGCGAAATAGCGCATCATCAACTGCTGAATCGCCGTCGGAGCGTATCCGGCAATCGTGAAAAACTGCGCGGGAACGGCCGCCTGTCTCGTTTCTTTGCCCTCGCGAATTGACGCCGAGCCGTCGTTGATTTCGATTGAAGTGTCAATCGTCGAGCCGCGCGCCGTGTTGCCTTTGATGTCAAAAGTCAGGGGAACGAGTTTTTGCGTCGTTTTTATGGTCGTCGTGAGCGGAACGGGCGCGCCGCGGTCGGTGAATTTGAAATTTGAGGTGGTAATGAGCGTCTCGCCTTCACGCGTCGTCGTGTAGGTTTCTTCGCCAATCGGCTGCTCGAATTTATGAAGACGGAATTTGCCGGTTTCGACAACCGTCTGCGCCTGCATTTGCGCCGTAAAAGCGAGCAGCAGAGCTAGAAATAAAATTTTGACGGACAAAAATTTGGACATTCGGATGTTCTCCTCGATTCGTTTAATTTTAAGATTTGTTTGCGAACTGTTTCAATCGTTTGTTAATTGTGTATGTTTTACGAATAAAAATCCATTTAGTTCTTGCGCTCGGGCAAACCGTCTCTTTTATAATCAGCTATATAAACTTTAAATAAAACGATTGAAATCGAGCATTTTATTATAATTCCGCAATAGAAAATGCTACACTTTGCTCTGATTTTGTCTAAGACGACAAATTTATCTCTCGATTTAATCGCGAATTAATTTTACAAAATGAGAAAAGCAACTTTCGGCGAGCGCCTGCGTTACGCCTTTGATAAAAGTTTGTCCGGCGGGACGATTTCGCTTATCGGCTGGCTCGGTCTGATTTCGCTTTTGATTGTCGTCGCAGCGACCTTCGTTTTATTGTTTACGGGCATCGTGCCCGATGTGCCCGAAGGACAGGACGCGCAGGCTTTTACGTTTGCCGAAGCGTTCTGGCAGAGCCTGATGCGCTCGATTGACCCGGGAACGCTGGCCGGCGATACGGGCTGGAGCTATCGCATTTTGATGTTTCTGGTCACCGTCGGCGGCATTTTCGTCGTCAGCTTGCTGATCAGCATTTTGTCGAGCGGAATGCAGTCGAAGCTCGAAGAATTTCGCAAAGGCCGCTCGTTTGTCGTCGAGGAAAATCACACGCTGATTCTCGGCTGGTCGTCGCGCGTTTTTCTGATTATCTCCGAGCTCGTCATCGCCAATGAAAACCAGAAAAATCCGCGCGTCGTGATTCTCGCCGGAAAGGATAAAGTCGAGATGGAGGACGAGATTCGCACAAAAGTCGGCGACACGAAAAACACGCGCGTCGTCTGTCGTTCGGGCAATCCGATTGATTTGAACGACCTTGAAATCGTCAACCCGCACGCCTCGAAATCAATCGTTATTCTCTCGCCCGATGAAACCGCCGACGCCGACGCGCAGGTCATCAAGATGATTCTGGCGATTACGAACAACCCGAACCGGCGCGCGGAGCCTTATCATATCGTCGCCGAAATACGCGACGAAAAAAATATGGAAGTCGCCCGCCTGGTCGGGAAAGACGAGGTAAAGCTGATTTTGTCGAGCGACGTCATCGCGCGCATCACCGTTCAGACGTGTATGCAGGTCGGCTTGAGCATCGTTTACACCGAGCTGCTCGACTATGACGGCGACGAGATTTATTTTCAGGAAGAGCCGAAGCTCGTCGGAAAAACGTTCGGCGAAGCGCTTTTTGCCTACGGGCATTGTTCGGTAATGGGACTCCGTCAGGCCGCCGGCGGCGTCAAAATCAATCCGCCGACCGAGACCGTAATTCAAGCGGGCGACAAGATAATCGCGATTGCCGAGGACGACGATAAAGTGGTTTTTTCGGGCTTCGAGCACGTTTCGATTGACGAGAGCGCAATTCGCCAAATGTCCGAAGACGCTTCGACGCAAAAACGAATTTTGATTCTGGGCTGGAATAAACGCGGCGAGACGATTATGCGCGAGCTTGATAATTACGTCGCGGACGGCTCTTTCCTGAAAATCGTCGCCGACATCGATGACCGCGAAATTAGAAAACACGGCACGGCCGAAAACTTAAAGCGGCTCTCGGTTGAATTCGAAACGGGCGACACGACCGACCGCAAATTGCTCGACGCGCTCGATTTGACTTCGTTTCATCACATCATCATTCTCTGCTACGCCGAACAGCTCGACGCGCAGGCCGCCGACGCCAAAACGATGATAACGCTTTTGCATTTGCGCGACATCGAGGAGAAAAAAGGCGAGGCGTTCAGTATCGTCAGCGAGATGATTGACGTGCGCAACCGCGCGCTCGCCGAAATCGCCAAGGCCGACGATTTTATCGTCAGCGACGAGCTGACCGGGCTGCTTCTGACGCAAATCTCGGAAAACGGCGAACTGCTCGCCGTTTTCCGAGATTTATTCGACGCCGACGGCTCGGAAATTTACCTCAAACCGGCGAAGGATTACATCGCGCTCGAAAAAGAAGTAAATTTTTACACCGTCACCGAAGCGGCAAAAAGACGCGGCGAAACCGCCATCGGCTTTCGTCTGGAAAGACACGCTCCGGACGCGTCGCGTGCCTACGGCGTTCGCGTCAATCCGCCGAAATCGGAAACGATAAGTTTTAAGCCGGAAGACAAAATCATCGTTCTGGCCGAAGATTAATAAAAAAGCGCTTCTCATTTGAAAAGAGAGAGCTGTTTTGTGGTCTTGACGAAAATACTTCAGGCTTTCTTCATAACAGACGCGTCTTCGTTTCCGGTAAAACGCTTGAAATAAGCAGAAAAATAAAAGAAAATTATTTGAAGAGGGGAATATTATGCTTAAAAATTTGTTCGGCTGTGTTTTTGTTTCGGCGGTGCTGTTCGTATCGATTTTCGCGCAGGGAAATACGGCGCGACCGACCGGCTCGGGCGGCGTTTTGATGCCGGAGCAGGCGGCTTATGACGTGAAGGCCTATGATTTGGCCTTGAGCGTCGATGTCGCGGCGCAGTCCATCAAAGGCGTTTTGACGGCAAAAGCGAAAATCGTTCAGCCGATTGATAAATTTGTCCTCGACCTCGATACGCCTTACACGGTCGAATCCGTTTCGCTGGTCAATGGAAAAAAGCAGCGGGCTTTGACTTTTAAGCGAACAGACAAACAAATCTGGATTGATTTTCCGAAGAAAATGAAAGCGGGAAAGACGGTTGAAGTTCGCGTTACATACAGCGGCGTGCCGCGCGTCGCGCCGTATCCGCCGTGGGTCGGCGGGTTTGTCTGGAAAAAAACTGCCGACGGGCAGCCTTGGTTTTCGACCGCCGTGCAAAACGACGGAGCAGACCTCTGGTTTCCCGTCAAAGACCATCCTTCGGACGAAGCCGAAACGGTTTCGCTTCATTTTACCGTGCCCGCAAATCTGACCGCGGCTTCGAACGGAACATTGAAATCGGTTGTAAAGAACGCTGACGGAACACAGACTTTTAACTGGTTTGTCGCAAATCCGATTAATAATTACGACATTGCGCTTAACGTCGCGCCGTATAAATTGATTGAAGACAAGGTGCAATCGGTCGGTGGCGAGATGATTCCGATTCAGTTTTATATTCTGCCCGAACATTTCGAAAAAGGTCAGGCGCTGATTAATCAGGAAAAGGAATTTTTAAAGTTTTACGAACAATATCTCGGCCCGTATCCGTTTCGCAACGAGAAAATCGGTATCATTGAAACGCCTTTTATCGCAATGGAACACCAGACGGCGACCGCTTACGGGGGCAAATTTGAATACGGTAAGCTCGGCTACGATTGGACACAGTTTCATGAATTCGGTCACGAATGGTGGGGAAATATGGTAACGGCGAGCGACTGGCGCGATTTCTGGCTTCACGAAGGCTTCCAGACGTTTATGGACGATTTTTATCGCATTAGCAAGGAGGGCAGAAACGGATTTATCAACGCTTTGCCGCGCCGCATCAAAAGCCTCAATAACATTCGCGCCGTCGCGCCGCGCGAACCGCAGATAACTACCGAGATGTTTTTTCTGCCGCCCGCATACACAAAAGGCGACAACGATATTTATACAAAAGGCGGCTTGACTCTAAATACTTTAAGGTTTTATCTCGGCGACGAAGCGTTTTTGCGCTCGCTCAGACGGATGGCTTACCCGACGCCTGCGATGGAGAAAATCACAAACGGAAAGCAAACGCGACTTGTCACGACCGACGATTTTCTGCGCATCGCCGAAAGGGAATCGGGTAAAAAGCTCGACTGGTTTTTTGAAGTTTACCTTCGCCAGCCGGTTCTGCCAAAGCTCTCTACCGAAACAAACGGAAATCAATTAACTCTGCGCTGGGAGACGCCAAACAATCTGCCGTTTCCGCTGCCGGTCGAAGTAAAAACCAGTGCCGGCACGACACGCGTCGAAATGCCGAACGGCACGGCGAAAATTACACTTCCGCTCGACGGTCAATACACGATTGACCCGAACGGCTGGCTTTTGAAAGCGCTTTGATAAACTGAAAATCGCGTTTCGGTATCTCAACTAAAAAGCCCAGATGCTTTTTTCCAATTCTTCGAGCGTGTAATCTATCGCTTCAGGCCGCAGCCGCAGCGCGTATTTTCGTAAATCGCTCTGCTCGTAGAGAATCGTCAGAAGCATCAAACGACGGCGCAAAATTTCATCCAGCTCGTTTTCGCGGTAGCCGTAGGCGAGCAGCATTTCGCGCTGAATCTCGCGCTGGCCTTGAATCATCAATACGCCGACGGCGACAAATTCGTATTCATGAAATCCTTTTAGCGAATCGGCGAAATCAAACAGCGCCGAGATTCGCCACTTGCCGCCAACCTGCTTTAAGCGCAAATTCCCGAAATGCACGTCGCCGTGCAGAAAAGCGGGCGCGCCGTTTTCCGGCAGAAGCTTTATATTTTCTTCGAGATAAAGCGGAAGTTTTTCCAGCCATTCGACGCTTGCGCCGTTTGATTTCTGTCGCTCGAAAACCGTCTCGGCCTGATGAGTGACGAATTTTTGCCAGTCGAAGTTTATCGCCCGCGGATTGTGCGTGTGAAGCTCTTTTAACCCGGCGGCGAGCTCGGAAACGACGCTGATTTGCTCGTCTTTTTCTAAATTGAGCCACATCGCCCGCTGCATCAGGACGCCTTCCTTTTGCGTTAAAACGAGATATTTGAAATTTTCGATTTCGCCTTCAAAAATAATTTCAGGCAAAGGAAGCGTTGTTTTGTTTTCGGCAAAGCGAAGCGCCGCCCGCTCACGCTCGAAGCCGCTGCGAAAAGGCGTGTAGATTTTGACGACGTAGCGCGCGTCAACCAGAAAGACGACGTTTTCGCCGTGTTCCGAGCGTTTCAAATTTTCAAAAGCTAATTTATGTCTCTGACAGATTGAGCGCGCCGCGCCCGTCCACACGTCGTTTCTAAACCATTTTTGAAAATCTTCAGCCGTTATAATCGCAGATAAATTCATCCCGCTTGATTAAAACAATTTCGCCGCCAAAAACAAAATTCTGAATGAGCCGTTTGACTAATTATTTCCCGGCAATCTAAACTTAAAAAGTTCTAGAAGAAATTGAAAGTCATTTTCAACAAGCAATAAAATTTAACCGGGAAATCATAAAAATGCAGGAAATATTCGACGTAAAGACGAGAGCTTTTATCGCATACAAAATACTTTTTACGCTTCTTTTAATTTTAATTTTTGCTTTTTCAGCTTTTTCGCAGGTTGGCGAAAAATGTTTTCGCGGCAGCGTCAGGGACGAGAGCGGCGCGGTGATTGTCGGCGCGGAAATCCGGCTTAAAAACGAAAAGGGAAAAGTTGTCGAAAAAGCGAAAACCGATGCGTCCGGCGAATTTGCGCTCGCATGTTTCGCAGCAGGCGAATATATTCTCGTCATCACAAAGACGGGAATGACGCCAATTGAAAAAAATCTCTCGTTAAAAAAAGAAAATCTGCAAATTTCCGATATCGTTCTCGAAACTCAATCCGTTTCCGAAATCGTGACGGTCGAAATCGAGCCCGCGTTTGTTTCGACGACGAGCGAAGCGGCGACAAAAACCCCGACGCCCTTGCGCGACGTGCCGCAATCGGTGGAAATCGTCAATCGCCAGCTGCTCGATTCGCAGGGGGCGCGCACTTTGCAGGACGCGCTTTACAACGTGACGGCCGTTTCGACGGCGCAGGGCGAAGGCCGCCGCGACCAATTTTACATACGCGGATTTAACGCCGTCGGCGACCAGTTTATCGACGGCGTGCGCGACGATGCGCAGTATTACCGCGATTTATCGAATATCGAGCAGATTGAGGTCGTCAAAGGCCCTTCGGCCGTGCTTTTCGGGCGCGGTTCATCGGGCGGAATTATCAATCGAACGACGAAGAAACCGAACGTCTTCGAGCGCGTCGGAAGCGCGGAAATAAATTTCGGCTCATACGGCTTAAAGCGCGGGATGTTTGATTTCGGGCAGCCGGTTGTGCGGAACAAGCTCGCCTTTCGGTTTGTCGGAAGCTACGAAAAAGCGGGAAGTTTTCGCCGATATTTTTTTCAGGACAGGTATAACATCGCGCCTTCAATCACGTGGAAGCCGACCGCCAAAACCGATGTTACGTTTCAATTCGAATATATGAACGACGAGCGTCTTCCGGACCGCGGGATTCCTTCGTATCTCGGTCGTCCGGTCGATGTGCCGATTGGAACTTATTACGGATTTCCCGGCGAAGACCGAATGACCAATCGCGTTTCGTCGCAGGCGATTCGATTTGAACGGAAGATAAATGATTTCTGGATAATTCGCGACGTCTTCCGGCGCATCGGCAACGCGACCGATTTTTACAATACGCCGCCGGGCGCGGTTTCGCTCACCGGCGGAAATTTGCGCGTCGCGCGCTCGCAGTATCAGGGAATTTTCAAACAGGAAAATTATTTTAATCAAACTGAAATTGTCGGCGCGGTTAAAACTTTCGGCGTCCGGCACACGATTTTAGCCGGAGCGGAATTAGGCTCGCAGAAAAAACGCAGTCTCTTATTCAGAAACGGGACGGCCGCGCCGGTTTCGCTCGTAAATCCGATTTTGACGCGCCCCATCAACAACGGCAGAGCGACGACCGACAACGATTTCGAAGGAAAAGTTTTCGCTTTATATTTTCAAGACCAGCTTTCGTTCGGCAAAAACTGGAAGGCTTTAGTCGGCATACGATACGACGATTTCAAACAGAAAATCGACGATTTGCTGGCGGCAAACATCGATTTGTCGCGTGTTGACAGGCAGTTCAGCCCGCGCGCCGGGCTTGTTTACCAGCCGAACGAATGGCTTTCTTTTTACGCGAGCTACACGCGTTCGTTTCAGCCTTCGGGCGAAAATCTTTCGCTGGCGGAAAACAACGAGCAGCTAAAACCGGAATTAACCAGAAATTACGAAGCGGGCGTAAAAGCGACTTTTCAGCCTTTTCGCCTCAACGCGACGCTCTCGATTTTTCGCCTCGACCGCAATAATATCAAGACGACCGACCCGCTCAATCCGACGCAGTTGATTTTAGTCGGCGAGCAGAGAACCGACGGAATCGAGTTTACCGTTTCCGGCTCGCCGCTCAGGAAACTGGATGTTTTCGCCGGTTATTCAATGCTCGACGCGCGCATTACAAAATCGAACAACGTTTCGGCGGGCGTGCCGCTCCAGGGAAAAACCGCTCAGCTGACGCCGCGAAATTCGGGAAATTTATGGCTGACCTATCAACTGCCGAAACAATTTCGCTTCGGTTTCGGCGGCTACGCCCGAACGAAAACTTTTACATCGACGAACAATCTGGTCACTCTGCCCGGCTATGCGCGTTTTGACGCTTCAATCGCGTGGCAGAGCGAAAGGCATTACGAAATCGCGTTTAATCTGAAAAATATCTTCAACAAACGCTTCTACGAAACGTCGAACGGCGACAACGGCATTTTGCCCGGCGCGCCCGTCAACGGTTCAGTCACACTGCGTTATCGTTGGTAGAAGAAATTTGCCCGCAAATAAACACGAAAGAACACGAAAAAAGACAAGGAGAAAATTTATTTCAACTCTTTTTCGCATCTTTTCGCGGTTATTCGCGGGCTGATTCTTGCCCGGACAAAGTTGAAAGTTTGTTTACAATATCGCGCGACGCATTCGGGCGTGAAAATTTCAGGACGTTTGCTTTCATCGCTTCGACGCGCGTTTTGTCGGCGAGAAGCTCGTCGATTTTGTATGCGAGCGTCGGCAGATTGTTGCATTTTATCGCGCAGCCCTTTTCGAGCAGATGGTCGGAATTACGCTCTTCCTGACCGGGAATCGGGTTGACGACGACAAAAATCAAGTTTTTGGCGAGCGCCTCCGAAGTCGTCAATCCGCCGGGCTTTCCGACGATTAAATCCGCCGCCGACATATATTCGTCCATCGCCGTCGTAAATCCGATTGGTTTGAAGGTCACCGTTTCGTTGTTCAATTTTTCTCCGGCGAGCAGTTCGAGCCTGGTTTTCAAATCCTCGTTGCGGCCGCAAATCGCTAAAATCTGCGCGGGCGTCTTTAAATCGGAAAGCGCGTCGAGAAGATGCTCGATTTTCCCGACGCCGAAGCCGCCCGCCGAAACGAGAATCGTCAATTTGTCTTTCGCCAAGCCGTATTTTTCGCGCATTTCCCGTTTATCTTTGTGTTCGGCGAAAATCGGGTCAATCGGAATGCCCGAAACCGTTATTTTTTCCGGCGGGATTCCGAGTTTTTCGAGATGAACGCGCGTTTCGTCGAGCGCGACGAAATACTGCTCGAAATGATGACAAAGCCACATCGCGTGCGCGTCGAAATCGGTGACGACAATCGCCTGCGGAAAATTGATTTTGCTCTTCGCTTTGAGCCACGAGATAATTTCGGCGGGCAGAAAATGCGTGCAGACGGCGACGTCGGGTTGGTAATTTTTCAAAAATTTGACGAACGGCTGCGTGTTTAGTCTGTCCAGCGCAAGCCGCCGGCGCTCGTTTTGCCACGGTTTATCGAGCGAATCGTACATCCAGCCGAGAACTTCCGGCATTTTATTGACCATATCGATATAAGCCTTGCCGTAAAGCCTCCGGAAAAGCGGATTCGTATAATTTAAAACGTCAAGATTTTGAACTTCTTCCGCCGCGTTTGATGCTTTAAATGCTTTTTCCAACGCTTCCGCCGCGCGCATGTGTCCGGCGCCGACCGAGGCCGATAAAATCAGAACTTTTTTGAACATATTTTGGAAATTAAAAGGCAAATGTGAAATCCGAACCGTTTGAATGATAATATATTTGCAGGATTTTCGAAACAAAAAACTATTTTGCCGGAGACGACCGAAACCGAAACAAAATTTTTAACCGAAGGCGTGCGTGCGATGTTTTTATCGACGCTCGCGTTTGCGTTGGCAAACGTTTTCGTCAAAAAAGTCGCGCACATTCCGGTCATGGAAATCGTGTTTTTCGCTGCGCCGCCGGAGTTTTATACAGCTATGTCGGGCTCAGAAAAGCAAACGCCGACTGGCGCGGCTCAAACCGCAAATTGCTCGCGCTGCGCGGATTTTTCGGCACGACCGCGCTCGTTTTGTTTTTCCTGACGCTGCAGAATATTCCGCTCGCTTCGGCGATGACGATTCAATATCTTTCGCCGATTTTTACGACCGTTATCGCGATTTTCTTTCTCAGGGAACACGTAAAATACGTGCAGTGGCTTTTTTACGCAATCGCGTTTGCGGGCGTGCTGCTGATTGAACAATTCGACCCGAGAATTTCGCTTTTTTTTCTCGGCATAGGTATTTTTTCGGCATTTTGCTCGGGCGTCGCCTACAATCTCGTCCGCAGTTTGCGCGAGCGCGAGCATCCGCTGATGGTCGTTATGCATTTTCAGCTCGTCGGGTTCGTGACCGGTTTTATCTCGCTGTTTTTCGACTGGAAAACTCCCGTTGGCCGGGACTGGTTTTATCTCGCTCTAATCGGAATTTCGTCGCAGCTCGGACAGATTTTTCTAACTAGCGCTTTTCAGAAAGAAAAGGCTTCGGGCATCGCGATTATCGCATATTCGGGCTTGATTTACGGTTTAATAATCGGTTGGTTTGTCTTCGGCGAGCAACAGGTTTTAGCGTCGCTTTCGGGAATGTTTCTGGTCGTCTGCGGCGTAATTTTAAGCGTCATTTACGGCAAACGGCGAAAGGAAATCGAGAAAATAGAATTGTCGCTCGGATAAAAAACGTGAAAAGAAAAAAGCTGCATCGAATAATTTTTACGCTGGCGGGAATTTACAATATTCTCTGGGGGATTTTTGTCAGCTTAAATCCGAACTGGCTTTTTCGTTTTGCCCAAATGCCCGAGCCGAATTATCCGGAAATTTTCGCCTGTCTCGGAATGGTCGTCGGGCTTTACGGAATCGTTTATCTGGAGATTGCGCGCCGGCCGGAACGCGGATTTCTGCTTGCCTTAGTCGGCTTTGCGGGCAAGATTTTAGGCCCAATCGGAGCGATTTGTTATGTTTATATTGGAAAATGGACGTTTGCCGCGCTTATTATGAATCTGACAAATGATTTCGTCTGGCTGATTCCGTTTGCAATTTATTTATACGATTCATTTCCTTATTTTAAGCGCGATTTCAGCGAAAAATAATATGAGCGAAACCAAAATCAACTCAATCGTCGTCACAGTCAGCGATTCGCGTCGCGAAGAAACGGACGCGTCGGGCGCGGCCTTAGTCGAACTGCTTCTGGAAATCGGCGCGGCGATTCGTGAAAAAATTATCGTGTCCGACGATTTTAATAATTTGCGCGAGACGCTTTACGTTTTGACCGAAAGGGAAGACGTGAATTTGATTGTCACGACGGGCGGAACGGGTTTTTCCGAACGCGACAACACGCCCGAAGCGACGCGCGCGATTATCGAAAAAGAGGCGCCGGGCCTGGCCGAAGCGATGCGCGCGGAAACTCTGAAAAACACGCCTTTCGCGATGCTCTCGCGCGGCGTCTGCGGAATTCGCAATCAAACTTTGATAATAAATCTGCCCGGCTCGCCGAAAGCCGTCAGGGAATGTTTCGACGTCATCAAACCGGTTCTCCCGCACGCGATTAATCTTATCGCGGGAAACACTTTACATAAGTGAAAACCGGAAACTGTTGATTGAATAACTTTTCAGTTTTTAGCCTTCAGTTTTTCTCGCGTCGATGAATGATTTGACGCTCAGAATGACGAAGGCGAGACAAATCAAAGCCATCAAAAGCTGTGAAATTGCCGCCGCCGAAAGCGCAAGCGAGCCGATTTTCGAGAGCAGCCGCCCGGCAGTCATGATAAATCCGATGAGCGCAATCAAAACTGCCGCGTGCATCAGGTGTTTTCGCAAGTTTTCCTTTGTTTTTGAAAGAAAGCCGAGGATGACCAAAACGATTCCGAAAAGAGCGGGAATCAGGGCGGTTAAACTGGCGGCGTTTTGCGTCAGCCCGTAAATGTAGCCGATTACGCCGAGCAGAATCAGCAGCGCGCCGCAGGCAATCGAAGTCGAAAGCATAAATTTTCAAACACTCCAAATAAATTATTTTCAAGATTCAAGTTAGCAGATTTTCGACGGAAAAACGATTCGGAACTGAAAACTGAGAATCAAAAGCTGAAAACTATTTATTTGTTTCCAGCTTTCAGTTCTCAGTTTTCAGTTCTCAGTTAATCTTACGTTGCGAGCTGAATTTTGTTGATTTCAAGCAATAATTTGGCGGCCAAATTCGGATTCAGCTGGCGCAGCTTATCGTATTGCTGGCGCGCGCCGGCCGAATTTCCCTGACCGACATAAGCCATCCCGAGCCCGTAATAGGCCAAATCGCTTTCACTGTCGAGCTTGAGCGTGTCCTGATAAGCCTTGATAGCTTCGGCGAATTTTTTGCTCATCCGGTATGAATCACCGAGATAATAAAAGCTGCGCGCGTTGGTCGCGTCGCGCTTGATTGATTCCTGAAACGAGGTTACGGCGTCGCTATACATTTTTTGATTGTACTGCGCGATGCCGAGCTCGAAATACGGCTGCCATTCGTCGGGTTTTAATTGAATCGCTCGTTTATACATCTCGACGGCTTTGGCGTATTGCCCGTCATAATCGTAGGAATTGCCGAGATAAACGACCGCTTCGTAATAATCGGGCTTGAGCGTGAGCGCCTGCTGGTAGGCGTTAATCGCTTCGATATAAAGCGCAAGCTCGTAGTAGCAGCTTCCGAGCCGATAATAAGCGTCGGCGCTTTTCGGGTCGATTTTTAACGCGCGCTGGAGAAGCTGCGCCGCTTTTGCATATTCTTCGTTGCCGTATTCGTCCTGTGCCTGGTCGTAAAGCTTTTTGAAGCCGGTTTGCGGGACGGCAATTACGGGCTGCTCGACTTTTCCGCCTCCCGTCCCCTGCGCCACGGCCGCGGCCGTGAAAACGGAAAGAGCGGCGGCAATAATCAATAAATATTTTTTCATTAAAATTCTTACTCCTTGTTAGTAAGGCAAATATAGATTTTTCAATCGGAGAATCATAAAAACTCTAAATTTATTAAACTTCAAAACAACTCGCGATGGCAAGCAGTTTACAGTCTTTAATTTGATAGATGCAGGAAGCGTTTGAGATGTGGTAAAAAAAACGCCGAATGCGGAATGCGGAATGAAAAATTAAAAATCTTCATCATTCCGCATTCCGCATTTTTAACTGATTTTACTTATTCAAAATTGGAAGCGTGACGCCCGAAGCAAAATTGCCGGAGCGATAAATTTTTTCCGTCGCCTTTTGAAAATCGGCGGTCGTGCCCATTTGGTAATTCTGCATAAATTTCTGCGGATTGCGCGCGACCAGCGGAAACCATGTGCTTTGCACCTGAATCATTATTCGATGACCTTTTTTGAACGTGTGCGCGACGCCCGGCATGACAAACGCCAATCGCGTCGGCGTGTTCGGTTCTAACGGCTCCGCTTTTTCAAAGCCGTTGCGAAAACGCGCGGGCATCGGCTCGCCTCGCAGAAGCATTTGATAGCCGCCCGGTTGAAAGACCGACATCGCGAAATTGTCGGGGATTTTTATTCTTTCGGGCTGCCCGTTCGGCAGCGTTTTTCCGGTCAGCGGGAAATTGTAATCGTCGGGGAAAACGTCGATTAATTTGACGACAAAATCCGAATCCGTCCCGCTCGATGAGATAAAAAGTTCGGGTTTGATGTCGCCCGCGACCGTGATGTCTTCGGTCAGAGCGTCGGTCTGATAAACCAGAACGTCGGGACGCGTCGAAGCAAAACGCTGGTCTTCGGTCATAAAATCGCGCGGATAGTTTGACGTAATCTTTTGCGTGTACGGAACGGGATTCCACGGGTCGGAAACGTATTCGTCATAAAACGAAGCCTTGCTCGTCGGCGGTTTCTTCTGCAAAAGCATCCCGTTTGACCAGAAATAAAACTCCGTTTCGGTGACGTTTTTCGGCGTGTACGTGTCAAACCCGCGCCATTCGTGCGAGCCCGTGTCGAACAGATTTACTTCCTTGATTTGCGAAATATCGCCCTCGTCTTTCAAAAAATGATTGAAAAAGGGAATTTCCAGACTTTCGCGAAAATACTGGCCGGTTTTCTGCTCGAAATAAGCCGTCCCGAGCCAGTCGCCGTCGCGTCCGGCCCAGCCGCCGTGGTCCCACGGGCCGACGACCAGCACGTTGTAAATTCCCGGATTCTGTTGCTCGATGGCCTGGTATGTGTGAAGCGCGCCGAACAAATCCTCGTTGTCATACCAGCCGCCGACGGTCATCGTCGCGCATTTGATATTGCGGAGCTTCGGCAGAATATTGCGGTCTTTCCACCATTGGTCGTAGGTTGGGTGTTTCATCATCTCGTCCCAGAATTTGACGCGCATTCCGATGCCTGTCTGGTAATAATCGGCTGTTTCCTTCAAGCCGCCGAGCTCTAAAAAGAAATTGTAGCCGTCGGGCGTCTGCCGTCCCTGCCACTGTTTCATATAACTGTTTTCCGAGGTCGGAACGGGGCGCGGCTGGCCGAAACTGCTGAAAAACGAATAATTCTGCGCCAGAAACAGTGCGCCGTTGTGATGCATATCGTCGCCGTGAAACCAGTCGGAAACGGGCGCTTGCGGCGAGCAGGCCTTGAGCGCCGGGTGCGAATCAATCGAGCCGGCCGACGTGTAAAATCCCGGATACGAGATGCCGTAAAGCCCGACGCGCCCGTTGTTGTTGGCGACATTTTTAACCAGCCAGTCAATCGTGTCGTAGGTATCGGTCGATTCGTCAATCTGCTGCGGCGTGTTGTTGGCGATATCCGGCCGCACGTCTTCAAACTCGCCTTCCGACATCCAGCGCCCGCGCACGTCCTGATAAACGAAAATGTAACCTTCTTTCGCGTATCCGGCCGACGGGCCGAGCACGTTTTTGGTCGTCGTGCCGTAAGGCCGGACGTTATACGGCGTTCGCATCATTAAAATCGGGTATTTTTTCGATTTGTTTTTCGGCTCATAAATCGACGTAAACAGCTTCACGCCGTCGCGCACCGGTATCATCACCTCGCGCTTCGTGTATTTATCCTTGATATAATCGGAAAGCTCCTGCTGCTCTTTCGTCAACTGTCCGAAAACAAACTGCGGCGCGACGAAAAACACGCACAAAAATGCGACCAAAAACAATGACTGTAAACGAATGTTTCTCATAGTTTCTCCCAAATAAAAAGGCTAGTCTGACTAGCCTCATTTTCGCGCTTTAACATTGAAAAATCAACGTCGAATCAATTACAAAATCAGATTCTTTTATTTCACCCGCCGCCCGGCTTCGTCTTCGCGTCTTCGGCATCGTCTTCGAAGGCTTCTCTGACGAGGATAATCGGGTCGTTAAAGTGCAGCATTTTTAACTCGTCGGGCGGCAGCGCGTCGTTGACCGGGTCGAGCGGGTGCGGGGAAATGCCGTCGATTCCTTTTTGTTTGAGCGCGGTTTGCCATTCCCATGTCACCCATTCGGATTTTTTGGCGCTTGCCGACCAGAACAATAAAAACATCTCGCGGTTGCGGATTTCTTCTTCGAGTTTCGATTTCCATTGCTCGCCGGGTTTGATGGAAAGACAGTCGGTAAAAACATCGACGCCGTTTCGCGTGATTTCGGCGATTCTGTCCAGAACGCGCAGGCTGTCTTCGGACGCGTATGAGGCAAATGCCGTGGCAAACGGCTTGATTTCGATTTTCGATTCGCCGCCCGACGCTTTTTTCAGGCTGATTTCCAAATCGATGCGCACGCGCGCGACGCAGATTTCGTCGATAAACGCGTCGAATTTCAAAACGGTCGTCTCTTCGGGCGCGTCGTCCCGAACGCGCGCGTCGTCCCGAACGCGCGCGTCAAACTCGATGATGTTCATTTCGCCGTTCCAGATGAAAACGTCTTCGGCCGGCTGCACGTCCAGATACGTTCCGTAACATTTGATTTTTATCTTTGTTCCTTTGACCCACTGGCATTGTTTGACGTCGGCGAAAAAATGCGAGCGCGGGCTGAGTTCTTTGAGAGACTTTCCGACATCAAACTTAAATTCTTCGGTGTAAGCGGTGAATCTGACGGTAAATTCCTGTCTCGGATTAACGACGCGCGGCGCGGAAGCGCCCAGGTAAACGGGCGTTATGACGGCGGGCGCCGCTTCGGCTTCCGTGTTCGGGCTTTCCATACGCGGCGCAGAGCTTTCTATTCGCGGCACTGTTTCCATCGGCGGCGGCATTGCTTTTGAGGTCGGAAATTCGTCCGATTGCCAATCGGCGCTTTCGGTCGATTTCGGACGCGTGTAATTCGCCGAGGTTGATTTGTCGTATGATTTTGAAGGCGGCTCAGGCACATAACTTTGATTCGTGCTATGCGACGGCGTTTCGTAAGAGCTTTCTTCGCCGAAATTATCGAAATCCAGCTTGCTCGCCTGCGTGGCCGGCTCGAATGCTTCGGATTCTTCTTCTCTCGGAAACGAGAGCGGCGGCAATGGAGGAAGCGGAATGTTCGACTGCGTCGTCTGAACTCCTGCACCGGCGGGTTGACTGCCGAATCTCTCGTCCAGTCTATCGTTGCTCTGATACTGCGCGTCTCCGGGGTTGATATCGTCCATCGATGCGCCGCTGCCGGAAGTGACATTATCAGCCGAGCTTGGAAAAAACGCGACAAAGGCGAAAATCAAAACGAATAAAAGTATCGCCAGAGCGATGAATATTAAAATAATCAATCCGACCGTTCCCAGTATAAAGCTCATAAAATCCTCCTTTTAATTTGAAATGTCTGAAATTGAGCCGCCGCAAATTAGATTTTTTTTCGGCAAACGCGGCAGATATCGCGGAATATTAGCCTGGAAATTACGTTTCAACGAAAAACAGATTGCTTGATAAATTTTGTCTGCTCAATCTACTCTACTTTCGGCGGGCGTGTCAAGAAAAAAATAACCGCGAATCAGGAGCGGGAATTGCTCGCGGCTTCGCAGTTATTTTTATAAATCAGTGATTTTCGGCTTTTTTATTTAACGCATTCTTCTTCGAGTTCTGTCCAGCTCGTCACCGAATAAGCGTTTTTCAAATTTCGGAAGACGACGGTTTGAACAAACATCGTCACGCCGTCCGTTTCTTCTTCGTCGGAGGGAACATATAATTTCAGGCAGAGACGATAATTCGTCCCGGCGACCGTTTGAGTTTCGGCTTTTTCGATTGATTCAAGCTCGTAGGCGATTTCCGATTCGCCGGATTTCGTTTCGACGGCAAAATCAGCCGCCGCTTTCGCGCCCGAATCGTCGGCGGAAATTGCTTTGTAGCCGCCGGTCTTGATTTGCGCCGTCACGGAAACCGCGCTCATTAAAAGACAAAACACGGCAAGAATAAGGATATTTCGTGATTTATTTTTCATTTAAGACTCCATTAAATTTATTTCGGTGCGTTTCTTTTTATAACATTCACCGGGCAAGTCCCGGAAATTTCGCGCGAAACGAGCATCTCATTTAACTAGGGAGTAATTTTTGCAACTCTAAAAACATAACCCGTGTTGGGCGCAAAGGAAATCTCGACCAAATCACCTTCTCTAAGAGCATAATAAAGCTCCATTTCGACCTGATATTCTTCGCCGTTTTCAATTTTCACTAAATAATTCGAATCGATGCTGGTCGAGGTCGTCATTCTGAAGCCGAACAGCATTCGGGTCATCCCGCGACCATGCTTCGTTTCGGTCACATCTTCACGGAGTTTTTCGACTTTTCCGACGATAATCTTTTTTTGCCGCCCGCCCGTATCGGCCAACACCGATTTGGTCATTGCGACGATTTTTGCAAGGTAAGTCAGCGTCAGAGCGGCGGCGATGATAATTAAGACGATGGTGCAGAGAAGATTTCCGAATTGGAGATATAATATTCCGCACAATACGAGGCCGATAACCATCGTTGCCAGCGTATAAAACGTCGAGTAAAAAAGACTTTTTCGTAGCTTCGAAACTTCGTCGCCGGTAAGTTCGACAAATCTTTCAGGGTATTCCATAAATTCTATGCAGGGCTACATATTTTTACTTTACATTACCAATTAAATCAAGAAAACCGAAGTACTGCTCCGGCTGTTTAATCAACCGCGTTTTTTCTGCGGTCTCGGTTTGTTGGCCGCGCTCGTTTTTAGCGTCGAGCCGGCGGGTTTGACGCTTTGCGGCGGTTCGTTATTGTTTTTAATTTGTGACGACAGCTTTGATTCTTCCAATAACTTGAGCGCTGTCTTGGCATTTTTTGATAATTTTTTTTTGGCTTTCGGCATAATGTCTCCTTTTTTTTCAGGCGCTTTTAATTTTTGCCCTCGCGACGCATTTCTTCAATCATCAATCCGATGTTTTTCTTTAGATAATCCGTCAGCAATTCGTATTTCGCTTCGTTTGAAATTTCATTTGGTTTGGTGTCGGCAACGTTTCCGGCTAATTGTTCGCGCGCCAGCGTTTCTAAAATCGCGCGCCCGTAAATCGCTTCGCCGAAACGCAGTTTTACTTTTGCCGGACGAATCCGCCATGAACCGCGCGCCCAGACTTTATAAACGCCGTCGAGCGCGACCGGAACAATCGGCAAATCGAGCTCGGATGCGAGAATCGCCGCGCCTTTTTTGAATTCGTGCAGCTCGCCGTCAAACGCGCGCTCGCCTTCCGGATAGATATTTAAAATCCGGCCGTTCTTAAGGCCGATGGCGCCCGCCTTCATCGCTTTCATCAACTGCGTGTCGGGGTCAATCGGCACGACCTGCAGCATTTTGGCAACAAACTGCATAAAACCGCTTTGGAAAAACTGGCTCGCGCCGACGTGAAACGTGTTTTTGAACGTCTCGAATGGATAATTCGAGCAGATGATAAACGGGTCGAGAAAGCTCTGGTGATTCGGACAAATCAGAAAAGGCTGCTTCATCTTTTTGAGATTTTCAAGGTCTTTAACTTCGAGCCGCATAAAAATTTTGCAGAAAAGATTGAAGCACTTGTAAACACAGAAAGCGAAGGCGATAAAAATCGGACGGCGTTTGAGAACGGCTTTGATTTCGGGAAAGTCGTCGTCGGCTTCGCGCACGATTTTTCCCCAATTCAAAGAAGTTTCCGTAATGCCCTGCGTTTCGCCCGCATGCTTCTGGACTAATTTTATCGCGTCGGCGACGGTTAAAGCCTGCGCCGCTTCTTCGGCTTCGAATTCGATGCCGAAAGTTTGTTCGAGTGCGGCGAAAATCTCGGCGCGTGAGAGCGAATCGAGTCCCAAATCAATTTCGAGATTCATCAGCGGGTGAATCATTTCCACGTCCGATTTATTTTGCTTGACTGCCGAAATTAAAGCGCGCCCGGCGTCGGTTTCAAGCTGTATTTTATCTTCATCCGAAAACGCCCAGTTTTTTGTGTCGCTCACTTCCGTTTGGACAAAACCGTTTGCCTCGATGTCTTTTTTCAGCTCGAAGCGTTTGATTTTACGCGTTGCCGTGCGCGGCAGAGGCTCGACGCGAATCAGATAATCGCGCACACGCTGGTATTCGGGTAGCTCGCGCCCGAGATTGTCGAGCTGGTAGCGAATCGCCTCGCGCGAGTTGGCGATGCTGTTTTGTTTTAAGTATTCAAAATCCGGCACGACGATGGCGACCAGCTTTTCCGCGCCCGCGCGTTTTTCCGATTCGTCTTTGATGCCTAAAATCGCCATTTCCTCGACCAGCGGCGACTTCAGATAATGAACTTCCAAATCTTCCGGGTGAACGTTTTTTCCGCTCGGCAAAACGATGACGTCTTTGCCGCGCCCGACGATAAAAAGATGCCCGTCCTTATCGAATTTGCCCAAATCGCCCGAATGAAACCAGCCGTCCTCGGTGAAAGCTTCACGCGTCGCCTCCTGATTTTTGTAGTAGCCC
Source organism: Pyrinomonadaceae bacterium (assembly GCA_036403235.1). Classification (GTDB taxonomy): domain Bacteria; phylum Acidobacteriota; class Blastocatellia; order Pyrinomonadales; family Pyrinomonadaceae; genus JBGTFE01. The sequence continues at coordinate 23,853 of DASWRI010000036.1, read as the reverse complement.
TCGAAGACGACTCCGCCGCGAATCAAAACTTCGCCGACGCCTTCCGCGTCCGGATTGGCGATTTTTACTTCGGTTCCGAGCATCGGTTTGCCGACCGAGCCGACGCGGTTATCGTTGGCGAAAGTGGCGGTCGCCGCGCCCGAAGTTTCAGTCAGGCCGTAGCCCTGAATAATCGTAAAACCGAGTTTATAAAAATCAATCGCGACTTCTTCGTCAAACCGCGAACCGGCGGAAATCGCCATTTCCAGACGCCCGCCGAACGATTCGTGAACCGCGCCGAAAAACTTTTGGCCGAGATTCGCATTAAACGTATCGCGCAAAAATCCGTTGGTCGCAAGCATCGCTTTGAAGAGAATTTGAACAACTTTCGGCTTGGCGGCGACGGCGTCGAAAATCTTTTTGTGAAACAGATACCAGAGGCGCGGCACGGTCGTCAGCATCGTCGGTTTGAAAGTTTTCATCGCCTCGGAAAGCTCGGCGGGCGTCAATTCCTTCAAATATCCGGCTTCGCAGCCGTAGGTCGTCGCCACCCAGAGATTGACGATTTGCAGGTAAGCGTGAAACAACGGCAGAAGACTGAGAATCTTTTCGTCGCCCGTAAAACGCAAAACTCCCTTGATGCCGTCGAGCTCGGCGGCGATATTTCCGTGCGTCAGCGGAACGCCTTTCGGAGTTCCGGTCGTGCCGGAGGTGTAAATCAAAAGCGCGGTATCTTTAAGGCGTGCGGGCGTTTCCTGTCTGGCGAAACTTTCGGGAAATTCGGTTTTCGACCAATCTTCAAATTTTTGAAATCCGTTCAAAGCGTTTTCCATTCGCCAGACGACGGCCGGAATAGGCCGGCCGAGCTTTTCCTCGATTTGCCGGAATTTTCCGGTCATGTCGGGCGATAAAAAGGCGAGCTTGGCTTCGGAGTTTTCGAGAAAGTTTGTCAGGGTTTCTATTTCGCCGTGCGGGTCGACCGGAACGCAGACCGCGCCGCGATAAAGCGCCGCCAGATACGAAATCGCCCAGCACGGGTGATTTTCGCCGATGAGCGCAACGCGGTCGCCGAATTGGACGTTTTCCTGTTCGAGCCGGTATGCGATTGCGCGAATCTGCCGGAGCATTTCACCGTATGTGTAAATTTCGCGGTCGTCGCCGACGACGCGCATCGCGACTCGTTCGGCGTGTTTTTCGCTCGATTCAATCAGGCGCTGGCAAAAAGTCATCGTCATAAAATTAATCTTCGGACGGGGTTACAGATTAACATAAAATTAAAATTATTCGGAAGGATTCAAGCGAGCAAAAACGGTGAAAAGTAAAAAGTGAAAAGTAAAAAGTGCCGGACTATGCTTTAAATTTTCCAGCGATTTTCGCTTTTCACTCTTAGTTTTTTACTATTTTATCCTTTTTCGGAACTCGAATCTTTAAGGCGAGCGGCACGATTTCAAACGCGGCGGGAAGCTTGCCGGGCAATTCGCCGTCGGTTTCGAGAAAAATTTCCCGATTTTTATCGATTGGCGCGACCTCGATGCGTCTGGCACGCTTCGATTTTACTTCCTTTAAGTTCAGATGCGTTCCGCGATAAAGCGTGTGCGCGTTCAGGAGAATTTTCGCCGTTTTAATATCGCCGATGTTGACGACGTCGAAAAATCCGTCGTCGAGCAATGCGTCAGGCGCGATTTTCATTCCGCCGCCGAAAAATCGCGCGTTGGCGACGCAGAAATTTATCGTGTTGAGCGATTTTGGTTCGCGCTCGTCAAATTTTACGCTGACGGTCGTAAAATCGAGACCTAAAACTTCCTGCAAAGTCGAAAGCGCAAAGCTCGTTTTCCCGCGCAAGGCGGCGACCGGAATCCAGTCTAATTTGCCCGTCGTTTTAACTCGCTCGATGATTGAAGCCGACAAGCCGAACGACGAAACATTGAGAAAATATCTGCTTACAGTCTCGTTCTGAAAATTTTGGAACGTCGCGCGACCGACGTCTATTAAACGCGTTTCGCCCGTTCGAAGCGCTTTTGCCGCTTCGCGCGCATTCGTCGGAATTTCAAAAGTTCGGCGAAAATCGCCGCCCGTTCCCGAAGGCAGAATTCCGAGCTCGCAGTCCGCTCCGGTTTCCAAAATCCCGTTGGCGACTTCGTTGATTGTCCCGTCGCCGCCGCAGGCGATAATAAATTTTCGGCCCGCTTCGATGCCGCGTTTGGCCAGCCGACGGCCGTCGCCCTGCGCTTTTGTAAAAGCGACCTGAAACGCGCCGAAATGCGCCCGAAAGTCCGAAGCGATTTCCGCCCAGTGCGAAGCCGTCGAGCCGGAGGCGGATTTCGGATTGACGATGACGAGCGGTGTGTTGTTCATAAGAAGTGAAAAGTGAAAAGTGAAAAGTGGTAAGTCAAAACAAAACCTATCACCTGTTACTTATCACTTAAAAAAGATTTGCTTGTTTTGCCGGACATAATCGTTTATTTCCTTGATTTTCGTATAATCGGAAATTTTGTAATTGGCGTCTTCGTTGGTCGTAAACGCTTTTCCGGTATTTACGTAAACCATATTTTCGTTGTACGGTTCGGCTTTGGCGCTGCATTTTCCGACGATGGTAATGTCCTTTAAATCATCGCCGTTCAAGTCTTCAAACGCGACGCCTTCGACCCAGCAACCGAACGTTACGCCGTTAAACTGGCCCGGAAAATCGAAGACTTTTTTGCCGTTCGTGTAAATCGCAAATTCGGCTTCGAGCGGCGGATTATCGTATTCGGGATTGTAGCTCGTGACAAAACAGGATTTTTCAAACGGCGCGAAATCAATCGGGAAAGTCTGCTTTTCCAGAAGCGCTTTGTCGCCCGTATCGACTTTTGTGCAGTCGGCTTTTGTAATCGCACGCTCTTCTTTTTTGCCCGTCGAATCTGCGGCTTTTTCCTCGGTTTTCGCCGGCGTGTTTGTCGCCTGCGGTGTCGCGCTCGATTGATTGTTCGCCTGCGGCGCGCTGTTTCGGCTGACAGTGCAGGAGACGGCCGACAAAATGCCCAGAACAAGAAATAAAATAATTTTGTTCATTCGGCTTTTGTAACTTTTTTCGGCAGGTTAGTCAAATAAAAGGGAAATCTTCAGCCGCGAATTACACAAATAATAATTATCTTTGATTCGTGTAATTCGCGGCTAGTTTCCTTTTTCGCTTAAATTTGAAGCTGAAAAATCGGCGTTGACGAAAACGTTCGGGTTAAAATCGAGAATCGCGGAGCTCGGATGCGAAATTTTTTGCGCGCCGCCGTATTGCAAATCTTTCGGCGCGTTTGCCATAAACGATTCGATGTCCGCAATCGAGCGCGGAAGATTTTTCGTCAGCCATTCGACGCCCGTATCGGTGACGAGCATATCGTCTTCGATTCGCACGCCGATGTTTTTGTATTTTTCAAACGCCGGGCGCACTTTTGTTAGAAATTCCCTGTTGGCGGGCGTGTCGGCGATATAATCGAGCGCCTCGCCGCGAATGTATATGCCCGGCTCGTTGGTGAAAACCATTCCGGCTTTAAATGGCGTTTCGTAATCGCCGACGTCGTGAACGTTCATTCCGAGCCAGTGCCCGACGCCGTGCATATACCAGATGGTGTATTGCGGAAATTGAATCGTTTTGCCCTGAAATTTCATCTGAAGAGTGGCGTCCGGCGCGGTTATCAAGCCCAATTTTGCGAGGCCTTTTTTGATGACGGCGTCGGCCGCGTCTTCATAATCGTCAAACGTCGCGCCCGGTTTGATTTTTTTCGCCGCCGCTTCCTGCGCGTCGTAAACAATCTGGTAAATTTCCGCCTGTTCTTTCGAAAATTTGCCGTTGACCGGAAATGTGCGCGTGACGTCAGCCGTGTAATGGTCGTATTCCGCGCCGACGTCCATCAAAAGCACGTCGCCCCTGTTTATTTCGCCCTGCGCTTCTTCGTAGTGAATCGTCGTCGCGTTCGGGCCGCAGCCGACAATCGACGGGTAGCCCCAGAAATCGGCGTTGCGGCGGCGGAACGTGTATTCGACTTCGGCCTGCACTTCGTATTCCATCTTCGCGCGTCCGGCCATCGCCATCGAGCGCATCTGCGCTTCGGTCGTGATATCAATCGCGTGTTGAAGAAGTCTTATTTCATACGGTGATTTTACGAGCCGGAGCGCGGCGAAAATCGGCGATGCGTCTTCGATTTTGTAGCCGCTCAAAGTCTTTTCAAAAGCGTTTTCCCTGGGATATTCGCGCTGTTCGCCTTTGAGCAGATAAATCGTCTCGGGAACGAGTGAATTTGAAAACGCGCCGTTTTGCGTGGCGAAAGATTTTTTATTTTTGAGTGATTCGAGAAAAAGATTGAGCTCGTTTGTATCCACTCCGTCTTTTAATGCGTCGACATTTTCGACAATCGTTTTCAAACCGGAAATCCTCGACGCTTCTTCGATTGAATACATTTTGCCGTTCCACGTTTCCGCCTCCGCGTCGCGTTTCGGCATAAACAAAAATTCCCGCACGTTTGCGCCGTCTTTCGTCAAAACGAGCGTCGCGTTGTTTTGTTTGAGATTCGTCAGGTAGTAAAGATTATTTTCCTGTCGATAAACGTAATCGACGTCGCCGGCGTAAAGTTTGGCGTCGGCGCTGAACAAAATCAAGATACTTTTATCGGCCATTTTCGCTTCGACCGCCAAGCGCCTCCGCGCCAGTTCCGCCTGACGCTCGGCGTCGGTAAATTTCGGCGCGGGCGGCGCAACGCGAATATTTTCGGGTTTTGCGTCCCGGGAATTAGCAAACGCGAATATATTTAATGAAAATGAAAGCAGAACAAGAAAAATTAAAAGATTTTTTTGCTTCATCGATTTCTCCAGTAAACTAGGAACAAATAAAAAATTATTTGATGATTTCGACGTCTTTGACGGCCTTGTTGCCGAAATAATCGGCCGCGAAAACGCGCAGAATATAATTTCCTTTTTCCATACTTTCCGCATCGAGAAAATTCTCGCGCCCGGCGTCGCCGCTCACTTCGTTGGTGACGATGTAATTGAAAACGGTCTCGCCGGTTGCGCCCGATTTGCTGCCTCCGGCGTAAACAAGACGGACAAATTCGGGCTCGGGCAAAAGCGCGAAGGAAATGGTCGTTTTTTCTTCGGTCAAGGGCGTTTTATCTGCGCGCAGAATTTGATAACCAAGCCGGTAAACGCCGAGACGGCGGCGCTCGGCATTTCCGTCCATCCGGTCGTAAGCGCGAACGACAACGCGAATTTTTCCGCTCACATTTATACGCGAATTTTCGCTCCCGGTTTCGCTTATCAATTTCCAGTTTTGGTCAAACAGCGAAATTTCCTCGATAACGGGCGCAATCGCGTCCGATACGTCAGGCAGCGTGAGCGCGTCGAGCGCGTTCATTTCCGCGCCGCTTCGTCCGGCAATCAAGTGAACGTGATTCATCCGGTTCAGCGTCCCGATTGCCTCGCCCGCTTCAAAGCGCGCGCCGCGCGGAACGCGCACGCCGTTGAAAGTATTAAATTCAAAGCGTTTGTCACCAAAACCTTTGCCGTCTTTATCGCGTCCGAGCCGGATGTGAATATAGCCGAGCGTCGGCATCCTGATAAGCTCGCGCAGCGTCCCGAAATTCTGAACGGAAAACGGATGCAAAACCTTTTCCGTGCGCACAAATCGCGCCGTCTCGCCGTAGCCGCCGACAACGTCGAGGCCGTTGTGAAACCAGATGTCTTCGTCCAGCACGACATCGCCGCGAAGCTCGCCGAGCGTTCCGGCGATTTCGCGCTTTTTGTCCGGCGGATTATAAGGCCAGCGCGGCGCGGCGAGCGTTCTGAAATTTTCAGCCGGAACTTTTAATTTTTCTTTTTCTTCGACGGAAATTTCCTTGCCCAAATCCTCGCCCGTAAAAACTCTCAAAACCTGATTTTCCGCGTCGGCGACAAATAAATTGCCGTTTTCGTCAACTGCCAGACCCGATGGACGATTAAATTTCGCGCTTCTCAAAGCGCCGTCGGAAAATCCGCGCCGCGTGTTTGAAATCGTTTCGACGAGCGGGAAAAATCTTCGCCCGATGACGCGAATCGAATTTCCGTCGGCGACATAAATTTCCCCGAAATTTCCGATTGAAATTGCCAGCGGCAAGACAAACTCCGCTTCGGATAAAGCGCCGTCGACCAGATTCGACGAACCGTTTCCGGCCAGCGTCGAAGTTTTTCCGCTTTCTTCGACGATGCGCAGGCGATTGTTTCCGGAATCGGCGACAATCAGATTTTTGCCTTTGACGGCGATGCCGCAGGGCGTATTGAATTTTGCCAGCCGCCCGTTTTCCGCGTCGATAAATCCAATCTCGCTTCCCGCCAAAGTCGAAACCTGCCCGTTTTCGATAACGCGAATTTTATCGTTATAAGTGTCGGCGACGTAGACTTTATTTTCCGAAACGGCGACGCCGACGGGCGCGTTGAAAAGCGCGTTGCGCGCGTCGCCGTCGGCAAATCCCGGTTGATTTTCGACGCCGGCGACGATTTCGATTTCGCCGCTCGGTTTGATTTTTTTTATCTGGTGCGCGCCCGAATCGGCGACGATTAAATCGCCGTTACCGTCGAAAGCGATTTGCGACGGCGTATTTAGATTATCGGCGTAAACCTGCATTTTGCCGTCGCGCGCGACGCGCCGGATTTTGCCTTGCTCGCCGTCGGAGACGAAAATTTCGCCGTTTCGAACGGCAACTCCGAAAGGCTCACCAAATTTGTCCGAAACTCCGGCTAAAGTCGTGACTTTGGCGAACGGTTTTTGCCTGTTTTCGCTTTTACGGCAGGAAAAATTTGCAAAAATCAGAAAAGCGAAAAAGAGAATTTTAGCGGCGAAGATTAAAGTTTTGAAGCTCGATTTTTTCATTTGGCGGTTAAATTTGTTAATATCTTCACATAAAGAATTTTACGAACACAAGGAGAAAATCAAATGTTTTCATTACAGGATTTGCTCGGGCAGGAACAGGGAAATCAGGCGGTCGAGCAGCTCAGCCAGAATTTGGGCGCAAATCATACGGCGGTCAGTTCGGCAATTCAGATGGCTTTGCCGATGATTTTAAGCGGTCTGGCGCGCAAAGCTTCCGACCCGCAGGGCGCGGAAAACTTGAATCAGGCGATTGAGCAGGACCACGACGGAAGTATTCTGGATAATTTATCCGGATATCTCGGCGGCGGAGTCGAGCCGCAGTCGAGCGGGCAGACGAACGGCATCGGAATTTTAGGACATATTTTCGGCGAAAAACAGACGCAGGCGGCGCAGACCGTCAGCCAGAATTCGGGCCTTGACATCGGTCAGGTGTCGCAGCTTTTGATTACGCTCGCGCCGATTGTGATGGGTTATCTCGGGCGGCAAAAACAACAGCAAAATCTCGATTCGGGCGGATTGTCGAGCTGGCTCGGCGGGCAGCAACAGCAAATCGAGCAGGCGCCGCAGGGCGGATTTCTGAGCGGTATTTTCGACCGCGACGGCGACGGCAGCGTCATCGACGATTTGGCTTCGATGGCGATGAATCAGTTTAAGAAATAATTTTGAGTTTTTCGTGAAAAATTTAGAGTCCAATTTTCGGCCTGCTTTCATTCGCTAAAAAGCAGGCCGAAAATTGGACTCTAAACGCATTTTGCCGTATTTTCGAAAAACTGAAACAACAATCGAGTTTTTCGCGTAATCAAACCAACAATTATTTACCAAAATTTTATAAAAGAGAAAAATATGAATATGAAAACATTTCGTCCGAAGGCTTTTGCCTTCATGATGACATTTTTGCTGGCGTTTTCGCAGATTGCGGCGGCAAATCCGGTAAAAAATCCGTTTCTGCTTTTGCAGGACGACGAAGCGAAAAAGCTTCCGCCGGTGAACTGGATTCGAAGCCGCGCGATTGACGTCAAACACGTCGCCATCGATTTGCGTTTCGATTGGGAAAAAGAATCGGCTTACGGCACGACGACGATTACAATCGCGCCGTTTAAGGATACCGACCGCTTTTTTCTCGACGCCGCGTCGATGACCATAAATTCCGTCAAGCTGGCGAACGGGACGACTCTGAAATTTAATTACGACGGCAAAAAAGACGGCGATAATCTCGAAATTATGGTCGGCCGGACGCTGAAAGCCGGCGAAGACATTACGGTAAAAGTCGATTATCGAACAAATTACGTCAACACGGCCGACGCCGACACGGCCATCGGAAGCTTCGGTCGCGGTCTGCGCTTTATCAAACCGACCGAGGACGAGCCGAACAAACCGATGCAAATCTGGTCGCAGGGCGAAACCGAATTTAACCGCTACTGGTTTCCTTCGTATGACTCGCCGAACGATTTCAGAACTTCGGAATTAAGAGCGACGGTCGAGAAAAAATACACGGTCATCTCAAACGGCAAATTAGTTTCGGTAACGCCGAACGCCGACGGGACGCGGACGTTTTACTGGAAAATGGACACGCCTTACTCGAATTACCTGACGTCAATCGTCGTCGGCGAATTCTCGGAAGTCAAAGGTCAGTATGCCGGCATCCCGGTTATCAACTACGGTTATCCGAGCGAAGTCAAGGAAGTCGCCGCAACGACCAAAAATCTTCCCGATATGGTCAGATTTTTCTCCGAAAAAACCGGCGTCAAATATCCTTATCCGAAATACTCGCAGACGATGGTCGAAGATTTCGGAGGCGGAATGGAAAATATTTCGGCGACGACGCAAATCGAGGAAATGATTCACGACGACCGCGAAATGCTCGATAACGACAGCGATTCGCTGCAGGCGCACGAATTGGCGCACCAGTGGTTCGGCGATTACGTGACGACGCGCGAATGGGGACAAATCTGGCTCAACGAATCGTTTGCGACTTATTTCGACGCGCTTTATAACGAGAACAAACGCGGCCACGACGATTTTCTTTACAACAACGTCCGTTCGAACCAGCAGCAAACGCTCAACACCTGGAACGACGGCAATCGCCGCCCGATTGTGACGAAATTTTACGCCAATAAAGACGCGATGTTCGACAATTACGCGTATCCCGGCGGCGCGTCCGTTCTGCATATGCTGCGCAAACATCTCGGCGAAGAAAATTGGTGGAAAGCGATTAATCATTATCTGACTTCAAACGCCAATCAGCCCGTTTCGACCGAAGATTTGCGCATTGCGATTGAGGAAACAACCGGAGAATCGATGGACTGGTTTTTCGACCAGTGGATTTACCGGATGGGACACCCGATTTTCGAAGTCACGCAAAACTACGACAACGCGTCGAAGAAATTGACGTTGAACGTCAAACAGACACAGAAAGTCGATTTGATGAACGAATATCCGCAAGTTCGATTTTTCCAGAGCTATGTCGATATCGAAATCGACAACAAAGTCGAACGAGTCTGGCTTGAGCCGAAAGAGGAAAACGTTTTCACGTTTGATTCGGCCGTCAAACCGAAAATTGTCAATTTCGATTACGAAGGAACTTTGCTCAAGGAAATGAAATTTGATAAATCGACCGACGATTTGATTTATCAGATGACCAACGACAAAGACGTTCTCGGCAAACGCTGGGCGATGGGCGAATTGGTAAAAAGAGCCGAAGGCGCCGATAAAGCCAAGATTATGACGGCTTTGCTCAACACGGCCGAACGCGATAAATTCTGGCGTCTGCGCGCGGCGGCGATTTCGGAAATCGCGGATATGTCCGTGCCGCAAGTTCCGCCCGGACAGGCAGCGCCCGCGGCAAAGATTGACGCGGCAACGGCGCAGGCGGTGCAAAGACTGGCCAAGGACACGCAGGCGCAGGTGCGACTCGGCGCGATTTCGCTGCTCGGCGCGACCAGAGACGCAAAATACGCAGACCTTTATCTTTCGCTTTTGAACGACCGCAGCTACGGCGTCATCGATGCGGCGGCGACGGCGCTCGGCGCGACCAAGGACGCGAAAGCGTATGACGCGTTTATGAAGCTGACGACCACGCCTTCGTGGAGAAACCGTATTCAAATCGCGGGTCTGCGCGGTCTGGCGGCGCTCGAAGACAAACGCGCTCTGGAAATCGGGCTGAAAGCGGCGGGCGATAAAACGCTTCCGCTGAATGTTCGCATGGCGGCTTTGTCGATTGTCGGCGCGGCCGGAAAAGGCGACCCGCGCGCGTATCCTTTGATTTTCGAATCCTTTAAGAAATCGCTTGCCAACAACGATTTTCAGGGACTTTTCGACGGCGTTCAGGCGATTATCGCGCTGGCCGACCCGCGCGGTCAGGAAGCCTTCGACTTGATGAGGGAAAAATTCAAAAATCAGGCGAACATTCTCGGCTTTGTAAATTTCTTTGAACAACAATTCAAAGCCGCTATCAAAAAGTAGAAGTTAAAAGTTGGATAAGGTCGGCAGAGTTGCAGAGTTACGGAGTAAAAAGCTTCTTCCGCCTCTGCAACTCTATAGCTCTGCAAACTTCTTTTGGAGAATCTATGAATTTCAATTTAATCAACCGGAAATCGATTGTTTTTTTATTAACGTTTTTGTTCGTTTTTTCCGCTTTTGCCGAGGCACAGCCCCAGCAGCAAATCGAGAAAAAGAGTCTTCCGCCGATACATTACGTTCGAAGCCGCGATTACGATATGCGTCACATCGCGCTCAATCTCAAATTCGACTGGGAAAAAGAGCAGGCCTACGGGACGGCGACAATCACGCTCGCGCCGCTCGTCGAAAATCTCAAAACCGTCAGTCTCGACGCCGGATTGATGACGATTGGCTCGGTCAAATTGGCAAATGGCGGGAGTCTCCAGTTTCAATACGAAAAAAGTGAAAATCAGCTGGACGTCAATCTCGACCGCGATTATAAAATCGGCGAGGCTTTAACGTTTGTCGTTGATTATCGAACCGACGGAACGGTCGTGCCAAACAACCTGGGCTTCGGCGGCGGCGGCGGTTTAAAATTTATCAAGCCAACGGCCGATAATCCGAACCGGCGACGCCAAATCTGGTCGCAGGGCGAGAGCGATTACAATCGTTTCTGGTTTCCGTCCTACGATTCGCCGAATGATTTCGCGACGACCGAGATGACCGCAACCGTCGAAAAACCGATGTTCGTCGTTTCGAACGGAAAATTGCTCGACCGCAAGGACAACGGCGACGGAACGGAAACTTTTCACTGGAAAATGGACACGCCGCACGCCAATTATTTGACGTCAATCGTCGTCGGCGAATACGCCGAGGTCAAAGGCGAATACGCGGGCATTCCAATCTCGACGTATATTTTCCCGAAAGAATTAAAAGACGGCGCGGCTTCGGTCAAACGTCTGCCCGACATGGTCAAATTCTTCTCCGAAAAAACCGGCGTCAAATACCCGTATGTTAAATACGCGCAGACGGTTGCCGAAGGATTCGGCGGCGGAATGGAAAATATTTCGGCGACGACGATGACGACCGGCCTGGTTCACGACGAGCGCGAAATGCTCGATTTCGACAGCGAAGATTTGCAGTCGCACGAATTGGCGCACCAGTGGTTTGGCGATTACGTGACGTGTCGCGAATGGTCGGAAATCTGGCTCAACGAATCGTTTGCCACCTATTTCGAAGCGCTCTGGCGGGAACATTCGAAAGGTCACGACGAGTTTCTCTACTCGGACGTTCGGAGCAACCAGCAGGCTTACTTAAACACGTGGCGGCAAGGTCAGCGCCGCCCGATTGTGACGAAATATTACACAAACGCCGACGATTTGTTTGACACTTACGCGTATCCGCGCGGCGGCGCGGTTCTGCATATGCTCCGCAAACATCTCGGCGACGAATTGTTTTTCAAAGGATTGAATCATTACCTGACGACGAATGCGAACACGCCCGTTCAAACCGAACAGCTGCGCATCGCGTTTGAAGAAGCGACCGGGCAGTCGATGGACTGGTTTTTCGACCAGTGGCTTTATAAAATGGGACACCCGATTTTCGAAGTTACGCAGAATTACGACGGCGCGTCGAAGAAATTGACGTTGAACGTCAAGCAGACGCAGAAAGTCGATTTGACCAACGAATACCCGCAGGTCGAATTTTTCCAGACGTTCGTTGACATCGAAATCGACGGGCGCGTCCAGCGCGTCTGGATAAAACCGCAGGCGGAAAACGTCTTTACCTTCGACGCCGCGCAGAAACCGAATCTGGTTAATTTCGATTACGAAAGCACGCTGATTAAAGAACTGAAATTCGACAAATCGACTGATGAATTAATTTATCAATTCAAAAACGATAAAGACGTTCTTGGCCGCGTCTGGGCGATGAACCAGCTGACGCCGCGCTACAAAGCGAAGGACGCAAGCGACGCGGACAAAACGAAAATTCTCGCGGCGTTAAATCAGGCGATTACTTCGGACGCGTTTTATGCGATTCGACGCGACGCGATTCAGGTCATCGCATCGCCGCAGGGGCAAAATCCGAATCCGGCGACGCCGACTTTCGACCAGACGACGATTGCCGCTTTTACAAGCGCGACGAAAGATAAAAACTCGCTTGTTCGCGGGGCGGCCGTTTCGGCGCTCGGACAGCTCAGGGACAAGCAATACGCCGATATATTTTTGGCGGCTCTAAACGACCGGAGCTATTTCGTAATTGATTCGGCATCGTCGGCACTCGGAAAAACAAAGGACGCTCGCGCTTACGATGCTCTGGCTAAATTAATCGACACCACTTCGTGGCGCGAACGCATCAAAATCGCCGGATTAAACGGGCTCGCCAATCTCGGCGACAAACGGGCGCTTGAGGTCGGCCTAAAATATACCGACAAGGCGTATTCGTCGGCCGTCCAGTCAAATGCCTTAAATCTTCTGGCGGCAACCGGGAAAGGCGACGCGCGCGTTTATCCGATTTTGATTGAGAATTTCAAAAAGACTTTGGAAAACAGCCGTTTTCAAGCGCTTTTCCAGGGACTTCCGACATTTGTAAAGCTGGCCGACCCGCGCGGTCAGGAAGCTTTCGATTTGGCCAGGGAGAAATTCAAAGGACAGGATAATCTTCTGAAATTTATCAACGACCAGGAAGCTTTATTTAAAAAAGCAATCGAGGCGAAATAAATCGTCGTAAATTAAAGCGAAAACGCGAATCGCCGCACCAAGTGATTCGCGTTTTTATTTTGTCATTTTTGAGTTAAAATGACGGCGAGGTAAAAATGCGTAAACTTGGAATTTTCTTTATTTTTGTATTTGCGTCGCTTTTACAGATGCAGATTTGCGCCGGCGACGTTTCCGCGCAAACACAACCAATCACGCGTCAGGAAACGCTCCGAGGCTCGGTAACGCCGGAGCGCGAATGGTGGGATTTGCTTCATTACGATTTGGCGGTCGAATTTTTCCCTGACAAAAAAACCATCAAAGGCTCGAACACGATAACTTTCAAAACGCTGAAAGCGGGCAGTAAAATGCAGATTGATTTGCAGCCGCCGCTGGCCATTACAAAAATCGCGCACGGCGCGTCCGAGCTCAAATTCGAGCGCGAAGGCAACGTTTACTGGGTTTCTTTTGAAAAAGACATTCCGCAGGGCGTCGAGGACAAAATCGAAGTCTTTTACGAAGGCCGGCCGGTCGAAAGCAAAAATCCCCCGTGGAGCGGCGGCGTGACGTGGGGACGCGACGATTTGGGCGAGCATTTTATCTCGACCACTTGCCAGGGCATCGGAGCGAGCATCTGGTGGCCGAACAAAGACCACGGCGCCGACGAGCCCGACCGCGGAATGACAATCAGCATTACCGTCCCGGAAAATCTCGTCGCAGTTTCCAACGGTCGTCTGAAAAAGATAGAGCCCAACATCAAGGACAAAACAAAAACTTTTCACTGGGAAGTCGTCAATCCGATTAATAATTACGGAGTCAATGCGAATATCGGCAACTACGTCAACTTTTCGGAAAAATATAAAGGCCTCGGCGGCACACTGGATTTGAACTACTGGGTTCTGGCTCATCAAAAGGAGGCGGCCGTCAAGCAGTTCAAGGAAGTGCCGCGAATGCTGAAAGCTTTTGAACACTGGTTCGGAAAATATCCGTTTTACGAAGACGGCTACAAACTCGTCGCCGTCTCGTATGCCGGAATGGAACATCAGAGCTCGGTCACTTACGGAAATTGGTTTAGAAACGGTTATCGCGCCCGCGACGTGAGCGGCACGGGAATCGGCTTCAAATTCGATTTCATCATCGTTCACGAATCCGGTCACGAATGGTTCGGCAATAACATCTCGATGAAAGACGCCGCCGATATGTGGATTCACGAAGGCTTTACGAATTATGCGGAAAATCTTTTTGTCGAGTATTATTTCGGCAAAAAAGAAGCCGAAGATTATGTTATCGGCACGCGCCGCAATATCCAGAACGATATTCCGATTATCGGCATCTACGGCGCAAACCGGGAAGGCTCGGGCGATATGTATTACAAATCCGGAAACGTGCTGCACACTATCCGCCACATCATCAACGACGACCAGAAATGGCTGTCGATACTGCGCGGGCTCAATGCGGATTTCTGGCATCAAACCGTCACGACCGAACAAATCGAATCTTATGTTACGAAGCACGCGGGAATCGATTTGAGCAAAGTTTTCGACCAATACTTGCGAACGACGAAAATTCCGCTCTTGAAATATAAGACCGACGGCAATAAATTGACCTACAGATACGAAAACGTCGTCAAAGGTTTTGCCATGCCGCTTCGCGTAAATGTTAACGGCAAAGAAGTTGCGATTACCCCGACGGAAGCGGCGCAGACTTTGACGTTGCCCGAAGCGATTAATACTTTTGAAGTCAATCGCAACTTTTACATAAATGCGGAAATGATTAAATGACGCGTCGGATAGATTTAGGGTTTGACTTAAAAAGGCTTAAAATATAAACTCTTTACTTCAAACGTGGTGAGTTACAGCGACTTGCGACCACGAAAAAAATCGCTAAAAAGCTAAGAGTTTGAACCGAATATTTTTTAACGAAAACTCTGTGCTTGTTTAGCGCAGAGTTTTTATTTTGTCCTTTGTCATTTGTCCGTAGTCAGTTGCAAGTTGAATTTAATTTGAGAATGTAATTAAAACTCGACCCCGCAACTAACAACGGACAATGGACTACTGACCATTTATGAAATTTTTAGATTTATTAAAAGAAAAAATCGTCGTTTTTGACGGCGCGATGGGCACAAATCTGCAGGGGCAGAATCTTTCGATTGAAGATTGGGGCGGAGCGAACTTTGAAAACTGTTCGGAAAATCTGCTTTATACCAAACCCGAAGCGATTGAAATAGCTCATCTAGGCTTTCTCGAAGCAGGCTGCGACGTTATCGAAACAAACAGCTTCGGCGGCAGCGAAGTCGTTCTGGCCGAATTCGGCATCGCCGAAAAAACTTACGACGTGAACAAACGCGCGGCCGAGCTCGCAAAACGTCTGGCAAACGATTTTTCGACCGTAGAAAAACCGCGTTTCGTCGCCGGTTCAATCGGGCCGGGCACAAAGCTTCCGACGCTCGGACACATCAATTTCAGAGATTTGAAGAAGGCTTATGTCGAGCAGGTGCGCGGCCTCTACGACGGCGGCTCTGATTTGTTAATCGTCGAAACGTGTCAGGATTTGCTGCAAACCAAAGCCGCGCTGTCGGCGATTTTTGAGTTTTTTGAGGAGCGACGAATAAAAATTCCGGTCATCGCGCAGGTCACAATCGAACTTTTCGGCACGATGCTCAACGGCACGGAAATCGGCGCGGCCCTGACGGCGCTCGAGCCTTTTCCGATTGACGTTATCGGAATGAACTGCGGCACCGGCCCGCGTCATATGACCGAATCGCTCAAATATCTGTGCGAAAATTCGCCGATTCCCGTTTCGGTTCTGCCAAACGCGGGTCTTCCGGAAGTTAAGGACGGCGCGCAGCATTACGATGAAACGCCCGAAAGTTTTACCGCGCAAATCATCCATTTCGCCAAAGATTTCGGCGTCAATATCGTCGGCGGCTGCTGCGGCACGACGCCCGAACATCTGAAAATGGTCGTCGAAGCGATGGAGAAAGTCTCGCCGAAATCGCGCGACGCGCATTTAATTCCTTCGGCTGCTTCGATTTATTTCCAGCAGCCTTATTCGCAGGACAGCTCGTTTTTGATTATCGGCGAGCGCGTCAACGCTTCGGGCTCGAAAAAAATGCGCGATTTGCTTGAGCGCGAAGATTGGGACGGGCTTGTCAGTCTCGCCAAATCTCAGGAACGCGAAGGCGCGCATATTTTGGACGTCAACGTCGATTTTGTCGGGCGCGACGGCGTCGCCGATATGCACGAACTCGTTTCGCGGCTCGTCACAAACGTAAAAATCCCTCTGATGCTCGATTCGACCGAATGGGAAAAAATGGAAGCGGGCCTTGAGCACGCGGGCGGCAAATGTCTTTTGAACTCAACCAATTACGAGGACGGCGAGCCGCGATTTCTAAAAGTTCTCGATTTAGCGAAAAAATACGGCGCGGGCGTCGTCATCGGCTTGATTGACGAAGAGGGAATGGCGCGAACGGCGGAAAATAAAGTGAAAATCGCGCGCCGGGCGTTTAGCGACGCGACCCGGTTCGGCATCGAAGCGCACGATGTTTTCTTTGACCCGCTCGCTCTCCCGATTTCGACCGGAATCGAGGAAGACCGCAAAAACGCCGAAGAAACCATCAACGCCATCCGGCAGATTCGCGCCGAGATGCCCGAAACAAATATTCTGCTCGGCGTTTCGAATATTTCATTCGGTTTGAATCCGGCGGCGCGCGTCGTTCTCAATTCGGTTTTTCTCCACGACTGCGTCGAGGCGGGAATGAACGCGGCGATTGTCAACGCTTCGAAAATTCTGCCCTTAAATCGGTTTAACGAGCACGAAATCGAAGTCGCGAGCGAGCTGATTTACGATAAAAGAAAATTTGAAGGCGACGTCTGCGTATACGACCCTCTAACGGTATTTACGACGCTTTTCGAGGGCAAAACGACCAAATCGATGAAGCCCGACGTTTCCAATCTCTCGGTCGAAGATAAATTAAAGCATCACATTATCGACGGCGAAAAAATCGGTCTCGAAGATTCTCTCAAAACGGCGCTCGAAACATATCCGCCGCTCGAAATTATCAATAATATTCTGCTCGACGGCATGAAAACCGTCGGCGATTTGTTCGGCTCCGGACAGATGCAGCTGCCTTTCGTTCTGCAATCCGCCGAAGCGATGAAATCGGCCGTGAAATTTCTCGAACCGTTTATGGAAAAAGCCGATGCGAGCAATAAAGGCACGCTTGTTTTGGCGACCGTCAAAGGCGACGTCCACGACATCGGCAAAAATCTGGTCGATATTATTTTGACCAACAACGGTTATCGCGTCGTCAATCTCGGCATCAAACAGCCGATTGACGAAATTTTAAAGGCCTTTGAAGAAACGAAATGCGATGCGGTCGGGATGAGCGGGCTGCTCGTCAAATCGACGCTCGTGATGCGCGACAATCTCGAAATTATGAACGAACGCGGCATCAACGTGCCGGTTATTCTTGGCGGCGCGGCTTTGAACCGGAGATACGTCGATAACGATTTGATTCCGCTTTACGGTGGAAAATTGTTCTACGCGCGCGACGCCTTCGACGGTCTCCACGCGATGGATTTGCTGACGCAGAAGCAGGATGCGGCGCAGGCGCGCGAAAACGCGGAGAAAGCAAAAGTCGCCGCCGCCGGAAACGGTAAAACGGAATTGGCAGGCGAGCTGAACGCGGCCATCGAAACCGTCGAAGACGTCGAAGATTTAGTCGGCGAAGACGCCAAACTCGGAAAAGTCGCGGCGCGCGTTTCGACCAGAAAAACCGGTGATACGACTCATACGACAAAATCCGCTGTCTCCGAAGTCGAAAATATCCCGAAAGCGCCTTTTTACGGCTCGCGCGTCGTCGAAGACATCGATTTGGACGAAGTTTTCGCCTTTATCAACGAAACCGCGCTTTTCAAAGGCCAGTGGCAATACAAGCAGGGCCGCAAGACGAAGGAAGATTACGAAAAAATTCTGCACGAGACGGTTTATCCGAAATTTGCCGAAATCAAGGAAAAGGCAAAACGCGAAAAACTCCTGACGCCGAAAGTCGTTTACGGCTATTTTCCGTGCCAGTCCGAGGGAAATGATTTAATCATTTATGAGGCGGACGAGAAAAGCGAAAAATTGCGGTTTACTTTTCCGCGCCAGCCGATTGACCAGCGCGGCGGGAAAAATCTCTGTCTGACCGATTATTTTGCCGCCAAAGATTCGGGCAAAATCGATACGGTCGCATTTGATTTGGTGACGATGGGACGGCGCGCGAGCGAATATGCTCTCGAGCTTTTCAAATCGGACAATTACACCGATTATCTGCTTTTTCACGGTCTTTCGGTCGAATCGGCCGAAGCTCTCGCCGAATTATGGCACAAGAAAATCCGCGAAGATTTAGGTATCGCCGGTGCGGACGCGAGCCAGCTCGTCAAGCTTTTTCATCAGGGTTATCAAGGCTCGCGCTACAGTTTCGGATATCCGGCCTGCCCGAATCTCGAAGACCAGACAAAGATTTTTGAATTATTAAAACCCGAACGAATCGGCGTCGAACTGACCGAAGAATTTCAACTCGACCCGGAACAATCGACTTCGGCGATAATCATTCATCATCCGCAGGCGAAATACTTCAATATCGAATAAAAGAGGAGGGCAAATTTAATGTTTGCCCTTTTTTTGTTTTCATTCTTAAAAAGTTTTTCGCGATACGATTTTTTACGATTATTCAAGGCATCGATTTTACGGCGATTCGCGAACAGTAATTCATTAAATTTCCGCATTCATAAAAGCGAAAATTTTTCGTGATAAAATTCAATTACAAATTATCAGACAAATATATGAAAAGAAGATTTTCAGTTTCGCTGCTCTTAATTCTCTTTACGGTCGTCAATTTGTTCGCCCAGGTCGCCACAAAGCCTGTCAAAAGCTTCGACGCCGGTTACAAAATAGTTTTTCGCAATCCGGTTCAGGACAAGAATTTTTATCTTTTGAGCTTGTTTCAAAATCGAAAGGAAATTCGCTCGGATTTGCGGAAAAACAAAATTCTGGGCGATTTGGCAAAGCAAAACAATCGTTTGAAAGCGGCCGCCGCGTGTGACGACGTTAATTGTTACGACAAGGCTTTTCGCCTCTCCGAGCAGGAAATCGAAGCCGTCGCCAAAGCGTTTGAAAATTCCGCAGCGGATAAAAAATTGTCGAATCTGGCCGAAAAAGATTTGCGCCCGTCGGGAGTGTTTGTCAAATATATTCAGAAATCCGACGCCGAAATGCTGGCTCTCGCGTGGCGCGACGCGGCAAAAGGCTTGAATCATATCCTCGACGTTTACGGGCTCGGCAAAGACGCTTTGTATAAAGACATCGATAACGCGAGCTACGACGTCAACAGCCGAGAGTATCGCCAAATCTTAAAAGCGAAAGTCGCGGAAATTAATCTGCCGAAAAACGCTTTGTTTTTTGAGCCGACGCTCGCCTACGCGATGAAGCTGCTCGAAGCAAATCGGCGCGACGAGGCCGGGCGCTACGAGCCGCTGGAGGAAAAGGAAAACAAAAAAGCCTTTGAAAATCTCAAAAATATAAAGTGGAGCGATTACGCGTATTCGGTGATTCTGGTGCTCGGTTCGGGGCCGAGCGCCGCTCTCGGCGACGCGCCGAACATCGGAAAAATCGGAATGGCGCGAACCGATGAGGCCGTCAAGCTTTTTCAGGAAAAAAAAGCCCCGCTGCTGATATTTTCCGGCGGTCACGTTCATCCATCGCAAACGCCTTACTGCGAAGCGCTCGAAATGAAAAAATACGCGATGCAGAAATACAACATTCCCGAAGAAGCGATTTTGATTGACCCGCACGCGCGTCACACGACGACCAACGTCCGAAACGCGGCGCGTCTGATGTTTCGGTACCAGATTCCGACCGACAAAAAAGGTCTGATAACGTCGAGCCAGACGCACATCGATTACGTCGCGGGCGAGGAATTCGGCAAACGAAATCTGAAAGAGCTGGGCTTTGTTCCGATGCGCGCTTTCGAGCGAATTTCGCCGGTCGCGGTCGAATTTCTGCCGCTCGTCGATTCGTTGTTTATGAATTCGATGGAGCCGCTCGACCCGTAAAATTTACATTTCCCGGTTGTATTTATTTCGATAGTCAAACGGCGTCATTCCCGTCAGTTTTTTGAAGGTTCCGCGAAAAGCCTTTGTGTCCGAATAGCCGACGTCATACATCACTTCGCTGATATTTTTGCTGCCGGTTTCAAAACTCTTTTTGGCAGCTTCGACTTTTACGCGCTGGATGTATTCGCTGACGGTGTTGCTGGTCGCTTTTTTGAAGCGGCGCTCAAGGCTTCTACGGCTGAGAGCGAATTTTGCGGAAAGCTCGTCAATCGTTATCCGTTCGTGAAAATTGTTTTCGATAAATTTTTGCGCCTTTTTGACGGCTTCGTCGGCGTGTTCGCGCTGACCTTTAAAGAGAATAAATTGCGATTGGCTGGTGCGCTCGATGTCGATGGCAAAAATTTTTGATGTAAGAATCGCCGTTTCGCGGTCGGTATATTTTTCGACCAAGTATAAAAGCAAATTCCAGTAAGAAGTCGCGCCGCCGCTGGTGTAAATTCCTTGTTCTTCGGTGATGATTTTATCGGTCACAAGCTCGGTTTCGGGAAACATTTTTCTGAACTCGTCCGCCGCGCGCCAGTGCGTCGAGCATTTTTTACCGTTGAGCAGACCGGTGCTCGCCAGCATAAACGCGCCGACGCAAAGGCTGACAACTTCCGCCCCTTTGCCGTATTGCTCCAAAATCCACGAAATAAACGGTTTATTTGTTTCCAAAAACTGCCGCGCATCGCCGTAGAAAGCCGGGATAAAAATCAAATCGGTTTTTTTGACTTCATCAAGCAGCAAATCGGCGTGAACCGTAAAGGCGCTGTCGTGCAGCTTGACCTGCGGCTTCAAACCGACAAATTTTATGTCGAAAACCGAAGGTTTTCCGGCCGATTTTGCAAAATCATTAACTGCCGAAAAGACGTGGCGCGGGTCGTCGATGGCCGCTAAAACCGCCGATTCGGGAACGAGTATCGAAACATGTTTCATAGAAAAAAAATAACCGAAAACATTGCCGCAATCAACCCTCTAGATTGCCGCTTTTACACCTCACAGTTTTGATTGCATAGTGGTATATTGAGTATATGATATTTTGTATCATCTGTGAAACAAATAAATTATAAAGGAGAAAAAACAATGACGGCAATCAATCCATATTTAAATTTCGATGGAAACGCGGAGGAGGCTTTTAATTTTTACAAATCGGTTTTCGGAGGCGAATTTGCGACCATCATGCGCTTTGGCGATATGCCCGGATGCGACGAAATGCCGGTGGCGGAAAGCGATAGGGACAAAATTATGCATATCGCGCTTCCAATCGGCGACGGAAATGTTTTGATGGCGACGGACGCGCTCGAATCGATGGGACAAAAGTTGACGGAAGGAAACAATTTCTCGATTTCGGTAAGCGCCGCCGACAAAGAAGACGCCGATAGACTTTTTGGAGGGCTTTCGGAAAACGGAAAAGTGGAAATGCCGCTGGCGGACACGTTTTGGGGCGCGTATTGGGGAATGCTTGAGGATAAATACGGCATTCGCTGGATGGTCAGCTACGATTATAATTCAAAATAAATTCGATTTTAAGCTACGGCGGTTTTAAGACGCTGGTGTAATTTAAATAAAAAGGAGAAACTGGCAATGACAAAGGAAATATGGCTCAATCTTCCGGTAAAGGATGTCGGCAGGGCAAAGGAATTTTTTACGAAAATCGGTTTTACGCCGAACGAAAAACATGCGAGCGACACAATGGCTTGTTTTGAAGTCGGGACGAATAAAACGACTGTCCTGTTTTTCGCCGAAGAAACTTTCAGAGGTTTTACGAAAAGCGAAATTTCGGATGCGAAAGCGGGCGCGGAAATTTTGATTTCGTTTGACGCCGAAAATCGCGACGAAATTGACGAAACGGCGCGAAAGGTATTTGATGCGGGCGGGGCAATTTTTAGCGAGCCCGCGGAAATTCAAGGCTGGATGTATGGTTTCGCTTTTGCGGATTTGGACGGGCATAGATGGAATATGATTTATATGGATTCCGGCAGGATGTCGCAGGAATAAAGGAAAAATTTATGAAAATCGCAGTAATAATTGTTCGCGTTTTAGTCGGATTGCTGTTTTTGTTTGCGTCCGTGACTTATTTTCTAAATCTCGTGCCGACGCCGGAAATGGCGGGAAGACCGAAAATATTTATGGACGGGTTGGCGGCTTCCGGCTACATAATGACGGTGGTGAAAGCGTTCGAGCTTCTATGCGGTCTGGCGTTTGTTTCGGGCAGATATGTCGCGCTCGCGGTCGTCGTTATATTTCCGATTGCGGTAAATATTTTGCTGGTTCACGCATTTTTGCTGCCGGACGGTTTGACGGTCGCGATTCCGCTATTTCTGGCAATTTTATTTCTGGCTTACGCTTATCGCAAAAATTACGAGCCGCTTTTGGCCGCTAAATAATTTCGCGAATAAATAAAAAAAGCCGACTTTGCCGGATTCGCAAAGTCGGCTTTTTCGTTGTAAAATTTTTTTATGACAGATGAAACCCAAGAACAAAATAAAAACTCGACGAAAGAAAGCATCGAAGGCGTCGGGCAGGCGATTATCGGCGAGATAGAAATTATCGGCGGAATTTTGACCGCCGACCCGGTAACGCAGGCCGAGGGCGAATTTAACGTCGATGCGGGAACTTTGCGCCGCGAAACGAGCGAAACTTTGGAAGACACGGACGAATCGGAAGAATCCAAACAATAAATCCAAAAATGACAAAAAAAATATTTATAGCCGGTTCGGGCGGAATCGGAGAAGCCGCCGCGCTTCTGCTTCGTGAATGGTCGGAGTTTGAAGTGGAAATTTTCCTCGGCGACATCAAAGAGGAAAGCCTGCTCAAAGCGAAAACATTCATCGCGCAAAATTCTTTGAAGTTTTCAAAAATAGAAACGGTTTTGATGACCGCCGAAGCGAATGACGCGATGAAAGCGGCGTTTGAATCGGCGGACGTTTTGCTCGACTGCTCGCCCGGGTCGCAAGCGCCGCAAATGGCGCATTTTGCCAGAGACTTTAAAATGCATTATGCGAATCTGACCGAATACGTCGCCGAGACCGACGAGATTATGGCGCTCGCGAAGAACGCCGAAACCGGATTCATTCTGCAAACCGGACTCGCGCCCGGATTTATAAATGTCCTGGCGATGATGCTTTACCAGAATTTTGTCGAAAAATACGAAAACGAGAAAGTGGAAAAAATCGGGATGAAAGTCGGCGCGCTGACCGCGCACGCGCACGACCCGCATTTTTACGGTTTTACGTGGTCGCCGATTGGCGTCGCGACCGAATACGTCAAAAATTCCATCGTTTTGCGCAATTACAAAATCACGAAAAAGCCCGCGCTTTCGTCGCGCGAGACGATTGTCATCGGCGGCCGAACTTATGAAGCGGATTTAACCTCGGGCGGCGCGGCTGATTTGCCGCAGTTTTTCGAAGGCAAAGCAAAAGAGCTGGATTATAAAACGCTGCGCTATGTCGGGCATTACGACTGGGTCGAATCGATTATCAAAAAACTGGCGAAAGACGAAAATCTGGCGATAAATCTCGAAAAAATCATGCTCGAAGCAATACCTTCGGTCGAGGATGATTTTGTGCTGGCGCAGGCTTCGGTCGACGGGTTTGATAAAAGCGGCCGACGCCGGATGCTGGAAAAAGCGTATTTCGCCGAGCCTCTGGAAATCAACGGAAAACGCCTGCGCGCGATTCAGACGACGACCGCCGCGCCGCTTTGCGAATCGGCGATGATGCTTCTCACAAAC
>DASWRI010000035.1:0-80907 GCA_036403235.1 Pyrinomonadaceae bacterium | reverse complement strand
TTGCTGGTTTTATAAACCTGAGCGTAGCCGTTATAGTCGAACTTCGTATATGAACCGTCGGCAAAAGTAACTTTATCAAGGACGGAAATGCTCGTGCTGTTCGCCGGGCCAAAGACGGAAAGATTGGAAGTGTCGAAGTTGGTGCCGATAGTTTTCGTCGTATAAGCGAAGCTCGCCCAGGTGTGCGTCGTGGTCGTCGAATTTGGGCCGCCGTTATCTGTTAGCCAGTTCTGCGTTATGGAGTTCGGTCTACTGTTGCTGTCGTAATTGACCGTCACGACTCTTCCTAAAGTATCGGTAACTGATGTCAATTGCCCGTCCGTGTTGTTGCTGATGGTGATGTAATTTCCGTTTCTGTCGGTTATCTTAGTGCAGCGATAAGCGTTTCCAAGCCACGCATACGACATCTGCGTGCCGTCCGTCGTCGTAACGGTCAGCGTAATATCTTCAATTGGTGTCGGATTGTTGGTAGATGTTACCGGATTGTTTACTTTGACCTGTGCATAATTCGAATCGGCTGTTTCGTAGGTATCGCTGACGGCTGTCTGGCGAAACTCGGTTCTGCTTCCCGAAGGCGAAACCATCAAATAAGAAAGAATCGACGTCTGCGAGCTCAGATAAGCCGGCTCGATTCTCGGAAATCCGAAATTGAATCCCGGAGCGACATTAGATTTGTCCATATCGAAGGCCATCGTCGAGCCGACTTTCGTCCAAATCAAAGAGTTGTAGCTCATCCCGATATTCAAATCCATTCCCGCTCGTCCCGGCAAACTGACAAGCCCGGTGCCCCAGGCAGAGTTACGCGAATAATAATTCGTCGCGCCGGTCGCGTTAATCGGCGCGAGCCTGGCCGGCGCTGACTGGTCGGGATAAAGCTCGGCGCCGGATTGTCTCAGATAAGCCGACGGGACGGCCGTATCGGAGCTTGTGCCGAGGCTATAAACCGTAGAGCTTTCAGGTATGGTGGATTTGTCAATAAACCACCAGGCTCCGGTTGTCGGGCGATAAATCGCCATATCAGTTGTTCCGTCGCCGTCGTAATCGGCAGGAACGGGCTGGTCTCCGTAATTTCCCCAGTTTGTCTGAAAATAATTCGGCGAGCCGCCCGTGCTTTTCAGGACATACCACGTTCCCGTAGAAGGACGGAAAACCGTTATGTCGGTCGCGCCGTCGCCGTCGAAATCTCCCGGCGCAGGAATGTCGGTTGAAACTCCCCACTGATAGTTGACGACGCTGCCGCTCGAACTCGTCTTGTAATACCAGTAGCCGGTCGAAGGACGAAACACGGCGTAATCGCTGTTTCCGTCGCCGTTGTAATCGCCCGGAACAACAATATCGCCCGATATGCCGAGCGAGGTCGTCGTGTAGGAAGCGTAACCGCTCGTGCTGGTTAAAACCCTGAACGTATTTGTAGACGGACGATAAATGGCGAAATCGGCCGTGCCGTCGCCGTCGTAGTCGGCTGCCACCGGCAAATCGCCGGTTGTTCCCCAACTGATGCTCCAATTTGTATTGGTCGAGCTTTTGCGGATAGTCCACGAGCCCGAAGAGAAAACCGCCATATCGAACTTTCCGTCGCCGTCGAAATCGGCCGGGGTAATCTTCGAGCTTGAAGAGCCGAGATTGAGCGTCGTGTAATCGTCGGAGTAGCTGTTATGGACTTTATATTGAAACGAGCTCGATTGCCAGCGGCCGAAATCAGCCTTACCGTCGCCGTCAAAGTCGAAGGCGACGTGTGAAGAAGATGAACCGCCACGAGCCGACAGAAAAGCCGATTGAGTTGATACTGTTTCTTTAGAAACTACATTCGTAGAAATCAACTTTGCGGCTGCTGAAACAAAAGGCGATGCAACGAATCCGGTAAATCTTTCGATAAAGGCTGGCGGCGGAGTTGCCGCGCCGAGGCCTTCGGGAGTTTGCTGTCCGGCGATGAATGATACCGCAGACGCATAAACGCTCGAAATCCTGCTGCCGACGACGGCAAGAGCCGGAATAACGATTGATGAATCATCGACTGATGAAAAGATGTAAGGTTCGGGCGGCGCGCTTACCGGAGCGGGTTTCTGGAGCGGAAGATTTGTCTGGGCTTTTGTTTTGACAGGATTAAACATTACAACCGGAATCAGCAAGGCCGTTATCAATAAAAACGCAGTTACGCGAATCGTTATTCGATAATGTTTTAATTGTGAAATAGTTTCAAAAACAAAACCGATTACTCCGGACAAATTATTTTTTTCATTCTCTTCCTCTCAGATTATACTTTCTTAGGCGCTATGTCGGCGGAAAGTTTTTTCAGCTTCTCTTTGCGTATCTTTATATTGACTTGATGAAAATTCCCGGCATAAATCTCTTTATTTACTAAACTCGCAAACTTTTATTTACAGCCAGTTGCTATCGTTTTGAAGCTTGATGCGCGCTTTAATTCCTGCTATAAGAACCGCTTTTGAGGTAGGAATCTCTTTTTACATTCTTGCTGCAAATAATCGTTTGACAGCAAAACTAACACGAATTAAAAATAGGTGTCAACAATTTTTTTTGAAACATGATTGCCGAAATTTTGATGTCTTAGAATTCCTCTAACTTCCGGCTGTCTAATAAAATTCAAGATTTCGCCCGGAAGCTTAGAGAAGGATGGCGGTTTCGTAACTCCCGAATCATGTGCTCCTTTACGATATGAATATAACGTTGTGTGGTGGCAATGGAGGCATGTCCCAAAAACTCCTGCACTACTCTGATGTCTGTACCGTTGCGCAGAGGCAATGTCGCAACCGTATGCCGCAGCATGTGCGGAGTAACGTGCCGTTTTATTCCTCTGTCTTCGCGCAATTTGGCGATAATTTTGGCAATTCCTTGTGTGAGATCCGGTTGCCAGCAACATTTCAAAAGAGCGCAGGACTTTCCGTTTCAATTCTCATTCGCGCTTCCAAATATTCACTTAAGCGTAACTATTCAGGTAGTTTTAGGGAATGTGCTAAAATATCGGTATCAAAAACGACCTCAAATTAAGGAGTCTTAATTTCTAATAAACGATGTCCAAATACGAAATTGTTCATACAATTACAGATTGGTATGACGGAGCCAGAGCAGGCATAGCCGACTTGAACGGTGTGCCTCATTATTATGAAAATCAGTGGCTTGAGGATGAACAAAATTGGAGTGATGTCTACTTTCTGAAATCTCTTGATGCCGAAACTTTTGCCCTTGCAATAGAAGATTGGGAAATGTGGCTTCGATGGGAAAAAGCTTTTAAGGAAGGCAAAACGACTCAAGAAACTCATCCTGTTTTACCTGAAGAAAAACAAAGGCACGAAGAATTATCACAAGTTCTAGTAGAACGATTGATTATAAATCCCGAGACGGATGTTCGAGCCAAAGCAGACTTTCTTTACGGACAACCTACAAAAGTGAAATGGATTACTCAGTCAAAGCTATAGGTTTGCCTTTCAGTGCCTGTTCAAGAGCAGTAAGCAGACCTCGACCTTGCTTTCTTGCCGAAGACAAATAAGAACGCACCCGGCAGAAAGTTTGCACACCTTCAGTCGTGCGAAAACAACCCGCTATCTTCTGCTGTACCTTCAACATACGCAAATCGCGCTCGGAGCCGTTATTGTCGAAGGGAACCGCGAAATCCGCCATAAACCGCAGCACCTCGGCTTTGTTCTTGATAAATCGATTGAGTAAATTCTCGGCGGTCAGCCCGACGCTTTTGACTTTGGGCGAACCGCGAACGGCTTCTTCGCCTTTTGCGATCAGCATATCATAACGATTGAGAAAATCCTCGTGCAGCTCGCTCGTGAGCGCCGTTTGTGAACTATTCCGCGCAGTCTCGACGGCAACCTTAATCTCGATCAAAAGCTTCGCCAGCGCGGTCGTCCACGGTTCGTGGTCGGGTTCAGCCTCGCCGATATAGGTTAGATCACGCAATAAATGCGCGTTGCAAAGACTGTGGTTGCATTGCTGATACCATTTGTAGGAAAACCAGCCGTCTCTGACTAAAGTGCCTTTGAACTGATTGAGAATGCCGATCGCATTGAACGCGGCTTGCCCGCGATGAGTGTGCGAAGCCAGATGCGTCAGAGAGTCGGTGCGAGCGACGTGAACCCAAGCATTAGTGCCGTTAATCCTGATGCCGGTTTCATCTGCACCGATCACGGCAGAACCGCGAATTGCTGCCTTGATGCGCTGTTCGCATCTGATGAGCTTATCGGAACAAAGCCGGGCGGCGCGCTGAATGGAAGCCTGCGAGATGTCGCAGCCGAACAAATCTCTCATCGCTTCCTGCGTTCTGGCGACCGGCAGCAATTGATATAGGTGTAGATAAAGAGCGCGTGAGAAAACGCTCGCCCCGTACTGTACCGGCGCTTTAGCAGAAAGAGGGAATTGCCCTTTAGAGAGATTGCCGCAACTCTGACAAACCTTTGTCGAAGCACGATGCTCGACGACCGCCAAACTTCCGTTCTCGATCTCGAAGGCTTGCCGCCGGAAGAAGCGCGATGGCTCGACTGCCTCAAGAGATGCCCCGCATCCACTGCAAACGCTTATTATGTGTTCGATAATGCGGTTCGGTGCTGCGACCATTTGCAAAGTCACGCCCGCGTGACCGGGCTGACCGCCGACGCGTAAATCCGACTTCTTTCTCAAACTTCTGGTGCGTTTGGGCTTCGTCCACGGCAGATCAAGTGACGGCGGTTGGTTCGAGTTATGCGAATCGCGTTTGACGACCGGAACCGGTTCGACAGCGCATTCTTCGACGAGCGACTTTTCAAGCTCCCGAATGCGCGACTGAAGCTGCACGTTGAGCTGGGGCGCTTCAGTCAGTTCTTTGTCTTTATTGTCGAGCGTCTGCTTGAGCTGCTTGATGTGGTTCGACAATCGGTGAATCGAAATCTGCGGTGCGGAAACGTGCATCGCCATCAAATCTTCAATCCGGTCTTCGAGCTGGATGACGAGCCGGACAATCGAATCGAGTCCTTGATCGTAACGACGGCGAATTGTTCCGTAACTAATGCTCAAATCTGCACTCCAACAAAAATAATGAGTGCTGAATGATATAAAATCACGGACAGAAAGGCAAGAACGATTGAAAACGTAAGCGGGAAATGATACCGTTAAACTATTGAAACGACTAAACTTAGCAGCATACCTGAGTAGTTACACTTAAGCACTCTCGCCCGATAATACGCATTATGTTATTTCTTATCAGCAACTACGCTTCGGCATAGTTGTTTTATTTGTGCGAAAGTTTTCGGGCACATTTTGGGTTATATTTATATACAGCCGAAACAAGAAAATGCTTTACTGTAAAACTATGACTATTGTATAATTGCAGGCACTTCAAGCTCTCGAAGGAAAATACAAAAAATGGAAGTGATAAGATTTTTCTTCATCTTATTGGCTATCGTTACGGGATTCATACTCATTCCGCTTGGAGGGTATTATCTTATCTATCACAGCCCGATTCTTATTAACAGTTATACGCTGATTAATGGCTTATATGTTGCTGCCGGATTAATACTGCTTTTGTCTGCCGTCTTCGGCGCTTTTGATTTAGCCCGTGACAATGATTCTCCGCGACAGTTGCTGTTAGCAGCAATCAGCATTATTATGCTCGGCGGCGGCTATGGTTATTACAGATATTACACAACCCAAATTTATTCAGTTCCGGTGCCGCCTTTCCAATCAAATGGCTCTTTTGCAGTCGATACCAGCTCAGATTTTTGGATCTCACCAATCACGGATATAAAGCCCAATCAGAGTATTTCTATTTTTTCCAGACAGCCGTTTCACGTCGCGCTCGGGAGTATCGAGGCATCGTCTTTCGTTGATGAAAACGGGATGAATACCTATAATATGCTCACCACAAATATTGATTTCACCAGCTTTGACGAGCGCTCGGGACTGACCGAAGTTACAACCAAAGATAGGCTCCGGTTTAAGCTTACGCAGGAAACGACCGCGACGACGGCGGGCATATTCGTGAAAATTGAAGACAGGGATAATTATGATTTAGCTAAAAAAGCGGAATCCGATTATCGCTGGTCTCGAATGACGACTTTATTGAGCGTATTCATAGTGCTTTGCCTTACCGGGACAGGCGCGTTTTTCGGCGGAAAAGCATTACATAAAAGACACCGGATGCAGATTATAGAAAACAAGAGAAAGGCTCGATTAAAAGCGGAAAAAGATAAAATCAGGAAACAGCAAAGAGAGGAAGAAACAAGAGTCAAAAAAGCAAAAGAGGAAGAGCAAAGAGCGCGAGAGTTGGAAGAAAGGCAGGCGGAATTTGCAAAAAAAGTTACAGATATTGACCCCGACACATTATTTGAGGATTAAGTTATGCCAACGATTGAAGAATTAGGACAGTTTATGAAACGGCAGTTTCCGGGGAAGTGGGACGACCGGAGCGACCGCGAAGTCGGCTTGAGACTAAAAATGGAATACCCGTCGCGGTTTCTCGAATACCGCGACGAGAGTTTGGTTAAGGCTGAATCGAAAGCCATTACGCCGGAAGTCGTATCGCCGCTTTCGACATTTTTCGAAACGGCTTCGAAGAGGTCAAGGAACAGCTTTAGTGAAGAATTACAGGCAATCGCCGATGCCGACATCAATTTATACTCGTCAATTCTGTCCGACGACGGATTGCGGCGAAATGTCGAAGCCCTGTTTAAGTATTACGAACCGACGCGCGGCAGGATCAGTTCATGGTGGAGGCGCGGGCAGGGAGAAGGCAGAGTTAAACTGCTTTCCGTTACTAACGAGGAGCAAAGACTCTTAATCGAACAGGCTGCTATGCTCGAACGCGCCGCCGCTGAGGACAAAAGGCGCAAAGTAGAATTTAATATTTTCATCGCGCAAAATGCCATCGCGTTGGTGGAATTAAAGGCAAAAGCAGACTTGATAGAACGGGCTTTTGAGAGCGGGATGACCGTGGAGGATTTTTCAGCCATGAATAAAGGACAAGGAGAAAGTGAAATTCGCGCAACCGAGTATGAAAGAAAAGTTCTAATTGACCACAAAATCAAAACCGCAGAACAAAAACAGGCTATTGAGTTTGCATTATCGCATGGGTCATTAAGCGAGCATCAGCAAATAACCCTGCTTCAAAAAAACATAGATTCAGTTCAGCGGGAAATTTCCGATATTGAAAACAATCCGAATTATGACGAGGTGACAAAATACAGCCTGATAAGAGACAGAGAGGAAACCTTAAGGGCGTTCAGGGAGGATAAACGTGCCAGACAAGCTAGATTACTTCAAAATAATAACGGGAAAAACGTTTGACGAAACCTACCGACTGCCGACCACAGACGAAATTATAAAGCGGCAGATAAAACAGCTTCAAAGCAAATATCCGCTGAGACTCGTCGGTACTTCGCAGGAAGGACAGGTCTTTATCAGCGAAGAGGAACGCGAGGTTAACTGCCATATTTTAGGCGCGCCTGGCGAAGGCAAATCAAAATTCCTGGAAAGTTCAATCAGGCAGGATATTGACCGGGGAATCGGGCTTTGTTTATTAGACCCGTCAGATAAAGGGCAGACCTACCAGGATATTCTTTCCTACTGCGCCAAAATCGATTATAAAAAGGTTTTGATTATCGACCCGAAACTTTGCGCCGCCGCTCAGAAATACCCGTGCCTTGCGCCGCTCAAGCGCAAATACGCCAAAATGTCAGTCGAAGGCGTGATGGAAACCGTAAATATTCTCTTTGATACAAAATCGAGCGACACTCCGCGCATCAGAAGGCACCTTCAGGCGCTTCTGCGGATTCTCGCCAAAACCGGCAACACTTTATTTGAGACGCAGTATTTCAGCGATTATAAAAGAGACGCGGATAAAAGATATGAAATTCTCTATCGGCTCAACCCGGAAGACCGGGACCTAAGCACAATCGAAAATCTTTTCCGCAGCCAGTATCATTTCGAGCAGTATTTTTACTCGACAATCAACCGCTTGGATCTGTTCTGGGAAGAGCCTCTAAAAACGATGCTTGCGGCAAATTCTGGGATTGATTTTGTAAAATTGATTCGTGAAGGCTGGGTAATTCTGGTAAATCTCGCTCCGGGCAAATACATCAACCCGGAAGAAAGCCAGCTTCTCGGCGTTTTGATTATTTCCGAGCTGATACAAGCAATAGACATTCTGGCAGACAGCGGTTGGAAAGGCGTTCATTATCTCTATATCGACGAAGCCGCGCGCTTTGCCACGCCGCAGATCGACACGCTGCTATCGTTCAAACGGAAAAGCGGACTGAGACTTGTTTTGGCGCACCATTATTTCAAGCAGTTCGATAACCAGAAAGTATTGAATTCAATAAAGAACAACGCCCGCATCAAGCTAATGTTCGATACGCCGAACTATGATGACCGGCTCGAAATGGTCAAAGCGCTCGGCTACGGCGGCGATATTCCCCCGGTTCTGGCTGCATACGCCAACCAGAATATCCCGAAGCAGCATGCCGTTATCAGGAAAAACAAGGAGTCTCCCGTCAGAATCCGCATACCGGATGTCGAACCCGTTAAAATAAATAAAGATAAGCTCGACTCCTACATCGAAAAAATACTGGCAAGCGAGTGGTATTTAACCAGTGAACAAATAACCAAACAGATTAATGCTCGAAGCGTACCAAAGAATTCTAAAGGCTCTCAGTATCGAAAAGCATCTGACCGCAAGGCAGATAACAAGACTTCTCTACCCGGAGGAATACAGTCCCGAAGGGAGCAGCAGAGCGTATCAAAGAGTAGCCAAAAATCTTCAGACGCTAAGGACGAAAAGCCTATTAAAATCTAAATCCTACGGCATAGATAAGGATTATTTCTGGTCTCTCCGTAAGCACCCGGTAATCGAAGAACTCGGTTACGCGCCGCCGAGAGCGGAAGTCCATAGCTTCAAATATAACCACGAGCGGGACTGCGCCGAGGTATTCGTTTCGCTTGCTTTGACCGGAGAGCTTTACGACTGGCAGGCTAACAGGCGAATCAGTAAAGGCGTAATCCCCGACCGATTAGCCAAGCTGTCAAGCAAGACTTTTTATATTGAAGTCGAGCGCGGAACGCAGGACAAAATCGCTTCTAAAACCGAAAACTACCGCCGCTATTTCCGCGAAAAAGGCGAAGAATTTTACGTCTTATTTTTAGTGCCGGACGAAAAGACGCTCGAAAGCGCAGTTCACAGCCTCGATAAAATAAACGCCTCATCTCATTATCTTGTGGCAATGTTCTCAGAGTTCATTAAAGACCCGATGCACACCATTATCATCAACAAATTTACTTCCAAAACGCTTTCCAATACGTTATCTAACAGCGTGGAATAGATAATTTTCATATATTTATTAAATCCAATCATTTACGGGCTTTGTAGGATGATGATTTGATAGGATTCAAAAGGTTTTCGCTCAGAGCGAGTAAAGCCTTGCTTCGCTGCGGCATAAGGTAAAGTCAAATAGGCATTTATTCTTAATGATATTTATTTAGTCGAGTGTTAAATAATGAGATTTAACAGTATGGAGTATCTCTTTCAGTAAAGGAATATTGTGTGCTGGAGGTTGATTATAGGTTTTGCTAATAATGCCGTAAAGGAGAATTCAATTCATTTGAATTGTGGTCCGGTTTCGGAGCAGGCTAAAGGCAGAAGCCTCAGCTCACTGACGTTAGCTGTTGGAGCTTTCGCTCCAACGTTTTTAAATTACTTACAAGGTTCAGACCCACCTCGGAATCGGCATAAATTGAATACGGTGCTTGACTAATTAATTGACCCGGGCATGGGGACTGTCTTGACCGCATTCAGCAGATAATTAATCGATGCATATATGAAAGCAATCAAAAGATATTGATTTACACAAGTTCCATACATAAAAGGATACAAAAAGAGTATAGGTAGAGTGGAAAGCATTCAAAAACTTCCGTTCTTGGAAACAAATTCTGCAATTTTGTGCAAAGTAATAAAGTCGCCTTAATAAATTAACTAAAGATAATAAGGAATTATCAACGGCAATTTAAGTATGTTAATCAATTTCAGAGCAAAACAATGCAAGCCTTAAAAGAATTAAAAATAAAAACCGACTGTGCTAAATGTATTCATAAATGTTGTAGCGAACCTTACGACTGGGTGTATATGACTAAAAAGGAAATTTCGCGCATCAGCATTATCTCAGGGCTTCCTAAGGATAAATTTGTTGTAAAGCGACGAAATGCGCACACTGGTTACGTATTCAATACTCTTAATCTGCCTTGTCGCTTTTTAGATTCTAAATCCGGCAATTGCACAATTTATGAATCAAGACCGTTAGTTTGTCGCCTGTTTCCCTTTTATCCCGAGCCGCTTACCGGTCAGGTGACTTTTCTTCCCGCGCAATGTGGAAGTAATCTTTATTTTGTTTCGCCGGAAGATATGGGTTGGTCTTTGAGTGAGTTTGAGCAAGAAACTTACCAGTGGCTAACAGATTTGTGGAATGAAGCCATCGTCGATTATTAATTTATTTAGTTGAATCAATAGCACGTACCGCGGGATCTCCATAAAGAACAGCGGAAAGATAAGTTAAGTCATCAGGTATTTTTAAGTTGCGTGCCTCAATCCGAGCGCGCCTCATTGACTCGCCGATAGTCTGACCTTGAGCAAGCGATTCGTAAAATGAAATCGCAAATTGGGTTGCGGAATCATCCGGCACAGGGACTAGATAGCCAATGAAGGCGCTTACTCCAGCATATAAAAACGTGCGCCCCAATCCCCGCATCATAGGCGAGTATAGATCGGGATTTCTCAATTCCTCAGCCGACCAACATGCATTTAGAAAGACCACTATAGGCGCCCGATTAGTAATAAATCGGGCAATTTCAAACGCTTGAATTTCACCGTCAGAAAAAATCAAACAACTCTCGTCCGGATTGCGCGCGTCGTAGGAAGCGTGTCCGGCGAAATGAACAATATCATAATCTTTTAGGGATAAGAGAAAATCTTTTTTAGTGATGTCCGACGAAGTAAACTCGTCGACTTGCATCGCACATTTGTCGCGTAGGAGCTGTGCAACCTTACGACCTTCTTTTTTAGCTGCCGGTAAATCATTTGTAGGATTCGCAACTATCATGACGCGAGTTTCTTTAACAAAACGGGGTTGACGCCTCGGAGGCAAAAAGTTTTGATCTGATATTAACCTCCGTCCCATGGCATAGCGAAGACATATAAATTCAGTTCCGTCGTGAATGAGTT
This sequence comes from Pyrinomonadaceae bacterium, assembly GCA_036403235.1. GTDB lineage: Bacteria > Acidobacteriota > Blastocatellia > Pyrinomonadales > Pyrinomonadaceae > JBGTFE01. The sequence continues at coordinate 69,704 of DASWRI010000035.1, read as the reverse complement.
CCCAAGGCAAATCAATAAGTCGCTCGTCAATGTCAAAACGTAAATGGTCGGCAAGGGACGTTTCCAAAAGAAGTTGTATTTTAGCTGGTATTAAATGACCATAAGCATACCTGCCGGATCTTGTAATCTCTGCTTGAACTGGCGCTTCCACTTGATTTTTACGAATTATGGTAGAACGTTTGCCCCTTACGGGTTTCATCGTAGCCATCATCAATTGTTGATTTTGACTTAAATCCGCGCGAACATGACTTGATATTTTAATTTTTTCTGCTGGCGTAATAGCTCCTGTTCCAGGCCCGTGAAAACTAACCCGAATGGTTCCGTTTTCTCTGTTTATACTTAATATTCCTGTTCGCGGGTCGGAGATATCTACAAGAGGAGTAGTCAGCAAATTAGATAAAACCAAAACCGACATGGCAGTATCGTGAACCCGAGAAACTTGCATCCATTTGCCATCGGTATCTTGTGAAGCTAAAAACCAATCGACAGCTTTGCTGACAAACGAATCATCAAGCGTTGCGCCATAATCTAGTAATGCCATTAGCGGGTAATAATTTGACCAAGCAGCCGATGTCCAGATACTTTTCTCTCCCAAGTCTTGGCGAATGTATTTTAGTGCTAGTTCTGTGACTCGTTGGCTATTCCAAACCCCAACTCTTTTCGTTAAACAGAATAATGACGCTATCATCCCCGTATAACGAATGCCAATTATTGCTCCATCCGATTTTTGTAGAGAGGCAAGCCATTTTAAAGAGCGCTCAGATAAAGAAACCAATTTTTCTGGGACAATCCTTGCTAATAAATCAAGCACAAGCATAGTTTCAAAAGGCTCTTCATACCAGGTTCCGGTTAATGTATCTTGGGTAGCTTCAAGAAACCTCAGTGCCGCATGCATTTCACGACTGTTGATTTCGTATCCCACGTCATATAGTGCCTTAGTCGCCCAAACTGTGTCCCATAATTCCTCGTTCCAACTGCCATTTAGAGCCTGTTGCCGAATAATTGAAGAAGCTAGTCGCTGAACAAGCTGTGAATGTGGATTTCTCTCGGCTGTAACCAAAGCCGAAATACATATGGCAATATCTCTCGCATCCGTTAATTCTTCGGCATACTCCTTAAGCCATCGGACGCCTTGTTGCACCGCGCGAGTTATAAGAGGTATTTGGGATTTACTCATTTAGATACGCAAATTTATTATTGATAATTCCTTATTATCTTTAGTTAATTAGATTTAGTTAATTGCTATCTTTAGAAAACTAGACAGCACGTATTATGCCTTAAATAAAAGAACCTGACAAACTTTTTTAAATTATAATCTCATATTGTTTCTACTATCCTTACAGCTTTTTTGTTGAAAACAAATCTTTCATTATTGAATTCTCTTCTTTATTAGACTTTTATTCATAAAGATTAAAAGTTAAAAATCGGAGTCGGTAAATTTACAATTAGATTTAAAATAACTCTTTTCTTAAAAAGTAAGGAGCAATATTCGTCTATGCACATAGATAAGGCTAACAGGAAGTTTTTGGACGGCTATTTTTCGATCAATAATCCGAGAGAAAAAACCAAAAAGGCATATATCTCTGACCTCTCTCAATTTCAAGCTTTTGTAGGTGAAAACTTTGATATTTTTTCATTAAAAAATACCGATGTTGAACGATGGGTCGCTCATTTGAAAAACAAAGGATATTCGCCAGCTTCAATTCGGCGAAAAATAGTGATTCTTAGAGTATTTTGCTCTTATTGGGTGAGACAAGGCGTATTGTCTGAATCTCCCTTTTGGCGAGTAAAGATTAACTACGGAAGAATATTACAACTGCCGCGCAATTTAACCGAACAAGAGATGCAAAAACTGCTGACTCAGGCACAAAAGAATTATTCGACATTAAAAAACAGTCGGGATGAAACCAAAACAGGCAGCTTCAATACAGCACAATCTTCTTCGCGCGATTATCTCGCCTTTCGTAATATAGCGCTTTTGGAACTGCTGTTTGCCACTGGAATGCGCGTCGGGGAAGTTTCAGCCCTCGATGTAAAAGATTTTATATCTACGGAATCTTCGTTTAAAGTAAGTGGCAAAGGGGGAAAGGAGAGAATGGCTTTTGTGGTAGATAAAGTGACTGTTAAAATCCAACTGGAATATTTAGACGCTCGCCAGCGGCTTCAAACCTTAAGTCCGGCGCTGTTTTTAAATGCTAAAGGCGGTCGTCTTTCTACCCAGGGAATTGCCAATGTTATTCATCAGCTACGCAAAACGAGCGGAATAGGACGACACATAACTCCGCATATGCTTCGTCATACGGTAGCAACTATGCTTTTGCGTAATGGCGTCGATATTCGAGTTGTGCAAGAATTTCTCGGACACGCATCAATTGCAACCACCCAACGTTATACCCATGTAGCTAAAGAACACATGATTCGGGAATTGAAAAGCCGACACCCTTCTTTAACATTTCGGCGACTGGAGGCAAACAAGCTTCGGCATTCTGCTAAATAGAAAAAGCTTAAATGAGTGACGTTTTATTGGCTTCAGATAAGATAGGATTAAGAGCGATCTGTACGATGCGACAACTAGTACAAAATCTGTTAAAATTAGGGTAATAAACTGATAAACGCTGACTATAGGAGTTATGACAGCCGAAGTAACTAATTTTTCTCAGTGTGTTTATTATTAACTATTTTAACAATATCTTGTAATGCTTCCTTACATTTTAGTCGTCATTCTTTCTATTATTGGAGTTTTTGCTGATTTTCTAATCAAACTCTCTACACAGACTGCTACCCGGGCACACTCGTGGACACTCTTTTTTACAGGGCTTGTTATTTATGCCTCGACAGCTTTTGGCTGGTTCTATGTTATAAAGCACATTAAACTTTCTACTTTGGGCGTTTGGTATGCTTTATCAACCGTTTTGTTTCTAACGATCATTAGTGTATTTCATTTCAAAGAGCACTTAAGCATCTACGAAATACTTGGCATAATAACTGCCTTTTTATCGTTAATATTACTAACACGGTTCTCGTAATGGTTCGAGCAAAGGCAGTTTGACGAGTTTGTCAATAACCCTAATTGGTTAACAAAATCATCGTCTGAGTTTTTGTTTCCAACGAAATTGATGCAAAAATAGAATCGACGGCGATTACTTCATCAACGGAAAGAAATCTGACGTCAGAAAAATAATCACCGTCGTCGGAATTACAGAATTCCGAAGAAAATTAAATTGAATTCGAAAAAGGAAAAATTTAATGAGGCAGTCACCAATCAGCAAGTTTATTAAAAATAATTTTCGTCATTTTAATGCGGCAACCCTGATAGAAGCGGCAGATGCTTACAGAAAGCACCTGGAAAATAACGGCAAGATGATGATCACTATTGCAGGTGCGATGTCCACTGCTGAACTGGGTATTTCACTTGCTGAAATGATTCGTCAAGATAAAGTTCATATTATTTCTTGTACCGGTGCAAATTTGGAAGAAGACATATTTAACCTTATCGCTCATAACTGTTACGAACGTATTCCACATTATCGCGATCTATCGCCGCAAGATGAAAAGGATTTGTTGGAGCGCCATTTAAATCGGGTTACTGACACCTGCATTCCTGAAATGGAAGCCATGCGCCGACTCGAATCTGTGGTAATTAACAGATGGACCAAAGCTGACGAAGCTGGCAAAAGGTATTTTCCGCACGAATTTATGTATGATATTTTGTCTTCAGGAGTCTTAGAAAACTATTATCAAATTGATGTAAAAGATTCGTGGATGTATGCAGCGATGGAAAAGAATTTGCCAATTATTGTTCCCGGTTGGGAAGATTCCTCGATGGGAAATATGTTTGCGGGGCATTGTATTAAAGGTAATATACGAAATATTCACACGGTCAAAACGGGTATTGAGTATATGACATACCTCGCTGAATGGTATTTAAACGAAACAAAAGATTTATCAATTGGTTTTTTTCAGATTGGCGGCGGAATTGCAGGAGATTTTCCAATTTGCGTTGTGCCGTTGCTAAGCCAAGACTTACAAATGAATAACGTTTCGTGTTGGGGGTATTTTTGTCAAATTTCGGATTCGACCACAAGTTACGGCTCATATTCAGGTGCGGTTCCAAATGAGAAAATTACTTGGGGCAAGCTGAACATAGACACACCTAAATTTATTATTGAGTCGGATGCATCAATTGTCGCACCGCTAATGTTTGCCGTCATTCTGGATATGTAGAAATATCGATGAAGCCTTCAGTTCAATCTTTCAATTTTTAACTCTCGAAGCAATTTCTCTTTCCGCTTTCCTTTTACTGGCTTTCCTATCATTCGAGAAATCTTGTTTTGCATCTTTTGAGAGACTCGCACTTTCCTTTTTGCCTTTCCGCGAATGCGACGTCCCATTCCCATTGTTTCGAAATCCGGGTTTTCAATACTCTTCCGAAAAAGATAGGTAAAGTCCAGATTGTGTGTCTTAGTGGATTCAGGTCTTTCAACCGCGGCAGAAAAATATTCAGATGGAATCGAAATATCGGTATGATAATATCCTTGATATTCGCAAAAATTGTTTTCTTCAAGAAAATGAGGAAGTTTAGCAGGACACTCCTGAATGGGCAATTGACTTTTGTCTTCTGGTAACGGGAGTAACCATGTTGCTTTACCAGAAATTGCGTTAGACGCACTATAAATTGTTCTCATTGCAAAACTAAGTGCTACATCAAGCGAAGTAATTTTTGATGAAGGGTAATCGGCTTTGGATAATTCGAATGTTTCATCAACTTGTTTAATTGCAGATAACAATTGCCCAGCCTTTGCCATATGACCGACAGAATTCATTGAGAAAGCCATACCGCCAGGTATTCGATGGTCTTGCCACCAACGCTTATCTCCTTGGGAACTGAAATAATTAACCCCGACTTTCCATTCCCATATGGCTTGTTCGCCAAAAGTCTTTTCTAAGAGAAGCGTATCAGTGTATACCTTATCAGGCTCGATATCTTCATCAAGATATAAGGAACAGATTTTCTGTGCTAGTTTTTTTACCGTATCATCGGGAACGGCAAATGTTATTGTCGGTGAAATTATCGATATTACAAATGCACTTTTTTTACCTTCAAATCCATTTTGCCTCCACAGTAAACGGTGATGTTGAATTTTGTCCTTTATGGCTTCGTCAGTGCTAATTAAGTCTTCTTCTGTCAGGAGGCAATATGTTATCAACTCAAAACGTGCAGCCACACGTCCAAATAGGCATGGTTGATAAAGTTTGAGCCATTCATTGAGAATCCTTGCACGCTCGGTGTCAGACAAATCAGTTTTAAATAGCCTCTGGTTAGCCTCTTCAACCTCAGTTGAAAAACCAATATCATCACGCCATGCGTCATGGACTAATGCAGAAAATAATTCAGATATGGATTCAGTCATTTCGCACTCCTTTGACTTAATTTCACTTAAGATTCTTTGAAAAGCTCGGATAGTGAATTTGACTCTATAGCTTCAGACATAGATGTTTTGACCAGCTCAGCTTCCTCCTTCATATCAAAAAACTGAATATTCGGAAGCCCAAACAACGTATATTGCAGCCATGCGGGGTCAAACTTGGATTTTCCCATAAGTTCATTTCTTGTATCTTTCAAGACATTGCCAATTGAAGCATACACGTTCATTTTATCCAGAAGCTGACTGTAAAAAGCCGCAGCAAATTTTTTTGCCTCTCCATTGTAAACAGGTAGTCGGCACCCAATAATATTGGACGCTCCTGCAAAAAGCCAAGCTGTAGCAAGATTCTTACTTTTATCCCATACATCAGGCACGTTACCTGACTCACAGCCATTAATAAAAACAAGTGTCCGGGGCAGTTTAGTCTGAACCGTTGAAAAAATACCATAAATTTCCCGACTTTCAATTGAACTATGTTTAAGACTCATATTCCCATTTTCAATGTGTCCGGCAAAATGAATGATTCCCAAATCATCTCGCATTTGGCGTATGTATCTCAAAAAACTTGCCTCTGCGCCTTTTTTTGTTCCATCGACAATTTTAATATTATCTTTTTTTATACCTGAATTTAGAAGAACCTCTTTAACCTCACGAATTTCATCCCTGACTTCACTTAGAAAACCATTGCTTTTATTTCCTTCGTCGAACAAAAGCAACGCCTTCGTCTTCTTTATTCGCTCATCAAAGCTCTTTACGAATGTTTGCTTCTTCGCCTCCGAAGCAGCTTCTTTCATCTGCTCAAAAAACACATTACCGCATGAAATCTGCTGACATAGCGTTTCGCCTTTGCACGACGATGCCCACTCCCATGGAATTGCCGGATCATTTGTCAAAAATGTCACATCATTTTCGCTGATGGCTAAATGCTCAAAAAAGCTTGCGATGCCAAGATCAACCCAAATAGCCTCGCCGATTTCACGGAAACTCTTATGATTTGACATATTACTATCGGCAAATTTCTTAATTTGCTTGATAATATTGTCTCGAATGTCCGAACAATTAAATGTAAACTCAGTTGGAGAAAAAGAACGCGCCTGCGGTGTTTCGATTAAACTACAAAGATAGCTCTCTCCTTGAAGTTCCGGGATTCCATTTTTATCCAATAAAAACAATATAACAGTGCTTTGTTGTCTTGACATTTCTGTTACTTTTTCCGCTGGTTATTGAGTTCTTTAATAATCCGTTTTGCAAGTTCTTCATAACCTGTTTGGGCTTGGGATTTATTACCTTCTTTTTTAACTATAACGCGTTCGCGCCACTTGAGGCTGTCATCTTCTTTAAGCTCGATTAGATTATCTGAGTAGAAAGTCTTAACCATTTCAACATATTTAGTTTTCTCATTTGAATCGGTTAAAGGAACACAGGATGCAGCCGCTATAAACCGCAAATCATTCTTTTTGACGAAATCCGATATTTTTGCAGTGCCCAGCAAATGCTGTCGGCTGAATCTAAAAAGCGTAACAACACAATCGGATACATACATTGATAATGCGGACAAATCGCCAAAGCCGCTCGGAGTATCGATGATTAGCACATCTATTTCCAATTCGCTTTTTGCAATATCAATTAGCTTTGTTAGCTGGCTTAGAAGCTTTCCACCACGGGCGGTATCCAGCGTTCCTGCCAGTCGAGTGCTTGCAGGAAGCACCCATAAACTACCTGCTCCTTTTTCAAGTCCTGAAACTTTGGGTTTAAGAAAATCCTCAGGCTTAATCACATAATTCCCTTCAAAATATTTCTGTAACTGAAATGTGTCTTCCTCAAGCAGGTCAAAGACGATACTTAATCCGGGTCCTTCCAAATCCAAGTCAAGACACAACACTCGTTGTCCGCTAAGAGCTAGACAAGCCGCAACATTTGCTGCCGCCGTAGTTCGCCCGGTGCCTCCTTTATATGAGTAGAAGGCAAAAACCATTGCCTCTTTTGAAGCTGTTTTTTTACTCATCTTGTGCGTCTAATTCTTTATATTCTTTTCTGAAATTCTCAAAATCCTTTGATTCCTTTAGCATTGTCGGGCGTTTCTCGGACTCGGTCAAATAATAGTAACAACTAGCTAGAGCCTCTACTGTTCTCTCAGTATAATAAATTTCATATTCTTCCCCTTCAGGACCCCACAAATCTTCAGGCGTTTGATTTTTCTTTAATTCTTCAATTCGATCCTTCATAACCAGATAGGACCAGGGATTTCGAAGATGTGCCTTTTCCGTAGCTTTGAGAAACTTCTCATCATAATATTCGTCGAATACTGTTGCTATTGAGCGAACAATTAAAGGCAATATCGACTCGTCATCCAGCACATGACCACCAGTGCTTGCCGTTTTGAGTGAATAATGGACTAGATAATCCTCATCGTTTGCGATTTCACTGATTAGATTACTGTTTGTAACTAGAGTTATCAACGTGAGAATCATTTCTGAATATCGTTCGGATTGAAGTAAGCCCAGGATAATAAAAGCCTGACATTTATTGTAAATATCTAGCTTTTTATCGCGTATTATTGAATGCGTAAAAATAAAAGGACGAGTTAATTTTCCTCCCCCATACAAATAATCCTCCATCGCGGCAGTTACTTTTTTAAAACAGTCGTTAATTTTTTCACCTAGAACTTCATTACTGATAAAATCTATTTCACGCAGATATTGAATATCCACTAAAGTTTCTATGATTGACCAGGTGAAATAGATTTCCCCTTGTCCACCAGGATTAATTTCAGATGTAGTATGTGACCACCCTGTAATTTTTCCTCTTTTATCGATAAATTGTTCCAAAAGATTGCTTAAAGCTGTGTTTGCAATCGTTTTCAAATTATCCTTTGATAGCTTGGTTGGCGCGTCCTTGAAGTGCTCTGCACAAAGTAGAAAATGTAAGATAGTTGAAATAAAAAAAGCATTAGCCTCTGTATAAGGTAAGGGCTTACTACCCTTTCTCGTTCCCCTAGTTGAAAAATATGGATCTCCAGGACATAGTTTATTTCCTTCGTTTATAAAATCATCATTTTTTTCTATGAGAAACTCAAGAGCTTGATATATAACTTGTTTAACTTTCCTCCTGTCATTTCCTTTCGGGAGAATATCTTCACCCCAAATCAGCATTGGAATTAGAATTGTTTCTAAAACTTCACAAGTCGTAACGAAGGATTTTTGTTTATACTGAGAGTCTGTGAACGCAAGTTTAGGATCTAAGCATCTCTTGCAAGTCGCAGATACGGTGCTCCTCAAAGTTTTTTCAATTTCTCCGCTAAGATAATTTTTCGGGTCTTCGGGAATTGACGGTAATGTAATGGACATTTACGGGTCTCCATTATTTTTACAATGTATGCCTGCATAAAATGTAATACAAGCCAAGAAGATTTGTAACTTTTGTTATAAAAATTATCGTTCCACCTATTGCTGGAGGAATAGATAAATTTGCTTAATGCAGAACCGACTAAATCAAGCGTCTATTAAATATTTGGCGACAGCATCCGCTGTTTTGTTGGATGCTTGATTGAGCCAAATATTTTTTAGCGAAAAAGTTCTTTCATTTTGTAATGTACTGCGTGAAAGACTTTGTTTGACACGCCGTTTAGCGGACGGAGTTAAAATTTCCCAACAAATTTCTACATCGTCACCAATAGATTTCGATGAAAAAGAGAAATGAACTATATCGCCCGGATGGACAGGTATTGGCTTTTTAATAGGAAGAAAACATTGTTGCCAATGCGTTGGCTTGCTATTTGGTGCTGTACTTAGCCGCACATCCGCGTATAAACTCGCTACGAACCACCCCGCCACTCCGTGAAGCATACCCTTTCTTTTAATCTCAAATGCTCCCTTAAACGTCATATCAAGCGACGTTGTACGCGCCAAATCCACAGTAAGCAAAACCTTGGGGGAGGCTAAGAATTGCTTCTCCTTAAACTCGCCTATATAAATGTTGTTTACTGCAAAATCCTTTGAGGCGGATAGGTCGATCTCGTGAACTAATTTTGACCACTGACCGATTTCATCTTCGTATATTTGTTTGTTTTCAACGGGGACAAAGTACATCTCAGCCGAATTTGGCACCATTATCCCGCCGGGTTTGAGAAATCTATCACGGGCATCAATCATGCTATCAAGCATATTCTCCTCAACAACCAAATGCCCAATGACCTCCGACACAATTACATCAACTCTTTCGGGAAGTTCCACAGACCGAGAATCAGCCATGAGAAACTCTATAATATCACTTCCGATTACCCTTTTGGCATTTGCTTTTGCTACCTCAATGATATTGGTCTTCTCAATCGCGTAAACCTTTCGCGCCTTTGCGCGAACAGCCATCAGAGCCAAAAGTCCTGTCCCCGTTCCTAAATCGAGAACGACATCTCCAGGTTTAACAGCTTCACTTATAGCGCGGGAAAAAGCGGATGTTCTTACATCGTCGTATATCATTTCTCGGTGAACACTAAGGAATTCAAATATATTTTGCACTTTAGGAACAAGTTCACCAATTGTTTCTGCCATTTTTCTCTCCTAAACGATTAATTATGTATGTTATTTTTATTGTGCAACAAGCGGGCGACGGAATCAAAGACTCCGTCGAGTGAATTCTTGAAATTCAAGATACATTATAACACCTGACTTTTGCAATAGTTTTTTAAAAAGCAATCCGAGAAATCCGAAAAAAATTATCATTCCTCGTAATTTCTACTGTGCCTAGCGCTTAAAAATGCTGATTTCTTCGCTGAATTTAGAAAATTCGATTAGCTTTTTCAAGCATATTAGCTTTTCCTTTCCAGAAAGTCCAACAAACATTTCGAAGAATGACATTTTCTGATTTGTTTTATGAAATCTCACATAAGATAACAAATAGAGAATTATCCAGAGTAGGCTAAATTCTTTGTTTATCACGGCTTTGCAGTAATTATAAGTTTAATAGGATTTTTGTCAAATATTATAATCTGAACAAGTTAAATGACTTTTTGAAAGCTAAGTATTTAAAGTGTTTCTCATACAACGAAAAGAAAAGGAAGTATCTTTGGAGAAATACTTCCTTGTTTAGTTTTTTCTTTAACCGATTTTCTATTCAGCTACCCAACTAATTCGGCTGTCGAAAATCTCGTAAAGCTCAATCGTTCCCTTAAAGGGAATCTTCAGATACGTGAACCACGCACTTACAGCGTAACCTCAAAACGGTGCGACGCCCATCACTCCATAAGTCTCAACTACGCTGTAACCGTGCTGTTTGGCATACCGACGCGCTGCCCGCCAGACATGTTCGAGTTTGGCAATGCAGGTTCCGTAGTTGCTTATCTTGACGGGAATCGGAGGACTCCCTAGTTTGATAACACTCATTTCTCTTTTCCTCCTTAGAATTTCAAGCTGCCACGCGCTGCTCGTATTCCCGCGTCAGCTCATCTTCAGCTTCGTCAATCACTTCGGATTCGGCTTCCGAGTCTGCATAATCATCGAATTCATCACCCGGATCTCCGGCGATGTCGTCCTCGTCAATATCTTCGGGATTGAAATCGTTTGACGAACTTGAAAGATTAAGACCTTCTCCTGCTGTCATTTCAATTTGAAGCGGTTGCGTCTTTTCATCTCTCGCCGGAAGTTCCAGATTAATCGTGAACTTTCGCGTCAAGTATTCCTGCTGCAAGCCGAGATACGCTCCCAATCGGGCGGTAATCTCAAATTGTTTGAGCGGAGCCACTTCCTTGAAAGCCGATGTAAAGGCGTTCGAAAGCGACCACAGACTTCTAGCTTCAAACTCCTCGTATTTCGGCTGGAAGTAAAGCTCGTGAACCAGAGGCAGAAGATGACGCGGTAAGCCTTTGAGTTTCCGTTCGACAAACGCTTCATAAATGACGAGCTTTACCGCCTCGTCCGAGAGATTCAGTTTTTTCATTTCCGAGACTTTCGCCTGAAACGGCAAAAAGTTCCGGTGAATCCGGTCAACCGCCAGGGCGATGGAATCCGCAAGTTCGAGATTTTTCGTATGCTTGTGAAAAAGCGGGTTGAAATCTCCCGAAAACGCCATGTTGTCGCAAACCATCACACGAAGTCCGGCAGTAAGAGCCAAGCGCATAGATTTATCGTTTGAATTCCTGAGTCCGATAGAAAACCGGCAGCCGTCGAATTCAGAGTTCAAATCCATCACGCCGAACATTTTCATCCCGTCCGGGCTGACGGCGTATTCGTCCCTGACGACCTTCAAAAATCTAAATCCCAAAGATTCGGTCAAAGTCTCGACCACCTCAAAATGCGAAACCGGCTGATGCGTCCGTGTTCCTTCGGGAACAGGAATTTCTTTTAGCTCCTCGCGCGTAATTTTTCGAGCACCGCAATGAGCAAGCAAAGTTGCGTTCGTTTCAGCTAAATTATTCATTTTATTTGTCCTCCTAAGACATTTGTATTTTGTTTCTCTGCCGTTTATTTGCAGATTCCCGCTGGCAAAGACTGCCAACGGGAAAAGACAAACAAATTCAAAAATGGAAATGCTTTAGGAAGATTCAGACGGCGAAGCGGAAGCCGAATCAGATTGTGAAGTGATTGCAGAAGATGAATCGTCAGGAGAAAGCGTGACGGCGCTAAAAGGTTGAGAGACGCGCCCGTCAATCATCATCTTGAGATAAATGTGATAATTCGGAAGATTTGTAAAATCCCTGATTTTAAATTGCGGCGCAAATTCCGGCGCGAATGCTTCGGCATCCGCCGCCCCGATGCGGAAAATGATAATCGTTCCGACGTTGCCTAAAATGGCGTCTTTGATGGACGGCTCAAGCTGCGTCAGATACTGGTGAGCAAGCACCAGAGAAAGACGGTATTTTCTAAGCTCGGAAAGCATCAAAACGAGGCTTTGCGTGGTGAAATTGTGAAACTCATCGAGGTAAAGCGTGTAATCTCGCCTTTCGGCTTCAGGTGTATCCGAGCGGCTCATGGCGGCAAGGTCAAAGCGTGAAATAAGTAGCGAGCCTAAAAGATTCGCCGTATCTTCGCCGATAGCGCCCTTGGCGAGATTAACCAGCAGGATTTTCCCCTCGTCCATTATTTTTCTTAAAGACAAAGGCTTTTCGGGACTGGTGAGAATCTTGTTTAATAACGGGTGCGAGAGAAATGCTCCGACCTTGTTTTGAATCGGCGAGATGGCTTCGGCGCGAAGCCGCTCGGGGTATTTATCGAATTCCCTTATCCAGAAGTCTTTGATTTGCTCGTTTCTGATAAGCGGGATTACCTTTCGGCGAAACTCTTTATCCGAGAGCAGCTTTAAAATATCGGCGAGATTCGCCTCCCGGTAATCAAGCAACGTGAGCAGACAATTTCTAAGGATATGCTCAAGCCGTGGTCCCCACGAATCATTCCACAAATGTTTGAACACCTGAATCAAGCCGGAAGCCGCCAGCGATCGCTTATCCAGAGGGACGTGCGCGAGCGGGTTAAAGCCGTAAGGCTGGCTCGCGTCGGGAATATCAAAATCAACCACATCGTCCTGCCTCTCCTGAGGGATGCGCGATTTTATTCTTTTTACTAAATCTCCATGAGGGTCTAAGAGCGCAAAGCCGTAGCCTTTTCGCATGTCGTCGTGCATCAAGGTTTCAAGCAGGGTCGATTTCCCCGTTCCGGTTTTCCCCAATATATACAGGTGAGCGCGACGGTCGGCGCGTTTTATGCCAAAAGCGACCGGCTGGTTCCGGAAGTTAGTCCGGGCAAAGATAGTTATCTCCGATAAAGTTTTATTTTCAAATCGAGACATTAAAACATAAATTAATAATTTATTCTCTCAGCTTAAGCTGTTCTTCAAATTGATAAAAAGGAAAATTTCCGACACTTTTGCCTGTCCGCAATACAAAAATTGCGGCAATAAGCGGGCTATACTCATTTTCGGTTTTGCTTAGGGATTATGAATTAAAAACTGGTTTTTCTGGCTTCCCAATCGCCGTAATCATTTTTGATGATTCGGCAATCCCAAACCCAGACCCAGGTTTTTCCGTCCATCGTCGTTTGCTTAGCTCTGACTTGAACCGGATAGAATTTCTTTTCCTCATTGAACTCCCCGACTCGCAGGATTTCAATGCTCTGGTATTTGTGCCACCCGTCCATCGGACTCCAAATTCCATTCCTTTTCATTAAACTCAGCATTTCGTCTTGCGATAGATAATTTCCCGATCCGGATTTTGACGAATCTGTAGCAGGGGTATTGCTGCTCGCTGGACTTACGTTCGAGTTCTCTACCTTTGAAACTATTTCCGGTTTTTCAACGGCTAAAATAAGCTTTATGTTATTTTTGTCCGTTGCGGTCAGCATATTGTCATTGTAAGAGTCGCTCGGCTTATACCACGGGCGCGACTGGAAATAATCTGCCAGCTCCGGCTGCGTATATTTCCGCCCGTAGCGGGCAAAATGCGCGTTGCGGAGAAGGCGAAGATCTACCTGCGGCAGCCCTTCAAGATCGCTCGCGTATAATGTTTCGCCGCGCAAAATCATGTCTTCAAGTTGTTGCGCTTTGATACTGAGAGTAAACGGCGACGGAGCAGCATTAGCATTGGCAACAGAGGTTTCAGGCATCGGGGCTTGTGTGTTCTGCTTATATCCGTTAAAGATACCGAAAAACAGGGCTAAAGCGCCCAGAACGACAACGCCGCCCAAAACATACCAAACCGTATTGCGCCTGTGGGCTTTACTTGCAGTTTCGATCTGAGTTTTTTCAGCATCATAGGCTTCGCCGTTTATAGTTGTTGAGCTGGAAGAGTCAAAGCCGCAGGAGCTACAAAGCTCGGCATCATTTTCCGTTCTCTTGCCGCACTTTAGACAAAGTTTTTGCACCGCATTCGTTGATTCGATCATAATTACCTCTCGGTTAAAACGTAATTCTTTTTTAGTAAATTCCGATTTCTTCCTGTTGGAGATTGCCCGAGGTTACCAAATACCTCACCAAGTAAATCTGATTGATAAGAAACACCGCCTCAAGATGACGCAGAAAGCAGTCTTTTGTTATCTTAGAAGCATCTTCTTTGATATTTTTAATGGTTAAACCGCTCAAACAGCGAGGAACGAGTATTTACTCGTGATACTGAGAGCCGAAGGCTTCAACTTTTGTCCGGCTCAACATTTCTTAACATCTTCGTTAGTTCCAAACGGAACTACAATAAGCAAGAATTTACTTCGTAATAAACCGGGAGTCAAGTCCAGGCAAAACTTTCTTTCAGGAGGCAATTTCTGATGGGAAGTTCGATTCGAGTAAAACCTGCATATTTGGCTGAAAAGCTATTGGCTATTAGGAATAAATTGGATTTAAGTCAAACAGAGATAGCAGGAAAGTTATCCGACAAAATGGTTAAATTGAGAAGATCTGATATTTCGAGATACGAAATAGGACTTAGAGAACCTTCCTTAATAGTGCTTCTTCGATATGCTCGTCTCGGAAGCGTAACGATGGAAATGCTGGTTGATGATGATATTGAATTATCAATGTTTAATAAACAGCTAAAATAAACACCTTACTGGATTTTTATTAGTTCTGCCGTAGTCTGTTCCGAGCCATTTTGACATAGCTTGAACTGAGTTCGATCCCGATAAACTTTCTTCCTAACTCTTTGGCAACAATGGCAGTCGTTCCACTTCCGATAAATGGGTCAAGGACGATGCCGCCTTTCGGACAACCAGCTTTAATCGGTGTTTCTATCAGACGCGGCGGATAAACCGCAAAATGATTGCCCGGAAAACTGGTCGTCCCGATTGTCCAGACGCATCGCTTATTTCTGCCGGTTTTTAGCATATTTAATCTTCGTTTTTCAGATATTTCAGGACGGGCGGAAAACCAGTAGCTTTTTGTGCGTTTATGTGATTTTTTCGGGTCGAGCAGTCTCCTTTCCAGTCGCACCGGATTTTTGAGCGGTTCAAATTGCTGGCAAAAGTAATATTTTCTCTCTTTGACGAAAAAGAATATTTTTTCAAAATCGACCGAGAATCTGTCTTTGATACTCTGAGGCATCGCATTCGGCTTATGCCAGATGATTTCGTTTCTTAAAATCCAGCCTTGTTCAATCATTTTCAGAGCAAAGCTTGAAGGGATTTGGCAGAGTGATTTCGGCGGGATGTTAAGTTTGGTTTCGAGCTTCGGGAAAGTCGCCCGTCTGGTGAGCGAATCATACATATTGTTCTGCAATTTGTTTCGGTGCCCCCCTTTGGTTTTGTTGGCGTAGGTGTCGCCGAAGTTTATCCAGCAGGTTCCAGTCGGTTTCAAGACGCGGCGGATTTCGGCAAAAACAGCTAATAGTTTTTCCAGATATTCTTCGATTGTGCTTTCGAGCCCGATTTGACCTTTCACGTCGTAGTCCCGCAAAGCCCAATAGGGCGGACTAGTAACAATGCAGTCAATGCTTCCTTCGGGAAATTTTTTAAGTGCTTTTAGAGCGTCGCCGCGAATGATTTTGTTGATGAATAACTCAATCGGCTTTTGAAGATTTTGTTTTATCTGAGGCATTTCGATTTATCATTTTTTAATTGGTTTCCACTTAGTAATTGAGATTTGCAAAGAGCGCCCTGTCTGATAAATCTCAATATACCCTCCAGACTTCAAATTTTTTAGCCAGCGGCTTATGGTGCGGGAACTTAATCCCGTATCGTTAGCTATGGTCGCAATCTTGCGAAAAAGTTTCCCTGTTGAGCGATTGGCAAAAACGAGCAAGTAGAGATAAAGCCATATGGCGCTTCGCATTGCCTTGTAGTGTTTAGCCGACGGTTCAACTAGCAGACCGCGCCAGAGCGGTGTCCACCAGTTGGCTTTTGGGAAGTTAACTGCTTTTTGTTTTTTTCGCCGGGAAATGTTTTCTGGTAGTTGAAGATTTTGTTGAGAGTCATTTTGAGAATAAAAAATTACGGTGGCTGATTTCACCGTAACATTTCACTCAAATCAAAAATAGCGGGAAAAAGTTGCCGCTATTGGCAATTTTGCTATTTATACGAGGACTTATCCACACGCATACGGCACTTTATTTAATTACTTTATTTAGAATACTTTTTTTAGAGAATGATAGTTTCCGATATGTCTTTTGTTTAAAAACAGAAGTGTCATCAAAGATTTTTTCTCAACACAAATTAGGTCATATCTGGTATGACAGATTAAGGCACTTACAAGACAAATTTTGTCGGCTGTGGAAAAAATGGCGTTACTCATTTATGCGGGTTATATCAACTTGAGTTTTTGTTTTTGCTTCCCCATAATTTACTACAACAATCATGTAGTCTCCATCCTTAGGAGCAGTAAATGACTTTTGCAAATTTAGGCGATCTTCAAAGTGTTCGTAATAGGTATCAATTTCGCCCTCCTCATTCCAAACTTCATAATCCTCATTATCCAAAACCAATATATCGACAGGATGTTTGCTTTCGACTTCATATTCAATGGTTTCATTCTCCTCTAAAACACAAGTAAAATATTGATGCATTTCTGGTTTAATAGTCTCAGTTTCGGAATATAAAATATTAGAATATTCGTCATCTTCTTCTTCGCTATCTTCTTCCGGTTCTTCATTATTTTGTTCAATAATCTGCTTTGTAAAACGTTGCGGAACAATTTCCTCAGAGACTCCATTTACTTTAGCGGCAATCATTTCTACCAACTCTTCTGGTGTCGTTTTTTGCAAGTTCACATAACCGATAGTTGAGGGAAGACCGGGAATTTTCGTATCGTCGAACCGCGCCGGCAAGATACAGTCCTCCTGAAGTTTGAAGGCTCGTTCCTGCGCGAACTTTCGCTCATGGTTAGTCCAGTCTTTTTCGGCATAATGTTTTGAAATGAACATTACGATAAAACGCGAGCGTTCAGCGTAAACTCTGCTCAAATGATCGACAAGGTTTCTGCCCCATAAAGTTACCTTATTAAAATTGTCGTAGAATACCTTAATTTCCTTGTCACGAAGTAATTGCGCGACGGTTTCTACATACGGTCGGTCTTCTCCGGCAAAGGAAAGCGCTACATCATATTCTTCGCTATTTTCAACGAACGCTGTGACGGTTTTTTCCTTACTAACTTTTTCACGAATGGTTTTTGTCCTCGGAGAGGAGGTTACGGACTGGCTCCTTGTAACAATTGGGCGCACCTTTTTTTCAACAGGCTCCTGTTTTGGGCGAATCTTGAAACCTAATTCTGTTATTTGTGCCATCCGGATTCCAGAATCTGTTTACGGGCGGCGATTTGTGAACGAACGGGCACTTCAATTTCTGAGTTATACTGTTCGATTTGCGTGTTCACCCATCCTACCCACTGTCTTAAATCGCCTAAAGTTCGCTCAAACGCCGTTTTCGTTTGAGCGATATCCCTGCCAACCACGTTATACTCAAAAACCAGTTCGTTTTTCTCGATACTCGTAGCGCGCGGGGGATTGTGATTGAATTGACTAGGACTGCACTTTAAGAGTTCCGCCTCGCCGCTAAACGGAACGTAATAAATAACCTTTATACCGTCCATATAAACCGGACGGCTTCGGTCTCTAATGTAGCGCGTAGGATCATTTCTTACATCCACTTTCGTTTCCGTTTGGTCGACGCTTATCTCGTCTTCCATTAAAACAAGGGGAGCTATTTGGAGCTTTCTTTTTAACTCTGAAACGAGTTCTTCCTGATCGACCGCAGTAAGTTGTTGAGAAGATACTTCCGAAACCGCTTTGGCAATTTGCTGCTTTTGGTTTTCAAGTAATGCCGATAAATCGTAATTGTTAAAAAGTAAAATGCTTCCCATAAAAATTGCCTGAATAATTTTTCTTCAATTAAATACCTAAATCCAATCATGTAATATCGCGATGGCCACACAGGTAACCAGCGCCATAATCCCGTAAAAAAGCAGCAATGTGCTTGAAAAGAAATTATCAATCCATTTGTTGTTTTCTCGGTCAGTTTGGCTCGGAGTCATTGAAAAATCTATTTTATCCTCATCAAGAATTCTTACCGAATCGTAAAGTGTGCGAAACAACTTTTCCTGGTGCAGAAAGAAGGAATCGAGAATCCAGAACATAAGAATCGGAAAATAAACGACCGCAAATAGCCTTTTATTTATGTCCTTACTTATTAAACCAAGGATTGCGGCCACGATCGTTACGCACCAGCCTTTGATATAAAACGAATTATTAGCCATGCGATTTATAACGGACTGAATTAGTTCCAAATGCTTTACTTTCCTTTCCATAATCATTCAATCAGATAAATTTATATGTAATGCTTAAAAGGGAGCGGCGGGACATCTTCAATTGGTCCCGCAGTTAGTATTTCTCCTACAGCGTCGGCAAACTTCAGCGTTACCGGGTTTCCATCCGCTAAAAGGCAAGTGTTGTAGTTTAATTTGGTAAGCGCCATTATATCGTTTAGAACTGTTCTGATATTTGCTTCACCCCGGCATACATCAATAAATAAAGGTTTGGGAACGGATCTTCCCGGATACGTTTGTAGTCTCGGAATAAAACCTTTCGTCCAAAGATAAGCCGTGCGATAATTTTTAATATAAGCCATCCCTCTTAAAATAGGGCGGGTTCCCGGGCGATACAGCTTAAAGTTGTTCTCGTCATGAATTCTGACTCCGACTAGATTAGTCGTTTTTGTATCGATCGCCGAAAGAAATCCTTGCCATTCCTCATCATTAAATCTCACTTTCCCGTGTAGAAATAATTCCTTGGGCGGCTTGCCCATATTATTCTGGTAGGTTTCTACGGCTTTGCCGACTAGATGTTTTGCCGCTTCGGCAGATAAATGGTAATCGCCTTTACCGGGAATATACCAGGGACCTACATTTCCCTTAAAAACCACTCCATCGCCCGAATCAAGAAACATCTGCGCCGCGCAGCAAGCATTACGGGGGTCAGGGTCGTTGTTATCCTGCTTAAAAACCAATCCAATATAACAAACGCCGTCTCTAATATTGTTTATCTTCCATGGGCGACCGCCGACTTTATAAAAAACTCCTGTGCATAAACGCCATACAAGCGCCGACAAATCCCCTATCGGACGAATAGGGCGCGTACTGTTAGTCCGAAGGAAGTCTTCAGGAGCAAGAGTCGTTTCACGAACAATTTGCGTTAAAATCCTTTTTTCCAGTAATCTTGCCTTCAGCTGATTGTGAAAATTCAGTTCGTAGCGATATGGAGTAATCAATTCATTTACTTCATCGAAAAGCGAAGGAGCGCGTTTTAATTCCTTGGCCTTTTTTGCATTAATTGGTTCATTCGAATCGATTCGAAATGCAACTTCGACATCGGAATTCGGACGGCAGTACTTATAAATTCTTTCCGGAATAACAACAAACCAGATATCCACTTTCACATCTTCTTCGTCTTCAGCCTTTATGATTTTTTTCGCGAATAAGTCGACGGTTCGAAAAACTCTTTGATGCTGGTCTTTTAAATAAACCGTATTGTCTATTTCTTCCGGTTTAAGAACTATTTGCAAAACCGGCTTAGGTTTCCAGGGAATGCCGAATGCCGCTTCGAAACCGGGAAATAGAGGACGGTGTTCTTTTATAAGATTTGTCTTGTCATTAATTTCAAAAATGGGTTTCTGAATCCTTTCAACCCATCTTTTATAGCGCTCGATTCCGTCGGCCGTTCCGATAATGCCGGCTCTAACGCCGTATGTCCCTCCTTCATCAAGAGGATTAAATAACATTAATCCATCGCGCGGATCTTCTATCGCTTGGTTGTGTCCGAACAGAAGAGTAGGTTCGTCCAGCTTAATTAATTCCGGCATTAATAATTTTCCTCCATATCTTCGTCTTCCTCGGAATCGTTGTCGCCAATAAATTCTTCGGGTAAGTCGTCTTCTGAATTAGGATCGTCGGATTTTGTATTTATTTCCGGATCTGGGAATGAAACCGGGCTGGTAAATAAAATCGGGTGTTTATCGACTATTACGTTCAACTTGTCATCTGAACTGAGTGCCAGAGAGATTTCGTTTTTGTCGCCGGCTAAGAAATCCATTACCGCTAAAATACGATCGCGCCATTGAGCATTCCACCAATTTTTACATTGGCTCATTTTAGCTTTATGGAGCCTACCCTTATCTTTCCAGATATCAGTTCCTTCTTCCGAAAAAAGAACATGCGGGCTAACAGCGAAATATTTCGTTGAGCGCAAATATGGTCTGGCACTAATTCCAAAATGCCAAAAACGCTTTTTCGCTCCTACCGTTTTGTACCCAATAATGCTTCGCCAGGTTTTTTTATTATTGATACCGACAAAATGTATTTTGTCATCAGGAAGTTGATTGAGTTTGAAGTAACATGATTTGCTTTTGTTCGCTAATTCGTAAGTAGCAAGCCCGCGCTGAATAAACAAATTCTCCCAAGCTTGTCTTAATAAATCGGTGATTACATCGCGTGCTAAACGATCGTCTATAAAATCTTTTTTATGGCGATTTTGGAAAAGGTTATCTACATAGAAAGTGAATCTATCTCCAAACAATTCATCGCCGTCAGGAAAATCCGTAGGAGCTTCGGCAAAAGTGAGAATCCCCCTGGCATGTTCCCGGTAAGGGTAAATAAAGCCCGATTCATTAGGTTGAAACCGGGCTTTATAGCCTGGTTTGAGAACGTGGTAATACAGTTTATTGGGATAGCCGTCTATTTCAAACCAATTCGAATAACAGTTTTGCGGTTCCTCTTTTACTCCCTTATTAGCACTGTAATTTATTTTCCACCATTGGCTAACCGATTCAATGGAATAATTAGCCTTTTTCGAAACGCCGGCTTGTTCTAATTTTTCAATCAAAGTCTGCAGCCCGACCGCCCAGCTTTCATAAAATGAAATTGAATTAATCCTCTTCAGTTCAATATTTATTTCGCTGCGCGGTAAATCATCAACTAACAACGGAATTATAAAATCTTTAAGACCGTGCTTTTTAGCTACCTCTTTTGCAACGGCCACCTCCTGCAAAGTTCCTTCTTTTTCGTTCGAAACACGAGATAACACATACAAAACCTTTACCGCTTTGTGGCGAATAATTTTTTCAACATCTTTCCAGAAATCTTCCCCACCCAACAAATGGGTCAAGTCGCACCAAACAGGGTAACCGGCTGTTGCTAACTTCAATGCTATCCATAAAGCGAATTCATTATTTTCGGGATAAGCATGGCTTACAAAAAGGACTTCTCGATCAGGTGAATCAATAATCATATTTGCTAACTATTTTATAAAGTATATCTAGTTTATCTTATCGCAGAATCGTTGTGTTTTGGTTGAAACACAAATTAAATATCTTCAACGTTTCAAAAAAATCTATGGGTTATCTTTACAATTTTAATCAATTTAATGAATTCTACCGCTGAGATAAAAGTTAACCCCTTAGACTTGGCGCAGCAGAGCGTTTGTTTTAATTTTCAAAAATATTCATATAATTTCTTATGGCATGCACGCGTTGCAAAAACCAATATAGGCTCTGATATTATTTTCGATAAGTTCGGCTCTGCTCATATCCTCGTTTTCCACATGTTTTAAGTTCTTTAAAGTCATCTCGCCGCCTTTATTCCCTTTAAATACCGGCTGACTACTTACGATTGTCGAGTCTGGAAATTCCGATAAGATTTGTTTTATTCTTGTCGCCTCGGCCACTCCCATTACCACAAATTCTATTTTCCTTTTGATATCAGCGCTTATAGCGTGCATATATTCAAGCAGCGATTCAAATCCGTGCTTGGAACGACGCAGCTGCGCCAAAACTGCCACCTTGGATATATCCGGCCTGCGGTTTAATTCATTGAGTAAATTTAAGTAATCCAGTTCGCTTTCCGAATAAAAGAATATAAAAGGAATTGCCGGAACCTCTAAGGCGGATATATCGTCGAGCGTTAAAAAGTTTTTGGCCTGGTTAATAATTTGATCGCTGCGCGGATGTTTACTATAAACGGAAAAAGTAGCGCTCGTTACAAATTCGAAACGCAGCGCGGCTATTCGTTGCCAGAGTTTTTTCGATTCCGATATTTTCCAAAAATATTCAATTCTCGCATCGTCGACGGTACAGAAAAGCGCCAGTCGGCCGTCGGGCGGAAGTCTTAGCGCATGTCGCAAGCTTTCCGGCGTTTTATATCTTAAGGTGCCATTAGTATTAAGAATCGTGCTGAAAGAAACGCCGTAAAGAAGTTTTGAATCGAGTTTTAAGTCCGGAGGCATGCCTGAAGTCAATACTGGAATAAATGGCGGCAATAAAAGTCGGCTATTCAGATTAGGTGGCGGTAAAGCTCGCCGCGTTCTTTTTACATCCTTATAAAAAACGTCGATACGTTCGGGATCGCGGCAGCCGATAACCGAATCCTCTTGCATAACGAATGATTCCAGAGTTATCGCGCCTTCGCAGCGGCCATCCTTGAAAATAGGACAGCGAACGCAATTTCCAGTTTGCAGCAATAAAGGCATTTGCCGGTTAATGCGCTTTAAATTGTTTGAATTTATATTCATTCAAAAATTTATTCAAAACAGATTTTTACCTCAACGGCCGTTGAAGTTTTTCCGGTTATTTTCCCGGAAAGCTTAAATTTTTCTTCTGACTCGGCCGCCTTCGATATTTGTTTCGCCGCAGCCGGCGGCGCCTTCCCAAGTTTCGCACCGGCATTGTCGTAAACCGTTATCTCATCCGGCGTTACATCGGCGCTGACCGGACCATTTATTTGTAAAACGTCCGGCGAAACGGTTAATTCGGCCAGTTCAAACGTCCAGCATTTATTTCGCGCCGAGTTGCCGGAGGACGAAGAAGCTCCCGAAGCTTCGCTGTTAAAATTCGAGGTATCGTCTCTGGTAAATACCTTCACCGAGGTATTTCTAGTTGGCGGCTTTTTAGATTTATCTCCCATAATTCACCTCATTTCATAGTCTTTATAAACATCGGGGCAGCGGCAGAAAACTACGCCGCTGCCCCGATCTGCTATTTTTTCCGCCGGTTATACGGCGATTGATTAGTTGGTTTAAGCGAAATATTCTCAGCTGAAGCCTTCGACCGAATCGAGTTCTCGGTTCTTCCTAATTTCAAACCGATCACGCGCGTCGGCGTATTTTCTGTAGCCAAGTGCTTAAGTTCTTTTACTTCCGGCTTGCTCCATTCTTTATTGTGATTTTCCGGCTCTTTAGCCATAATTTTTTCTCCTCTGCTTTACGCATGTCTAAAACTCGTTGACGGCTGGAATAACACCAAACGAAACTCGCAGGAGTTCGCGTTTATTTATGGTGCAGTATTCGCCGCTAAAAAAAGGGCGTTATTCGATTGATTAAGTTTTTATTTGTTTTTTTTTGCAGTAGCGTTGCGGTAAGAAGCGGAGTTTTATTAGGTAACGACGCGGTCAAAAATCTGGCGATAGCCAGCTTTCGATTTGACTGTAAAAGCACCGTTACTTAATATGGGTTAAGCAAGACAGACCCAAATGTAGTTTCGCAATTTACCGCGCCGCTGCATTATGGGGAATTAGGTCGGTTGATCAGCCAATCAGTCGGCCTTTAATTTTTCCCGATAATGTTTCTAGCTGCTTTTCTTTATAGCACCTCCTTTCCTTTTCGGGGTCGATTTTTCCGGTTCTGAAGTCTTCTCGGACTTTGCCGTCGAACTTCTTTTCGCCGGTTTCTTTTCCAACGCTTCCGAAATAAAAGTTACGGAAGGCAGTACCATCGTTGGAAAAACATTGCGTCCCGTTACAGTTACCAATATTTCACGAACGGCCGAGTATAAAACCGCCGGGCAATTTACTTTAGCCAAATCGTCTATTCGCTCGTCCGGCCATTTTTCAAATACGCTGAAGAAACCAACCAAAGTTACATGAAAATTATAGGGAGCTTTATCCCCCTTTTTATTTTTATATAAGACGGTCAATTCACATCGCCATCGTCGCTTGTCCTTTTGCAAAGACTTTGAATCATAGCGAACGCTAAATTTTACCGGTTCATAATTTTCGTTCTTTACCGGCTTTTCGGCCAAATCATCTACTAAAGAAAATTCCAGCTTCTTCAGATAGTAATCTTCAAGCTGCAAGGGCGAGCTCTGCATTCGCTGCATCCTCCCTTTGTTTTGTTTCAAAATCTCGCGAAATGAAACTTTCGTTTTTCGCTTCGCAAACGACCGCCGGTTTCGATACGCGGCTCTCTCCGTTTTTAACTTCTATAATAATTTGGGGTTGGGAAGCCGAAGCATACGGCTTCGAGTTTCCCCAAATTTTCGCTTCATCCAAAATATCTAAATGCGCTTGGATATTTGTTTCGTCAATATTCAGACATGTCCAGGCCACTATATCAATATCTGAAATTCCCCTTAATACTGCAGTGGGACGGCTAATGGAACCGGCTATGTATTCATCGCGAACACACCCGCCGCCATATGCCCTTAAATCTGGATTTACGTAATACGACGGGGCGATATCCTCTTCCAAAACAATTTTAGTTCCGGTAATGACAATGCGTGCCAAAAGCGCCTCTGCAATACGATGGAGCGTCGGCACCGTAGGAATCTGTCCCTTTTCAATGCGGGCAATCATCGGTTGTTTTATGCCCGTTAATTCAGCTAAGCCGGTTTGCGTTAATTCTAATTCTTCGCGTCTTCTTATTAAAGAAAGCGCAAAATCCAATTCATCACTCGCCTTTTCATATTCAAGGGCGAATTTTTTATCTTGAAGTTTTTCGTTTAAGTAATCTCTAAACAATTTCATAAATTTTCACCCTCCCTTTCCATATAATCTTTTATCCGGCCTTGAGCGAGCCGAATATCTCGCGGACGTAATTTTTTGTCCTTTTTTATAATTGCGTGAACGATAACCACCTTTTCCTCATTTAATTCAAAAAATAAAAATCTGTATTCATTGCCTCCGTATTCCGGCCTTAACTCCCATAAATTTTCGGTGCCGGAAATCTTTTTTATATAGTTGGCAGGTAGAGTTAAGCCTTCCTGTTCCAACAAATCAACATACTTCAAGCACTTCGCCTGCGCCTTAGCCGGAAGCGAGCTGATAAACTCGATATAAGGACAACGTCCTCCCTGCGTTTCATAAAGTTCAACTTGCAAGGAATACACTCACAATTACAATTATAACTTGAAAGTTATAATTGTCAATTTAGTTCTTTTATTTTTCAAAGGCAGTTTACAGAAACTACCCCTGACAAAATGACAAAGACGGATTTCACAAAGCCTACCATTTGGTAGTTGTCCTATACGGCAATTATCACTGCTATTCACATACTAGTATCCCATGCTATGAGATGGTGATTTTATAATGCGATTCTTAGAAAAATAAGTTATAATTAAGGTACTCAAATAATTAAAATATTTCCATGCCCAGAGAAATGGGACGGGAGGAATTTCAAAATTATAGCCTTAAAAACTACTATGAAATATTAGGAGTTTCGACAAACGCTTCTGAAACAGAAATCAAAAACGCCTTTCGCAAATTATCTCTTGAGCATCATCCAGATAAAGGTGGGAATGAAAATATCTTCCAATACATTTCAGAAGCTTACACTACATTAAAAGACTCGGAAAAAAGAAAAAAGTATGATTTAGATAATCGATTTAAAACAGCGCCTCGCACTCATAATACCCGTTCACCCCAAGGCAGTCCGCGCAGTAGCAGCAGACACAATGCAGAACATAGGTATTCTCACGATTCTTCTAAAGGCGCGAAGGAAGATACCGAACATGAAAAAATTTATATCGTACGGGAAGGCAGCGGTTTATTTACTAAAGAATATCTAGCCGACCCGCTGACTGGGGAAAAACTTGGGATTAGAGGGTACGATAAAATACTGGTGCGCGACGGTCTGGTGATTGGTCAATCCGGCAGCGGACTGCTCACCAGCGAATTTCTGCTCGACATAATGACCGGGCGATCTGTCAATATACGCGGGTATGACCGCATTGAAAATAGAAACGGCAAGGCTGTATGTATCAGGAAAGCAAATATTTTTTCATCCGAAATAGTAGAAGAAATAACAGATAATTTTGGCGGGAATGGTTATGCAAAGCACGCCTATCGCTCCAGAGAAACCAATCAAGAACAATCCTACAATTACAAGAAATCAGCAGAAGATATTGAAGAAAAATTACGCAAGGCGCGCGAAGAATTAGACGAGTTATACCGAAAACATGAAGTTAAATCGTCCCATGAGAAAAAAGATACTCAAAATCAACATCGCCCTGCATATTCTCAGCCGTCCGAGAACCGGGAGCGGAAATCCGAGTCCGGTCTTTCCATAAAAAAAGATGGTCTTTACTATTACTTAACCAATGAAACCGGGCGAAATGTTTCGAACGGATATTCCAGTATAGAAAAAAGAAGCAGCTTTTTTATCGGCACTGATATTTTTAACAACGAAGTTCTCTTAAGCAAAGAGAATGGTCGTGAGCTTTCACGCCATTATAAAAATATCAAAGTATACGGCAACATCCTTATCGCCAGCACCATCGCTGATTATCAGATTTTGCTCAATACGGAAACCGGGAAGGAATTAAGCGGGCAGTATGCAAAATTGAATTATGCTGATGGATTGTTAATTGCAGATGATGCGATTGGATACCAAAGACTGATTAACACCAAAACAGGAAAAGAAGATTCCGCGACTTATCAAGAGATTGTCCGAAAGGAAGGCAAAGTTATTGGTAAAAGCTTTTACCACGAAGAGGAAATAAAAATACCCTAAGACGACTGCATAGTTGCTATTTTTGGCAAATTTTCCCGCTATTCTTTTTTGAAACAATGTGAAACTAGTGCCATATATACGTCGCTTCTGTTCGATTCTTTATGGGTTTAATAATATTCATTAAAATAATTTGCTGAATTCTCAAAATAACCGTTTAAATGATTTATAGGTTATATTTAAGTCATAAAATTATTCAGTTACCGTTATTTCATACGACGAATTTACTGTTAAAATGTAAATAATATGCATAGTGTCAACTACAAATTTTCTCCATCTAACGACCCACGTTTAAGCGAAGCAGTTAATTTATGGAAATCATTTGAGAACACACTTACTAATACCGATAAAGTAGGTTTGATCTACCATGGTGATATGGATGGTTTAATTGGAGCAGCTTACACCAGAAGGACAATACTCAAGCATGTCGATGAAAAAATGTTAAAAGTCTTTTGGATTGGAACGGAAGAGTATGATTTTGCCTCACTTCGCCACTGGGTTGCCGAACAAAGGTTAAATAAATGTGTCTTCACCGATATTTCTATTGAAAACCATCTTTCAACACTAGATTTTGTAAGTAAAACTGTTATCGATAAAGTATTTATTTTCGATCATCATGTTATTAATGAAGACATTGCAAAAGTAGATACGAAAGTTATTATTGCTAATCCTACACCTGCCAAATTACAAAAAGGTGTGACTCCAGTTCCAACTTTTCTTTTCGCTTATAGGTTAGCTAAAGATAACGATTTTAATTTTCCCGACTGGCTATTATTACTTGCTATCTTCTCTGAAGGTGTAGATTCCTTTTTCGAATCTGAGACAAAATTACTATTGCATAATGCTTTCGGAATAGATGTTCAAGGTTCTGTTCGCCAATGCTACAAAAATACATCGTTACCTAAAATCTCCAGCTTTATAAGAGCTGCGTTTTCATCGCCGGAAAAAGATAATCAAGCTTTACAATTAATTGACGATGTAATAACCGGAAAAATCCAAACAATAAACCAATTCAGACTTGAGCTCTCCAAGAGATTTGAGCCAATTTCTAAACAAATTTCAAAAAATATCTCAGAATATGTAGATATATGGAAAGACAAAATTGCTGTTGAATTAAAGGATTCACCAATTATCCTTATTCCAGTTGACGCATCTCACGCGGTTTCAGGTCCTGTAGCATCGATTTTACGAGGAGCGTATCCTGAAAAGGTTATAATTACTTATATTAAATACAAAGATAACATTATATTCGAATTGCGCACTAGTAACGACACGCATCTTAATTTAGCGGCAATTTTGGGTCGAGTAGCTTCCCAAATTGAGGTAATTAATTACGGGGGGCATCCAATGGCATCAGGTGCTTTAATTAAAGAAGCTGAATTAAAACCGTTCGTTGAAAAATTAGAGCAAGAGATTTTAGTTGATTTATAGATGGAGGATAAGAGGGGTGGGAGCTTCCAAAAGACACTTTGCCGTCGGTACTGCTTTATATGAGGAAATACATCCTGTAGCTGATTTAATAGCAAATTCCGTAGGATGGCTGATTCAGCAACGTAATAATGACGGTACTTGGGGTGGTCAGGATGCTTTAGACAAATTTATTACCACCACACATACAGTAATGGCTTTGTTGGGCGTAGGATTTTCGCCTGACTCCGAAGTCATTTCCTCTGCAATTAATTACCTCGTCACTTTAGACAAAGAGAAAAATCTCACTTTTTTCTATCGTTCCGGTGCGTTGTTAAATATCGGTAAATACTCATCAATTGTTAAAGAGGATGTGGAGTATCTTTGGAAATATAGGAAACGAATCGGTGTGCACAAAGATTATCCTACATTCTTCTTTTGGCTTAAATTACTTAAGTTTGCAGATCCTATAATTGATTTAGATTTTACAAAAAAAGAGGTTTTGAAATGGATTATTGAAGAATGGAACAGTGATGAGTGTTGGTACGGGCGGACATCCCTGACCAGCATGGCACTTGCTCTCATTTATGATGAAAGATTTAAAGATAAAGAAACTATTCTTGATGCTTCCAGATTGTTTTTAGAGACTAACTTTACCGACGAAGGAAACAATAAAGGGTATTTCAATCCAAATATAGTAGATGACAGTTTTACTGTATATAATCTTTGCGAAAGAGATTTTCTAAATAAAAAGGAAAACTCAAGCTTAAGAGAATTCGTAAAAAAGGCGGTTAACCGACTAATTAGTAAAGCAAAAGAAAACAAATATTGGGAAAGCCAGCCTCCTTTTGGCGGTTCGGTTGGAAGTAGATTATATCCTACTGCTGTGGTATTAAGGGCGCTTCTTTCTTTTTTTACAAGAGAAGTTACTCTTTTTACGGTTCAAATATCTTCAACACTAATAGACAAAAGGGTTATTGATTATAATCAACTCAGAAATGAAGCTACAATAATAAACTCTTTTTGGGGTAAACCTAATCCTAAATCAGATGGTGATTTTTGTTTCGTGCTAATGCCATTTAAGCCCCCGCAACTTACTGAAATATACAAAAGATACATTAAGGAACCTATTCAACGGCATACGAATATTAAGTGTATGCGTGCAGATGATATATATAAACCTACTTTAATAATGTCTGATATTTGGAACAAGATAAATGATGCAAAATTTATAATTGCTGACTTAACTGATAAAAACCCGAATGTTTTTTACGAACTTGGCATGGCACATACATTAGGTAAAGAGGTTATTCTGGTATCACAAAAAGAAGAAGATATACCATTTGATTTGCGAGGTGTTCGTACAATTATTTATGAAGATAGCCTAACAGGATACGATTATCTCTCCGAACAAATCTTCAAATATATTAAAGAACTAAACTTATTAATGTAAATAAATTTCTTATTCTAAGCTCATTTTAACGATTTGAAATATTTACGCTTGTTTTAGCTTTAGGTTTTTAATGTCTTGCTCAACTATCTGTAAGCGCTCATCGTGGCTAACTAAAGTTTTGGCAAAGGCGTTGCTATCTTCCTTATCCCGATTATCAAGAGCGGTAAGAGTTCGGTTTATTTCTTGGAGAGTGGATTTTACTGAGCGCACATCATCCTGTAAAGCAACAATATCTGTTTTTACTGACTGCATATCTGTCTTTAAACCAGTCACATCAGTTTTCATATCATTGACATCAGTTTTCAAGATATTAAGGTCTTCTTTGCTTGCCAAGTGCTCTAAATCTTCTTTATTGGCAAGGTTTCCTAATTGTTGGTCAAAATATTCTTTGGTAAGTTCCATAGAGGTAGAAGTTAATCGTACTAGTATCGTAACAAACGGGCAGAATTCGTCAAGAGGATTATTTACTAACTATTGCCTTATTCGGCAACTTTTTCCCGCTATTTTCAAACCACTATCCTTGCTACGCTAATCATGGTTTTGAAATGCGTTACTAAAATAAAACTACAAACTTGAATTAAGGATCTAATCCTAAATTATTAATCTTGGGAAAACTGCGTCTACGTATTTTCTCTGGTTTAGAAATGAGATAATTAAAAAATTGATTATCGCTTTTTGAAGTGTCTATGTTAATAAAATATTTGAATAACTTTTTGAAAAGTAATCGAAAAGTTCGAGCCGCTTCCCTACAAGGGCTACCAGAGGTGAAAGGTTGTCTTTCAGCTATCAGTTGAAAGGGTAAATACGGCTTAACTAAGACATTTTTATTGTGAATTTCGCAGTTCGAGAAAATGTTTTTGACCAATTCTTGTTTTTGTTCGGGACCTCCCGTTTTATAGCTTAAATATGCGTCATTTATGAGTTCGAGAAATGCATCGAGTTTTTTCGCAGCCTCATCGGAATTGGACTTGAGATTAGACAAATTTTCTTTAATGGATTGCTCTTCAAGCAGCAGTTTATTTTTCTTCTGAATATAGGTTTCCTTATCAAAAACTCCGTCCACATAAGCATCAGCAAGTTTAGATAACCTGTTCGCAGTTTGGTCTTGCAAGAGCTGTAATCGACTGTAATTGACTTCAAACTCCGCTTCGCTGTTTTCGCTTTGTTTGAATGTTTCCCTCTTGAAAAATTGGTATTCCAAGTTACTTAGTTTTAATGGTTTAAGAAATTTAAGGATTTCCGAATTTATTAAATCTTCTCTGACCGTACCTTTGGTGCAGCCTCTGGTGTGGCAACGGTAATAAATCTCACCTTTTTGTTTTTCGGCAATATACAGATTTCGGCATTTAGCGCAAAATACCTGTCTTCTGAAAACGAAGAAATGTTTTACGCTTTTGGGGATATTTTTGCCTTCAAAAACGGCCTGTACTTGGTCAAATAAGGCTTTGGAAATAATCGGCTCGTGCTTTCCCGCGAACATCTCGCCCGTTTTTTCAATCCTGATAACTCCGATATAAAACGGGTTGTGGAGAATGGTTGAAAGTCCGTTTATCGTTACTTTTTTGCCGTTTTTGTTGCGGAAGCCTTTCTCGTACATTAAATCTGCAAGCCTAATCAACCCTATATTTCCTCTGGAATACAGCTCAAAGGCTTGCTTGATTAGCGGAGCCTGAATTTTATCGATTCTTTTCGGATTTCCTTTACCTGCGTCTAAGTAACCGATAACCGCCGGAAACGGGAATAATCCTTGTTTGAGTCTGCCGTAAATACCCTTTTTAGTTTCTTCTCGCAAGTTTCTGATGTAGTCCGAGGCTACGACCGCTTGAATATCGGCGGAAAGCCGTCCGCCGCGCGAATTCAAATCGAGACTTTCGGAAGCGAAATGAACTTCAATTCCAGAATCGATCAAACTTCCCAAATCCGCCCAGTCCCTCAGATTTCTGGCGCTCCGGTCAATTTTATGGATAATTACGCCGTTTGCTTTGCCTTTTTTTAAGGCTTTGAGCATTTCAAGAAAAACAGGTCGCCCGAGTTTGGCGGCGGTTTCCCGTTCTTCAAAATATTTCGTGATTGTTAAATCAAACTTTTGAGCGTATCTTTCAATTGCTCCTTTTTGTTCGGTTAAAGACGTTCCGAACTGTCCCTGTCTTTGCGTCGAAACCCGGACATAGGAAAAATATTTTTTGTTTGACATGGGCTAGTGCGAGGTTAGTGATAAGACAAATAATCTTAGGATCTATAAGAATTGTTTTTCTTCTTCCTCAGCATAGCCCGCCGCTCAAGTTCGGTCAAAAGTTTTGGATTCGTCTCGCAAATTTCCTCAAAAATATCTTTAACCACCGCTAAATACCGGAGCAGTCGATATTCGGCTTCTGCTTGCTCTTCCGGTGATAAATCCGGGTATAAATCAGCAATAGTAATATCGCCATTAAATTGAGGATAATCGTTTTCGGGCATAACAAAGCGGATGTCAGCGACAACTAACACCGTATAGTTAAAGATAATTTACTTGGCTAGTTACGTTTGGAAAGAGTTGTCAGATAAACCGCTCCGACAGCAACGGCGGAAAACAGAAAAGCGTAGTAATCATTTTGCCATTTGTTCGGGCGATTCCAGTATTTTTTGAGTTCCGGGTAAGACGCGAGAAGCGACTTGAACGCTTTCTTTTGCGTTGTATTTTCGTTTTTACACAATACGGACTTAATTTGCTCAATAGTAATTTCTGCTACCTGCAAATCGTTCTGTTTAGCCTCAAATTTGATAAGTTCAACAATCTTTTCAAGGTCGGGCGAGAGCTTTTGATATTGACTGATGGCTTTGGTGACGACGATTTTAATGGAAAAATCTTCGAAAAGCTTTTGCAGAATGCAGATGATTTCTTTGAGTAAAAACTTCTTTAATTTTTGATGCCGGATTGTCTTGACCGATACATAGACCAAATCGGCGTCAACGAAAATGGCGATTCCCAATTCTCGTTTTCCCGGGGCGACAGCCAGAAGGACATTTGATGAATAGTTCATTTGCGTGGAAGAAAAATCGCTTGCAGAAGCGATTGATTAAAGGGATTCTAATTAATAAAGGCAATTAGTTTCCGAGAATCCTTTTACTTCTTTCTTCGACCAGAACTTTAATATGACGGCGTATTTTGTCGGTTCCGTCCTCGCTCATGCGGACGGCAGTATTCATCGACTCTAAATATGAACAATAATCAGCGTCTTTAATGCTTTCAGGATTTATTTTATCGGTAAAACCTGAATTGTTAATCGCATTCTCCAATTCTTCACGCCAGTAGGGAAAATATCGTTGAAAAAGAGTGCGAACTGGAAGACCGTAAAGCATCGAGAGCTTTGCTGCTTCCTTAAGATTCGGTATTCTTTGACCGGTTTCGTAGCGAGAGATTTGATAAGTGTTTTTGTGTCCGAGCAAGAGAGCGATTTGTTTTTGTTCGTAGCCGAGGCGCTTTCGCCTGAGAGCCAGAAGGCTTGAATTTATGTTTGGCATCTTTGTTTTTGTTAATGACCAATTTGGTTTTTAATGCGTTACCTAAATCGTAACAGTTGTCAAACGACAAAAATAGCGGGAAAAAGTTGCCATATTTGGCAATTTTGGGGATAACTTTTCTTTATCGAAACAAATAGTTGTCAGATATTCTTTTCGTTTCTTCGAATAACGGAAATCAAGGCTCAATCCTGCATCATTTTTTCTTCATTTTCTTCTGCTATAATTTAACAAAGCGTACTTAGCATCCTCAGAACTTGAAAAGACAAGACTATCTCCGTTTTTCTAAACAACATTCCAAAGTAACCCGCAGAATTGCCCTTATTCTTGCAAAAACCTGACTGCGCCTCTATCACCGCATTAATCAACCTAACAAATTAATTGACCTCTTTTGGAAGGAGGAATTATGAAAAAAGAGAAACTACCAAAAGGTGTTTATCGCCGCAAAAACGAAAACGGAAATTTATGGATTAGTTATTACGACGAGAACGGAAAACGCTTTAGGGAATCCGCCAAAACTTCTGACCCCGATATTGCAAAAGCAGTGCGGGACAAGCGGTTAAGGGAAGTTGCCGAGGGCAAATTAAATCCGGTCAAGAAATTTGAATCAATCACGTTCGGAGAGATTCTAAATTTTTGGTGGGAACGGCACGGAAAGACCAAACGGGGCTTTAAATACAAAATATACCGTCTTGAGAAATTCAAAAAAATCAAGGCTCGCAAATTGTTGCCCGAAATGATTGACGACTTTCTAAGGGAATTATTGGAGGTGGAAGAATATTCTCCGTCCTACGTCAATCACTACCGGACAATCTTTAATTCCGCTTTCAATTTCGCCATCAAGTGGAAGAAATACGACGACAATCCTATTGCCGTCATTCCGCAAATACCGGAACGCGAAGCTAGGGACAGATTCGTGGAAGTTTCAGAGCTTGCGGCTTTAATCGGAAAGTGTCAGGAAGAAAAGGATTTTGAGCTGCAAGGCTTCATCATCCTCGCTGCCTGCACCGGACTTCGGAAAACCGCTATTCTTTCCCGCCGGTGGGAAGAAGTCAAACTTGACGCAGATTTCCCGTCAATCTTCCTGCCGAAGAAAGACAGCAAGAATAAACGTTCAAATCGCCTGCCTTTGCCGCAGTTTTGCGTAGAAGCCCTTCGGCAGCTTCCATCCTACGGAAAGCATGAATACATGTTTCCGGCGCGTCCAAACGTCAAATATCGTAATGTGGAGCAATTTCAGAAGCCTCACGCCTGGGATATTGGCAAGCGGTTTAGGAGAATTAGGGATTTAGCTGGTATTAAGGATTTGCGGATTCACGATCTCAGGCATTTCGCTACTACGATGCTGTTTATCGAGGGAGTTTCGGACGCAATTATTCGTAAGATGACCGGGCATAGAAGCGAGGAGCTTGAACGTTATAAACATCTATCGCCGGAATTCTCGCGTCAAACGACCGAATTAATTGCAGGAAAATTGGTTAACGAATTAGAGGGTCTGGCTACAAAAACGGCTACCACCCCCGAAAATGAAAAAGCCGCCCAAACGGACGACTCTCAAACTACTGATGATAAAGAAATTAATGGCGGAGCCGACGGGGCTCGAACCCGCGACCTCCAACGTGACAGGCTGGCGTTCTAACCAAACTGAACTACGACTCCGCAAGATAAATTAAAAATCCAAAATTAAAAACGAAATTTTGAATTCTTGATTTTTAACTTTTAATTTTCAATCTTGGTGGGCACGAAGGGACTCGAACCCCTAACTTCCTCCTTGTAAGGGAGGCTGTCTACCATTGACGTACGTGCCCTTTCAAACTTTTCTATTATAACCCTTTTGCGGCACGTTTGCCCAAACCGTCTGTCAAAAAAACATTGCTCATTTTTGAAAAAAGAGCGAATTGTTACCTTACGAAAATTTGGCGGCCAATGTCAAGTTAAGCTCAAAAATTTTGCTATTTAGCGCCTTTCAAAATCGGTTTTTGCGCCGAATCCGGTTCTTCGTCGGTCGATAAAATCGTGCCGCCGAAACCGACTATCCAGCCTTTTTTGCCGACGAAAAAGATTTTTTCGAGCTTGTGCCGGATTTTTGAGTTGTACGGCGTCCAGACGCTTCCGGCGGTCGTCGTCTGCAAAATCGTCCCCTGCTCGCCGACGGCCCAGCCTTCCTTTGAATTTATAAAGGAAATACCGGTCAGATTTGTCGTCACGCCCGATTTTTGCTCGCGCCACGTTTTTCCGCCGCTGACGGTTTGAAAAATCCGTCCGTCCGCGCCGGCCGCCCAGCCCGTTTTTTGATTGACGAAGAAAACCGTCTGGAATTTTCCTTTGGCGTTGCCGAAAACGTTTGATTTATTCCACGTCGCGCCCGCGTCCTCGGTAAAAATAATCGTGCCGCCGGCGCCGACTATGATGCCGTGCGAGGCGTCTGTAAAAATTCCGTCGAGCAGCAGATATCGAATCGGCGACGCGCGTTTTCTCCATTTATCCTCGTAGCTCGGCAAAGCGTAGAGCGCGCCCGATTCGCCGATGGCAAACGAATTATTTTTGCCGTCGAAAAAGATTTTGACGATGCGCTCGCGTCCCTCTTCGACAATTTCCATTCTTTCCCAATTCGCGCCGCCGTCCGACGTGCGCAAAATATACGAAGAAGAATTCGAGCCGCGATTGAAGATGTTTCGCTCGCACAAAAGCCAGCCGTTCTGCGCGTCGGAAAAATAAATCTGCCTGATTGTGTCCTCGGTAATGCCGGTCTGCTTTTTCCAGGTTTTGCCGCCGTCCGTCGTCGCCAGCAGAGTTCCGCCGCTGCCCGAAATCCAGCCCGTTTTCTCGTTCAGAAAATAAACGTCGAGAAGCCATGCAAACGTATTCGCGTTTTGCTTTACCCAATTCGCTTTCGCGCCCTGAAAACAAAGCAAAATCACAAACAAAATCAAAAGTTTCTTAATCGTTTTCATAAAAGAAAATTTGTATTCAAACAGGATGGACAGGATGAGCAGGATGAAATTAAATTCGTATCGTTGAATTTTTCAATAAACATCCTGCCTATCCTGTCCACCCTGTTTGAACTAACTTAAATTAAAACGGGCTTCCGAACAGAAGGCGCACGACGCTTACCTTTCCGAGTATGTCGAAAAATGTGTCAATCGTAAAGCCTTTGCCGGGAACGAAAACCTGGTCGCCCGGGCTCAAATAAACCATCGGCACTTTGCCGCTTTCGATGGCCGCCAAATCGACTTCTTGACGCGTCAATTTACCCTGCCCGTCAAAGCGCACGAGAGCGATTTTCCGTTTATTGCCGTTTTTCGACACGCCGCCCGCTTCGATAACGGCTTCGTAAAGACTGACTTTTCTGTCGAGAACGCGAATTCCGGGCGTATTGACTTTGCCCATCACGCTGTAGCGCGCCGACATCGCTTTTTCGAGCGTGACGGTAACTTTCGGGTCGATAATATATTCATCGAGCTTTTTGGTAATTTCGTCGGCGACCTGTTCGACGGTTCGCCCGCCGACCATCACGCCTTCGCGAACGAGCGGATAGGAAATTCGCGCCGTCGGCGGAACGGTGATGCCCGTTTTGCAGTA
The DNA here is from genome assembly GCA_036403235.1 of Pyrinomonadaceae bacterium. Classification (GTDB taxonomy): domain Bacteria; phylum Acidobacteriota; class Blastocatellia; order Pyrinomonadales; family Pyrinomonadaceae; genus JBGTFE01. The sequence goes on along the minus strand of DASWRI010000035.1, from coordinate 32,671 downwards.
ATCGGGACATTGCCCGAAAACTTCGATGGAGATGACGTCGTTCGGCCCGAGCCGGTATTCCTTCAGATAATTACTGTAATAATTTAAAACGTCCTGTTCGTCGGCCGCCGGAGTTTCCGTCGATGCGGTTTTCTCGTCGGGCGCGACGACGGGTTTAATTTCTTCCGTTTTTGTTTCTTCGGTTTTCGTCGCAACTTTTTTTTCGTCTTTCGTCACTCTTTCGCGAGTTTTCGGATTTTCGACCTGCGCGAAAATTCCGAGCGAAAAAATCAAAATCAAACCGATACTGTGAACTAATTTTACTGCTTTCATCTTGTTTCTCCGTCAATAAAAACGTTTATTAAATGCTTTTATCCAGTTTTTTAAAAGAGGAAGTTTTCGGTCTTCGGTCTTTGGTTTTTTGTAATAATCCAAAACCGAAAACCAAAGACCTCTTCCCCGAATCATCTTCCGCCGCGACCGAAAAGAACGGTTTTTACGGTTTCGAAAATAATCACCAAATCGAGCGCGAGGCTTTGATTTTTGATGTAGTAAAGCTCGTATTGCAATTTTTGCCGCGCGTCTTCGACCGAAGCGCCATACGGGTATTTTATCTGCGCCCAACCCGTCAATCCGGGCGCGACCAGATGGCGATGGTCGTAAAACGGAATTTCCTCGGCGAGCTGCGCGACAAAATGCGGGCGTTCGGGACGCGGCCCGACAAAACTCATCTCGCCCTTGATAATGTTCCAGAACTGCGGAATCTCGTCGACGCGAATTTTGCGGATGACGCGTCCGACGCGCGTCGTGCGCTGGTCGTCGTCGGTCGCCCAGACGGGTTTTCCGTCGGCTTCGGCGTCAGCGCGCATCGAGCGAAACTTGATAACCTGAAAAGCCTTTCCGTTTTTCCCGACTCGTTCCTGCCGGTAAAAAATCGGGCCTTTCGATTCGAGCCTGATTAAAACGGCGGTCAAAACGGCGACGGGCAGCGAGACAATCAATCCGATTGAAGCCAGAGCGCGATGAACGATTTCGCGAAAAACCGTTCCGAGCTTGGTGTCGCGCTTGCGTCCGGCAAAAATCAACCACGAAGGCCGCAGCATGTCGATATGAACTTTTCCCGTCACGCGCTCGAAAAACGAAGTGCATTCCTCGATATTGACGTCGCCCGCCAGGCTCATCCGCAAAAGCGTCTCGGTCGGGAAAGTCCCGCGGCGCTCGCGGACGGCGATGACGACGCGGTTGATGCGCTCGTTTCGGATAACTTCTTCGAGATTGTTGGCGCTCCCCAGGAGATTCATTTTCGCCGGAATGTCTTTCGGCTTCGAGCCGTTCTCGGTCACGAAACCGGCGATTCGAAAGCCCGCGTCGCGGCGTTCCCAGACCGCTTCGGCCGTGTCGTAAGCCGCTTTTCCGGTTCCGACGACGAGAATTTTCTCGCCGATTTCCGGGTGTCCGGTCAGAAAATGAATCAAAATCCGCCACGTCAAAAGCAAGACCAGCACAATCGGAACGGAAATGACCGAAACGCCGCGGCCAATCATCAGGGGCGGCGCAAAATAAAAGACAAACGCGAGCAGCGCCCAGGCGATTCCGAGTGCCTGCACCAGCCTGAGCAGCAGCTCGCGCCGGTTGCCCATCACGGTGTAATCGTAAAGGTCGTAAAAATATAGATTTAAGAGACAGACGCACGACGCCAGGCCGGTTTTATACCAGCCGTTTCTTTCGCCGAGTTCGTAAGCGAAACCTTCAACCCCGAGACGCACATATAACGCGAGAATTATGCCGCCGTAGATGATGGCGGAATCTGCGATAATCAACCAGATGGTGCGCGGGCTGAACTTGTTTGCACTCATGGGTAAATGAATTACGAATTACGAATTACGAATTATGAACTACGAATCAGAAGAAGTTTTTCATTCGTAATTCGTAATCTGAAATTCGTAATTTACTCTTTCAGTCTCTTGTTGTTGTAATAACCGTAGTTGTAGTGGCTTTCGTCCAGAACGTCTTCGGATTGATTGAGCACAACGCCGAGCATGCGTTCGCGCGGGACGGTTTCCAGCACGCGTTCGACGGCGCTGAAGCGCGTCCGTCCGGCGCGGATGACGAGCATTGCGCCGTCCGAATGATTCATCAAAACGGCGGCGTCGGTGAAAATTCCGAGCGGCGGCGCGTCGATAATCACAAAATCGAACATCTCGCGGCATTCACGCAGGATTTCCTTAAATTTCGGCCCGGAAATCAATTCGGCGACGTCGTTGCGCGCATCGCCGCCGGGCAGAATATGAAGTCCCGCCGGTTCTAATTTGATAATCGACTCCCTCACGCTCGTCGTTCCCGCGAGAATGTCCGAAAGACCTTTGTCGGTTTCGATTCCGAGATAATCGGTCAAGCTCGGCATACGCAAATCGCTGTCGATAATCAGACATTTGACGCCGTCAGTCTGGGCGAGCAGCCACGAAAGATTGAGCGCCGTGACGGATTTGCCTTCGCTCGGATTGATGCTGGCGATGACGATTGACTGCAATTTTCGCTTTTGACTGCTATGCAGAACGTGCGTCCGAAGACTTCTGTATTCCTCGCAGTAATTTGAATGAGGCTGCGTGATGGCGACAAGACGCGGCTCAACGCGCTCCGCTTCAACGTTCCAGACGGTAAAGTCCGGCAGACGTTTTTCCACGATGCGCGTTGTGCCAACGGCGTTCGATGTTGCCCCGACAGTAATTTCCGACCTTAAATCAGGGAGTGCCGTCCCGATTAAAGAATCCGACTGCCCATCGAACGCCGAATTCGGTGTTCCGATTTTGAAATTGTTATCCGTAAACACTTCCGGCGGCGCGGTTGTGCGCCTGCCGTTTTTATCAAACGGTACGACGTTGGTCGAAACTTCGATTTTCACATCCGTTTCGCCGTCCGGTATCTGCTCAATTTGCTTTTTCTGTAATGCTCTCAGGATACTCATAATTTTAGTTTCAGGTTTCGGATTTCGGGTTTCAGGTTTCAAGCCGATTTTTAACTTGAAACCTGAAACCTGGAGCTTTAATAAAACCCGCCGATGTCACCGATTTCCAGATTTATATCGTCGTCCAAATCGTCAAACGGGCGATGTTTCCCGTTGCCGTTTATTTTGCCGTTTCCGTTAGCCGCACCGTTTACCGCTCCGGCCTGAAATTTTTTCGGCGCGGCGGGCTCTGTCCGGTTTTGATTTTTCCAAAGCTCTTCGCGCGCTTCGGCGGTTAAAACTCTCGCGGAATTTATGTTTTCCACGGGTTTTTCCTGCGCGGCGAGCGCTTCGTTGCGCGGCAGCAGGTCGAGATTGTCGGCGACTTCTTCGATAATCTGTCTGCCGATAACCTGCTCGCCCGCGGCATAAGCCGTAATCAAAGCGTTGTCGCAGAGATTGTTTATCTGGCGCGGAATTCCTTCCGAGCATTGAAAGATAAAATCAATCGCGCCGGGCGTGAAAATATTCGGCTGGTCGCTTCCGGCGATTAAAAGCCGCTCGGTGATATAGCGCTCGACCTCGTCCGTGTTCGGCAGCTGGTGCATTTTGCAGCGCAGCGCGACGCGCTGTTTGAGCTGGCGCAGATTCGGCTGGTTGAGCTTTTCGCGCAGCTCGGGCTGTCCGGTCAAAACGATTTGCAGATGTTTGGCGTTATCCGATTCGAAATTCAAAAGCAGGCGAATTTCTTCCAAAACGTAATCGGAAAGCTCGTGCGCTTCGTCGATGATTAAAACCGTCCGCAGCCCGCGCGCGTGACGCGATTCCAAAACTTTGCCCATTTCCTGAAGAAGCTCCGCCTTGTTTGACCAGTCGCGGATGCCGAGCATCTGCGTGACGTGGTGATAAAATTCGTCAATCGAAAGACGCGGATTAAACACATACGCCGCCAGCACCGAAGAATCGAGTCTTCGCAAAATCCAGCGCAGCGCCGTCGTTTTCCCGGTTCCGACTTCGCCCGTCAGAACGATTAAGCCTTTGGCGTTTTCGAGTCCGTAATAGAGACTCGCCAAAACCTCGTTGTAACTCGGCGTGAACACGATAAAACGCGGGTCGGGCGTCAATGTAAACGGTACGTCTTCTAATCCGAAAAATTCTTTGTACATATTCTCTTCTCCTAAGAAACCAGACGCTCAAAAATTCTCGTCGCCTGTAGAATCATCGCAATTACGGGGATTGCGGTAATGGCCGCCGCCGTTCCCATCAAAACTTTCATCCAGTGCGCCCGCGCGCGCCACGCTTTTTCGTTGTAAGAAAGAAGCGGCGGGACGGAGGCGAGCACCGGAAGTCCCGTGTAATGCTTTGCGTCTTCAATATTTTGAATCTTAAACAAACGCGGAATCTCGAAAATCCCGGCCAAAAGCAAACCGATAACTAAGCCGATAGCAGCGCCCAGAGCGGTCAGCAGAAAGCGTTTCGGCGCGACCGGCGACTGCGGCAGATTGGCCGTATCGACGACGCGGACGGTTTCGCCCTGCCCGTCGATTTCGCGCCCGACGACGAGCGCCGCGTCGTTTTTCTTTTTCAAAAGCTCATCGTAGGTTTGTTTCGCCGATTGATACTGCGTGTTGATGCCTTCGAGCGCGACTTTGACGTTCGGCGAAGCGTTGATTTTTTCGTCAATCTGCGCAATCTGCGCCGCGTTCTGCTTCATCTCCTCGTCCTTTGTCGTCAATTGCTGGTCAATCAGAGCGATTTGGCTTTCCGCTTTTTCCTTTTCCAAATCGACGTTTTTCTTTTGCACTTCGGTCTTGAGCGCATTGGCTTGTTTGACGTTGTCGATTCGCCTCTGCGTATTTTTCGAAAGTCCTTCTATTTCGTCATTGACCTTATCAATTTCGTTTTTGGCGGCGACAACGTCGGGATGCTTATCTCTTAAAGACGTTTGCAGCTTTTCCAATTTTGCGCGCAGCTCCGCGCGTTTTTGAATTAACTGCGCGTAGGCGGGCGTGTCTTCAACTTGAACCGCCTGCTGCATCTGCACTTCGGCCTGTTTGTCGTCGTAATCTTCCATCATTCGCGCCTGGCTGTTCAGATAACGAATGCTGTCATTGAGCCGGCCTTTTTCGGTAATCAAATTTTGTTTATCTTTGGAAATCGTTTCCTCGCGCTTTTGCAGACCATCGCGCTGGGCAATCAAGCCCTGGACGGCTTCGGGCAGAATATCGACGTTCTGCATCATCACGTTGAGCCGTTCCTTGTCCTTTTTGTCCAGTTCCTGTTTGGCCAGATTAAGCTGATTTTCCAGGAAATCGCGCGTATTTTCGGCGCTTACGGTCGACTGCAAAACCTGCGCGTTGACGTATTTGCTGGCGAGCTCGGCCGTCACGTTGCGCGCGGCTTCGGGCGAGCGGTCGCGGTATTTGATTGAAAAAGACGCGACTTTTTCCCTGTCCTCGCTTTTTTCGACTTCGACCGTGATGTTTTTATACATTTTCTCGATAATCAGAGCCATATCCATACCGGCGTCTTTTTCCAGTTTGAAAAGCTCGTATTTCTGCACCATCGGCTCGAGCGAATTGCGGCTCAAAACTTCCGTGTTAATCGTCTGCAGACGTTGCGATAAATCTTCGTCCGACAAAGACATGACGACTTTTTCGGAAATCTGCGGCGGCTTGACGGTCAAAAGCGATTTTGATTCGTAAACGCTCGGCAGCTTGTAAACGACATAGCCGATGGCCATCGTCATCGTCAGCACGGGCAGCATAATCAGCCATTTCCGGCGTTTCACCGCCTTTATATATTCGCCTGCTTTTCTTTGTCTAAATTCAACGCTCATCTGTGTTTCGTCCTGTTAAATTAATGCTTTACTCGTTTTTCGTCTTTGACGCCCTCGACGCGGCTTAAAATCCGGCGCAGACTCGCTGTCAACGCTATCAGGCCGACGCCGAAAAGCAGTAAGCCGAGCGATTCGGGAATGACTCCCAAAAGCAAATTTTGATTCGTTACTTCTAAAAAAACCGCAATCGCAAACATTTTTCAATTTTCCTCTCGGGTTAAAGCCGCGCCAGCAGATTTCGCGCGTCCTGCGCTTCCTGCCCGCTCAGGCTTTTTTCGTTTTGCAGAGAATTCTCGACTTCCCTGCGCGCCGACATTTTATCGCCGGCCGACGCGAGCGCCATTCCGAGACGCAGGCGATAAGCCGGATTCGGATTTTGCCCGACTCGTCCGGCATCGAGCGCGTCGGTCGCAACGGCTTTTTTGAACTGCTCGACCGCCTGAGAATACAAGCCTTTTTTGAAATAAACCCAGCCGAGCGTGTCGTAAAATCCGGCGTTGTTCGCCGTTCTTTTAACGACCGCCTGCGAGAGCATCAAAGCTTCGTCGAGATTTCCGCCCGTTTCCGTAATCAGCCACGCCAGATTGTTTGCCGCAATCGTCGCGTCGGGCGCGATTTCCAGCGCTTTGCGGTAATGTTTCTCCGCTTCCGACGAGTTCGAGCGCGTGTCTTCCAAAATTCCGATTAATGTGTAAATGCTGGCCGAAGGTTTCTTTTCGACGACTTTTTTGTATTGTTCAATCGCCGCGTCGGTCTGATTTCGCGCGACCAGAATCGAAGCGTAAGCCGAATACGCGGGCAGATATCCCTCGTCGATTTCAATCGCTTTTTTGAGCTCGGCTTCGGCCGATTCGATATTTTTCTCGGCCGTAAAAACGTCGGATTTCAAATAATGCAAAGCGGGCAAAATGTCTTTTTGGTTTTCGTTTTCGGCCAGCGCTTTATCGACTCTGGCGTGCGCCGGGGCAAATTGTTTCTGGCGGCTTAAAATAGCGACCGAACCGCTCAATGCGTCAAAATTTTTCGCATCGGAGGCAAGCGCTTTTTCATATAAATCCAGAGCTTCGGGTAATTTTCCTTCGGCGGCCGCGACTTTCGCGAGATTAATCATCGCCGTCGAAGAAGTCGGCGCGGCGCGCATAATTTCTTCAAAATCGGCTCTCGCTTCCGTCAATTTTCCCAAATCGAGATACGCCTGACCGCGCGAAGATAGAGCGCGAACTCTCAGCTCCGACAAATCGCGCGCCGTGTTTTCCGTCGTCGGGTTGGCGCTTCGCGCCGCGTCGAGCAATTCATTGGACTGGCGAAGCGCGTTTTCCGTTTCTCCGGCGGCAAAGCTGGCCTGGATTTTGACGAGTCTGGTCTTTAAGTAATTCGGGTGATATTTTTCCAAATCGCCGATAAACGCGCGCGCCTGGTCAACCTGCCCGAGCGCGAGCCGCGCCTGCGTCATAAAATACAAACCGTCGCGGTAGCTCGGCAGTTTTTTCAAAACGTCTTCCAAATCCTTGATTGCTTCTTCCGCCTTGTTTTCCTGCAGGCGAACGCGCGCGCGCAGCATCAAAGCCTGCGTGTCGTCGTCATTTAATTTCAGAAGCTCGTTGGTTTGCGCGTTGACGTTTTCGTATTCCTTGCGGTCGAGATAAATTTCGCCGAGACGATAACGCGCGCGAACGTACTCGGGTTTTTCAGAGATAATTTGATTAAGCACGCCGATGGCGTCGTCTTCGCGCTTGTTCTGCGCGTAAAAATTTGCTAATTGGAGACGACTTTCGGGACTGTTTTCCTGAATTTTTACCAATTCCTGATAAACGGCTTCCGCCTTGTCGAGCCGCTTCTGCGTGATGTAAAACGAGGCAATCGCCTCGCGCGCCTCAATGTTGGCGGGCTCGACTTCGGACGCTTTCTTAAACTGCGCTTCGGCTTCCTGCGGACGAGCGGAATAATCCAAAAATCGGCCGTATTCGATATAGCCCGAAGCGGCCTGCGCGTTGACCGAGATTCCTTTTTGAATCGTCTTTTCGGCTTCGTCCGGTTTGCCCGACTTCATAAAATAGCGCGAAAGACTGAGATAAGTTTCGGTGCGGTTCGGATTGATGGCGACGGCTTGATTAAAAACGTCCAGAATTTCCTTTTCCGATTTTGACTGGACGGACAAAAGGCTCGCCTTTAAAACGTGACCTTCGACAAAGCTCCCGTCGCGGGCGAGAATGTCGTCGATAATTTTTTGCGTCTCCTCGAGTTGCGGCGGCGTGCTCAACAGAAAATAATTGCCGAGCTTGGCGCGCGCGTCGAGATTTCCGGGATTCAGATTCCCGACCTTTTGCAGCGCGTCGACCGTTTCGTAGTATTGTCCGAGATTTTCGTAGGCGCGGGCGAGTCCCCATTGCGCACTAGCCGAATCTTTGTCGATGTCGGCGGCGGCGCGAAATTCCATCAAGGCTTCTTCGAATTTGCGTTTTTGCAAATATTCTTCGCCGCGCGCGATGTGTTTATCTTTGGATGCGTTGCAGGAGACGAAAAAAAGACTTGCGCCGATTAAAGTCACGGCGAGCAGGAACTTAAATGAAAAAAACTGGCACTCTCTATATATCATTTTAGTAAAAGCAATTTCCTCCGGCTGAAATTTTGCGGCTTTCGTTTTTGGCAGTCGGGGCAATGACCGCAAAACTCGTTTTCGCCGATTTTTTCAATCTGCGGAAAAGGGGCAAATCTTTTCCGCAGAATTTAAGGAAATATCAAAGTTAATTTTCAAGAATTTAAGCCGTTCAAAAAATTCTCCCGGCTCGAAAGAAACAACCAACTTTTGGCTGGCATTAAAACAAATTGATAATCGAGAGCAAATTTCAGAAAAATCCTTACGGCGCTTGAGATAAAAAAGAATTTTAACCACAGAGACACGGAGGCACAGAGATTTTTAATATTTTCTCCGTGTCTCCGTGTCTCTGCGGTGAATTATCTTATTCGGGGATGAATTCGGAAAGCTTATCGGCGAGCTGCGCGGAAAGGTCGATGGCGACGCGCGTCGATTCCTGCTCGTCGTCGCCGACCGAGGTCATCACGCGCACCATCGCGCCGTCGCTTCTTCTGCGCCAGACGCTGTCCCAGATTGTGTAGATTTTATCTTTGTATTCGTCGGCTTCGATGCGTCCGCGGCCTTCGTACCAGTAAATCAGAACTTCTTTGTAAATGCCGTTTTCGATAATAAAACGATTGGCCGTGAAGGCTTTTCCCGACGGAGTTTTGATTTCGATGCGCTCCGGCTCTTTCATTATCCAGCCCGCGCCGGGCAGACAGTTCTGCGGGCTGTGATAAGTCGCGCCCGAGCGCTGCGAAGCGTAATAGCCGACGTAAACGTTCGCCTCGCGCCCGTCCGCAGCGTAATATTCGCGCATCGTGTAATCGCTTGTTCGGAGAACGCTTTCGGTCTGCGCGTCAAAACGAATCTCGTCGCCTTTCTGCCGCCATTCGCCGAGTTTTTGCGGAACGGACGAAAGCGCTTTTCTCTCGACTTCAGCTTCGCCGCGCCGCTCGAACCAATTAATAAAAACCGCGCCGACGCATAACACGACGAGCAAAAGCCAGAACTTGCGATTTGAGATTTGTGAATCGATTTCCTTCATTTTTGCGGGACTATATTTCCTTTGATTCTCCGCCAATTGATAATAAAAGTTCAATCGCCGCCGTTTTCCCGCCTTTTGCCGCAGAGATTTTAAGAAAAAACAGGCCGCGAATAACACGAATTACACAAATTATTTTTTCTTTTATTAGTGTAATTCGTGTTATTCGCGGCTAAAAATTCTCTGCGTCTCTGCGGTAAATTTCTTTAATTGATTTTTTTGCCTTTTACCTCGCGGCCGCTCGGAATGATAATCGTCACGCCCGAGATTTTTCCGTCACCGCTGCGTTCGAATGTGACGATAACGCTCGCGCTTTGCGCCGCGAACTTGTCTTTTACAGATGCGTCCGCAAAAAGCTCGATGCGCTCGCCTCCCGCCAGACCGATTAATTTATCGCCTTCCTGACTGAAAATCACCGCGCCCATCGCTGTCTCGAATTGTCCGAGATATTCGGCAAATTTTCCGTTTGTCACCGGAGCGGTTTCCGCTTTCGGCGTCGGCAGCGGAAAAGCCGAGCCGGGCATCGGAAGTGTAAAAACGCCGCTCGTCACGTTCTGCTGTTTTGCCGCCGGATGAACGGGAAACACAGGCCGTTTCGGCAGTACGATTGGATTTTTGGCAATCTGCGCCATCGCCACTTCGATGGCTTTTTCAAGCTGCGAGTCTTTATTAGCCATCCAGTCCTGCGGCGTGATTTCGACGTCAAAGTCCGGGTGAACGCCGTCGTTTTCGATTCCCCACGTGCCGCTCGGGTCGTAAGCCGCGCGATTCGGCAATTGGACGCGCCCGCCGTCAACCAGACGCGGCGTGAAAAAGTATGGCCCGATGCCTGCGCCGTATGTGCGCTTGCCGACGATTGAGCCGACTTTGCCGAGCTTGAACATAAACGCGCCGGTTTCCGCCGCCGAGCCGTTCCACTCGTTTATCAGCATCACTTTAACGGGCGGAGCCGGATTGACGGGCGTGGCGATGTCGTCGCCGCCGCGAAACATATAATAATAGAGCGGCTTGCGCTGCATCCATTCGATTAGATAATCGGGCGTGATGCCGCCGCCGTTAAAACGCTGGTCGATGATGATTCCGGCTTTGTCGGCGTAGCCGGTCAGCCCGCGAATCGCGTTGTAAATTCCGTTCGGGTCGTAGCCTTCGATAAAAATATAGCCAAGCCGCCCGCCCGAAAGCTTTTCGACCAGCTTGCGATTGTTTTCCGCCCAGTTTGCGCGGCGCAGGCGGTTTTCGCCGTTTGAAGGATAAACCGTGTAAGTTCGCGAATCGCTTCCGTCGGCGCTGGCGCTGACCGTCAGACGTGTCGGTTTGCCGGTTGTGCCTTCAAAATATCCGAGAATATTTTTGCTCGCGTCGATTTTGTTGCCGTTTACTTCGAGCAGATAATCGCCTTCGCGGACATCGACGCCCGGCGTGCCGAGCGGCGCGCCAAACGCGCCGTTGGCCGATGAATAGGAAGTCGCGCCGTAGATTTTCTTAAAGCGGTATTTTCCGTTTTCAATCGCGTAATCGGCGCCGAGCAGGCCGATTCGATTTCCCTGCCCGGCGGGCTGCGGCTGGTCGCCGCCGCCGATTGCCAGATGGCTCACCGAAACGTGTCCGAGCATCTGCTGCATCAGCCGATTCAAATCCGCGCGGCGCGTGACGGTCGGCAAATAGGCGGCGTAATCGCGCTCGAGCTGCGCGAGATTCTGACCGTGATAATTCGGGTCGTAAAACCAGTCGCGCATAATCCGCATCGATTCGTGAAACATCTGTTTCCATTCTTCCGCCGGATTTATGCGAACTTCCATTTTGTCGAAATTCTGTCTGTCGACTCCGACTGCGTTTCCGGTGCTGTTTCCGGTGTTGATGTCAGTCAAAAAATAATCGCGTCCCTTGCGGTACAAAATTCGATTTCCGTCGCGCGTAATGTCAACCGCATCAATATTGCCGATGGTTTTCGTCAGCTCGCCGCCTTTCGCCAAATCGTAAAAATAAATCGCCGAAGACTGCGGCTGACCGCCGAAATCGCCCGGCGTGCTCGACCATTCGTCGATGACGAAAATCAGTTTTCCCGGCTTGCCCGAAACCATCTGCGAATAATCTCTCTGCGGCAGAGGCAAATTGACAAAGCGCGTCGAGAGAGTGTCAAAATCAATTTTTACGGGAACAGTTTCGCCGATTTTCGCGTCCGGATTCGGCTGATTGCCGGGCAGAAGCGGCGAAGGCGTGTCTTTCGCCAAAATCAAAGCCTGGACGCGGCGCACAATAAGCGGGTCGGCAAACGCGCTGTTTAAAACGCCCCAGCCGAATTCTCCCGCTCCGGCGTTGGCGCTCGAAACAAAATACAGATATTTGCCGCCGGCATCGAAAACGGGCATTTCCGCGTGCATGATGCCATCGGTGATTTGAAAATTTTTGTTTTGCGCGATGTCGCGTATAAAAACCGTTCCGGCGCGGTTTTTCAAGCGCTTCGAGTAAGCGAGATAACGCGAATCGGGCGAAAAATTCGCAAACCAGCCGTCCTGCGCCGAATAAACGGATGTGTCGACTTTCGTCGCCGTTCCTTTTTCGACATCGGCCAGCCAGAAATTCAGACGCCGGTCGGCGAAAGCGACTTTTTTCGAATCGGGCGACCAGACGGCTTCCCAGTAAAACGAAGGCTTCGCTTCGATGTCGATTTTCCTGACCGAATCGTTTTCGAGCGAGCGGATGTGAAGCGCGTATTCGCCCGTCTCGTCCGAAAAATACGCGATTGATTTATTGTCGGGCGAAATGACGGGATAGCGCTCGGCGGCGCCCGAAGTGTTTGTCAGATTTTTCGCCGCGCCCGATTTGGTGTCGTATAAAAGAACTTCGCCGCGCGTACCGAAAGCGATTTTCTCGCCGTCGCGTGACGGCAGAATCGATTCGAGAAAACGCATCGCGTTGGCCGTTTTCGGGACGAGCTCGGACGTGTCGGGCGAAACCGAAACGCTCAGAATTTTATCCTGATTGCTCGCCAAATCGAGCAGATGAATTCGGCCTTCCTGCACGTATGCGGCCGCGCCCGTCGTCACCGAAGCCGCCCTGACGCCGTGACCGTCGAATTTCGTCAAGGGCCGCGCGCGCTTTGTTTTTAAATCGTATTCAAAAAAATTAAAAACTCCGGTGCGGTCCGAGAGAAAATAAATTTTGTCGCCGAGCCACATCGGACTTTTATCGTTAAAATCCTGATTCGGCAGTTTTTCGACCGCGCCCGTTTTCAAATCGGCGATGTAAATCGGAGCGGTCGCGCCGCCGCGATAATAACGCCACTCGCCGAAACCGAGACGCGGATTGTATGCGACGCGGCGGCCGTCGGGCGAAAACGTGCCCTGAAAAGCCTGCGGCAAAGGCAGGGCTTCGGCGAGCGTTCCGTTTTCGACCGCTATTTTATAAAGACGCGTCACGCTTTCCTCGTCGCGCGTCGTTTCAAACGCGACTTCGCGGCCGTCCGGCGTCCAGCTCGTTACAAAATCGTCTTCGGGCATCATCGTCACGCGCTTTGCTTCGCCCGCGCCGTCGGCCGCAATGACGAAAACGTCAAAATCGTTGCCGTTCGAGCGCGAAAACGCAATCGATTTTCCGTCGGGCGAAAATACCGGATTCGTTTCCTCGTTCGGCGTGTTCGTCAAACGCCGCGCCGCGCCGCCGTCACGCCCGACGAGCCAGATTTTTCCGGCATAAGTGAACGCGATTTGGTTTTGATTTATCGCCACGCGGCCGATGAGCAGGGGCGCGCCCGCCGATGTTTGGGCAAAAAGCGAGACGCTGGAGAAAAGCGAAAAAGCGAAAGCCAATAAAAGTTTGAGCATAACTTTATCCTTCCTGTTTGAATTTTTGATTTTGAAAACCTAAAGTCTGTAACGCGCAATTCGGCGTCAATGTTCCGGATTAATTGTCGTAATACGCAGTCGTCCGGGCGCATAAACCGCTTCGGAAAGCATAAAGCCGACGAATTCGAGTTCTTTTTTAACGTGCCTGAGCTGAGTTTTATACAAGATTTGTTTCATACGGCATTAATTTTGACCCTTTTATTTTGCGGCGTTTGAGGCTATTTTGCCAAAAACGAAGCGTAAAATAAAATTGACCAAAATCAATAAAATCAGCGCGACCAGATAAACGAGCCAGCCGGCCAATTCGTGCCATGTGTCTTCGGTCGCGCGCTTGCCGTAATAATATGTCAAAACGCCGGTCGCCGTCACGCGCGCCGCATTTGTCAGAATCGCAATCGGAATCGCCGAAAGCATTAAAGCAGCGGCGCGCCATAAATTGAGATTTTTCCAGAACTTTGGAGACGAACCTTTCTCGCGTTCGCGCGTAAAATAGGCGAGAATCAAAGCGAGCGTAACGAGCGTCATCAAAGAGCGGATGCCGCTGCACGCCTCGACGACTTCGAGCGCGATGATTTGCGTCGCGCCCTGCGGCAAAATCTCGATGACGTTTCCTTTTCTGACGGACGCGACTTCAAACAGACGAATTCCCCAAATCGCCGCCTGCGACGCCCAAATCTGTAAGGGAAACGCGATTTTGTTAAAAATAATCTGTGGAATCGGAATGGCGAGAAGCAAAAGCAGAAACGGGACGGCGAGAAATTTCAAAATACGCGCGCCGAAAAAATAAACGATAATCCCGGCCAGCATCAAGACAAACGAAATTCTCTGCGTAAACAGTTCAGCGCCCAAAATTCCGCCCAGAAGCATAAAAAGCGCCAGCAGAATCGTCGGGAAACCGAGCCGGAACGAGGCCGCTTTTGCCACGGTTTTCAGCGCGTCGAATTCCGACCAGACGATAAACGCGATGACAAACGGAACAAGCAAACCGTGCGAGTAATTTTCGTCCGCCCACCAGTCCCGGCCGAGTTTTGCCAGCACGCCCGCATACAAAAAAACGAGCGCCAGCGCGACGGCAAAAGACTTCCAGAGATTATTATGATTTATCGTGGATGAATTCATCGAAACTAAAAGGAAGAAAAGTCGAAATAGAACGCTTTTTCCAAGTCTTTCGGATTATAACAAAGATTTCCGGTAAATTTTATTTTTCCCTTTTTAAGATAAAATCGACCAAATCCCGCAAAAGACGCGTGTCTTTCGCAATCTTATTTAATTCGGCTATCGCCCGGGCGTGAACTTTTTCCGCCAGCGCGCGCGCTTCTTCGAGACCGTAAAGCGCGGGATAGGTCGCTTTTTCCGAAGCTAAATCTTTTCCCGCCGTTTTGCCCAGGATTTCGGTCGTCTGCGTCACGTCGAGCAAATCGTCGGTTATCTGAAAAAGCAGTCCGAGCGAGGCGGCGTAATTTGAAACAGCTTCGAGCTCGTTCGCGCCTGCTCCGGCGACGACTGCGCCCGCGCGCGCGGCGGCGGAAACGAGCGCGCCGGTTTTGTTTTGATGAATCGATTCCAGTTCGCTGACGGAAATTGACTTTCCCTCGGCGTCGAGGTCGAGCTGCTGGCCTTCGACCATTTTGGCGGCCGCCGCGGCCAGCTCCGAAACGAGTTTGACTTTGATTTCGGCGGATAAATTTCCGTCTCCGGCAATCGTCTGAAACGCCAGCGATTGGAGAATATCGCCCGCCAGAATGGCCGTCGCTTCGTCGAATTTTTTGTGACAGGTCGCGCGCCCGCGCCGCAAATCGTCGTCGTCCATCGCGGGCAAATCGTCGTGAATGAGCGAATACGTGTGAATCATCTCAAACGCGCAGGCCGCCCGCAAAAGCTCGTCGCGGCGCGCGCCGAAAGTCTTTCCGACCGCCAAAACGAGCGCCGGGCGAAAGCGTTTGCCGCCCGCAAACAAGCTCCACCGAATCGCTTCGGACAGGCGTTTCGGCTCAATTTCGACGGACGCGATGAGGTCGTTTAATTTCTCGTCGACGATTCGGCTCGTGTCGGCGAAAAAAGTTTCTAAATCGTTCATTGATTCAAAATTATCAATTATCGCCGGTCAATTTTCAATTACGAGACAAAAAGATTAGTCACAAGTCTCAAGTCCAAAGTCAAAGGCTTTCCGACTTAAGACCTGAGACTCATCTTCCGCCTTTTCAATCTTTAATTTTGAATGTTAAATCTCGAATGTGGCAAAATCAATTTTTATGGCAATCAGCAAAGATGAATTTCGTGCCGCGCTCGGACGCTTTGCCAGCGGCGTAACGGTGGTGACGACCAGAGACAAATCGGGACGCCTGCACGGAATCACCGTCAGCGCGTTTTGTTCGGTCTCGCTCGAGCCGCCGCTCGTTCTCGTCTGCATCGACAAAAATACCGGCAGCCATCACGCGCTCGAAGAAACAAACGCGTTTGTCGTCAACATTCTGCGCGACGACCAGCAGCACATTTCCGACCGTTTCGCTTCGCTCCTGCCCAACAAGTTCGAAGTAATCGAATATCGCAACGGAATCGACGGACTGCCCGTTCTCGAAGACGTTCTGGCAAATCTCGAATGCCGCCTGATTAACGCTCACGACGACGGCGACCACACGATTTACATCGGCGAGATTCAACGCGTGACGGTGACCGACGGCAAACCGCTCGTCTACTGGCACGGAAATTACCGGCAAATAAATGATTAAACGCTTTCCGTGTCGATTATCCTCTGCAAATCGTTTTCGTCTAAAGTATAGATTTCGTTGCAAAACCCGCACGTCATCTGCGCGCCTTTGTCTTCGGCGAGCATCGATATGACTTCATCGCGCCCGAGAGACGAAATCAGCGAAACGGCGCGCTCGAACGAGCAGTTGCATTCAAAGCTGACATCTATTTCTCCGAGAACTTCAAAATCAATCTCGCCGAGAGCGATTTTTGCGAGGTCGTGCGCGGTCGCGCCTTCGGTGATAGCCGAAGTTAGGTGCGGCGCGTGGCGGATGGTGTCTTCAATCATCGTCACCAGATGCTCGTTCGCGCCGGGCAGAATCTGAATCATGACGCCGCCCGAGGCTTTGACAAGCGGCTCTTCCGGCTGCAAAAGAACGCCGAGCAGAACCGCCGACGGAATCTGTTCGGATTTCGCGAGATAATACGCAAAATCTTCGGCCACTTCGCCCGACGTAATCGGAACCGCGCCGACATACGGCTCGCGGTGGAGGCCCAAATCAAAACCGGATTCGCGAATCACGTAAAACATTCCTTCGCCGATAATTCCCGCGACGTCGAATTTTCCGTTTTCTTTCGGCGGCAGCTCGACGTCCGGGTTTTTTACATAGCCGCGCACTTTGCCGTCGGCGGTCGCTTCGGCGACGATGCCGCCGACCGCGCCTTTCGATTCGATTTTGACGGTCAGGCGGTCAAATTCCTTGAGGCTCGAGCCGAGCAGGAGAGTCCCGGTCAAAACGCGCCCCAGAGCGGCGGAAACGGTCGGCGAGGTTTGGTGACGGCGAACCGCTTCGGTCGCAATATCGGTCGTGACGGCCGCCATAAATCTGATGGTCGCATCGGCGGCGATGCCGTGTATGAGTTTGTCCATAATTTATTAGTTTCGGAAAATTTCGCGCAAGATGCAAATTGTTTGACGAGCAAAAATTTATCGCCGGAAAGATTTTTTTTTGAGACGGGAAAACCTAAGGAATTACATTAGGTTATCGACTATTTTGGTAAAAATTTTTAAGCGAGCACAATATATTGTGTATTTTTTTTGTTGACAACCGGATTTTAAATCGGCTATATTACTTTTCACTCGGGGAATAAGCAATCCCAGATTCGCCGGTGAAAAAAGCTTCAAACACTCGATTGTAAAAAACACATATCGAATACTAAAATACAATTATAGAAATATTTGTGTCTCTAAAAAGACGCGAGGAGAAAAAGCGAAAATGAGTACAGTCTTTGAGCCTGTGGTGTCAGGCAGTTTTGTCGTCAAGAACGGAAAAACAAACGGTAACGGAACTTCCCGGAAACGTGAAATGAGCCCGATTGGCTTGAATGCGCAAAAGGTCGTCAGCAAGCGTTACAGTTTGAAAGATGTCAACGGCGAACCGCTCGAAACATGGGGCGATATCGTGCGCCGCGTCGTCGGTCACGTTTCCAAAGCGGAAACCGACGTGCTCAAACGCGATTATTTTTACACGGCGATGACCGAAGTCATGCTCAACCGCGAATTTATCCCGAACACGCCTTGTCTGGTCAACGCGGGCAAGCCGAACGGGCAGCTCGCCGCTTGTTTCGTCCTCAACGTTCCCGATTCGATTCAGGGCATCATGCAGCACGCCGAAAACGTCGCCATCATTCACCAGACGGGCGGCGGAACGGGAATGACATACGAATTTCTGCGCCCGGCCGGCTCGATGGTCAACTCGACGCGCGGCGTCGCCTCCGGCCCGGTCAGCTTTATGAACATCGTCAACCAGACGACCGAAGTCGTCAAACAGGGCGGCGTCAGACGCGGCGCGAATATGGGAATCTTGAGCGTCAAACACCCGGACATTCTTCGTTTTATCCACGCCAAAAACGACCAGCACTCGCTGACGAATTTTAATATTTCGGTGACCGTCACCGACGATTTTATGGACGCGGTCGATAAAAAAGTCTGGTTTCAGACCGAATTTGACGACGAGCCGTGGACGCAGGCTATTTTTGACGCCGTGACGGGCGCAAACTACGTCGTTTATCGCCGCGCCGACGGCTCGACCGCGACTTTTGCCGACAAGCTCGCTTTTGAGACCGCCGACCTTTCCGACTGCACCATCGAGCAGCCGCCCGCGCCCGGATTTGTTTTCGCGCCGGACATCTGGAATCGCATCATCGCTTCGGCGCACAAATACGCTGAGCCGGGAATCATCTACATCGACGAAGTCAACCGGCACAATCATATGATGGCTTCAATGGGCCCGATTTACGCCTGCAACCCGTGCGGCGAGCAGCAGCTCCATTTTAATAATTCGTGCAACCTCGGCTCGATTGACGTCGCCAAATTCTACAAAAAAATCGGCGACGGAACGAACGCCGACGAATGCGTCGATTGGGCGCGGCTCGCCCGCACGACGCATCTCTGCACGCAGTTTCTCGATAACGTCGTCGACGCCGGACACTTCCCGCTTCCCGAAATCGACGACGTCGTCAAACGCACGCGTCCGGTCGGTCTCGGAGTGATGGGCTTTGCCGATTTGTGTCTGAAATTGAAAGTTACATACGGCTACCAGGATTCGACCGAGTTGATGGAAAAAGTGATGGGCTTTATCCGCCGCGAATCGTGGATGGCTTCGGTTCGCCTCGGCGCGGAAAAAGGAACTTTCCCCGAGCTCGAGCCGAACCGCGAAGCATACGCGAAATTTCTCTACGACGAAATCGGAATTCCGCGCGATATGCCTTTGACGCCGCGCAATTATGAAGTGACGACGATTGCGCCGACCGGCACGATTTCGCTCGTCGCCGAAACGTCATCGGGCATCGAGCCGAATTTCTCGTGGGCTTACGTCCGCCAGGACACGCTCGGAACGCGCACCTACGTTCACTCTCTGGCGGCGGAAGCGC
Source organism: Pyrinomonadaceae bacterium (assembly GCA_036403235.1). Taxonomy (GTDB): domain Bacteria; phylum Acidobacteriota; class Blastocatellia; order Pyrinomonadales; family Pyrinomonadaceae; genus JBGTFE01. Next base: position 13,822 of record DASWRI010000035.1, on the reverse strand, counting down.
TCGGCATGGAAGTCGACCAGACGGACGAAGAATCAATCAAAAAAGCGGCCGAATACGTCGTCGAAAATATGGACAGGCTGCCCGAATATTTTATTTCGGCGATGGACATCACGTCGCACCAGCACGTCGAAGTTTTGGCGGCGGCGCAGAAACACGTCGATAATTCGATTTCGAAAACCTGCAACGGCGCCAACGACGATACGGTCGAATCGGTCGATAAACTTTACCGGATGGCTAAGGATTTAGGCTGCAAAGCCGTCAGCTATTACCGCGACGGAAGCCGCGAAGGTCAGGTTCTGACTTCGATGAAATCGGAAGAAAAGAAAGAGGAAACGACGGAAATTGCCGAAGCTCCGGTGACGGCCGCGGCGGCAAAACCGGCAGCCGTCGCCCAGCACATCGAACGCCCGCGCGAGCTGCAGGGCTCGACCTGGCGCATTCCGTTTGACGGCCGAAATTTATACGTCACCGTCAATCACGACGGCGAAAGCGTTCTCGAAGTTTTTGCGACCGGCCCGATTTCCGAAGGCGTCGGATTGCTCGCTTCGAAAATGCTTCGCGGCGGATTCCAGGCTAAAGAAGTGGCGCGCAGCTTGAATAAAGTGACGGCGACGCACGCCGTCTGGTTTAACGAGCGGCTTTTGACTTCGCCCGAGCAGGCCGTCGCCGAATGTCTGCTGTTGATTGACAGAAGATTGAAAAACATGCCGCAGTCCGAGCGCCAAATCAGCAAAAGCGCGATGACCGCCGCACCGGCAGCCGAAACAAAAACCGTCGACCTCGAAACGCAGCCCGCGATGGCGAGCCTTATCGGCGAATGTCCCGAATGCAAAGGCCAGCTCGAACACGCTTCGGGCTGCGATTTCTGCCGCGACTGCGGATATTCGAAATGTAAATAAAGTGAAAAAGAATTAAAGTAAAAAAGGCAAAAGTAAGGAAGAATTTTCCGGACTTTTGCCTTTTTTACTTTAATTCTTTTTTATTTATAGCCGTAAATATGATTGAATTAGTAACAGGTAGAAATAAAGCGAAGTTAAAAAATATTCTTTGAAAAATAGTCGAGTCGATTCGCCGAAGTTTATCTGTTATTGACGGCCTACGGTTAAAAGAGATTATCGGCTTAATCCGACTAACCGTCTTTATCTAAACCGCTTGACCGGAACGGGCTTAGGTGATATTTCTTGATGATACTTTTTCTTCCAAAAAAGTAATTTTCCGGCAAATAAGGAGTGTAAGATGTTGAAGAAAATAAACCGCGTATTTTTCGGCCTGGGTTTGGTGTGCTGTCTGGTTGTGAGCGCTGCCGCGGCGGGCGAAAACACGGCCGGGAAACGCACGAAAAGAGCCGAGCAGCTACAGATTAAAGTCGTTCCCTGGGGGCCGACGCAGGAAGTTTTTGACGCCGCAAAGGCGCGCGTCGAGAGCAGCGCCGAGCTGCAGACGCAGCTTAAAGGCGCGAAATATCGCTTACTCGAATTTGCCTACGTCGATAACGAAACCAAAACCGGGCCGACGCTTCCGCCGACGCGTTTTCGCGCCGTTTACTACGATTACACAAACGACCGGACACTGGTCGCCGAAAGCGATTTTGCCGGCCGTGAGGCCATCGTCGTTCGTCAGGAATATTTTAATCCGACGCCGAATGACGAGGAGTTTAACGAAGCGGTTTCGATTCTCCAGCAGGACAAAAGATTTGCCGATGCCTTAAAAAGCGGAGCGTTGAGGACTTTTCAGCCGATGCCTCCGACAACCGTTTTGGACGGCTCAAACGAGCGTTTCGTCAACGTCGGCACGCGAAGCACGAGCTCGACCGACAATGAAATCGTCAGCATCAGCCTCAAGCGCGGCGAGGTCATTCGTTACCCGGAAAATGCGCCGCCGCAGTCGAAATCCTTAATCGGTTCGTGCGGCCCGGCTTCGGCCGGACAAACGACCACTTCGCAAAATACCGCCGGACAATACCAGTTGACCATAACGGACGGGCAGACGACGCTCTGGGATATGCTCGTCATTCGTCCGGCGGCGTCTTCGGGCACGCGCAAATCCGGCATCGAGGTTCGTGACGTCAAATACAAAGGAAAATCGGTTCTCAAACGCGGTCATGTGCCGGTTTTGAACGTTCAATATACGCCCGCCACCTGCGGCCCGTATCGCGATTGGCAATGGCAGGAAGATATGTTTACGACGCCTGCCACCGGTAACACAGACCCCGCGCCGGGAATCAGAGTTTTGGCCGACGGTCAGGTCGCGACGACCGAGCTGCAGACCGGAAACGATTCGGGAAATTTTCGCGGCGTGGCGATTTACAAACAGGATAACGGCTACGGCATGGAAGTCGTTTTGATAAGTGAAATGCAGGCCGGCTGGTATCGATACATCAACGAATGGCGTTTCGCGCCGGACGGAACTATCAGGCCGCGCTATGCTTTCGGCGCGACCAACAATTCGTGCGTCTGCGACGTTCACAATCATCACGCTTACTGGCGTTTCGATTTCGACGTCGTCCAGCCGAACAATAAAGTGTTTCAGGTCGAGCGCGGACGCAAGTTTCTGAAGCCTATTACGACCGAAATTAGCGGCAACAAAAATTTCCAGACCAAACGCAGCCTTTTGATTCAGAATTCGGCGGGCGACGAGGCTTATATGCTCGTCCCGAATATGACGGACGGCGTCGCCGATACGTTCGGAGTCAACGATTTCTGGGTTTTGCAGTATAAAAACGTGGTCGGCGGGACGAACATCCAGAACGAAATCGACGACGGCGAAACGTGCGTTAACTGCTCGGACACGACCGCGCCCATCAGGATTACGCCTTTCATCAACGGCGAATCGGTCGTCGACCAGGACGTCGTCGTCTGGTACGGCGCGCACTTTATACATAACGACCAGCAGGGCTTAGTCGACCCCGACCGCTACGCGCAGGTGCTCTCCGGCTCGCACGTCGTCGGCCCGGATTTAAGACCTGTTCGCTGGTAGCCAAAACAGAAAAGGCAAATCAAAAGGAGAGGCGGAGAAATCTGCTTCTCCTTTTCTTTTTTAAAGACAAATTTACCGCTTGTTTGCCACTGATTTTATGCCAGTGTTAAGATTACATTTTCGCCAGCGAACAAATTTTATGGAATTAGCAGTTGAAAAATACAAAGTCAGAAACGAGCCTTATTATCTTCCAATCAAACAGGAAGTCGAATTGTTCGAAGCCGCGTATGAAGCGCGCCTGCCCGTAATGCTCAAAGGCCCGACCGGCTGCGGCAAAACGCGTTTCGTCGAATATATGGCATACCGGATGAATCGCCCTTTGATAACGGTCGCCTGTCACGAAGATTTGTCTTCGACCGACCTCGTCGGCCGCTTTCTGCTCGAAGGCGAAGAAACCGTCTGGCACGACGGCCCTTTGACGACCGCCGTTCGTTCGGGCGCAATCTGCTATCTCGATGAAGTCGTCGAAGCGAGAAAAGATACGGTCGTCATCATTCACCCTTTGACCGACGACCGCCGCCGCCTGCCAATCGAAAAACGCGGCACGGTCATCGAAGCGCCGCCCGAATTTATGCTCGTCGTCTCCTATAATCCGGGCTATCAATCGGTCTTAAAAGATTTGAAACAGTCGACGCGTCAAAGATTCGTCGCGATGGAATTCGATTATCCTTCGCCCGAAGACGAAACGGCCATCGTCGCCAAAGAAGGCGGAATCGACGAACAAATTGCCGCCGATTTGGTAAAAATCGGACAAAAGGTCAGAAATCTGCGCGGTCACGGTCTCGAAGAAGGCGTCTCGACGCGGCTTTTAATCTACGCCGCGCAGATGATTGCCAAAGGCATCGCGCCCGTCGACGCGGCCGAAGTCGCCATCTGCTCGCCGATTACCGACGACCGCGAATTGCAGCGCAGCATCCGCGAAATCGTGACGACGATTATCTAGCTTACCGGGCATTGCCTTAAAAACGCTCAAGCTGCTCGTTGCTCAAGTCCGCATTGAACGCGAAAGCGTTCATAAAAGATTAATCAATTTAGAGTCGGATTTTATTAAAAAGTTTTTAGCGCGCGAAAACGCGCTCCCGGTGAAGCACTTGAATCACCGGCAGCATAGATTTATAACGCTGCTAATTTGAAGACGATTTTTGCAAATTACGTCTCTATTTTGGGAAAAGATGCGACTACTTTGACGAAAAACGCGACTACTTTTGGAAAAAACGTCGATACTTCGACGAAAACGTCGATACTTTCGGAAAAAACGCGACGATTTTTTAAAAAGTATCGACTACTTTGAGAAAAAACGCGACCGTTTTCGTGAAATATGCCGCTTCTTTTACAAAAGATGTCGCTTCTTTTCTAAAATATGTCTCTTCTTTTGTAAATTTATCGAGATAACTCGCGAGTTACAAAGAAACACTTACGAATGATGAAGCAATACTTATCAGTTATAAAACCAACACTCTTTAATCGCGCATCGATTTCATAAAAATAGCCGTGTCTTTCAAGACACGGTCAAGCGAATCAGACACAAACGCGTCGCGCGAGCGACGATTGATGTAATTGTTTATTTATTCAATCGTCGCTCGCGCGACGCAAATCATTTTCCGTTTATATTCCGTGCGTTAAAACACACGGCTAATTTCAAATGCCGCTCGCGCGGCTTAAATCCATTCGGATTCGGCACACAAGCATCAGTTTTTGCGCAAAGCCGGGATAAAGGATAAAAACAGTTTTCAGTTTTCAGCTTTTACGGCACGAAAGCCGCGGGCACGGGAGAGTCGCCGCTGATGCCGAAGCTTTGGATTAAAAGGCTCTGCGACGAGCGATTGACGTACCAGGTCGAATTCGAGCCTCTGAAAACGGCGATGTCGGTCTTGCCGTCGCCGTCGTAATCGCCGGGCGCGGGAATGTCGGAAGCGATGCCGAACGGCGCGGAGTAATAGCTGAAATCCTCGCTTCTGAGGACAAACCATTCGCCCGAAGAAGGACGCCAGAAAGCAACGTCGGTTTTTCCGTCTCCGGTGAAATCGGCCGCGACGGGTTTATCCGTCGAAACGCCGAACTGCGTCGCAATCACGCCGAGAGTTGTGCGATTGAGCCACCATTGGCCGTTAGCCGGACGATAAATTGCCAAATCGGCTTTGCCGTCGCCGTCGTAATCGCCGATTTGCGGAACGTCGCCCGATTGTCCGAACGCCTGAATCAGCACCAGCCCGTTTGAAGAGCGCAGAGTAAACCAAGTCGCCGACGAAGGCCGGAAAACGGTCGGGTCGGATTTCCCGTCAACGTCAAAATCTCCGGGCGCGGGCACGTCGCCCGCCGCGCCGAACGTAAACGAGTAAAAACTGTTGTCCTCGCTTCTTAAAACAAACCATTCGCCGGTCGAAGAACGCCAGACGGCGATGTCGGTTTTGCCGTCGCCCGTGTAATCCGAAGGAACGAGCTTGTCGTTAGCCGCGCCGAACTGAAACGCGCTGTTGCCGCCGTTCGACGATTTCTGATACCACCATTCGCCGGCCGACGGGCGGAAAATCGAAATATCCGTTTTGCGGTCACCGTCAAAATCGGCCTGCGTTTTAAGAATATTCGTCGCCTGCGGAAACAGCGTAAAACGAAACGGCGGCGAAATTGAAAAACCGTTGGCCGCGCTCGCGTCCGTGATATACCAGCGGCCGTAAAAGCTTTGCCCGATTAAATCGGGATTATTCGGAAGCTCGAAGCTGACCGAAGCGTAGCCCTTTCCGTTTCCGGTTCCCGCCGTAACAACCTGAAAACGCGGAAACGCGCCGGTTGCGGGAATCGAGCTGCCCGCGCCCGGGTCGCTTGTATCAATAACGAGATAACCCTGCGCGCCTCCGAGCGCCTGCGAAACTCCGACCGTAAAATTTAAATTGCCGAGAAAAGGCGGCTCGACGGCGGTCACTTTCGGAATTATGCCGCCCGCACCGGCGCGTCCCGAGCCTGTAATAACGGGCACGCGCGGCGATTCCGAGTAAAGCTTCGGGTGGTCGAACGGCGGCAATTCATTGGCGACGCGCGGGTCGGTCAGAGGACGTTTTAAAAAAGTGACGAGGTCGGCTTTTTGCTGCGTCGAGAGATTGAGCGGGTCGATGTCGAGATTCGGCGCGTCGAAATCGCCGCCGCGACTGTAAAAGTCGACGACTTCTTCGAGCGTCTGAAACCGGCCGTTGTGCATATACGGCGCGTGAAGCTCGACGTTTCTCAGCGTCGGCGTCTTAAAACGCGCGTTATCGGCACTGTCTCCGGTCACGCCGCCGCGTCCCAAATCTTCATTTGCCGGTCGAAGGCCGATATTGTGAAACTGCTCGTTCGATAAAACCTGGCCGACGTGACAGATTGTGCACGAGCTTCTGAAAATTCTCCGCCCGCGCTCTTCCTGCGTCGTCAACGGCTCGATTTGTGCCGACCATTTGTCGAGCGGCGTCTGGTCGGAAAACAAAGTCCGCTCGTGCGTCGCGATGGCCATCGCAATCCGCGCGGGCGTCACGTCCGAAGTGCCGAAGGCTTCTTCAAAAAGCTGCGGGTAAGTGCGGCCGTTTATCCAATTGGCGAGCGAGCGCGGCACGCTTGTCGCCAGCGCAAGCGGTTTTGACTGCGCGATTTGCGCGGCCACCTGCGGCCAGTTCCGGCCGCCGTGCGCCATTTCGCCCGACGAGACGGGCGGGCCTAAAATCTGGCTTTCGAGCGATGCAAAGCTCGGCAGGAGGACGGCGTTTGTCACCGGGTCGGTGAACGAGTCGGTCGCGCGCCCGTCCCAGAATAAGCCGTTGACGGCATAGCCCGCGTTTAGATACGAAGGAGTTTTTCGCGGCGTGACCTGTTCGTTAAATCCGTAGAGAGTCGATAAAGAATAACTTCCGTCGGCATTGTTCAGCGGAACGCCGGGCGAGCCGAAAACGTCGTCGCTCGTATTAAAAACATTATCAAAACCGGCGTTTCTCGAATGCGTGTCGCCGACGACGGTGCGCGGGTCAGAGCCGCCCTGCGCCGGGCGATGACACGTTCCGCAGGCGACCGTCTGCGTCGAAGACATCTGTTCGTCCCAGAACAGAGCTTTTCCGAGCGCCGCTTTCGCCGCCGTCATTTCGTTTCCGGCCGGCGCGGGCGGCGGGTTAAGCGTCGGCATAAAAACGTCCGGATTATCGGTTCCGTTTGCCCTGAGGCCCGTGCCCGACTGGCTGAAAACGCTGGTCGCGCCCGGATTTTCAGCGCGCACCCAGTAAAAATAATTTTGTCCCGTAACCGCGCTCGAATCGAAAAAGTAATTCGCCTCGGTCGTGCCGACGTCAATCGCCGACGCTTGATTACTGGTCGTGCTGCGAAAAATCCGGTAAAGCTTTGCGCCGCGCACGACTTCCCACATGACACCGATTTTATCGGCGTAATTCCCGTCCGAAGCCGTGACGTTATTCGGCGCAAACAGCGAACCCGAGCCGCTTTGCCCGCTGACCTTCGGCGTCGCCCACTGATAGCCGTAAAACGCGACCGAAAACAAAAATAAAAATATAAAAATTTTAATGCGCTGCATCTACTAAAAAAACTCCTTTGCCAAACGCCTTTTTAAGAAACTTCGATTTGTTCTAATTTAATTAGATTTATTTATGATGGGGTTATTGTTTCGCGACAAGTCATATAATATATCACTAAAAATCCGAAAGAGGAAAGTTTGCAGGGTTACAGAGTTGCAGAGCTGTAGAGTTAAAAAACTTCTCCCAACTCTGTAACTTCCTGCAACTCTGTTAACTTTTCCCCGCTTACAGTTAATTAACATTTATTTAATATTCATTTCACTTCCCTTTAACTTCGCGGCTTTATCCTGCCTTTTGAAGTCAATTTTATACCAAAGCAATATCTGAAAAATTATTCGGGCGGTTTCGGACGATTTATCCGGTCGAGCCGCACCAGCTTATTTAGGAGAAATCTATGTTATCCAGATTTAGGATTTTCGCTTCAGTCTTCGGCTTTTGCCTTTTATTAACATCGAATTTATGGGCGCAGTCTGACGCGGCGCGCCTTGCCGGAACGGTGACGGACGCGGCGGGCGCGATTGTTCCGGGCGCGTCCGTTCTCGTTAAAAACGAAAAAACCGGCGAGGAGCGCACCGTTGTAACAGGCAATGACGGTACGTACAGCGTCACCGCGCTCAAGCCTTCCGTTTACACGATTACCGTCAGCAAGACGACTTTCGCGACGACCGAGCAGAAAAGCGTCGAGCTTTTGGTCGGTCAGGAGCTTAACCTGAATGTAACCTTGCAGCCGGAAGGCGCGAGCGCGGTCGTCAACGTCGTCTCCGAATACGAAGCGTCGATTAACACGTCTTCGGCCAGCATGAGCGTCAACGTCAATCCGCGCGAAGTGCAGGGCTTGCCTTTGAACGGCCGCCAATTGTCGCAGCTTTATCTGCAGGCGCCGGGCGCGCAGAATACGGGTTCGGGTTCTTACGGCGACATTCGCTTTAACGGGCGCGCCACCGAGCAAAACGCCATTCGCTACGACGGCATCGACGGAACGGCGGTCATCGACGCCAATCCGGGAACGCTCAACGGCGAGCTTTCGTCGCCTTTCCGTTTGCAGTCAAGTTTGGAAAACGTGCAGGAATTTCGCGTCGAATCGAGCAGCTACACGGCGGAATTCGGGACGGGAACGGGCGGGCAAATCAACGTCGTCACAAAATCCGGCGGAAACCGCTTTAACGGTTCGGTTTTTGAATATATCAGAAACGACGCGCTCGACGCGGCGAACTATTTCGACAACATCGTCGGTCAAAAATCGTCGCTTCGGCTGAATCAATTCGGCTTTTCGGTCGGCGGGCCGATTATCAAAAATAAGCTTTTCTTTTTCGGAAGCTACGAGGGCTACCGTTTGCGGGCGGGCATCAACTCGATTGAAGCCGTGCCGGGCGACGCGGCGCGCATCTGCGCCGTCGTCGGAGCGGCCAACTGCAACGCGACCGCCGTTGCGCTGCTTCCGGCGTTTCGCAGCTCACGCGCCGTGATTATCGCGCGCGGAACGGGCTCGAATCTTTTTGACGTGGCGCAATTGCAGGATACGGCTAAGGTTGTGGAAAATTCATACGCGCTGCGGCTCGATTATCGCCCGAGCGAAAAAAATTCGTATTATTTTCGCTTTTTCCGCGATGAAGGCATCAACACGCAGCCCGAAGGCGTCACCGGCAGAACGCTGAACTTTACCGCTCGCCCGCAAAACGCCGTTCTCGGCTGGCAGTCGCTTTTTACATCGAACGCGATAAACGAATTCAAAATCGGATATAACGGCGTCGTCACGCGCACCAGCGGCGAAGCGCCGATGATTGCGGGCATCGACCTTTCAAAAATCACGCTCAACATCTCCGGCAACACCGCCAATTTCAGCATTCCCGGACAGGGAACGAGCGCCGGAACGGCGACGCCGGGCGGTTTGGTGCGCGCCAACTCGGCGACCAACGGGCGCGGCCAGCCTTACACTGTTTACTCTCTGACTTTTGCCGACAATCTGACGTGGATTCGCGGAAACCACAGTCTGAAATTCGGCGTCGAAATCCGCCCGCTTCGGATATGGACGGACAGGCTCGGCGGCACGACTTACGTCTTTAATGATTTGCCGAGCTTCCTGCGAAATTCGGCCGCTTCGATTCAATACGTCGGCGATTTGAGCGACCAAAGCCCGTTTACAGGCGTTTCCGGCGAGCGGCTCGCCGAGCAGGAATATTACATCGCATACGGTCAGGACGAATGGAAGATTCGCCCGAACGTGACCTTAAATTTCGGTCTCCGATACGAATATTACACTCCGCTTCGCGAAGCGAGCAACGCGCAGGTTTTGTTCGACACGACGACCGGAACGCTGCGCGATTCGCGGGAAGCGGCCTTTAAAACGTCGAAAGGCGATTTTCTGCCGCGCGTCGCCGCGACGTGGTCGCCGAATCTGAACGGAAACGGATTTTTCGGCGGCGGCCGCACCGTTCTGCGCGCTGGTTTCGGCATTTATGTCGGGCCGGGACAGACCGAAGACCAGATTCAGCCGATTGAAAGCGACCGTATTTCTTCGACCGTCAGCGGCGGCTCGTTCGACCCGAACACGGACGCTTTTATTCAAAACATCAGAAATTCTTTTATCGCCAATCCGAACAATCGCAATTACCAGCCGCGCGCATATACGAGCGAATATCTCGTGCCGGAAAAAATCTACACCTATACTTTCTCGTGGCAGCAGGAATTGTTTTATAACGTCGTCGCCACCGTCGGATACGTCGGCTCGCGCGGTCGCAATTTGTTTTTGCGCGGGCTTTCGAACGTTTTGCGCGACGGCAACGCCACGATTTTGAACGGCGCGGCTTTGCCGACCAATGCGGGCGTTATCAACCGCACGAACGCCGCCGGTCAGGTGACGGGCGTCACGACCGTGCGGCAATTCGATATTCTGAACAATCCGGCGGCCTGCGGTCTGTCGGCGGCTGTCGTTCCCCTGTGCCGCCCGTTTGCCGAAATCGACACGAAAACGAGCGGCGGCGACGACCAGTACGACGCGCTCCAGATAACCATCGCGCGCCGCACGAGCGACGGCCTGACGCTCAACGCGCAATACACTTTAGGCAAAAGCTTCGGCTTAACGTCCGGCTCGAACGAAGCGCGCACCGCGTCGCAGCCCGTCGGCGGCGAAATCCGCCCGAGCGGCGACCAGAATAATTACGAAGCCGACCGCGGCCGAAACAACTTCGACGTGCGCCACAATTTTAATTTAAGCGCCGTTTACGATTTGCCGTTCGGCAAAAACAAAAAATACGACTTCGGTCGATTCGGCAATGCCTTTCTCGGCGGCTGGGAAATCGGCGCAATCTTTAACGCGCGCAGCGGCGTCCCGATTGACGTCACGATTACGCGCCCCGACGTCGTGATTCAATGCGTTCAAACGGGCGGCTGCATCGTTCCGACCGGCGCGGGCGGCGGCACGACCGTCTTCGCGCCGGGCTACACGGCCAATCTTCCGAATTTGGGAACGGGCTTTCCCGCGCTGCCCGCCGGATTTATCGCGGTCGTCAACGCGCCCGGCGGCGGTTCGTCGAGACAGACGCGCCGCCCGAATCTCGTCGCGGGCGTCAGTCCGTATCTTAATAATGACCGCAACTTTTTGAATCCGGCGGCGTTTGCCGCGCCTTCGGCCGGAGCTTTCGGCGATTTGCCGCGCAACGCGCTGACCGGCCCGAGCTTCAAACAGTTCGATTTGATTTTCAACAAGCGCTTTCGCTTCTCGGAAAGATACAGCCTCGAATTTCGCACCGAGATTTTTAATATCTTCAACCGCGCAAACTTCGGAAATCCGCCTTCGACTTTGAATAACCCGCTGCCGAATTTTACATACACGGCGGCGACGGCCGATGCTCCGGCGTTTTATTCAAGCGGAACAGGCTTACAGCCGGGCCAAGCCTTTACGCAGAATCGCGCCGGCTCGACCTTCGGACTGCTCCGCTCGACCGTCGAAAGAACGGTCGGCCTCGGCACAAACCGCCAGATTCAATTTGCTTTAAGATTTAATTTTTAAGCGAGGCTCACAAACTGCAACTTAAAAGGCGAGGACGGTTAATAGTTCTCGCCTTTTTAAGTTGCAAAACAGTCAAAAAAAATTATTGACACTTTATAATTTTGAGCATATCCTACGTTTTAGCAACTAACAATTTATCGTTTTCGTCGTTATCCAAGCGTTATTTCGGTTTAAAAAAAGACCGGAATAATTTTCTGTTAAACGTTTCCACGCTTTCCTAAAAAGCAGAAAGGAGAAAATATGAAAAATAAATTCGATAGCTTTAAAAGCAAAAAGTATTTATTACTTTTCGCTTTGGTGATGGTATTAAATATCGCTCTGACAGTTGTTTTGCTTCGCGTCTCTTTTGGTCAGACCAAGAGGGACGATTTTTCATCACAGCAGCCCGTCAAGGTTGAAGTGATGGAACAAAAAAACAACCCTTTGCGAATAACCGTTGTTACCGTAGACAACTCGGCTTTATCTCATCAGGAGGTTATTTTCAGTTTACAAAATCTCGACAGAAAAGCCGTCAGGGCATATACGCTTCTCGGCAGCAGCAAATCGAGCGGGAAAATAATTACCGGTTTTTTTGCGGCAAAACTGTTTAAGGCGGAGGAGCCGGTCATTAACAGCCTTCCAATAGAACGTCAAAACATAAAGGAAGATGAGCCCGTAATTTTATCGATTGATTACGTGGAGTTTGAAGACGGCAGTTCGTGGGGAACGGACAGCCGGGGAAAATCGATGGAAATAAACGGAGAAATTGAAGGAGTAAAGACAGCAATCAGGCAGTTAAAAGATTTAATCAAAAATCAAAGCGCAGACAGTCTGGCGGCACTTTTGAAACAGGAGACGCAGGAAATCACCGTCGATGTGCCTGACATAAATCAATCGGAGGAATGGAAGAAAGGCTTCCGGATGGGATATCGAACAGTTATTTCCATCTTGCAGAGAGTTGATAAACAAACCACGGAAAATCTCGCCCGGAGATTGGATGAGTTGGAAAAAGTTGCTAATGAAGGAGGTATCCAGTGATGAATTACAAATTATTATATTTTGTCTCAGCCATCATTTTTGTATCTCTTTCAATAACTACCATTGTCGTTCTGTCTTCGGGAAGAATACAGGTCGGCTCGCCGGTCTGCGAAATATGGACTAGTCCTGAAGGAGACCGCTGCGCGACTATCCACTGCGCAGGCTCTACGCCAAGCGGCGCAACTTGTTATGACGACCAAAATCAAACCACGACTCTAATGGATCAAAGCGCACAGATTTGTGAACTTCGTCCCGGAGCATGCCATGTTATTGAAAGCGAAAGATTAGCGTGCGACCCGGGCAACAAGAGCGCCTCTTACGGTCGGGACTGTAACGGCACGCTAAATACGGTTACTTCCGATTATATTTCCTGTCCCATATCCTGCACGTGTCCTCAGCCTATCGGGACTAAACCGTGTAAACGCGCGATATGGAACACGGACACATGCAGCTGGAACGATGCCGTCTGTTACAATGAGTGCCGGAGCGGATACACGACTTCGGGAGAGAAAATCACAAAAGAAACCGATTCGGCGGCCAGATGCAGCCCGTGCAACCCTGACCCGACCGAAGTTTTTATGTGCCAACAGGGCGGCGGAACCTATGATTGGAGCTCCTGTCAATGCGGTCAGTCACCGATTGTTATTGACGTTTTAGGAAACGGCTTCAATTTAACGAACTCGGCAAACGGAATTCATTTCGATATTAACGGCGACGGCGTTCAGGAACAGATTGCATGGAGCTCGGCGAATTCCGACGATGCATGGCTGGCGCTTGACCGGAACAGCAATAATTTTATCGACAACGGCGAAGAATTGTTCGGCAATCATACGCCGCAGCCCGCTCCCCCGCAGGGCGAAAAACGAAACGGTTTTCTGGCGCTTGCCGAATATGACAAACAGGCCAACGGCGGCAACGGCGACGGCAAAATATCGCAGCAGGATTCGATTTTCGGCAGTCTCCGGTTGTGGCAGGATAAAAACCACAACGGAATCTCCGAGCCGAGCGAAATGCATACGCTTGTCGATTTGGGACTGAGAAAAATAGACCTCGATTATCATGAATCGAGAAGAACCGACGATTTCGGAAATCAATTCAGATACCGGGCGAAGGTTCGGGACGCGCAGGACGCGCAGCTCGGTCGCTGGGCGTGGGACGTTTTTCTGCAAACGACTCCCATAAACGCCGCTGAATAGATAAAAGCAGTAAATAGAAATTGAAAAGCCGGAAGATTAATCTTCCGGCTTTTCAATTTCTATTTACTGCTTTTATC
>DASWRI010000034.1:0-11947 GCA_036403235.1 Pyrinomonadaceae bacterium | reverse complement strand
GGCTTCGGCGACGGCTTCCTCGTCGGTCGCGTCGGGCTTGACGTAAATCGTCCAGTTCTGCGCGTAATCGTCGGTGTAAATATAAATCGAAAGATAACCTTCGGGAACGGTCACGGCATTTGTGCTGACGTTCGAAGTGTTAGCCATATTCGAAGAAACATTTGTGTTGGCGACCGATTCGTTCGAATTTTTTTTGCTCTCCTCTTCCTTGCGTTTATCTTCGGCTTCGAGCGTTTCTTTTTCGAATTTGTCGAGCAGCCAGTTGTAATCAATCAAATCCTGACGAAAGTTCTGCGTTCCGCCAAGCGATAAGTTTCGCGCCAATTCGCCGACGCGTTCTTTCGGATGCAGGCGATATTTCACCAAACCGAGCAGGCGCTCGGCCGAATCGTGAAATTTTGCGCTTTTGGTCGAGACGACTCCGAGATGCTGTTCGGCTTCGGTATAAAACTCGGTTTCCTTCGCTTCGTCTTTGGTCAGGCTCGCCTGACGAATCAAAGTTCGGCCGACGAGATATTCGGCGGTTTCCTGCCACGGCGAAGCGGCGTCCTCGGCGATTTCCCGAAAGTGGTTTTTGGCCGGCTCGTAATCGAGCGAATAAAATTCGGCCGCCGCGATTTGATAGGCGCGGTCTTTTTGCAGCCATTCGGGCATCGATGCATCTGCCGGTTCGGGCGTTTGTTTGCCGCTCGCGCAGTTGGCAAAAACCGCGTCCTGCGCCGCCACCCAGGCTTTTACGTTCTTATCGTCCGAGCCGTAACTCGTGATTCTGTCCGATAAAACCTGTGTCGCCGTCTCGAAAGAGCTTTTCGTGCAGTTCGGGAAAAAATCATAGCCGCCGTCCTCGCGCTCGGTGTAAATTTCCGGCGCTTTTTCCTCTTTCCCGACGACGTCTTTGCGTTTTTCAATCCATGCTTTGACCGGCGTGCCCGCATCATCATCCTGAAATTCCTGGTTGTTAAATTCCGCGTTCCAGACATCGACGAGACCTTTCTGCTCGTCGGCCGTAAACGCGCCGTTGTTTAGATAACGATACGCGGCAAACAAAACGACGCGGCGGTAAGTCGGTTTTAGCACGCCAAGCCGACCGGCGGCGAAATTTTGATACGGGTTTTCGGGCGCGTGCTGGTATTCAAAAATCGGCGTGACATATCCCGGCCCACACGGCAGGGCGCTGGCGAAAAAAACAAAAATCAAAAAAGCTGAAATTACAAAACTAACTGAATTTTTCATATTTATTTATCGAATTTTTTCCAAATCGTTCTTGTCCCACGCTTTCGATTTGAAATAATAAAACCGGCGATTCGGCTTAAAGTTTACGATTAAGGGCTCGTCGATGGAAATGCCGTAGCTGCCTTTGCACAAAGGTTCGCGCCAATCGTTTCCGGCGGCTAAAAACGAGCGAATGCGGTCGCTGTCCGCGCCCATTTCAAACGCCATCGGGACGGCTTCGTCAACCGGAAAATCGTTAAACCACGAGTCGCCCGCGCACCACGAAGCGAGAGCCGTCATCGTCAAGGGAGTATTATCGGGCAGACGATTTTTTATTTTTGTTATCAGCTCGCGGTAAAATTTTCTCTCCGAGCCGACCGCGTCGAAATCAATCTGAACGGCTTTTACGTTCGGGCGCTCAAGCGTATTTTTTACCAGATTGGTGATTTTCTCCACCTGCGACGCCGAAAACGCGGGACGCCGCCCGCCTTCTTTTGAAGTTTCGATGCGCGTCACCGCAATCAGATAAGTTTCGGGCGCGATTTCCAAACTCTGCCGGCGCGGTTTATAGATGATTTCCTCGTTTTGCAGAAACAAAGTCTGGGCTAAAAAAGCGACGCCGATTTCTTTCGGGTCGATAAATCGCAAATCTTCCTCGCGTTCCCACGCCCAGAGAATTTTCGGCGGCATCTCTTCGCTCAGACGCGCGTTTACTTCGCGTTTTGACTGGCAGTTTACTAAAAAAAACATAAGACAAAACAAGATAAATTTAATTTTAATTGACGGAGCGTAAGCGAATAAAACCATTCAATTCAATATACAACGAATATAAAAATCAAACTAGAGTAATTCGTATCGGTTTGGTATATTTATAAAAACTGAATAACCATTCATTAAGGAAAAAAGATGATTGAACGCGAACAAATTGAAATGGACGTTTTGTTTGTCGGGGCAGGCCCGGCAAATTTAGCGGCGGCTTTGCATCTGAAAAATGAAATTGCCGAACACAACCGGCTCGTCAAAGGCGGCCGGCCCGGCAGGGAAATCAGCGACATCGAAATCGGAATTATCGAAAAAGGCTCGTTTGTCGGCGCGCATATTTTGTCGGGCGCGGTGATGGATGCGATTGCCATCAGAGAATTGATGCCCGATTTTCTCGAACAGGGCTGCCCGGTCGATACGGTCGTCTCCGAAGACGCGTTCTGGTATCTCACGGAAAATCGCCACATCAGTCCGCCGATTGTGCCGCCGCCGCTAAAAAACAAAGGAAAATACATCGTTTCATTGAGCCGCGTCTGCGAATGGCTCGGCGAAAAATGCGAGCAAGCCGGAATCAATATTTTTCCGGAATTTCCCGGCGCGGAAATGCTTTTTGACGAGGAAAACCGCGTCATCGGCGTCCGGACGGGCGATAAAGGCATCGACAAGGAAGGCGAGACAAAAGGAAATTTCGAGCCCGGCGTCGATATTCTGGCTCGCGTTACCGTTCTCGGCGAAGGCTCGCGCGGCTCGCTCGCCAAGCATCTGACGCGCCGTCTCGGCTTAAACGACGGAAAAGAGCCGCAGGTTTTCAGCCTCGGCGTCAAAGAGCTCTGGGAGTTACCGGCCGGAAATCTGGAAGAAGGACGCGTTATTCATACGCTCGGTTTTCCGTCCGACACAGACACCTACGGCGGCGGCTGGATTTACGGGATGAAAGACAACATCGTCAGCATCGGATACGTTACCGGGCTCGATTACAAAGACCCTCTGATTGACCCGCACGCCGAATTCCAAAAATTCAAAACGCATCCGTCGGTCGCCAAAATTCTCGAAGGCGGGAAAATGCTCAAATACGGCGCGAAATCAATCAACGCGGGCGGCTGGCACACGATGCCGCAGCTGTATGCCGATGGCGTCCTTCTCATCGGCGACTGCGCGTCTTTCTTAAACGGCCAGCGCATCAAAGGAATTCATACGGCGATGAAATCGGGCATGCTCGCGGCCGAAACGATTGTCATGGCTTTCGACCACGACGATTTTTCTTCGAAAACATTGAAAAACTTTGAAGAAAAAGTAAATATGAGCTGGATTTACGACGAGCTTCATCCGGTCAGAAATTTTCACGGCTCGTTTCAGAAAGGCCGCTGGTCGGCCCTTGTCAATACGGGGTTGCAGTTCGTCACGGGCGGTTTGGCGTGGGGCTTTATGCCGAAGGAATATCACGTCGCCGGTTACGAGCGAATGGAAAAGCTCGAAGATTACGATTACAACGGTGACGCGCCCGATCAGCGCTATCCCGATTTGAAATTCGATAAACAATTGACTTTTGATAAAGTCACCGACGTTTATCACGCCGCCGTCGCGCACGACGAAGACCAGCCGTCGCATCTGCATATTCTCGACACGGAAATCTGCGCGACGCGCTGCACGGTCGAATACGGCAATCCGTGCCAGCGTTTTTGTCCGGCCGCCGTATATGAAATGGAAGAAAACGCCAAAACCGGAAGACGCGAGATAAAAGTAAATTTTTCAAACTGCGTTCACTGCAAAACGTGCGACATCGCCGACCCGTATCAAATCATCAACTGGGTCACGCCCGAAGGCGGAGGCGGCCCGAATTATAAAGGAATGTAAGCATTTTCGACTTCGGATTTTTGATTTGCGAATGGCTGAGGAATGTAAATTGCTTTTTATATTAATTATGTGAAAGTCGTTCTAAAACGATGCACGAATTTAATCAAAGGGAGAAAAAGCAATGTCAGTACCAAATAATGATGAAGTCGAAGGAAAATGGGAACAATTTAAGGGAAGCGTTAAGGATACGGTCGGCGAGGTAACCGGCGACGGCGATTTGGAAGCCGAAGGCGAAGTTCAGCACGCCGAGGGCGAAACGCAGGAAACGTGGGGCAAATTTAAACGCGGAGTCGGCGACGCCGTCGGCGCGGTCGGCGATGCGATTAGCAACACCGGCGACGATATAAATAGATAAATATAAGTGAGAACTGAAAACTGAAAGCTGAAAACTGATTTAATTTTTCAGTTTTCAGCTTTCAGTTTTTAGTTAATAAATTTTTAGTCGAGAATATCGAAGTTTACTTTCTTTTCTTCGAGCTCTTTCATTGCGATGCGGGTTGATTTAGATTTTCGCTGGTCGGAATCGACGCGCGGAGTTGCGCCGCGCTGAAGCTGTTTGCTGCGCTGCGCCGCTAAAATAATCATTCTATATTTCGAATCGATTGCCGGCGGCGTGGCGTTCGTTGTTTCCGCTTGATTTTCCGTCGTTGAGTCTTTTGCTAATTCGGTTTTTTCAGCCATAAATTTGTTCAATCTCCTTGTGTTTCCGATATCGACACATCGAAACTATCTAAAATAACCTGAATCGAGGCCGTTTGTCTATCACGCCTTAGCCTTTCCGCCAAAATTATTGACCGCAAATCGGCGGAAGCTCTCTCGACGCTGTCGTTTATGACGATATATTCAAATTCATTGTAGCGGTGGACTTCGTCGTGAGAATTGACCAGCCGGAGTGATAAATCTTTCTTTTTTTCGGTCGCGCGATTTGTCAGACGCATTTTTAAAACTTCAAACGACGGCGGCAAAATAAAAATGCTGACGGCTTCGGGCAGTTTTTTTCGGACGCTCTCCGCGCCCTGAACGTCGATTTCGAGAATTATATCGCGTCCGAGTTCGATTTCGCCGGTCACCTGCTTGATTGATGTTCCGTAAAAATTGCCGTGAACCTCGGCATATTCGAGAAATTCGCCCTGCTCGATTAATACTCTAAACTTTTCTTCGCTGATAAAAAAATAATGTCGGCCGTTTTCTTCGCCCTCGCGTCTATCGCG
Organism: Pyrinomonadaceae bacterium; assembly: GCA_036403235.1. Classification (GTDB taxonomy): domain Bacteria; phylum Acidobacteriota; class Blastocatellia; order Pyrinomonadales; family Pyrinomonadaceae; genus JBGTFE01. The sequence continues at coordinate 6,908 of DASWRI010000034.1, read as the reverse complement.
CGTCGTAAACGAAACGGAATAACCGACGTTCGGCACGGTTTTCAGGATTTCCTTAATCAATGTGCCTTTTCCGCCGCCCGACGGCGAGCTGATAATGATTAGATTGCCCTTCATCTTTTAAGTTACAGAGTTAACTCTCTTCCAACTTTTACTCAACGTTTTGAATCTGCTCGCGGATTTTCTCGATTTCCGATTTTATCGCGAGGGCCGATTCTTTGACGATTAAATTGTTGGTTTTCGACGAAATCGTATTTGCCTCGCGGTTTAATTCCTGCGTCAGAAAATCGAGCCGCTTGCCGACATCCTTTTCTTCTTCCATAATCGCGCGAAACTGTTCGATGTGCGCTTTTAATCTGGTAATTTCTTCTGCGATGTCGCTTTTTTCGGCGAGATAAGCGACTTCCTGCGCGAGCCGCGCCTGGTCGAGCTCGATTTGCGATTCGCTTTTAGCCAGAAAGTCGGCAACGCGTTTGCTGAGCCGCTGGCGATATTCGTCGGCCACGTTGGCGCTTTCCGACTCGATTTTCGGCAGATGATTTTCAATTTCGGAGAGGCGGAAGCTTAGCTCGTCTTTTAAGGATTTTCCTTCGGTCTCGCGCATCTTTTCAAGTTCGTCGAGCGCATTTGCGAACGAACTTCTGATAGCGTCGGCAAAATCTTCGCAGAGCTCTTCTTTTTTCGTCTGCAAAACGTTAGGAAGGCGCGCAATCATATTCAAATCCGGCTCGCCCGTCAGAGAAAATTCGTCCTGCAACTCCTTGAGCGCGTGTAGATAACCGGAAATTAAACCGCGATTCAGTTCATAGACGATTTCGCTCGTCCGCTCATACTGCAAATTTACGTCGACGCGCCCGCGCGCGAGCCGCGAGGAAATCAGACGCTTTAATTCCGCTTCCAGCGACTGAAGTTCCTGCGAAAGCCTTAAATTTACATCTAAAAAACGATTGTTTACTGTTTTTAGCTCGACGGAAACGGTGAAATTATCTTCCGATACTTGCCCGCGTCCAAAGCCTGTCATTGATTTCATAAAAAAAGTAGTCAGTTGTCAGTGGTCGATTGCTGTCCATTTCCCACGGTTTTAATAAAAATTCCTATTGCTCGATTGTTACCAAATCTTCTTCCTCGGCGAATTGCAGCTCGTATAGGCGCTTATATGTTCCGCCTTTTGCCAGAAGCTCTTTGTGCGTTCCGGTTTCGATGATTTTGCCGCGCTCCATAACGACGATTTTGTCGGCGCGGCGGACGGTCGAAAGACGGTGCGCGATGACAATCGAAGTTTTATTCTGCATAAGATTCGCCAGAGCTTTTTGCACCAGCCGCTCGCTTTCGGCGTCGAGTGCCGAGGTCGCTTCGTCCAGAATCAAAACCGGAGCGTTGACCAGAACGGCGCGCGCAATCGCGATGCGCTGGCGCTGACCGCCGGAGAGAAAAATCCCGCGCTCGCCGACAATCGTGTCGTAGCCTTCGGGCAGCTCGCGGATAAAATCGTCGGCATAAGCGACGCGCGCCGCTTCGGTGAGCTCCTCGTCGGTCGCGTCGGGCTTTCCGTATGAAATGTTATAGCGAACCGTGTCGTTAAAAAGAACCGTTTCCTGCGTGACGAGCGCGATTTGTTTTTTCAAGCTCAAAATCTGAGCGTCGCGCAAATTCGTATCGTCCCAGAAAATCGCGCCTTCCGACGGGTCATAAAGCCTCTGAACTAATTTTATCAAACTCGATTTTCCGCCGCCGCTTTCGCCGACGAGCGCGACCATCGCTCCCTTTGGAATCGACAAATTCAAGTTTCTGATAACGATTTTCGATTCGGTCTGATATGTAAACGAAACGTTTCTAAACTCGATTTTTTCCTGCAAAGGATTTAAACGGACGGCGTCGGGCTTATCCGGCAGCGAAGCTTTTTCGTCGAGAACGTCCCAGACGTCCTGCGCGGCGGCAAACGCTCTTGTGATTTCGTTGTGCTGGCGCGAAATTTTACGCATCGGTTCGTAGCTGCGAAACAAAAAGAATAGAAACGTGAAAAACTGGGCGGCTTCCATTCGTCCCGTATTTATCTCGCGCAGGCCGAAATAAAATAAAATTATAATGACGACGACACCGATTGTTTCGATAACCGGCGGCGAAGTGGCGGCGATTTTGCCCGAACGCAGGTTGGCGCGCGCAATTATCTGCGCGACTTTTGTAAAACGCGTCTTTTCGCGCTGTTCGGCCGTGTATGCCTTGACGATTGTATGGTTCGAAAGCGTCTCCTGCGCCGTGTCCGATAAAAGCTTGTTGCCTTCAAATGAAATTTCCGAGAGCTTTCTGAGCGATTTGCTGAATTTCGAAGTCAAAACGCCGATAATCGGGGCGATGACCATTGCGCCGAGCATCAAGCGCCAGTTGTAGTAAAAAGCCGCCGAGAGGAAAACGATGAGCGCAAACCCTTCGCGCAAAAAGTCGCGTAAGTTTCCCGCCACCGAATATTCGATGGCCGAACAGCTGACGACCAGCCGCGAAACGAGATAATTCGTCCGGTGACGTTCAAAAAAATTCGTCGATTGTTTGAGCAGATGCTCGTAAAGCTCCTGTCTCAACTGCAAAACGGCGGACTGCCCGATTTTTGCCATCAGGTAAGACGAAAAAAATTCGGCGATGCCTTTTAAAACGGTAAAGGAAAGCAAAAGCGAAGCGATGACAATCCAGGCCTGATACCAATCGTTGTCGGGAATGATTCTTTGCAGACCGTAGAGCGTCGCCGAATTTTGTCCTTTTCCGCTGAATGCGTTGTCGAAAATCGGCACAATCAGCGCACCGATAGCGCTTTCAAAGAGAGCGCCGAGAATCATCGCGATAAACGCCAGCACGAAAATCAAAAGGTGCGGGCGAAGATATTTGAGAAGTCTTTTGAAATCTTTCATTCCGAAGTAAAAACTTGAATATACTTTGTCGCAAGTCTCAAGTCCAATGTCGCAAGTCGCGGATTTCAATATAAAATTGACTTGACTTGAGACATTTGACTTGTAACATCGGGCTTATCATATTTGCAACGCTCGAATAAATTATGGCATCTTTCTGAATGACTACACTTGGTTTCGGAGAAAAAAATGAAAAAATTTAATGCAATAAATATCATACCCCTGTTTTCTCTTTTGTTTTTACTGACAATTTCAAGCTTTGCGCAGGTCGATATCGCGCGCCAGACGACCGCCGTCACGTATCCGCTCGACGAGGTCGTCAATCTGCAGTTTCGCGGCACGACGCGTTTTCCGCGGATGAAAGGCATCGCGAAAATCAAACGGACGAGCAAAAACGGCACGGAAATCGACCTTTCGGTTTCAAAAATGCCGCGCCCGTTCGAGCTCGGCGCGGGCTACGCGACTTATGTTCTGTGGGCGATTTCGCCCGACGGCCAGGTCGATAACCTGGGCGAAATCAAGCGGCGCGGCTTTTTTGAATTTGATTCGAGCATTTCCGTCACGACGCCGCTGCAGACGTTTGCCTTGATTATTACGGCCGAGCCGCATTTTCTCGTCAAACGTCCGAGCCGCGCGATTATGCTCGAAAATTTGAATCCGTATGCCGTCAGCGGCCGAACTCTGGCGACGACGCAGGCGATTCAGTATTTCGGAAACTCGTCGGATTATTTTAACGACGCGCGCACGCCCGTCATTGCCGACCTCGATTATTCAAAAACGCCTTCGACCATTCTACAGGCCAAACAGGCCGTCGCGCTGGCAAGATACGCCGGAGCGCAGCGCGACGCGACCGCCGAGCTTCAGGAAGCCGAAACGCTGGCGCAATCGGCCGAAAAAGCGTGGCAGGCCGGACGCAAGGAAGAAGAAGTCGATATCACTGCGCGAAAAGCCATCAGCGCGGCTGTAAAAGCCGAGGATACGGCTTTAGTTCGCAAGGAAGCGCGCGAAAAACGCAATGAGCAAACGCGTCAGGACGAGGAAATTCGCCAGTCTGAAGAAAAATTCTCCGACGCGCAGAATGACATCACCGAGCTCAAAAACGAGCTCGCGCGCGAAACCCGCAGCCGCGAGCTGGCCGAGCGCGACGCTTTGAATTTTTCGAATCAAATTAAGGATTTGCGCACCGAAAACGCCCAGCTTCGCGACGAGCTTTCAAAGGCAAAAGCCGACGCCGAAGACGCGCGCGTCAAATTAGCGCGTCTCGAAGGCGAAAAACAGGCCATCGAAAAACAACAGGAAAAATCCGACCGTATCAATACTTTGCAGGCCAATCAGGCGACTTTGATGCAGTCTTTGAAGCGTTTCGGAACGGTGACAAAAGACGAGCGCGGAATCGTTCTGACGCTGCCGGAAAATCTCTGGCTAGGCGTTCGGTTTAATTCGTTTGCGCCGACGGCCGACGCCAAATTAAGCGACTTGGGCGGCGTTCTGGCAAGCAATACCGATTATAAAATCATCGTCGAATCGCACACCGACGACAAGGGAACGGCCGATGAGCTGCAGACTTTAACGCAGACGCGCGCCGACGCTCTGGCCGAAAAATTCATCTCTTACGGCGTCACGCAGGAACGTATCGAGACAAAAGGCCTGGGGGCGACTTTGCCGGTTGCGCCGAACACAACCAACGCCAATCGCGCCAAAAACCGCCGCATTCAGGTAATTTTAGTTCCGAATATTTAATTCAGAGTTAGTTAAATCAAATATCGTTGAAGCTGAATCGAATTCAGCTTCAACGATATTTGATTTCATAACGACGAAATTTGATTCACCTTTAACGGAATTTAATTTTGCGTTGTCTAAACTTAATTCTCACAAAGATAAATTAATCTTTAAGAACGAGAACTCTGTCGGGCGGCAGGCCGACCATGCATTCGTCGCCGAGATTGAGACCGACGAGACGCAAGACCAGAGCTTCGAGAAACAGGCCGTCCGCGTCGAGTTTTATCAAGGTCGTCGCGCCTTTGTAATTTATCCCGGCGATAGTCGCTTTTAATAAATTATCTTCGGGAAAAGACGCGCCGAACGAGATGGAAATATGTTCGGGACGAATGGCCAGACAGACGTTTTGCGTGAGCGCGCCGAGCGAATGTTTTTCGGTTCTGGCGGTGAACAAATGATGCTCGCCGACGAGAGTTTGAAATTCGGGAAGCTCGGCTTTGTTCGAAGTCAGCCGGCGGGCGATGATTAAATTGTTTTTCCCGGTAATGTCTGCAATTCGCGCGTTTGCAGGGTTTTCGTAAATTTCGCGCGGCGCGCCCGTCTGTTGAATCTCGCCTTTTGCCAGAATCGCAACCGCATCGCAGGCGGCGAAAACTTCTTCGAAATCGTTGGTCGCAAAAATCACGGTCAGATTTTTTTCTTTCGTCACCTCGCGCAGGCGCGCAAAATAAATATCGCGTTTCTGCCTGTCCATAAAGCAAAAAGTGTCGTCGAGCAGCAAAATGCCTTCGGCTTCATTGAGGGATTGTTCGAGGGCGAGAATCTGCCCGTCGCCGTCGGAAAGCTCGCTCTTGTTATTGGTTTTGAACAGGCTTTTCCAGAACGAATCGTTTTTTAAATTCGGCAGGTGAAAACCGCGTTCTTCGCAGGAAAGACTGGACACGTCGCGCGCGTCCTCAAAAATTTCGCCGCCGCTGCAATTTTCCTTGCCCGACAAAATGCGTATCAAAGTCGTTTTTCCCGCGCTCGTAGCGCCGAAAACTCCGGTCACTTGGCCCGGACGCGCTTCGAACGAAACATCTTTCAAAATCCACTTATCGTCGTACTTTTTTGAAAGATTTGAAACTTTCAGAGACATAATTTTTCGCAGTTTTGGAACTTTCGAGTTAAATTTGCGTGCAAAATAAAGTATGCTTTTGTCATCTGAATAAGGCAAGTTAAAATATAGCTGTTTGGAAAACGGGAAAATTATGGCAAAAGACAAAAAGACTTTGAAACGAAAAGCGGCCGAAGTCGGCGGCTGGGCTTTGACGAAGCGAATTGCAAAATCGATTCCGTATGTCGGGACGGCCATGTCCATCGGGCTCGTCGGCTATGACATCAAGCGAAAAGGCGTCGTCAAAGGCGTTTTGAATTCGGGAATCGACGCGATTCCGTTTGTCGGCTTCGGCAAAAACGCCATCGAATTTTTTACCGGAGATTTTTTTCCTGACAAAGACGTTTCAAACAAAAAAGGAAAGTAAGTTTATGAAAGCGAAAATCGTTTTATTCAGCGCGTTTTTTATTTTATTCGGCGTATTTATTGGCGCGTCCGCGATTGATGCGCAAACTTCGAAAAAGAAAAAGAAAACGACAAATCCGGTCGTCATGGCGACGCCCATTCCGCAGACGATTCCGCAGGTCATCAGCCGCGCCGACCAGTATCCGAATGAAAATCAGGTTGTCGTAACCGAAACGCAGCCCGCCGAAACGGACGACACGCAATCCGAAACGGAAAAAGTCAGCTCGAGTCTGGAAGATTTAAATACGAGAATCCGCGCGCTCGAATCGACCAGCAAAAACGAATACGACGAAAAACAGAAACGCCTGCTTTTGAATCTCGACATTCTGACGCGTGCCGAGCAACGCGCCGACAGTCTCCGCAAACAGCTTTTCGACTTGATTGAAAAACAAAACTCGATTCAAGTTCGCGTCGACCAAATCAATTACGATTTAGAGCCTGCGATGATTGAGCGCTACGCCGCTTTCGCCGGTTCTTTGCGACCCGAGCAGGTTCGCGAAGCGCGCCAGAAATCGCTCGAAAGCGAAAAACGAAATCTCGAAAGTCTCTCGGCACAAATCGAAACGAGCCGCGCTTCTCTGGACACAAACGTCGTCAGAGCCGACGCGCTGGTCGAGAAACTTCGCGCGAAGCTCGAAAAAGACATCGACGACGCGCTGGCCGATAAAGAAGACAAGTAAGCATTTTTATAAATGAAATTGTGAAAAGGCGCGAGATGGATTTAATCCATCTCG
>DASWRI010000033.1:0-179567 GCA_036403235.1 Pyrinomonadaceae bacterium | reverse complement strand
CACGGTCAATAACGACGCTATCGGTGATATCGTGAAATTTGCCGCGCAGAATATCGACAAGGTCCAGACCATCGCATTCCAACCGGTGAGCTTTACGGGCCGCGACGAGGACGTGTCGGACAAGGACCGGATCGAGCAACGCTACACGCTTGCCGGGATGACGCACGATCTCAAGGACCAGCTCGACGGCACTCTGCAGCCGCTTCGCGATTGGTACCCGCTTTCAAGCTATTCGGCATTTACATCCGTGATGGATATGCTCCAGGGCGCTGACGCCCCGTGGGGATGGTCGTCATGCAACTGCCACCCGAACTGCGGAATTTTCACGCTGATCGTGGTCGACAAGCAGACGGCGAAGATGACCTCGCTCTTCGATTTCTTCAATTACGAGCAGTTTATGAAGGACGTCTCGGTCATTACCGACACGGCCCGCGGCAAAAAGCTGACGATGGCGCAGCTCGGAATGGCGATTATGCGCAATTACAACGCGTCAAACGCGCCCGAAGGCTTCCCGATTTCGCAGATTTTGAATCTTTTCAAGCCTTCGTCGGCAAATTCGAATTCGGACAGGAACGACCGCATGCAGACGCGCGAGGAAGAAGACGTCTGGCGCGTTTTGTGCGTCGAAGGAATGTGGTTTCAGGATTTGTTCAACTACGATTTCCGACGCACCGAAATGTGCGTCATTCCATACGGCACGCAGGAAGGCGAAGTGAGCTTCTGCGCCTACAATACGGGCGTCGGCTGGCGGCAAATCATCGAGGAAATGCACAAAACCGCGTCTTTGGGCGAATGGTATCAGGAACACGGACGCCACGCCGTCTATGCCAAAGGCAAGGAAGTCCCCGGAATTGCCAAAACCCGAAGCTTGAGTCTTCCGGTTATCGCCAAAGTTTTGGAAGAGGATGTGGACAAACCGACCGCGACGCCGTATCTCATCGAAGATGAAGAGCGCGAAACAATCGGTGTATAATTAAAATCGAAAGCTATTTGACCGCGAAATATTTGAAATAATCTTCAAATATTTCGCGGTCAAATTTATTAAAACGAACAAGGGAGGAAAATTCAAAATGCCTGATGAAAAGAGCATGGGACACGATTTAAATATTATGGAAGAGCACGGCGACGATTTGGAGTTGGTCGGGAAATATCCCGAACACGCGCCGCGTCCGGGAATGAAAACGCCGCAAATCGAGGAATTTGACGAAGATGCGATTGACGAAAGCGGCAACCTGCTTCACCCGAAGGAGAAAGACGAAAACGACGGGATGTAGATTTTCGGGAAAAAGATGAGAAAGCGTTAAGGTTCGGCAAAATCTTAACGCTTTTTTAATTATAAAAGGCTCAAAAGTTTTTCCAAACCGTTTTTTACGTCCGCGCCGAGATGAACGCGCAAAGCTCGCCTTTCGCGGTCGAGCAAAACCTGAAAATCGCCGCGCGCCTGCGCCGCCTTGACAACGCCGAACGTGAATTTTTGCCCGGGAACAGGGAAGTCTTCGGCGTCGTCCGACGTGATTTGCAGAAAAACGCCGCTGTTTGCGCCGCCTTTGTAGGCCTGACCGGTCGAATGCAGAAAACGCGGCCCGAAACCGAGACAGGTCGCGACGAGCTTCGACCGCAGAACTTTTTCGCGGATTTCCTGAAGCAGCCGTTCGTTTTCTTCGTTCATCTCGACGTAACCCAAAACCGCAAAATAATCGTTCGCCTGAAGATGCGCGACGTGCGCTTCCAGATATTTTTTGAGTGATTTGCTTTCACCGACATATTCATCAAGCCCGGCCGCGTATTCTTCGCTCGTAAAAAGCCTGAAACCGCTTTCTTCGTAAAACGGCGTTTCATCGGGAAGTTCGCCTTTTTCCTCATATTCTTCGGTCAATTTTCTGGCTTCGATTTTGGCCGATTCGACGTCCGGCTGGTTAAACGGATTGATTTCCATAATCGAGCCCGCAACGGCCGTCGCAAATTCCCAGCGGAAAAATTCCTGCCCGAGATTCATCTTGTCGGCCAGCTCGATTTGGACGACCGGATGATTTTTCGCCGCCAGCGCGGACAATTTTTCGTCGAGGGAATGCTCGCTCGTGTCTTTTAATTTGAGATACGCAAAAATGCGGTCGTCGCTGTAATCTTCAATTGATTGAAGCGGCTCGCGGTCAATCGGAATTATCGAAACGCCTTTTTTTCCGGTCGATTCGGCAATTAATTGTTCGAGCCACGCGCCGGCGTCGTAGATTTCGGGCGATGTGAAAATCGTCAGCTTATCGCGCCCGCTGCGCTGGCATACGCCGAGAATAGTTCCTAAAATCGCGCCCGGATTTTCGACCGGGGAATTTAATTTGCAGGCCTCGACCATTTCGAGCGCGCGGCGCAGAAAATCTCCGACGTCTAAACCCATCGCCGCGCCCGCCGCGATGCCGAACGGCGAGAGCGCCGAAAATCTGCCGCCGATTTCCGGGTTACCGAAAAAGATTTTGCGGAAATTATCCGTCTCCGCCACTTTCTGCATTTTCGAGTTCGGGTCGGTAATGGCAACAAACTGCTTTCCGGCGTTTTCGCGCCCGACCGTCCCGGCGACGCGCTCGAAAAAATATTGCTTGAAAGTGTTCGGCTCTAAAGTCGAGCCCGATTTGCTGGCGACGATAAAAAGCGTGTTCGCCAAATCCAATTTGCTTTCGAGCGTTTTTATCTGCGACGGAACGGTCGAATCGAGAATGTGAAACTGGCGTTTGCCGAAAGTTATTGACAAAACTTCGGGGCACAGCGACGAGCCGCCCATCCCGAGAAGCGCGACGTCCTTAAAATTTTTCGCGTCCGCGGCAAAATCCAGATATTCCTGCAAATTTTCCAGCCCGGCTTCGACCGAATCGAGCCAGCCGAGCCATTTCGCTTCGTCCTCGTTTGTCCAGACGCTTGCGTCCCTTGCCCAGACGCGCTCGATTTTGTCTGTCTTTTGCCATTCATCGAATGCTGCTTCGACGGCCGTTTTCAAATTTTCGGGTAGTGAATAAGTTAGTGAATTTAGCATACTTTTTCTTTTCAGATTATCACAAAACTTTTTCCGTCACCTCATTTCGGCGCTCGTCGGCGCGTTAATGGACGGAAATTTTGAAAAGGAAAAATGTATGTCTGTCAATGAATTGAGCACCGCTTCGGAATGCAAATCGCGGGCTTCGGCTTCGGCGTTTTGACGGCCGTCGGTCTGAGCGCAAACGGATATGCTATTTATAAAAAATCCAGAGTTTATTCCGAGTTTTTCAGCCAGTTCAAAAGCATCTCTTCCTGACGATAAAGCGCGTGTTCGGGCTTTTTGTTTTTGGCCATCGGGAGCTTGAAGAAAACCGAAAGCTGTTCCTGTATGCCTCCCGCGCCGCGCCTTTTTGCCAAATCCAGACAGCGCGCGATTTCGATGGCGAGCGGCGCGGCGAGGATTGAATCCCTGCACAAAAAATTTATTTTTATCTGCATCGGCTGTCCTAAAAAGCCGCGGACGTCGATGTTGTCCCACGCTTCTTTATTGTCGCCGCGCGGGCGGTAATAGCGAATGTCGACGAGATGGTCTTCGACTTCGTAGCCGAGAATGTCTTCGAGAACCGAGCTTTTTGTTTTTACCTTTGAAGCGAGCGAGTCTTCGTTCGAGAGCGCAAGGCCGTCGCGGTTTCCGAGAATATTTGTCGAATACCAGCCGTCGACGTGCAGAGCGCGCGTTTTGAACGCGGGCGCGAGAACGGTCTTTATCATCGTCTGGCCGGTTTTTCCGTCTTTTCCGGCGACGGGAACTTTCATTTTTTCGGCGTATTCGATGAGCGCCGGAACGTCGGCCGAAACCGACGGCGTGAAATTTCCGTAAGGAACTTTTTCCGCAATCGCCGAGTAAGCGTAAAGCATCGACGGCGAGATTTCCTTCGCGTTTTCGTCCAGAGCTTTTTCAAAACTCTCGATTGAATTAAAAATCTCGTTGCCTTCGTCCGCCAGTTTCTCGGTCGAAGCGAGATTGATGACGACGACCGAGCCGCACGACGCTTTAAATTCCTGCAAATCCTTGCGGATTTTTTCGATTGTTTCGCGGTGCGTGCTGGTTCGGGAAATCTTGTTTTCGCCCTCGATATTGGCCAGAAACTCTTTGTTTTCGACCGCGCGCCAGGGCTTTATTTTTCGCAAATCCTTTTCGACGGCGACGAATTGTTTGTGCGTCAAAACGTCGTGTTCTTCGGCCGCTTTAGCGAGATGCTCGCTGAATAAATCCCAGCCGCCGAAAACGATATTTTCGTAGACGGCCAAATCTTTTGTTAAATTGGCGTCCAATTCCGCGAGCGGCAGGCCTTCCGTGCCGATAAATCCTTTTTTGAGAAGCTCAACTCCGGCGACCATCGTCGTTCCGACCGCGCCGCCCAATCCGATAACTGCTATGCCGAGTTTTCCGTTGCTCATAAAAACTTCGATTTTACAACTTAACCTTAAATTTCACCACACAGGCGACCGTAAATTGATTTTTGCGACGAGAGAAAATTGAGCCGAATCGCGCTTCGAACCTTTGTTTTGTTAAATTTGTAAAGAGTTTGTAAAATCTGCGCCCGGCTTGAAACAATTTATTCGAATCCTTCGTCTGCCAGATAGAGCAAATCGCTCAACAAAATTTTTTAGGAGAAAAATTCAAAATGAAAAGTCTTATTTTTATCGCGGGATTAATACTGATGTCGTTTACTTTTGCTTTTGCCAAACCGGCAAATTACTCGGGAACGTGGACGCTCGATTTCAAACAGAGCAAAAATCTGCCGCCTTTTTACGCTAATGTCAAAAGCCACAAACTTTCGATTACGCAGAATGAAAAAACGCTCAACGTGGCGGTCGAAGTCGATGCCGGACAGGGCGCGCCGGACAATCTGAGTTTTGTTTATAATCTCGACGGGAGCGAAACAAAAACCGAAACCGGCATCAGAACGCCCGGCGGGATGAAATCCGTCCCAACAACGCTGAAGGCGGAAACGGCCGGGAACGGCAATCTGAAAATTACGATTACGCGTGAAATAACGATGCCGGACGGAGCTTTTAAGGGCGTAACAATCGAAAACTGGGAATTGAGCGCCGACGGAAAAACTCTGACCATTCATCGCACCGACGAAATGCCGCGCGGCAAGATGGAAGCCGATATGGTGTTCGTTAAAGTTTAGAAATTAAATTTTGTTCGTTTCTATCGCTCCGGCGGCGATTTTGCCGAGCGCGCCGACGAATTGATTAAACGTCGCAAAGCGCTTGTCTTTGGTGAATCCTTTGACGAAGCGAAAATAAATCTGCTGCGCGATTGCCGCGATTTTGAATGTGCCGAAAACGTAATAGAAAAGTATTCCGGACATGTCTCTGCCGGATTTTTCGGCGTAAATTTCGACAAGCTCGCGGCGCGAGATGTTTTCCATCAAAATCCTCGGATTAAAAGGCATCGAAAGCATCTCGCCGCCCGCTTCGCGCGACATCCAGTAGCCGAGAGTCGTTCCCAAGTCCATCAGAGGCTCGCCGACGGTCGTCATTTCCCAGTCGAGAACGGCGACGATTTCGGTCAGATTTGCCGGGTTGAGCATCACGTTGTCGAATTTGTAATCATTGTGAACGAGCGAAGCGCCGCTCGATTCGGGAATCTCCGCGTTGAGCCATTCGACGGCCTTTTCGAGCGCGGCGTGCTCGTCGGTTTTCGCGTTGAAATATCTTTTCGTCCAGCCTTCGACTTGTCTGCGCGCATAGCCTTCGGGCTTTCCGAGACTTTCCAAATTTGTTTTTTTATAGTCGAGCGCGTGAAGTTTTACGAGATTTTCAATGAACGAGACGCTGACCTTTCGCTGGAGCTCCGGCGAGTTTTCCAGACTTTCGGGCGATTTTCCGCGAATAATCAGCCCGCGCCGGCGCTCCATCAGATAAAATTCCGAGCCGATAACGCTCTCGTCCGCGCAGTAAAGCAGAGGCTTCGGCGCGGGTTTGTAAACTTCGGAAAGTTTTTCGAGAACATTAAATTCGCGCCGCATATCGTGCGCCGATTTGACCTGATTGCCGAACGGCGGGCGGCGCAAAACATAACTGGTCGCGCCGATGTTTACCGAGTAAGTCAGATTCGAGCTTCCGGCGGGAAATTGTTCGATTGCGATTTCGCCGGTTTTCAGGCCGAGACTTTCACGCAAAAAAGCTTGCAGATTCCTCTCGTTTAATTCTTCGCCCGGCCTGATTGGTTTTGTATCGTCGCTCATAAATCATTTAATTTTTCAATCAATATAATAAACAAAAAGCCCGCGAAATATGCGGCAAAATCCATCAATTCAAAAGTTCTGCCCAAAATAACGGAAATCGCGCGGTTGTTTTCCAGATGCAGCAGCGCGACGTAATCGAAATACTGCAAAACTTCGATACAACAGGCGAAAAACAGCACTCCGGGCGCAATTTTCCAGTAGGAAACGTCTAAAAAAATCTTGAAAAAGCAGTAAATTAAAATTACCACCAAAGCGTCGCCGACAAACGGGCGAACAATCGTGTCTTTTATAAAAAGTGCGATGCAAACTTCGACAACAAAAATGGCTGCGGTCAGAAAAAGATATTTTTTATTAAAACAAAATGTCATCGAATCAACTCGAAATTGCGGCGGCCTCGTTCATCGCTTCAAAGTTCATTTGTCTTTCCGCTCCGGTTTCCGTCGAATATTTTCCCGCAGCCGCAATTATCATAAAATTTGTGTTAATCTGTTTTCAAAAATTATGAATTTCGATTATTCAACGAAAACGCGCGAACTGCAAAAACGCCTGCGCGCATTTATGGACGAGCTCGTTTATCCGAGCGAAAAACTTTACGCCGAAGAAATAAATACGGGCGACCGCTGGCAGCCGTTGCAGCTTATCGAAGATTTGAAACAGAAGGCGAAAGCCGAAAATCTATGGAATTTATTTTTGCCCGAAGTTTCCGGCCTTTCGAATCTCGAATACGCGCCGCTCGCCGAGGAAATGGGCCGGTGCTACTGGTCGGCGGAAGTTTTTAACTGTTCCGCGCCCGACACCGGAAATATGGAAGTTTTGGAAAGATACGGAAGTGCGGAGCAAAAAGAAATCTGGCTGAAACCGCTTTTGGACGGAGAAATTCGTTCCTGTTTTGCGATGACCGAGCCGGACGTCGCCTCATCGGACGCGACAAATATTCGCGCTTCGATAAAAAAAGACGGTGCCGACTACGTTCTAAACGGCAGAAAATGGTGGTCGACCGGCGCGGGCGATGCGCGCTGCAAGTTGGCGATTTTTATGGGCAAGACAGACGAATCAGCGCCGAAACATCTCCAGCAGTCGATGATTCTCGTGCCGATGGAGACGGAAGGCGTGCGCGTCGAACGCCTGCTCGATGTTTTCGGCTACGACGACGCGCCGAACGGACACGCGGAAATTTCGTTTGATAATGTTCGCGTTCCGGCTTCGAATTTGATTTTAGGCGAAGGCCGCGGTTTCGAAATCGCGCAGGGACGCCTCGGCCCCGGACGCGTTCATCATTGTATGCGCCTTATCGGGCTGGCCGAACGCGCTCTGGAGTTGATGTGCGAGCGCGCGAAATCACGCATCGCTTTCGGAAAGACGATTGCCGAGCAAGGCGTCATTCGCGGCTGGATTAGCGAGGCGCGTCTGGCGATTGAACAGGCGCGGCTGCTTGTTTTGAAAACGGCGTGGCTGATGGACGAGGTCGGAAACCGGGAAGCGCGCCGGGAAATTGCGATGATAAAAGCCGTCGTGCCGCGCGCCGCGCTCGAAATCGTCGACCGCGCCATCCAGGCGCACGGCGGCGGCGGCGTTTCGCAGGATTTTCCGCTCGCCCATTTCTGGATTATCGCTCGCACTCTAAGACTTGCCGACGGCCCCGACGAAGTTCATCTCGAATCGATTGCAAAAATGGAGCTTAAAAAAAGCTGAGAAAATGAATATACGGACAGCCACATTAAATGACGCGGCGCAGATTGCCGAAATTTATAACCATTATATAAAGACTTCGCACGCGACTTTTGAGCTGGAAACAATCGAAGCTGCCGAGATGGAAAATCGCATCAGCGAAACTTTTCAAAAAAATTACCCGTTTTTCGTCTGCGAGGACGACGGCCGAATCGCCGGTTATGCTTACGGCCGGCAATTTCGCCCGCGCCGCGCTTATCGGCATTCAATCGAAGTCTCGGTTTATATCAAACACGACGCGCAGGCGAAGGGCATCGGCACAAGGCTTTATCAAAAGCTGTTTCCCGAAATTTTAAACAAAGATTTTCACGCCATTATCGCCGGAGTTTCTCTGCCGAATGACGCGAGCATCCGTCTGCACGAAAAGTTCGGCTTTGAAAAAGTCGCGCATTTTCGCGAAGTCGGCTTCAAATTCGGTCGCTGGATTGATGTCGGCTACTGGGAATTGCTGAATAAAAAGTAAAAAATAAAAGGGCAAAAAAGTAAAAATAAAGAAGTCGTTATGCCGAATATCCAATTCCAGATGACGACTTTTTGCCTTTTTACTTTTGTCTTTTGTCTTCATTTTAGGCTTTTGTTTCTCAAATTGACCGAATAGATAAGTCAATTTGGAAAATTTTCCGTCAAAAAATGTTAAAACTTGTCAAATAATTGTTGACAAGTTTTTTCTATTAATGTAATTTTATTAAGTGATGACATAATAGTTGTCATTTCCCATCGCCACCTTAAAGCGAAAAATTCAAAAAAGCAGCCGATTTTCCGGACAAAAGAAAGACGCGCTGCGGTCACAATGAACATAAAACGAAACAGGTATCCGAGGCTCTACAATCAGTTGACCTATCAATTATAAAGCCCGTCTTTGCTGTCAATCCGGAAAAGGTGGCAAATTTTTCCGCTAAAGCCGGAGACCTGAATCGTTTGGGAACTGAAAAAAGCAGGACTTTTATCAAAAAAATAGTTTGGCGCTGAACAAGCGCAAAAAGGAGTTAAAGAGATAATGCGATTCGGTAAAAAGAAAAGCGTTGCCGGTTTAGATATCGGTTCGAGTTCGATAAAAATGGTTGAGCTCGAGGGCAAAATGAACAATCTGAATCTGGTCGGTCTGGGATTTGAAAACCTGCCCGATAACACGATTGTCGACGGACAGATTATGGAGCTGAACACGGTTTCCGAAGTGATTCAAAACGTGTGCACGAACCATCACATAACCGCCACTCAGGTCGTCACGGGCGTCAGCGGGCATTCCGTCATCATCAAAAATATCGTTCTGCCGCCGATGAGCCGCGAGGAACTCGAAGAATCGATTGACTGGCACGCCGAAGAACATATTCCTTATGATTTGTCGGACGTCAGCCTCGATTATCAGGTGACGGAGGAAACGCCGGACGCGACGGCCGTTTTAATCGCCGCCTGCAAGCGCGAAAGAATCGACAATCTCAAACAGGCGATTCAGCTTTCCGGCAAACAGCCCGTTATTATCGACGTTGACACGTTTGCGCTGCAGAATTGCTACGAAGTCAATTACCAGCCGGACGCGTCGCAGGTCGTGACGCTTCTGAATATCGGCGCTTCGACGATGAACGTCAATATCGTGCAGGGAAATCGCTCGCTTTTCACGCGCGACATTACGGTCGGCGGAAGCCAGTTTACCGACGTTTTGCAGAGAAATCTCGGACTCAGCTTTCAGCAGGCCGAAGCCGTCAAACGCGGCGTCGCCGAAGCGGCCGAAGGCATCGAGGAAAAATCAATCGAGCCCTTAATGAATAACGTGACCGAGATGGTCGCGATGGAAATTCAGAAAACATTCGATTTTTACCGCGCCACCGCCGACGACGGCGAGATGCAGGTGCAAAAGATTTTAATTTCCGGCGGCGGCTCAAAGCTCGCCGGACTGGCGGAAGAACTTTCCGCGCGGCTTGAGCTTCCGGTCGAAGTTTTAGACCCGTTTCGCAGCATCAAGGTCGATACGAGAAAGTTTGACCCCGACTACTTAAGTGAAATTATGCCCGAGATGGCGGTTGCCGTCGGCTTGGCAGTCAGAGGAGTTCAATAAAAATGATTAAGATAAATCTTTTAAATTCAGTTACCGAAAGACAGGGCGGAGCCGTCGTTGCCGTTGACCGCAAAATCAGCAGCCCGATGTCGCGTCTTTTGATAATGTCTCTGGCGGTTGGATTTCTTTTCTTAGTGGTTGTCGGCTTTGACATCATCAGCTCGCAAAGACAGAAAAATCAAGCCGAAGCCGATTTGGTCGAACAAAAACAGATTGCCACCGAGCTCGAAGCCGTTTTGAAAGAGCAGAAAGAGCTTGAGACGAAAATCAAAAATATCGATACGCGCATCGAAGCGATTAAAAAGCTTCGCGCTTCGCAGGCCGGCCCGAGCGCCGTGCTCGAAGCTCTGCGCGAACGCATTGCGATGGTTCCGGGACTTTATCTCGAATCGGTCGAGCAGACCGGCGACCAGCTGACCATCAAGGGCAACTCGCCCGACGAACAGGCGGTCACGCAGTTTGGCCGCAGCCTCGAATTTTCGGGCGGTCTTTTCTCGAATCTGAGTATCGAAACGCAGAGAAAAGAAGAACAGAATCAGCAGGCCGCCGCGACGACAAACCCGCAGTCGAGCGACGCTTCAAAACTCGTCCTGGTCGGGTTTTCGATTCGCTGCGCCTACACGCCTTCGAAAGCTAATTCGGGCAACGGTTCTTCGGCGGCGACGACCGCGCAGAACACGCAGCCGTCGGCCGCTGTTCCGAACAAGCCGGAAAACCCGCAGATTGCCAAAAATCAATAGCTCCCCGCACTTAGTTAGTTGATTTTATAAAAACTAAGAAAAATTAAGGAAACCGAAATGGAAAAATTTAAAGGCTTAGCCTGGCACATACAACTTTTAATTTTAGTCGGCGTCGCCGCCGTGCTTTATCTGGGCGTCTGGTATTTCGTAACGAGCGGAACGCGCGCCGAAACGCAGCAACTGAACGACCAGGTCGCGCAGCTCAAATCGCAAAACGAAGCGGCGAAAGTCGCGACGCAGCGCATCAACGAATTTCGTTCTTTGTATGCCGCCAAAGCGCAGGAATACGACGAGCTGAAAGTTCTTCTGCCGGAAGAGCGCGAAATTACAAACGTCCTTCAGGGACTTCAGGATACGGCTAACGAAAGCCGCTTGATTGTGATGCGTTTCAGCCCGCGCGACGACGCGCAGCAGGAATTTATTATGGCCAAGCCGGTCGAGATTGAAGTCGACAGCAATTTCACCAATTTGCGCGCCTTTTTTGACAAGATGGCGAAATTGCAACGCATCGTTTCGATTACCGATTTCAAATTGAATCAACTTGAAAAACAGTCGGGCGACCGAACGCTTCACGCGCAGTTTTTGCTGACCGCTTACTACGCTTCGCCGGATAATCTGAACACCGTAGCCACTCCGGTCGCGGCAAACGGCCAGCAGCCCGCGCCGAACGGCCAGCCGACCACGCCCGCCGCCAACGCGCCGACCGCGCCGACTACGCCGCCTGTCGCGAAATAGCACCGAGCAATTTTTTGAAATTTCTTTGAGAGAGAAAAGTTATGACGAATAAATCAAAAATGTTACGATTCCTGAGTTTGAGTATAGCCATTGCCGGTTTTGTTTTAATCAGCGGGTATTTCTCGCAAATCAAAGCCCAAGACCCGTTTTTGAAACCCGGCTGGGCAAAACCGAAAACGACTAATCCCGTTCCGACCGGCACGACGAAAACCGACTCGAAGCCGCAGAAACCGATTCCGCCTGCGATTGTTGTCGTCAACGCGCCGCCCATCGAGCAGCGAATCGCTTATTACAAACGGATGCGCGAGCAGGCGGCGATGAACGGCCAGGAAGTTCCGAAAGTGACGAGCGTTCTGACGCTCGACGAAATGTCGGTCATCGGCATTTTCCGAACGCCGCGCGGTTACGCCGCGATGGTCGAAGCCAAACCGATAAAACTTTCTTACACGATTTATCCGGGCGAGAGCTTTTTTGACGGCCAGCTCGTCGCCATCGAGGAAAACAAGCTCATTTTTCGCAAAATTACAAAGATGAGCAACAGTAAATTCGTCTCGTCGGTCGAAAATAAGCCTCTGCGCGAATACACGATTCAGGAAGAAGTGCAGGGCACTGCTCCCGTTCCGACCTCCAGCACTACGCAGGTGGCGACGACCACGACGCCGGCTGTCACGCAGCCCGTGCCCGTTCAGACGACGCCGGTTCAATCAACCGAAACGCCCGTCACCGTGCCTTCGGTCATAGTTTCGCCGCTCGACGAAATGAACAAACAGCAGACCCAGCCGTCGAAGGACGCGGCCGAAGAAAAAGACAGCAAAAAGGTCAAAAAGACGACTAAAGTTGCCAAAAATAAAAAATAAACACATTCCAAACCGAAGAGCGCAGCCAGCTTCAACGGCTGCGCCGCCAATTCTAACATTCAAATTTCAAATTTTTCTTGTCTCTTAACAGCTTTAAGAGATGATTTTGTAACGGAGGAAACATGAATTCTCTTCAAAATTTAAGCGGACTCGGCAAAAAATGCTTTTTCGCTTTAATGCTTATAAGTTCTTTAACCTTATCAATTGCCGCACAAGTTCCGCAGCAGGAAGGCAAACGATACGGCGACCCCGGGTTTGTCGGCGAACCGATAAACTTAAAAGTCGTCAATGCCGACATCCGCGATATTCTGAGCTATATTACCGAGCAATACGGCATCAATTTCGTTATCGACCGTTCGGTCGGACAGGTTTCGGTGACCGTCAACGTCAACGAAGTGCCGTGGAACATCGCGCTCGATTCGATTCTGCAATCGCAGGAGCTGGCCGTTCAGGTGAAAGGCCCGATTCTGCGCATAGCGCCGGCGGTAACGCTCGCCAAAGAATCCGAAATTCAGGAAAAAATCAGAAGCTCACAGCTCGACGCCGCGCCGCTTTACACGGAAATTATTCGTCTTAACTATGCGCGCGTTGCCGGAACTTTATCTACTCAGGCCGGCTCAACCGGAGGATTTAGCGGCGGCATCCAGAGCGGAACGACCAGCGGCGCGACGACCAGCGGCGTTGACCAGGGAATCCTCGGAATTATCAGCAAACGTCTTTCGCGTCGCGGCTCGGTCGAAGTCGACGGTCGCAGCAACACGATGATTATTACGGACGTGCGCGAAAACATCGACGCCGTTCGACAGCTCGTCGTCATTCTCGACCAGCCCGAACCGCAGGTCGAAATCGAAACTCGAATCGTTATCGCCCAGCGCAATTTCCTGCGCGACATCGGCGTCCAGCTCGGCCTCAACGTTTCCAACCCGTTTAATCAGGGCGGCAACATCAGTGTCCAGACCGGAAGAACTTCGGACGTTCCTTCGACCGGACAGTTTTTCCTGACGACCGGAGCTTTCGGAAGCGCGCAGATTACGGCGGCTTTGAATCTGGCCGAACAAAAAGGACAGACAAAAACCATCGCCAGCCCGCGCGTTACGGCTTTGAACAATCGCTCGGCGGAAATCGAAAGCGGAAGCCAGATTCCCGTCACGACCGTTCAGAAAAATGCCGGCGGCGGCGATTCGACCGGTCTGGTTTTCACGACGACGTTTGTTAACGTTCCGCTGCGCCTTCAGGTAACGCCGCAAATCAGCGACGCCGGAACGGTTATCCTGCGTATCGTCGCCGAAAACAACACGGTCAACCCGTCGCTTGCGGCCGGTCTCGGCGGAACGCCCGGCATCGACACGCAGAGAATGCAGACGGAAGTTTTAGTTCCCGATGGCGGAACGACCGTCGTCGGCGGAGTTTTGACCGATTTGGAAGTCAACACCAAAAGCAAAACGCCCGGACTCGGCGACCTGCCGATTCTGAAATACTTGTTCAGAACAAAAACGACGCAGCGCAACACCAGCGAAATTTTGTTCTTTATCACGCCGCGCATTTACCGTCCTGACTACGAAGGCAATCCGACTTCGGGTAAAGTCGGCACGGGCAATCGCACGACGACCATACTCCAGCCGGTTCCGCTCGGCAATCCGGCTTCTAACTCGGAAATTCCCAGTGAAAATCCGACGCAGCAGACACAGCCGCAGCAGATTCTGGTGCCTGTGCCGACGCAAAACAATCCGAGTAGTTCAACTAAACCCTAATTTTAGTTAAACTATGGTTGATGTTTAGAGAAGTTCTGCACGAAGCGATGAGCGGCACCGAGGGATGTCTCGGTGTCCTGATAATGGGAACGGACGGAATCGCCGTCGAAAAAGTTTGGCAAGACACGCAGGCGGAGGCAAATCTTGATATTGCCATCGCCGAATACACGTCGCTTTTAAGCCGCGCCAAGCGCATCAACGGCGAATTGAATCTTGGCCAACTGCGGGAGCTGACCGTTTCCTCTGAAAACCGGATTTTTATCCTGCATCTTGTCAACGCAGATTATTTTCTGGCGATGATTTTAGAGGCGGAAGGAAATTTCGGGCGCGGCCGCTACGAATTGCGGCGTGCGGAACTTCTTCTGAAAAATGAATTGGCTTTATGACAAATCAAAGCAAATGTTTCTTCCCGTTTTCCCGTCAGGCGCTAATCGCCTGACGGGAATTTTATCACCCGACCACGACCGCTGTTATACGAGTCTCGCCGTCATGCTTCGCTTCACACATTCTTTCCACAGTTTTTAAATAATTTTTTTGTAAAACGCTGTTTTTTCTGGAAAAACCACCTTGTTCAATCTTTGGTGAAGTAGAGATTTTTCTCATAAATTTGTAAAACACCCATGAAGAAATGAAAATGCTAGCAGTAAACAGACAAAAACACTTGACCAAAAACAGAGGTTTTAGCATACCTGAGCTTTTAATCGTTTTGCTCGTCGCCTCGATTATTCTCGTTCTGGCGCTGCCGCAGCTGATTTCATCGCGGCGTTTGATGAAGTTTTCGGCGATGCAGAGACAGGTTTCGGCCTCTTTAATCGAAGCCAGACAGGAAGCGATGTCGCAGCGCCGCCCGATAACTTTCTGCTACGACGACCGCAACAAGCAGTTAATCACCTATGGCGGAAGCTTCGGCGCGTTCGGCGACGCAAAAAATAAAGTTTATAACCTGTCCGGATTCGGCGTCGATTCGGCCGACATCAAATACGGGCGGCCGGGCGGCGTTTCCGCTGCGGCGCTGAGCGATACGACGAATATGACTTCGCTCGCGCGCTCGATAGTCGAAGTTACGTTTCAGCCCGACGGCTCGGTCATCGACGCAAGCAACAATCCTCAAAACAGCGCTTTGTTTTTCTATCACAATAAATACAAAAAAGACGCGGCTTTCGCGGTTTCCATCTTGGGCGCGGGCGGGCGCATAAAGGTTTGGCGATACAGCAAAGGTGTTAACGCTTATGTCGAGTAAAGCTCGAAAAAATTCTGAAAAAAGACAGGACGGTTTCACTCTGATTGAAGCCGTCATCGCCATTTTAATTATCACCATCGGGCTTATCGGGACGGCCGCCGCCATCACCTACGCGCTGGAATTTACGACCACCAGCCGCAACGTCTCGAGCGCAAAATTAGTGATTGTCGCGTCGATTGAAGAAATCGAATCTCTAAGAAACTCGCGCCGGCTGGATTTCAGGCAAATCGCCAACGTGGGCGCGGTCGACAACACGAACACGCCGAGCCGTTTTAACGGTTTCAGCGCCGGTTTCAAAGACGTTTCAATCGACTCCGGCCCGGACGGCGTCAACGGGACGGACGACGATTTGCGCGCGCCGGGCGTCGACGGAGTTTACGGAACGGCCGACGATTTCGACAATCAGGCGTTAATCCGCAGCGGTTATCAACGCCAGATTACCATCAGCAATTTGAGCGACACGCTCAAAAAAGTCGAGATAAAAGTCAAATATATGTCGAGCAACGGGAAAATCGGGGAATTGACGGGCGTTTGTTATCTAAACGACGAAGCGCGCGTCACGAGATAGTTTCGGGAGGCGAAAGAAGATGTTTTTTAACCGTCATACACATAAAAAGCAAAGCGAACGCGGCGCGGCGCTGGCGATGGCAATTATCGTCGTCGCCATCCTGGCCGTCGTCGCGCTTACCGCCCTCACATTTTCCTCGACCGAAGCGCGCATCGCGGGCAGCGATTTGCAGCGCACGCAGACCTTTTACGCGACCGAGGCGGCGATGGAAAAGATGACCAACGATTTCAGCAATCTTTTTCGCCGCAAGATGAGCCCGACCAGAGCGGATTTAGATTTGATTGAACAAACGCCGCCGCCCGCGCTGGCCGTCGAAGGTTTTCAATTTGACCAAAAGCTTGAAGAAGACACCGACCGGCTCGACGAATTGCGCGCGATACAGGGCTTGCCGAACACCGTTTACCCGCGCGTCAACATCTCCGACGGGCCTTATGCGGGGCTTTATTCGAGCGTCATTCCGTATAAAATGACTTCAATCGGGATGCGGCCGGCGACCAGAACCGAGGTCAAGCTCGAACGCGAATTTAACAATTATCTCGTTCCGCTTTTCCAGTTCGGCATGTTCAGCAACGAGGATATCGAAATTCACCCCGGCCCTTTGATGACTTTCAACGGCCGCATTCACACTAACGGAAATCTCTACGCTCTGCGCAATACGAAATTTTTAAACCGCATCACGATGGCCGGCGAATTTGTCCGCGACGCGACGCGCGGCGGCGAGACCAACGATGCCGCCGGCAACCAGAACGTCTGGATTGAAGTCAACGGCATCAACGTTCAAAGCGAGATTGGAAGCGGCAGCGTCAAATCGGGCGGAGGCGCGGTCGGCGGGCCGAATTTTCCGGCGAGCAGCGCCGGGCAGCGCGGGTATTTTCCCGGAAGCCCGAACGGCGTCGCCAATCCGACGTGGGAAAGCGAATCGGTAAAACCGCCTTCGAACGGAACGCCGAATCGATTCGGCGGCCAGGTTTTGACCAACACGACCGGCGCGACGGCGCTCAAATTACCGCTTGAGCTGGCCGGAAATTCCGCCGCCGAGTTGATAAAGCGCGCTCTGCCGACGGACGGCGAAATCCTTTCTTATTCGCGTTATCACAACAAATCGCAAATCAGAATCCTGCTCGACGGCGAAAACGACGGGAGCGGTGCGACCAACGTCGCCGGCATTCCCGCCGGAGAAGGCGTTCAGCTCAAAGATTTTACGCCTTCGGTCTTAAACGGCGGCATCAACGTTCTCAAAAATATCTCGGACGCGGGCGCCATCAGCGGCTCGGCGATTCTCCAGAAAAAGCCCACGGGCGGCACGCAAAACGCGATGACCGTGCGCGGCGTCAAAAGCGCGCCCGAAACCGTCGGCGGCAATTATATTCCGCAAGGCTCTGGCATTCGCGGCCGAATTCTTATCGAAATCGTCAAACCCGACGGCTCGATTGTCGACGTCACGCAGGCGATTTTGAGCATGGGCATGACCGAAGGCGAGCCGAACGGCATCGTTTATCTACAGCGCCCGCTCTGGGCCGGATTCGTGCAGGGAAGCCGCGACCGCACGGGCGGAAACTTCGATTTGGTTTCCATAACGCGCAATTCGCAGATAGGCTCAGGCGGTTGTATGACCGTTGCCGACGGCGAAATAAACGACCCAACGGCGCTTTATGCCGCCAATCGCGGCTTTATCGACACGGATTTAACCGCCGCCGACGAAGACGGCGGCACCTGCACGCGCGAAGCCGCGCCAATCGGGCTTTACAATATGATTGTGCCGATAAACGTCTATAACGTGCGCGAAGGCTGGGTGCGCAGCACGCTCAACGAATACGACATCTACGAGCGCGGAATGACGAGCGTCGTCGAAATCAATATGCGAAATCTCGCGCGCTGGCTCGACGGCGTTTACGACGCAAATCTGCTTTCGGGAACCGAAGCCGTGAGCGCTAACGTCAAAGGCGACGAAGGCTACGTCGTTTATGTTTCAGACCGTCGCGGCGACCAGAAAAATGCCGAGTATCTGAGCGACGGAACGTCTTACGCGAGCACCAACGGAATCGTCGATAACGAAGACATATACGGCCCGAACGGCCGGCTCGACGAAGGCGAAGACGTGATTGATTTCGGCTGGACTTCGAGCGGCGCAAGCAAAAAAGGAACTTTGCAGAAAGACACGCGCGAGCTGCCCGATTCGGGCACAATCTGCTGCACGCCGACCAACGGCGCGCCCGTCACCGACGCGACCCGTTTGAGCCGCGCTTATGCGGCGATGCGCTGGTTTAATTCGAGCAATTATTTTCGCCGCGCCGTTCGCCTGTTCGACGGCGAAACGCTCAGTACGACCGGAGTCGCCGGAAAGCTTTCGCCGGCGAAGGGCATTACGATTTCTTCGGAAAATATGGTTTACGTCTGGGGAAATTTCAACACGACCGGCATTACCGGAATTCCCGCGGGCGGCTCGACCTTAAACGACGGCGGATTTACCGGGCCGCAGGTTCCGTCCTCGATTGTCTGCGACGCCTTTTTCCCGCTTTCAAAAACGTGGTTCGACGGCCTCAGCGCGCTTTACCCGGAAGGCTCGAGCGACGCGCGAAATCTGACCGGCGAAGCTTATCGAATGGCCGACGACGCTCTGCCTTCGACCTCGCAGGGAACTTCCGTCCGCGCCGGAGTCATCGCCGGAACGACGATTTCGAGCTTGACCGCGATGCCCGGAAGAGACGCCGCCGGACTTAGACGCAACGGCGGAATCATCAATTACCCGCGCTTTCTCGAAACCTGGAATCTGAACGGAATACTCAACGCGTGGAGCTATACGGGCTCGTTTATTCCGCTTTTCCGCTCGACGCAGGCGCTCGCGCAGTGGGAAAACGACACGGCCGTCATTTATATGCCGCCTCGTCGCAACTGGAGCTTTGACCAGACATTTCTGACACCGAACAAACTGCCGCCGGGAACGCCGTTTTTTCAATATATTCAGGCAACCGGATTCAGGCAAAACTTAAGATAACGGATGGCTGATAGTGGATAGTTAAGAAAAAACCGCTTTCACTATCAACTATCAATTATCAACTATCCACTAAAATTTTATGACCAAGTCTCGAAAACAATCTAACGCCGGATTTTCAATGATTGAGCTAATCATCGTTATGGTTTTGACGCTGATTATTATGGCGGCGGTTTTTACGCTTTTGCGCGGAACGGTGACGACTGCCAACAACAATTTCGAGATGACGACCGCGCAGCAGGGACTTCGAACTTCGCAGGAATATATCGCGCGCGACATTTTGACCGTCGGCGACGGCGTCAAAGGCATCGGTTTGATATGGCTTCCGACGAGATTTGTCACCGATTATCTGTCGGCGCGCACCGCTTCGTATTTAGACCCGACCAACAGCGGTTACGTCAGCATCGGCGCGGTCATCTCGGACGACAATATGCCGGCGGGAACAAACGTTCTGGGCACGACGCCCGCGACTACCGTCAAGGAAAGAACCGACAGAATCACTCTTTTGACGATGGACAGGACGTTTTCGTCGATTGATTTGGCGGTCGCAGACGTCAGCTCAACCAGCGGTTACATCACCGTTCCGGCCGTTAGATTTACCGATTTCCGGGTCGGTGAAGTTTATTTTCTGACGAACGGCCTCGCCGGGACATTCGGCACAATCACCGCTCTCGACAGCGGAACAAACCGGATTTACTGGGCAAACGGCGACGCTTATAATCTAAACCGCGTCGGCGCTTCGGGCAGTATGAACAGCGTCTCGGCCGGCGGAATGCCGATGAGCCTGATGCGCGTTCAAATCATACATTATTTTGTGGACGCGGCCGGCCGTCTCGTCCGGCGCGTTTTCGGCGTCCGGCAGAACGGCTTTATCGACAACGTCGTCGCCGAGCATCTGATGGCCTTCGATTTTCGATACGTTCTCAAGCCCGACAGCGCGAGCACCATTTTCGAGCAGCCCAGACAGCAGATTGAATTGTCCGACGCGTCGCTTATCAGGATGATTGAACCGAGCATTTCGGTCGAAACGACTTACGCTCTGGAAAACGGAGTGAAAGAGCAGGTCAAAGGGACGACGCAGGTCGGCGTGCGCAACATCCAATTTCTCGAAGCGCCCGTCCCGATGGATTCGCAGGGCAACACGAATTTGCCGAATCCGGGCCCGACGCCCGTCATTACGCCCGTTCCGCCGCCTCCTCCTCCTCCGACACCGCCGACGCCGACGCCCGTTCCGACGCCGATACCGAGCGTGACGCCGACGCCTGTTCCGACGCCGATGGGAACGCCCGCGCCGACTCCGCCGCACACGCCGACGCCCGTTCCGACGAGAACGCCGACGCCCATCCCGCCGACGCCGACACCCGTCCGGACGCCGACACCGGGACAGGGAGAAGGATAGCGGAAAGTGAAAAGTGGAAAGCGAAAAGCGGAAAGTGAAAGAACATTTTTCACTGTTGCAGTTTCGAAATTGGGAATTTTAATATTTAGACTACTTGCTTTATGCCAAATCTCAGAGTTTTGACTTCAAAACTCTGAGATAAAGATGTTCACATCGCAAAAACCGGGAAGCATTTGTAATAAATTTACATCTGCTTCCCGGTTTTTTGATGATGTTGTTATTGGAGTCTGCTCTTTAGTCGGCAGGATTTCTGCCCGGAACGGGAATGTCGCCCGCGATGCCGAAAGCTTGAATCAGAGTTCCGGCCGTCGATCGCTGGACAAACCACGTCGAGCCGGACGGCCGGAAAACGGCCGCGTCAAATTTCCTGTCGCCGTCATAATCGCCGGGCGTCGGAATGTCGCTCGCAGCGCCGAACGGGAATGAGAAGTAGCTTTGATTTTCGCTTCTGAGAACAAACCATTCGCCGGTCGAAGGTCGAAAGAAAGCGACGTCCGCTTTGCCGTCTCCGGTGTAATCGCCCTGCACGGCTTTATCGGTTGAATTACCGAATTGAAATGCAATCAATCCGGCGGTCGAGCGCTGAAGCCACCACTGGCCGAGCGACGGGCGATAAATGGCGATGTCGGCGTTTCCGTCGCCGTCGTAATCGGCCACGACGGGAATGTCGCCCGATTGCCCGAACTGCTGAATGATTGTTCCGCCGGTCGATTTATTGATATACCAGGTCGTCGTCGATGGACGGAAAACCGCCGCGTCCGTTTTGCCGTCGCCGTCATAATCGGCCGGCGCTGCAATGTCGCCGGAAGCGCCGAACGGGAAGGAAAAGAAGCTCTGGTCTTCGCTTCTGAGGACGAACCAGAAACCGTTTGAAGGACGCCAGAAAGCGATGTCGGTTTTGCCGTCGCCGGTATAATCGCCGGGCGTCAGCTTGTCGGTCGATTGGCCGAACTGGACGGCCGAATTGCCGCCGTTCGAGCTTTTCACATACCACCACTCGCCGGCCGACGGGCGGAAAATCGAAAGGTCGGTTTTGCCGTCGCCGTCAAAATCAGAAACGGTAGAGTTTGAAAGCGTGCTTCTGGAAGTCGTGTAGATGTAGTCACCCGAAGAAGTTCCGTCGCTGTTGGCGGCGTTTCCGCCGGCATAAAAACTTATCCTTCCGACTCTCTGCGCGGGCGCCGTCCACGTAAAAGTCCAAGATTTCGAGCCGAACTGCGTCGGGATAATTCCATCGGGCGTGTGCTCGATATATTTTCTCGTGTTGCCGTCGACGATGCCGTCGACCGTTTGCAGCTGCGCGGGACTTTGAACCGGAAGCGAAAACGTCCCGGCGCGGCGTCCGAGAACGTCGACGGCCGTCAACTGAAAGCCGTAAATGACGGCGTCGGCCTGGCTGGTCGTGACGGTTATCTGGACTGCCTGATTCGGCGTATAGTTGGCGGGAACGCCCGCAATCGTGACGCCGCCCGTTCCGCTGTTGACGGGAAAATCGCTGTGACACTCGGTGCAGTTGGCCTCGCCCGGCGCGTTCGTGTGCGATGCGCTCGGCCCCTGTGCCGACGCGCTGACTTTTTCGTATTTAACCGAATAACTCTGGAAACCTAAAATTGCCAGCACGACGATGGCGATGACGGTTAGTTTTATAAAAGTGAGCTTGCCTGAAGCAGTTTTCATTTGACTGTAAATCCTTGCAAAAAGTGGTTTGAACGATAAATTTTACGTTTTTTAGACGTTCTCGGTCGGCTTAAAGTCTGATTAAATCGTCTACTTCGAAGATATTCTTTGCCGTCTCGAAAGTCAACGATTTTGTTTGAATCCTTCGTTTAACCAGCTGTATTAAAACGAGTGCCGCCGGACGTGCCGAGGAAGCGTTTGCGGAAGAGAAAAATGAGTTTCAGGTTTCAGGACGTCGATTCCTGAAACTTAAAATAAAAAACCGGAGGCTTGAATTAATTCAAGCCTCCGGTTTTTTATTTCCAAAAGAGATTGAGGAATTTATTCCTCAACCTCGTTTAGTTTAGGGGATGTATGCTTTGGGAATTGCAGTATCCGTGCTGACGCCGAATGCCTGAATCAGCATTCCGCTGGTCGAACGATTGATATACCAGGTGCCGTTGCGGTAAACCGCAATGTCATCCGTTCCGTCACCGTCATAATCTCCCGGAACCGGAATATCGGTCGAGATACCGAACGGAACATTGAGAGTCGTGCCGTCGGTGCTCTTGCGAATAATCCATGTGCCGGTGCTCGGACGATAAACAGCGACGTCAGTTTTGTTGTCGTTGTCATAGTCGCCCGGAACGAGTTTGTCGCCGGCAAGGCCGAACGGGAAGGCGTCGAAATTCGCCGCCGGAGTTCCGCTGTTGCGCGCGACATACCACGTCAGATTGCTCGGACGGTAAACCGCCAGATTCGTCTTGCCGTCGTTGTCACTGTCCATCGTAACCGGAATATCTCCGTTCAGACCGAACGGTTCGATTGTGTTCGTACCGTTGCTGCTGTTGAGGATATACCATGTTCCGCTAGACGGGCGGAATATCGCGATGTCGTCCTTCGTGTCGCCGTCAAAGTTTCCGCTGACCGGAACGTCTCCGACAATGCCCCATTCGGCACCCTGTAGAGTCGAATCACTGCTCTTCAGGATGTAGAAATCGGACACGCCGGCCGTGTTTGACGGACGGAAGACCGCGACATCTGCTTTACCGTCGCCGTCATAATCGCCCGGAACCAATCTGTCGGTCGAGAGTCCCCAGTTCAGAACTGTGAATCCGGCCGTCGAACGGTTCAGATACCAGTTGCCTTCTGACGGACGGAAGACCGAAAGGTCGGTTTTGCCGTCGCCGTCAAAGTCGGCGCGTGATTTGGGAACCGTATTGAGCGCGCAGACGTAATCGTTCGATTCGAAGGTCAGTTTCCAACCGGTCATCGAACCCGAGTCAACACCTGCGTCGTCCATAACATAGAGCGTCCAGACGCCGTTTAAGCCGCTGCCGGTCGTTCCGAAGGTCGAAGCGAAAGTCGCCGTTCCGACCGGTGCAGGCGATGTATACGGAGCTACCGGAGCAGGTGCCGTAAACGTATCTCCCGCAGTATTGTCACCCGGTTTGAATTCACCGATAATGGTGCCGTCTCCCGTCGGAAGCGAAGCAGTCGCCGTATCAACTAATTGAACGTTACCGGAGACGATATCGGTCGTGCCGCCCATATCCGAAAGCGGAATGAATTTCTGTCCGCCGGGACCAACGAGCAGAACGTCAATGTCGCCGGGGAAAGTGTGCGTCAAGCCGGTCAGTTCGAGTCTGATGTTTTTGTTGCCGGTCAGACCCGAAGCGGTAATGGTCGTTCCATACGGAGCCGAAGCGCCCGGACCGGTTCCCGTACCAGGAATCGTAATTGCCGTGGAACTGGTAAAGACGGCAGGTGCGCCGCCGACAGGTGCGCCGAGACGGAATGAAAATGTCTGCGGATTAAGTGCACCGGCAGCGCTCGTTCCCGTAATATTAACGGTTTGAAGAGCTCCGCAGGTTGCTCCGGCAGGAACAGTGTATGTAATTTGACGAACAACGGTTGCGCCGTCGGCAATATTTCCATAGCTGGCAGTTCCGCCGCCGGTGATGCTGCCGTTGACGTTGTTAATCGTCGCTCCCGAAGTATTTGAAATCGGAACGCTGATTAAAACGTTTTCGCCCGGTTCGGGGAATCCGTCGCCGTCGCCGGTCGAATCGCTGACCGAGAACGGATTGGAAATAATCGCATTCGGCGAGTCAAACGCTTCGGTAACGGCGCTGATTGATTGAACGCTGGCCGAGAAGCCCATACCGCGACGACGGAAGCCTTCACGGACATCCGAGACGTCAGCCGAAGCTTCCGGTGCTGCCGAGCTGGCTGCTGCTGCTGCGATAATCGCATCGCGTTCCTGGAGGAACGTCGGATTAAGCGGAGCGAGCTTCATGCCGTCGGTGACGAGCTGAAGCGTTTTGCGGTTTCCGACTGCCCATCCGAGACGGGTAAGCATCAAGCCGCGAACTTCCCACAACGCGCTCGACCAGATTTCGCCCGCATTGTGAACCTGGTTACAGCTACCCGAGGTAGCAATCACCGGGCTGCGCGGAAAAGCACTGGAAACGGCGGTTGTCGTCGTTCCGAGCGTCGTATCGCAGTCTGCGTTGACGTGTTTAAAGGTAAACGGATTAATCGGGCACGGAGCGTTGCCGCACGCCGGACGAGCCGGACCGCCCGTCACTGAAAGCAGAGCTTTCGGAAAGCGGCGAATACCGTAAAAGTAGTTTGCCGAAAATCCGCCGAGCTGATAGGTTGCATAACCGCCGGTCGTGTAAACGCCGTTGATGTCGTCGGTCGGTTCTGAGAGCATTACGTGACCGTAAAAGTCAGACCAGCCTTCGCCCATCATGCCGCCCATTCCGCCGAGACCGCTGCCGTTTCCGTGCAGGCGGTTTGACGTTCCGTGCGTTGATTCGTGAATGATTACTTCAGCATCGGTCGTTCCGTCATAATCGGGAGTCGGGCCTGTCCAGAGATACATCTGCATAATTCCGCGTCCGCCGTCGGCGGGCGTTGAAAAGTTTGCATTGTTCGTGCCGGACGAGTCCTGACCTTCAGCCGAAATGCGGTCGTTGCCGACGCCCTGAGCGGTAAAGTTCGTGGTTTGGAAGTTTTTCGCCGCTTCGTTAAACCCTAAACGATACATTTCGTCGTGATAGCGGTTCTCGATGTAGAACATCGACGTCGTCGCGCCGTATTGCGCCACAGGGGTCAGCGGGTCGTCTCCGGGCGCGGGATTTCCCGGCGGCGGATTCCATGCATTGCTGAACACGCGGTTAGGGCTTCCGGTTGCCGGAGCGTCAACGCCGCTCGGTGCGACTCTATCGACACCTGCTTCGACGTTGTTGCCGTCGGTGATGTTCGTGCCGTCGGTAATCCAGCCGTTGTTGTTAAATGAATAAACGCCTTCATTACCGATTAAGGTCATGCTGGTGCGGGCAGTAATCGCGCCCTGCTGAGTTCCCGGAGCATTCGGGCCCGGTGTCAGCGGCGCCGGACTGTCGGCGACGTTAATCATTGCGTTCGGATTAACATAAACGCTGTAGGTTGCCGATTGAGTCTGGTCGTCGGTAATGTTTTTGCGCCACAGCATCGTGCCATCTTCGGCCGAAACAATGACGTAATAAGCCTGAACAGGCTTCCAGATAAGCACGCGCCACGCCGGAATCGCCACGCCCGGTTCGGTCGGGAAATACATTTTTTCGGCAGTGGTCGCATTTGTGCCTGTGCCGTAAACGACTTTCAAATCGGATGATTCGGCATCGTTGCGCGTTACGTCAGGACTTAACAATTCATAATTGATGTGGCTGGCCGCCGCTTTAACAGCGTCGAGCGGTTCACGGAAATTTGTCGAAAGACTCGAGTATTCCAGTCCCGGAGCCAGGTTGTTGATAACGCGAACCATTTCACCGTTTTTGGTGAAACCGGCCTTTACTTCGCCGCGGAAAACAGGAACATCGTTAATAAACTGTTCGAGCATCGCGTATGAAAGGTCGCCGTTCGGATTCGTGTAATCGGCCGTCGTTTTCAGCAAGTCGACCTGACGGTTGCTGACTCCGACCAATTCATTATTTTGCTTGATGAAATCGCGAAGCACCTGCGCGCGATTTTCCTGTGTCGGACGCGTCAAAAACTCCGCTTTCGATTTCCAGACGTCAGGTGTGATGACTTCGGGAATACGAATATCGGTATTGTATTCGACTTTGAGCGTCGGAACCTGCGTTCTGAGCTGGTTTTCGCCCTTGACAAATTTATCTCTGACATCGGCAATCGCGACCGCATCGCGGCCTACGGTCTGGCGGAACTGCATAATTTTGTCTGCAACTCCGGCGGTTTTATCCTCGCGGATGTCATACCAATCTAATCCTTCCTCGTGGCTTTCAGTTCTTTCGAAAAGACCTTTTTTCATGGTCTTTTGACTGCCCGCCTCCGAAGTGAACTGGCTCGGCACCAAAATGATGGCCGCAACCAAGCCCAAGACAAACAAACTCAGCAAAAGACCGCGACGGGTAATTGCTGTAAAACGTTTCTGCATTTATAAGCCCTCCTAAAGCTAAACGGAAAAAAAATTTACTGCTCTATTTAAGCGAACAGCGATGATTTATTACCTTATGTATAAGGACACTAAATTTTGGGGTTATCAATAACGAAGACTATCGGACAGAAAAAAATAATCATCTAAACAGCAGATAGATTTATCAAACAAATTTGCTATGATTGGTAAACAAGATTCCGATACCGGATAGAAACGTCATTATTATTTTATTGGATAAAATATTTATAGAATGAAGTCTATTTCTAACAGAAATCCGTTCGTTCGTCAATCCGATTTCAACTTTATTAACAAAATTTTAGGAAAAAAATAAAAAGTGGAAGAAATTTTCGGCACAGCCGGACTCATCGCACGCCATCACAAAGACTACGAATATCGCGCCGGGCAGATAAAAATGGCCGAGGCCGTGCTCCGCGCATTTGAAGAAAAGAAACACCTTATCGTCGAAGCGGGAACCGGAACGGGCAAAACGCTGGCCTATCTCGTCCCGGCCATCGCGGCGGCGCTCGCCAAAAATAAACGCGTCATTATTTCTACGGGTACAAAAAATTTGCAGGAGCAGCTAATGGAAAAGGACATTCCGTTTCTGCAAAAGATTATGCCGAAGAAATTTTCGGCCGCGTATATGAAGGGCCGCTCGAATTACGCATGTCTGTATCGCATCAAAAAGGCGGAAAATCAGCCGGTTTTGGACGGCCTCGACGAGATGGATTATTTTGACGAGGTGCGCCGATGGTCGCGCGAATCGGAGACGGGCGACCGCGCCGAGCTGACGAATCTGCCGGAAAACATCTCGTTCTGGTCGCGCATCAACGCCAAATCGGAAACGTGTCTCGGCCAGAAATGTCCGGATTTCGAAGCGTGTTTTATCACCCGAATGCGCGAGCGCGCCGACGAAGCCGACATCGTCATCGTCAATCATCATCTTTTTTTCGCCGACTTAAACATTCGCGGCAACGAATACGGCCGGGTTTTGCCCGATTACGGCGCGGTGATTTTTGACGAAGCACACTTAATCGAAGACATCGCCGCCGATTATTTCGGTTTTCAGATTTCGAGCTTTCAGCTCGAAGAGCTCGCGCGCGACGCCGACGGCTTGCCGATAACCGATGCCGCCGCTTCGAGAGATTTGACGAAAATTGCGGCGAAAATCACGGGGCTCGCCGACCAGTTCTGGATTCGCTTTACGCAGACGCGCAGCCAGGACGGCAGGTTTCCGCTGCTGGCGGGCTCTTTCGCGCAAAAGACAAAAAGCGGCGATATCGAGCCGACGCCGCTCGGCGAAGCGTATTTTGCGCTCGATTCGGCGCTCGAACGCCTGGAAAGCGCGGTCGACGTTTACGCCGAAAAAATGACCGAAGCCGAAAGCTTGACGCGGCGCGTGCGGCAGACGCGTTTCGATTTGGAATTTATCGTCACGCAGGCCGAGAAAAATTATGTTTACTGGCTCGAAAAGCGCGGCAAGGGAATGTTTCTGCGCGCTTCGCCGATTGATGTTTCCACTCTTTTGCAGGACAAGCTTTTCGAC
Organism: Pyrinomonadaceae bacterium; assembly: GCA_036403235.1. Lineage (GTDB taxonomy): Bacteria > Acidobacteriota > Blastocatellia > Pyrinomonadales > Pyrinomonadaceae > JBGTFE01. The sequence goes on along the minus strand of DASWRI010000033.1, from coordinate 151,631 downwards.
AAAGTGGAAACGGTCGTTTTGACGAGCGCGACACTTTCGACCAACGGCAAATTTGATTTCATCAAAGACCGTCTCGGTCTTGAGCCCGCAAAAACCGAATCTCTGCTCGCGCCGTCGGCCTTTAATTACGAAAAGCAGGCGATAATTTATATTCCGAAAGCGATGCCCGACCCGCGCGCGCCCGAATATACGCAGATTGCCGCCAACGAAATCGTTAAATTGCTGCAAATCACGTCGGGGCGCGCGTTTGTGCTGGCGACGAGCAATTTTTCGATGAACGCGCTTTACGAGCTCGTTTCGATGCGCGTCAATTTCCCGTGTCTCGTTCAGGGCTCGATGTCGAAAGCCGGGCTGCTCGAACGTTTCCGCAAGACGCCTAACGCCGTTCTTTTCGCCACATCTTCGTTTTGGCAGGGCGTCGACGTGCGCGGCGAGCAGCTTTCGTGCGTGATAATCGACAAGCTTCCGTTCGCCGTCCCGACCGACCCGATTGTCGCCGCCCGAACAAGATTTATCGACGAAAACGGCGGCAAATCCTTTTTCGATTATTCCGTCCCGCAGGCCGTCATCACCTTGAAACAGGGAATCGGTCGTTTGATTCGCAGCAAAACCGACAAAGGCGTGATTGCGCTTCTCGACACGCGCCTCAGGACAAAATCCTACGGCCGCGATTTTCTGAACTCTTTGCCGCGAACCAGAATTACGAGCGATTTGAAAGATGTGGCGCAGATTTTCGAAGACAAAAAAGGCGTGTCGGGTTAGATTTCAGGCAAAACTATTAAGATATGTTGAAGGAAAACTACAAAAAATTATCGATATTACTTTCTTTTTTGATTTTTCTGACTTCGGCTTGCGAGAGCCGCTCGCAGATTTCCGGCATCGTTTACGATTCGGAAAATAATACGATTGAAAAAGCCGACATCAAGTTTGAAGCGATTAAAAAGAATCCGTCGAGTGAAACCGAATGTCGCACCGTTACGGATAGATCCGGATATTTTTCCTGCTCCTTTATGCACGCCTCGTTCAGCAATGTCCGTCTAAAACTGATTGTTACAAAGCAAGGCTATAAAACTTACGAAACCACGTTTGAAGAAAAAGAAACGCAGGGAAATCGAGGTAAGGATTTGAAAATAATACTTGAAAAGAGTAATCCGTAACTTTATTGCTGAATTATTTAGTTTTGCCGCGATTTAGGAATTTTGCCGCACAACAGCAATAATTTTTTACACAATCAATTAAGAAAATACTCAGAGAAATCATTACCGGAAAATTGCCCGAAGTCGAGAACTTGCTCAAAGGTTTGAAGGACGGTTAAGATTTAAACAGAAATGTTATGTCGTCTTTTTACGAAGTGATGATTGAGCGCAATTTTTCGAGCGCGCACCAGCTGCGCGGTTATAAAGGGAAATGCGAAAATCTGCACGGGCACAATTATAAAATCGAGATTTACGCGAAAGGCGAAGAATTAAACAACATCGGTCTTTTGATTGATTTCGGCGATTTAAAAAAAGCGGCCGACGAGATTGTCAAATATCTCGACCACCGCAATTTAAATGAATTGCCGCCGTTTGACGAGGAGCTCAATCCTTCGGCCGAAAATCTCGCGCGGTACATTCTCGAATATCTCAACACGCGCGTCGGCGACGAAAGAGTTCAGGTTTACAAAGTCCGATGTTTTGAAACCCCGACCAGCATCGCCACCTATCAAATCGGCTAAAACCATAATTATTTACCACAGAGACACGGAGGCACAGAGAGTTTTATTATTTCTTTTCTCTGTGTCTCCGTGGTGAACTTCTTTCTAGTTCTTGACTAACGCCGATGCCGCTAAAGCCCGCCGCAAATCTTCGATTGTTCCGAGCCGCCCGTGAACGGGAAGAATCGTTTCGACCTGAAGCCCGAGTTTCTGAATTTTTTCCGAGAGCGCAATCGTGTCGTTTCCCGCCGGCGCGATTCCGCCTTCGGGAATGTCGAGGTCGAGCATATCGGCTTCGAACAAAATCTTTTCGTTCGGCAGATACGCGATGAGCATCTGCTCGCAATGCGGATTCGGGCCGATGTTGTAAATTTCGACCTTGTGCGTGCCGTCTTCAAACACGCGTTTGTCGGCGACCGTCTCAAAAACGGCGGGGCGCGGTTTTAGCGAAAGCGCGTCGGGAAACAATAGATGCGTGCGGTTGATTGATTCTTCAATCGCCTGTTTGGCATCGACGGTCGTGACGATTGTCGCGCCTTCGGCCACAAAGCTGCGAACGCCGCCGATGTGGTCAAAGTGAAAATGCGTCGAGACGAGATAGCGAATCGGCTTGTCCGGCGCAACTGTTTTTATCTGCTTGATGATGCCCTGCGTGTAGGCGTTTGACTGCCCGCCTTCGAGCACCAGCACGTAATCCTTAAAAATGACGAACAAGCTGTTGTATGCGCCGAGAACGGCGTAAACGTCGTCGGTAATTTTTTTGAGCGTCGGAATCGGTGAAGGCGAATCTTCTTTTGCAAATCCGTCGGGAATCGTAAACAGATTTTCCGCCGGATTTGTATTGACCGTAATCGAAGACGCTTTCAAATCCTGAAGCATCACGCCGCCGGCTTTATCGACGTATCGAAAGGGAAGCGTCAATTTTCCGACGGCGTGATAATCGCCGTAAACGGTCTCGTTCACCGCATCGCCGAGAACCGGACTGTCGCCGACCGTTTCCATCTTCGTCAAAAGATTGGTCTGCGCGTCGAAATAGAGCGAAATCTGCGCGCCGTCCGAATCGGCAAAAGCGATGACGTTTTGTTTTTTCCCGTCGTAATCGCCGCTGCCAAGCCAGCGCAGACTGTTTGCCCGGCTCATCAACGTCAAAAGCAGGCTTTCGGGATAGCGGCGAAAAGTCGCGGTTCTGATAAAAGAAAGCGCCGCGGCGGGGCGAATGCGCGCCAGCTTTGTCATCATATTGGCCGAAAAAGCCGTCTTCGCGTCGACGACCGTGCGAAACTTTATCGGCTGGCCGCCGAGAATTACGGCGTCGAGTATGTCCAAAGCTCTCTGGTTGGCGTAATCGCGCACGCTCGTTATTTTCGGATTGCTCTGCGCCGGCGCGTCGAGCGTTTGCAGATAATCGCTTTTATGCACAATCGGGCGAAGTCCCTGTCCTTCGTCGGTTCGCAAACCGCTCAATTCGCGCGTCACGTCTCTGACCTCGCGCAAAGCGTCGATTCCGCCCGAAGCCTTTATCGCCGCATCCAGAATTTGACGCGCTTTAAGAACCGAATCGAGACTCGCGTTCTGCGCCAAAGCGATTGAAGAAAAACAAACACAGATAATTAAGATTTTTATGACTTTCATTGATTATTCCTCAAAGATTTGTAGATTTATAAATACGCCTGAAAGTCTATCAGCGACCGAAATTTCCCGGTACAAATTTGGGATAAGCGGTCAGTTTTTTGTGGCGAGCGGATTGTCAGGTATGATTTTTCTTAAAATTTCCTGTCTTTTTTCTCGTGAAAATCTCTGATTTACTAATCTTTGAGAATCGAATTGAGCTTATCTTTGTAACGACGGCTGGAATTTAATTCTTTTCCGCTGGCGAGGATAATCGCGTACTCGCCTTTAAAGAGCGGGTGGATTTCTTTGATTCGGATTAAATTGACGATTGCCGAGCGGCTGATGCGCAGAAATTTGTCGGGACTGAGCCTGCTTTCCAGATTGCCGAGCGTCTCGCGCAAAAGATGCCCGGCGCGGCCGACGTGCAGCGAGACGTAATTGTCGGCGGCTTCAATCCAGTCGATTTCTTCGACGTTCAGAAAAAAAATGCGCCCGGCGGATTTGATGACGAGGCGTTCGAGATATTTTTTTTCCTGTTTCAAAGTCTGCATCAAGCTTTGAAGCTGGCGATTTAAATCGCCGACGTTGCGGCGCTCGATTTGCGATTTGGCGCGCTCGAAAGCTTTGAAAAAACGCTTGTCGTCAAAAGGTTTTAGAAGATAATCGACGGCGTTTATCTCAAACGCCTTGAGCGCGTATTTATCGTAAGCCGTCACGAAAATTACCGACGGCATCCATTCAGCACCGATTTTTTCGACGACTCCGAAGCCGTCCAAATCGGGCATCTGGACGTCGAGGAAAACGAGGTCGGGCGCGTTTCTGCGAATAATGGAGACAGCTTCGACGCCGTTTCCGCACTCGCCGGAAATCTCGACTTCGGCGTCTTTTTCGAGCAAAACGCGAATGCCTGCGCGCGCAATCGGCTCGTCGTCGACGATTAAAACTTTGATTTTATCCATTGCTCTTTTCCGTCCGAAAGGGAATTTCTATTTTGACGAACGCGCCGCCGTCGGCCAGATTTGTCATTTCAAAGCGATGCGCGTCGCCGTAAAGTTGATTAAGACGCGCTTTCGTATTGGCAATTCCGACGCCGTTTTTCGGCTCGCCCTCGGAAAATCCCGAACCGTTGTCGCGTACGCTGAGATGCAGCGTTTCGTCTTCGACTTCGGCTGACAGTTCGACGATTCCTTTTTTCGAGCTGCGCCCGATTCCGTGACGAATCGCGTTTTCGACGAGCGGCTGCAAGATTAAATTCGGCACTCTCGCTTCGAGCGCTTTCGCGTCGACATTCGTTTTGACCGTCAGGCGGTCTTGAAAACGGGTTTGTTCAATTTCCAGATAGCGTTCCAGAAATTCAATCTCCTGTTTGAGCGAAACTTCCTGCGCGCCCGAATTGTCGAGCGTTATCCGGAGCAGGTCGCTCAGGTGAATGAGCATCCGTTTGGCCGTTTTCGCGTCGCGCGTTATCAAAATCGAAATCGTATGCAGCGTGTTAAAAAGAAAATGAGGGTGAAGCTGCATTTTTAAATTTTGCAGTTCGGCCTGTGCGAGACGATTTTCGAGCTGCGTCGCAATTATCTCGCGCTCGCGAAATTTCCGGTAATATTCAGAAGCGTAAAAGACGCCGACAATCAGCCAGTAAGTAACAAAACCCGTGAAACAACTGACGATAACGGTTTTTACGATAATGGGAAACCTTTGCGCCAGCTCGTCGTTCGGCGTTTGGCGAATGCCCCACTCGATAAAAAGCGCGACGCCCGATTCGATAAGTCCCTGAACGGGCGAGAGAAGCAGTCCGAAAAAGATTAAAACGAATAATCTTCGAGCCCAATTTTCCCGATTAATTGGAAAGCGGCGAACGAGCCAGAGAATAATCGGCGTCAGAATTATCAATGCCTGCCAGTAAATTATCTCGTAGAGAACGATTCGGCTCCACTCAATCGGGCGTCCCTGACTGACGGATACGACGATGTTTCGCGCCGCATAAAAACAGCCGATAATCGTCCAGCCGACGATTAAAAGACCGGGCTTAAACCACCGGCGCGCGAAATAAGTTTGTTTATCGGTGCTCACTACCTGATAGTTTTTATTCGACAACGATACGTTTTGTCAACACAAAGCTAAGATATTTACAAATTGCCGCTGGCTTCTTTATAAATTGCGACTAGCTTTAGCTGGTGGACAGTTTGAATCAAAGAGAAGCGGCTTTAGCCGAATTTATTTGAAATAAAAAAATCCTTTCGGCTTTAGCCAAAATTTAGCTAAAGCAAAAAGGATGATTGGTTTTTTGATTAAATTCGGCTAAAGCCGTTCCTTATTATCAAATCTGTCCACCAGCTGAAGCCAGTCGCAATTTATTTAATCAAACCTTTCGTGCTCAGCCGGATAAGCTCTTCGAGGCTCGCGTTGGCGTAGCCCTGGGCTTTGGCGCGGCGGATAAAATCGCGGTCGACATCGTGATTTTTCAGACTGATTGCCGTTTCCGCCGCAACTTCCGTGTAACCTTCGGCTTTGATTTCGTTGACGAAGGCGACGGTGATGTCGTGATTTCTGAGCCTGATTAATTCTTCAATCGAAAGATTTTCAAAACCGGCGGCTTTCATTTCGTTGAAAAACGCGGAGTTTATGTCGTGATTGCGCATTCTGATAAGCGTTTCGAGCGGTTGATTTTCAAAACCCATCGCTTTTACTTCCTGGATATATTGATTGTCGATTTCGTGGTTGCGCGCGCGGATAAGCTCTTCCATCTCCAGATTTTCGAAGTCGGCCGATTTCATCTCGCGAATATAGGCGGCGTCCACGTCGTGTGTCCGGGCGCGTCTCAGTTCCTCGAAAGTGAGGCGGTCGTATCCGGCGTTTTTCAGCTCGTCGGCAAATTTCGTCGTCAGATTGTTTATCGCCGCGCTGAGCAAATCTTCTTCCGAAAGATTGTCGTAGCCGCGGCTGCGCATTTCGGAGATAAATTTTTGGCTCGGCGTCAGCGTCCAGACGCCCGCGCCTTTGCCCGCGCTGAAGAAGCCTTCGCAGACAAACGTTCCGGCTTCGCGTACGAGGCTGAAACTGACGTTTGTTTTCGACGAATTCAGCGCATTTGCCGCCAGTCCCTGCAATTCGCTGATGGGCAGATTGTCGCTCGTCATATTAAAGCCGCCCTTTTCGTTCCGGCGCTGAAACATAAAATATATTTCGTTCGGCTTATCGCTCTTAAATTCGGCGTTCCATTCGCCGGTTATCGTTTTCAAAGCGCTCTGGGCACGAATGCCGGTCGCGTTTTTATCAATTAAAATGATGCCGGCAAATAAAGCCGCTAATCCGAAAATAAAAAGAATTAAAACGCGCATCGATTTAAACGCCGGCGTCGCGATTCGAAGATTTTTCATAAAAATTGTCTCCTTGGTGTTTATCTAGAAAACACCGCGACTCCGGCTTTTGTGACACAAATTTTGATATGAATTTTCGGGCGACGAAATATTTTCCGGTGAAATAGAAAAAAGGCTTTCTGAAACGAATTCAGAAAGCCTTTTTCTTTTTAAATGGTCGGGGCGAGATGATTTGAACATCCGACCTCACGGTCCCGAACCGTGCGCTCTACCAGGCTGAGCCACGCCCCGATAAGTCAAGTAACAGATTCTAAGTTAACCGGCGGGTTAAGTCAACTGAAAACCGGCAACTGCAAGTTGAAAGCTGCTTTTACATTTCAGTTTTCAGTCGCTTCCGCTTCCTTTTTGCCGAATTTGTGTTTTAGAAATTCGATTAACGGCGGCAGGAGCGAAAGAAAAACGACGAGAATGACGACTTTTTCGATGTGGTCTTCGAGTTTTATGCCGAATGCGTTTTCAATCACCGTGCCGAGAAAATATCCGGCCAGCACCATACTCGAAATCCAGAGCAAGCCGCCGAGGATGCTGAAAGGAAGAAACTTTCGGTAAGGCATTTTGGTCGCGCCGACGACAATCGGCGCAAACGTCCGGACAATCGGCACGAAGCGCGCCAGAACGACGGTTTTTACTCCGTATTTTTCAAAAAATGCCCGCGCTTTTTCGACTCTTGAAGGTTTAAAAATGCGCGAATTTTCGCGGCCGAAGAGAGTTTTGCCCATCACCCGTCCCGTCCAGTAGCCGGTCGAATCGCCGATGACCGAACCGAGAAAAAACGAGAGCATAACCATCACGACGTTTAATTTTTCGGGGAAAGTTCTGGCGAAAAGCCCGGAAACTACCAAAAGCGAATCGCCCGGCAGAACAAACCCGACGGCCAAACCCGTCTCGGCAAAAACGATAAAAAACAAAGCGAGATAGGCGTAGATTCCAAACCAGTCGAGCAAAGTGTTAATCAATTTGTTCGGGTCGAGAAACCAGAAGTTTTTTTTGATTTCTTCAAATATTCCGAAGAAAAAAAGCATTGTTTTCATAGATTATTTTCTTTCGTCTTTTACTTTCCAGCCGTGTTCGCCGATGAGCGGCACAAACGCGCACGCGCCGAAATCTTCGGTCAGGAAATTTTTTTCCGTCCGCGTAACGCGAATAAGGTGCTGCGTTTTCTGGTCCTGACCGATTGGAATGACCAGCCGCCCGCCGATTTTTAACTGCTGGAGAAGCGGTTCGGGAAGGTCGGGACTTCCTGCCGCGACCAGAATTCCGTCATAAGGCGCGTAAACGTCCCAGCCGTTTGTGCCGTCGGCGCAGCGCAGAGTTACGTTGTGAATCTGCAGGGCGTGAAGCCGCTCCTGCGCCTCTGCGGCAAGCTGCGGAATTCTTTCAATCGCAAAAACCCTGCCCGCCAGACGCGCCAGAATCGCCGTTTGATAACCCGAGCCCGTGCCGATTTCCAGAATTCTCGATTCGGGATTCAATTCCAGAAGCTCGCTCATGCGCGCGACGATAAACGGCTGCGAGATTGTTTGATTGGCGGCAATCGGGAGCGCGTTATCCTTGTAAGCCTGCGTTTTTAACGCGCTGGGCACAAAAAAATGACGCGGCACGTCGCGCATCGCATCCAAAACGCGCGCGTCGCCGATTTTGTAATGCTCGCGCAGAAGCTTTATCATCTTGTCGCGCGAAATTTTATACTCGTCCATCGTAAATAGTTTACAAAGTTTACAGGATTACGGAGTTACAGGAAGTTACAGAGTTGAAAGAAGTTTTTTAACTCTGTAACTCCGTCAACTTTCTTCCCAGCTTTTTAATAATTCAATCGCTTTGTGATTCGTCAAATCACTGCGCATCGGTGTGACCGAAACGCAGCCTTCGTCGATGGCTTCAAAATCCGTTCCGCCCCCGGCATGAAAGCCCTCGCGGAGCTCGCCAATCCAGTAATAAGGCTTGCCGCGCGGGTCGATATGCTCGGAGATAATCGGCCGCGCGTTTTTAAATCCCTGCTTGGTGATGCGGATTCCTTTCGGCTTGCCCTTCGGGACGTTGACGTTCAGAAGCGTGCCTTCGGGCAGGCCTTCGGTTATCGCTTTTTGCGTAATCTGTTTGGCGATTTTTACCGATTCGGTAAAATCGTGGCCGCGGCTCGCAACCAGGCTGAAGGCCAGTCCGGGAACGCCCAGAATCGTCGCTTCGAGCGCGCCCGCGACCGTTCCCGAATAGGTCGCGTCGTCGCCTAAGTTCGGCCCGTGATTGATGCCCGAGGCGCAGATGTGCGGACGCTCTTCGGGCGGCAGAATTTTGTTTAGAGCGAGCGTCACGCAATCGGTCGGCGTGCCGTCGACCGTCCAGTGGCGCGCGTCGATTTGTCTGATTCGCAGAGGGCGCGCGAGCGTCAAGCTGTGCGACGCGCCGCTCATCTCCGAAGCGGGCGCGACGACGTAAACATCGCCGATTTCCGACAGAGCGTTTTCCAGCGCGATGATGCCTTCAGCGTGAAAGCCGTCGTCGTTGGTGATTAGAATGCGAATTTTTTCCGCGGTCATTTAAATAAAATATGCGTGACGCAAACCGGTTGAACATCGATTTGACATCACGCATTTGCAAAACTTTCGCCGAAACTATCTGTTTTGATTTTGATTCGGGTTTTGATTCGAATTCGGTCCCTGATTCTGGTTGTTGAAATTATTGCTGCGCATCGGGCGAAAACGCTTGCGATTACGCTTGCGGGCATTCTGCGATTTGAGTTTTGCTTTTTGTCCCGGCGGGATAAAATGCGCGTGCTTTTTCAAATCTTTGATGATTTCTTCGGTGATAACTTTACGTTTGAAACGGCGCAGCGCGCTCTCAATCGATTCGTTATTGTTAACTGATACAAAAGCCATTTTTCTCGTTTCACCTCCTCTTGACCGCAATCTCGTTAGTCGGGCAAACAATAATTAAACACTTTTTCGTGCATAATGGCAAGTTCGACGGGATTGGCTGATGCCCTCGGAAATTATTTAATTCCGAGTTTTTGTTTTTCTTGAATAGAAAGTTTGGAAATGTTCTTTATTTCATTCCAGTTAATTATGGCCGTCCATCGCTCGTTTTTAGAATCATTTTCAATAATTCCCGCAACGACAAGGTCGTCGCGCTTTCCGTCCACGTCTTCATCTTCGTTATAAAACACTAATTCAAGTCCATCTTTAAGTGTGATGTTATGTTTTTTAAATCCTTAAATGTTCCCAAACAAGTAAGAATGAGACGCCCGTTAACGTCCATTTTCATAAAATCGGCATAAACGAGTTTCATAACAACTTCGTGCGGGACAAAATGGCCTAGGATTGCTTCAAAGGCAGCGCGAGCAGATGCCCCTCATAAACGAAGTAAATTTTCGCTTCCTTTTCATCGACCCAAATCTGCATACTGTCGAGATTTATTTCGGGAACTTTGATGACGGGCTGAAAGCTGAAAGTTTTATCGTTGTAGCGGCCGATTGCAGTCACTTTTGTTTTTTCGTCGTAGATGGCCGCCCAAAATTCGTTCGCGTTTCCGGTCGGCTGCAAACGCCGGTAAGTTTGCTCCTGCAAAGGGCGAAATTCGCCTTTGGCGAGCTCGATTGCGCCCGTCGCGACGTCGAGCAGATAAAACTCGGGAATTTTCGGGCCGTCAACGGGGTTTATTTCGTCTTTGCTCGAATTCGAATCCATATACGTATTAAACTTTCCGTTGCGATAAAGCCTGCCGCTTCCGCGAAAAAGCAAAACCTTATTCGGCGACGAAACAAACGCAATCGGATAAACCGTGATTGCCGGCGGAACATTTATCTTAAACTCCTCTCCGGTTTCAAGATTTATGCGCGCCGCGCCGCCCGGCTGACTCCAGTTTTGGTCGACGCTTGCGACAACCCATTTTCCGTCGGGCGAGACGACCGGATTCGAATAATTTCCTTCCTTAATTTTGACCGGATTTTGCCCGCTTTTGACTTTATACAAGCCGTTTTCGGAATCCCCGGTTTGAATTTCGGAATCTCCCGCGCGCACGAGCCACGAACGCGACGGCGGAACATAACCGTAATATGAATAACTCGCAATCTCCTCCGGCAAATACGCCGCTTCCGAAGGCTGTGCGGCCGTTCCGCCGAGCTTGCCGTTTTCCATTCTGCGCCAGCCGTATTGCGCAATTAAGTTTTCCTTAATCTTATTCGAGCGCGTCTGCCGTCGTGCCTGCCGCGCCACAGGATTGAAATCGTCGGCAATCGCCGCTTCATTGTCGGCTTTATCAATTTCTTCCAATTCCTTTTGAAGCTCTCCCGCTTTTTGCCGGTCGTCAATTAAAACGCGAAAATCCGCGTCTTTTTTCCAAAGCGCGAGCGCGTTAAATTTTTCGTCGGCGAGCAAAACTTCGAGACCTTTTATTTTATCGGCCAGACGGTAACGCAGTTTTGCGTCGCCCGCGCGAAAGCCGATAAAAAATGCCCTGATTTTTGTAAAAGCCGGCGGGTCGGGTGCATTTGAACGGATAAACACGCGGCGGCCTCCGTTGCGACCGAACATGACGAACTCGCTCGTCGCGCATCTTTCGCAGTATGTGCTGTTGATGGCCTGCATCCGGTCAACGTTGTTTTCAAGCAGAAATTGATAAAAGCTCTCGTATTCTGCCGCGGTCAAAGTCTTTTCCCAGAAACGCGCTTCGTCTTCATAAAACGTAAAGACGATTTTGTTTTTATAAACGCGCAGAACTTCCTGTCCAACCTTTTCATCGGATAAAAGCGCGTAGAGGGCAATCAATTCGGCGTTCTCCTTTATCTCGGCGCGAAGATTGTCTTCCGAATTTTTTATCTCGGAAAGGTCAACCTTTGCATAACCGTTATCGCTGACGCTCGAAAACAGCGCGGCGAGCGCGGGGCCGTCATAAGCGGTTTTGACCTCGGCGGGAATAAAGGCCTGACGCGCGCCTAAAATAAAGGCTTCGTTCGGATGACGGGCCAGAACGAGCGTTCGCGCCTCGACGCTGTCTTCGGATTCTAAATATCTTTCGGCGGCGAGCGCAAGCGTTTTGTCCTGACTTTTCAGTAATTCGGCGACATCGGCGACGGAAAGTCGCGTGCGTATCAGACGCGCGCACGAAAACATCGCGGTTTGCGTTTCGGCGTCGGCCTGACGCAGAATGTTCGTAAATTCTCCTGCGTCTTCGGCGATGCAGGCGCCAAATCCACGCGCCGCGCCGTTTGAAATTCTAAGCGCGACGACGTCGTTCAGAATTTTTTCGCGCGCGTCCTCGCGGTTTGCCAGAAGCGTTAAAATTCCTTCGACGTTGGCTTCGCCCGAACTTATCTGGCGAAGCGTTTCGAGATAAATCACGCGGCCTGTCCATTTTCGAATAATATCGTCGAGGATTTTCGCCACCGCCGGTTTTGTTTTTCGCAAAACTTTCACGCGGGCGATGGCTCTTGCCGCCAAACCGTCGCTCGGCTCATCCTGCCTGCTCAGGTAGCTGCCGATGGTAACCGGCATGGGTAGAGATTTTTTCAGCGTTTCGCTTTTTTCTACGTCTTCGTAAGAATCTTCTTCAAAGTTTTCTATTTTTTCCAAACCTCCGGGCGTGGACGAAAGCGTCGCAAAGGCTTCGAGCGACATCATCTGCTCGTCGTCGCCGATTCCGCCGCAGGCAATTAAAGCTTCGATAATATCATCGACATAATCTGAACTTTTTTCGTCCTGCAGGGCGAATCTGAGCGCCGCATTGGCGCGCGCGTCTTTGTATTTGGCGAGCGCTCCGGCGGCCGCGCCGCGATTTGCTCCCTTTTCGTTTTGAACGACCCAAATCAAGCCCGGAACGGCTTCGGGAAAATCCGTCTCTGAAAAAGCTTCAATCAAGTTCGACCGCTCGTCTTTCGTCGACGATTTTGCCCAGGCGGGATTGGTTAGCCACGGGAGCAGCGCTTCGAGAATGTTTTTATCGCCCTTTCCCAGAACTTTCAGCAGATTTCGCGCGGCGGCCGAACGCGCCGAGACGTTAGAGCTTTTTGTCAGCTTAATCATCGTTTCGGTCCATTTTCCGGGCGGCGACATCAAAATGAGAGTGGTCAAGCCCGTGTAGCCCTTGTCCTGAACGTCGAGCAGCGTCTCGTCTTCGAGCAACGACGCATACCACTGGTCGCGTCCTTCCCAATCGCCGCTCAAAACAAGCGAATCCATCGCCAAATCGCGCTGTCCGGCGGTCGCCGATTTGTTTTCGACAACTTTTTGCAGCTCGCCGCGATATCGTTCGGCGGTCGATGTGTCGCCCGTTTCAATCGCGTGCTGGTAAACGACCCATTTCGCCAGAATCGACGAATACGGCTCAGCCGGATTGTTTTCCAGCCGGTCGATAATCGTTTTTGCGCTGTCCCAATCGATTTTGGCCAGCGACCGGAGAGCGTTTTGCTGGCTGTTCGAAACGTAGTTGTTGAGGTCGTGAACTTCGCGCGCTTCGGCGATTAAATCCTCGAGATAATATTTACTGTTGTATTTCAGCCACTGCCTGACCTGCGTGCGCACGTAATTGTTTTCGTCGCCCGATTGTTTGACGATGTCGTAGATTTTTTTTACTTTTTCGGCCAATTCCGGATTGGGCGGAATCAGCAGGAGATAATTCATAATCTCGGAAGGATTTTCCTCGCAGAATTCGAGCAGGCGCTCAATCGTTTTTTTCGAAGGATTTATTTGATACTGGGTGCGGTTGTAAGTGCGACTCTGATTTGTCCAGTAATCAATCAAATCTTCAATCGGCGCTTCGTCCGAAGGAACGCGTTCGTCGGCGAAAAATTCCTTTTCGCGCTCGGCTTTTTTCGGCTTGCTTTCTTCCGAAGGATTTTTCGGCGGGGGCGCGGGCAAATCGAGAAGCTGTTTTATTAAATTTGAGGAATTAACGTTCTGCGCTTGCCCGTCGAGAGATAAAAACAGGCACAAAAACAGAACAGAGAACAGCAGTTTTGGCATTAAGAAAGACTCCTTTTAAAACTTAAATGCGATTATGCTTTCTTTGTTGCGCCGACGCAAGAAAAAAGTTGCCCCGGAGAGAAGAGATGAGGGCAAAGCGATGAGGGATGAATAAGAAGAAAAGCGAGTTGAGCTATTTCTTCTTCATCCCTCATTCTTCATCTCTCCGTCCTTATCATTTCGGCAGCGGCAGGCTGAGCATATGTCCTTCGTAGACAAAATAAACCTTGCCCGCATCGACCCACATATTCATACTGTCAAATTTTATCCGCGAAATTTCCAGCAGCGGCTTAAAGCTCAAAGTTTTGGCGTTATAAATGCCGAACTTGGTTTTGGTTTCCTCTTCGTCGGGAATTGCCGCCCAGAATTCATCGGGATTTGTCGCCGCCTGAAGCGGGCGAAACGTCTGCTGAACTAGCGGCGCAATCTCGCCTTTGGCGGGCTGAACCGCGCCCGTTTCGGGGTCGAGCAGAAAATAGCTTCCCTGCCGCTCGGATTCTTCCTCGTAATAATCTCCGGCGAAGAGCAGAACTTTATTCAGCGAGGGAATAAAGGCCGCCGCTTCGATAATCGGATAACCCGGGAGCACAATCTTAAATTCCCGGTTCGTCTGTAAATTGATGCGAAGCGGCGTGACCGTTCCTTCGTCATCATATTTTGTGGCAATAATCCAGCGCCCGTTCGGGGTGACGAGCGGCTTATCGTGAAAACCGCTCCGGATTTTTGTAAATACGCCGCGGCTCAGTTTATACAAGCCCTGCTCGTCGGCGCGTATCTCCAAATCGCCGGCACGAGCTTTCCAGCGACCGCTCTCGGCCTGCGCCGGAAAGCTGTCGCGCGACGGCACATAATCGTTCTGCGGCGGCTCACCGACCAAATCTCCGAGACGGCCGCCCGCGAACTTAAACCACAAAAAGTTTTCAAATTTTCTCTGCTCGCGCCGTTTCTGGGCCATTTGTTCGGCCTGTTCGTAATCGACGTCTTCCTTGTTAGCTTCGGCCTGGTCGAGCAGGTCGAGTTCCTTGTCGATTTGCGTGCGGCGCTCGGTGTCTTCAATCAAAACTCTGAAATCGTCGCCCGTTTTCCAGACGGCGCGCGCCTGCAATTTGTCGTCGGCGAGCAAAATCTCCAATCCCGGGACGGCTTTTTCCAGCCAGTAGTGCAGCTTTGCGGGCGGTTTTCGCAGTTCTTCGAACGTATCGTCGAGCTGCGCGAAAAACGGCGGCATTCGTTCGGCTTTGACAAAAACGCGCCGACCGCCGCCGCGGCCGAGCATCAGAAGCTCGCGCGTGCTGCATTCGTCGCAGAGCGACAAAAACGGCGGGAGCTCGTCGACGCGCTGCGAAGTCAGGTAATATTTGAAATTGTCGAATTCATCTTTTGTCAGCTCGCGCTCGTGATAACGCGCGGCGTTTTCCGACCAGCTGTAAACGGCCTTGTCCTTGTAAATCCGGATAAAATTGTCGTTGTAGGCGTAAATCCCGAGGAGGTCTCCCGATTCTTTGACTTCTTTCTGCAGCGCTTTTTCGGTGGCGTCGATTTCTTCGAAAAAGTTTTCAAAGTAATAACTGGTAAAGCCGTTAAACGAATCGTTGACGCTGGCAAAAAGCTCGGACGTAAAGCTGCTGCTCACGTCCATATCTGCGCCGGATGAGAAAGAGGTTCGCGCGCCGAGAATTTTCGCTTCGTTCGGATGCGCGGCGAGCACGATTTGGCGCGCTTCGGGCGAGTCTTCCGTTTCGAGATAAAGCTCGGCGGCGAGCGCGAGCAGTTTATTCGCGCTTTTCAGATTGGCCGCGACCGTCTGGACGGGAAGCCGCGCGCGTATCAGACGGGCGCAGCCGAGCAGCGCGATTTTGCTTTCGGCGTCGTCGCCCGCAAGAATCGAGTTGTATTCGCCCGCGTCCTCCAGCAGGCAGGCCGAGATGCCGAAAACCGTCTGGCTTGCTCCGCCGCGCGTTTCGTAAATTTCGCTGAGCTGTTTTTCTTTTAATTCCTTTCTGACGCTCAAAAGCCTGACAATCGAATCGGCGTCGGCCTTGCCGTTTTTCAAATCTCTTAAAAGCAGGGAATTAATCGCCGCGCCGCGCCAGGTCATCATATAGCCGCGCAAAACGTTGGCGACGGCCGGTTCTTTCTTGTCCAGAACGACGATGCGGTCGACCAGCGCCATCACAAAATCGCGGGACGGCTCGCGGTTGTTGACAATCTGGTTTCCCAGAATAAATTTTATGTCGTTCGGGTCATAAGTGCGCGTCGGGTCGACGTTTCCCGAATACGTGTTGGCGACGACGATTGTCGGTTCGTCTTTTTCGATGACAATCGGCGACCGCACCGAGTTGGACATTCTCATCGTATTGACGTTCGTCACATTCGTGTTGTAATACTGCGTCTGTTGATACTGCGTCGCGTTTCTGGCGGTTATCTCGATGGCTTCGAGCTGCTCGGGAACGGAAAAGCCGTTCGACAGCAAAATCGCGTTGACGACGTTCGCGCGCTGGTATTCGTCGACCTGCGGCAGAAGGGCGCGCAGAGCCGGCGCCGCGCGCACATCTCGCTGCATCGAAAGCGCGTTTATCGCCGCGCTTCGAAACGGGTAAACGTCGACCATCTCGGTCTGAACGGCCACGCTTGAATTTGTCGAAACATTGGCGTTTTCGGTTCTGAGCGGCGGCATTTGTTTTTCCGATTCGTTGAGCATCGAAATCAGTCCCGGAACGCTTTCGGGAATCTGCACGCTCGTCAGCGCGGTAACGAGCAGCTGCCGCTCGTTGCTGACCTCCTTCGCCCATTTCGGATTATCGAGCCACGGCAGCAGCGCCCTGATAACGTCGGGATTCTGCTCGTTGAGCAGCGTGCCCAAATTTCGCGCCGCGACGTTGCGAACCGTCTGATTGTCGCTCTTGATGAGGTCGAGCATTTTTTCGAGATATTTTTCCGCCGGCGAATGATTGAGAAGCGTCGTCAAGCTCGTGTAAGCCGAACCGTTGACGCGCAAATCAAAAAGCGTTTCGTCTTCGAGAAGCGAAAAATACCATTCGTCGCGACCGGGAAAATCGCCCGATTCGACGAGCGCATCCATCGCCAAATCGCGATTGCCGGGTTTTCCCGATTTGTCTTCGACCGTTTCCTGCAAAAGCTTTCGATATTTGTCCGTGTCGCCGATATCGCCTTCCGCTAAAGCGTGCTGGTAATAGGCCCAGCGCGCCAGCGTCTGCGAAACGGGCATGCCCGGATTATTGAGCATCTGGTCGAGAATCGGCCGCGCCTTGTCCCAGTCGACCCGCGCGAGCGCGAGAACTTCGCCCTGATTGGTGACGTATTCGTCCGTGTCGGTCGCTTGTCTGGCGGATTCGAGAAGCTCGCTGCTGAAATAAGGACTGTTGTAAGTCAGCCATTCCTTAACCGATTCGCGCCATCCTTCTTCCATTTTCCGGTCGGACAAATCGCGGTCATACAGACGTTTGACGAAATCGGCCGCATCCGGCGATTTCTTCAGCACGTTGAGATAATTGACCAGCTCTCCGGGATTTTTTTCTATTTCGGCGTAGATTTTTTCGAGCGCCTTTTCCGAAGGCGTCGGCGAATACGCGTATTTCGGGTCGTATTGATTCTGCGCCTCCCAGTAAGTAATCAAATCGTCAACCGGCGCGTCGTCGCGCGGCGGATTGCTTTTTGAAAAAAAGTTTTTGTCCCTGACGACGTTTTCAATCAGAGGATTCGGCGGCGGCGGCGCGGGCAGACTGAGCAGATTTGCGAGCACGTTATTCTGCGCTTTGGTCGAAGGCAAAAGAACAAACAAACCGGCAATGAGGAGAAAAACACAGAGGCTAACGGCGCAAACAAATCTTTTCATAAAAATCTCCAAAGATTAAATGATTTGATAACTCATTTAAGACTAAAAAGCAACAGGTTTTTGCCCTATCGGACGTATTTATTTTCGAAAATATTCAAAATACAGCAGGCCGCACAAAGTAAGGGCATTTTTACGCATTAAAACGCCCATACACCCGACAGACATGCCGCGCCCGTCGCCTTTGGCAATCGACAATACCCGTTGCCAAAGGCGACAAACAATATAGCGTAGGGTTAAGCCGCAGGCGCAACCCGACGTTGATTATCAACAATTCAACCGCTCGCTGAAGGCGAGCAACATTCGCGTCTGTGTTCGACGCCTTCAGCGTCGGTAATATTCTCTTGCAACGGTCGCAGGTCGCAGGGTTGCGCGCAACTTCGTCGCAGGTTGCGCTCAACTTCGTCGCAGGGTTGCGCTCAACTTTGTTTCGCTTAACCCTGCGCTATATTGTTGGTCGCTTTCAGCGACTTTATCAATTATGTCGCTTGCGACATTGCGGACGAGATGTCCGCGCTCCCGGTTGCGCGCTTTTGGTGCAAATTCTGCTTCTTTTATCCGGAAACTTGTAGTGTTATTTCAAAAACTTGTAACTTTGTTTCCAAAACTTGTAACATTATTCCAAAAACTTGTAACTATATTCCCAATACTTGTAACTATATTCCAAAAATTTGTGGTTTCATTTCGCAAGTTTGTAAGTTTATTCCGTCAACTTATAACAAAACTTCGAGAACTTGTAATATTATTCCCAAAACATGGAGGTGCTTATGTTAGTTTTCAATATGCGGCGCGTTTTTGCGTTGCGCGGAATCGATAAACCGTTTATGTTTTTAACGAAAAACGGATTTGCTTCTTCGACGGCGAGCAATATGCTTCAATTCTACCCGGTAGTTTTTAAGATTAAATCGCTCGAAAAGCTTTGCCTGGCGCTTAACTGCACGCCGAACGATTTGTTTGAGTGGCGCGACGATAAAGACGATGCTCTGCACGAAAAACACGCGCTCAATAATCTTCGGAAAGCCGCCGTCACCGCAAAATTGAGCGACATCGTCAGGGATTTACCGCTCGAAAAAATGAGCGAGGTCGAAACGTTTCTGGAAAATTTGCAGAAAGCAGAAAGCCGTCCCGAATAATTTCGAGACGGCTTTTCTGTTTTTATGATTGAAGCGAAAGTTACGCTTTCGTGGATTCGTTCTTTTCGCGTTTGAGTCCGCCGATTTGGACGAGATTATCGCCCTTGATGCTGTTCTTTTCGAGAACCATCTGCTGGTAGAGCTTCTTCATCATCTGCATTTCTTCGGCAGCCGTTTTCGGCCCTTCCATCTCCGGTTTGTTCGGGCGGGAAAGGTCGACTTCGTTCAAAATCAAGTTGTGCGAAGCGTCTCCGAGCGAGACTTCCTTGCCTTTGGCGAAAACTTCGTGGCGTCCGTGTTCTTTATACCACTGGGCGACCGTCGCGTTCTGGTGCATGTGCTCGATGATGTTTCTCCAGCCGATTCCCGTGTTGTATGCGCAGAAGGAAATTTCGCCTTCCTGCGTGCCGTATGGAATGATGCACATTTCGGTGCGTCGGAAATCGTAGTTGAACAAATCCTGAAACCACATTCCCGCGATAAACAGGAAGTTCCAGGGGTCTTGGCGACGTTTTTCGATGTCTTCAACGGTGCGGTCACCGGTTACTTTTCCGTAATCTTTGCCCGACAAACCGAACGATTTATCGAATTTTGCAAAAATTCCGCCGAGCGTCAGGCTTTCCGGCGCGCCATACGGATTGTAGTTTTTCAGAAGCGCGAGGCCCATCATAATGTTGGAAAACCATTTGCCGCGATTCGTGTCGGTGATGTGCTGCATGTCCGTCACCAGCCCCTGAATATTCAGAAACTGCGGAACGGGCGCCATCTCCTTCGTTTCCTTGTTAATCATCACCGCCGTTCCGACGCCGCAGTTCGGATGGCAGCCGCAGGAAACCTGTCCCCATTCGGAGTCTTCGCCGTGAACGACGTCCGCGAAATCGGCAAACGCGCCCATCAAGCTGAGCGGAAACCAATCGCGCGTCGGTTCGGTGATGCCGACCTGTTTCTGCACGTCCAGCGCCAGATGCGACAGCGTGTAACGCTGCTGCAGGCGGCGCTGCTCGGTAATGTGCTCGTCGCGACCCGTAAACGAAACGGGTTGAAATGATACAAATGAAATCTTTTTCGGATTTTCCAGAGCGAATCGAATAATCGTTCCGACCTGGTCGTTGTTGACGCCGTTGACGAGCGTCGTTACGAGAACGATATCAACTCCGGCTTCGTGGAGATTGTTGATGGCGCGAAGTTTGACGTCGAACAAATTGCCGATTTGGCGGTGCGAGTTGGCATCGTTGCCGATTCCGTCAAACTGCAAATAAACGAAACGAAGTCCGGCTTCGGCTGCCTCCCGGCAAAATTCTTTCGATTTTGCAAACTCGATTCCGTTGGTCGCCGCCTGCACCGAGTTGTAACCGACTTTGCGCGCATATCGAACCGCTTCGAGAAAATATGGCGAAAGCGTCGGCTCGCCGCCCGAATACTGCACCGACATCTGGCGGCGCGGCTTAATCGAAATCGCGTTGTCGAGAATTTCCTTGACGTCTTCCATCGACAGCTCGTGAACGAAGCCGACCTGGTTGGCGTCCATAAAACACGGGTCGCACATCATATTGCAGCGGTTCGTTAAATCGACCGTCAAAACCGCTCCGCGCCCGTATTTAATCGTCGAAGAGCCGTGATTGTGCAGCTTTTCGTCGTTGTGCGACTGAATGTCTCGGCCGGGAAACAGCGATTCGATGTGCTGCAGAAATTTCGAATCAATCGCCATCAAATCTTCAAAATGCCCGTGTTCGGGACAATCCTTAATCATCCAGATTTGACCGTCACGTTCGATAATCTGCGCTTTAATTTCGCCGACCTTTTCGTTAATCAGCGTGGAAACGTCGCGTTTACCGCTCAAAATCTCTTCGCGTGCCTCTATGACACAGTTCGGGCACAAACTGTCGGTCGTACGCGGAAAACCGAGCGTCGGTTTTGATTTCTGCCAGGACTTAAGCAGTGGCTTATCCGACCATTTCGGTATGAACGAAGCGTTCGGTTTGTATTGGTTGACAGATTTTACCGCCTTGAAAACGCTGCCGGCGAATACGGTCAAGCCTTTTTCGATATGTTTAATAGGTCTCATAATTTCTCTTCCTTAAATGAAAACAATTTTCTTATAAATATTTATATGTTCTCGCGTTGGTAGTTTGATGCTCGTTAAGGGTTAGTAGAACATAGATTATTATCAATCTATCTATAGCAACAATCGTGCCGCACAGGCGGAATGGGTAAGTTGCTGATTTTAGTAGGCTTAGATGACATAGTGAAAAGCTGTACAAGATATTTTTTTGTAGCAATTTGACACAGATTGTGGCGGAGATGTATATTTACTCCATTCTGACACAGTAAAAACATCAAAAATAATACAAAATCACGATTCTCGGAATTGTGAGATTAAACATTAGCTTAATAATTTTTCACATTGTGGAAAACTTTTGCCTGCGGTATTTCCAAGGTTTTATCAGGCAAATATGAGAAGATAAATAAAATGTTGGAATTCGTTCACCTAGCGTTCACATTTAAGCAGTTAGCTTAACGTATACATGAGAAAGCGTTTGTAAAATACTACAAAATAAAGAGTTAAGGCGCACAAAAAATATCTTTACATTGGGATTTTTTTTATGATAAATTCAATTTCACCTTAAGAGGAATTTAACTTGCTTGCTGTCAAAGCAAATTTAATTTTATCACTCCCAATTAGCAGTAACAAATTAAGGAAAATAGAAAGTGTTAAAAAGATTTACTCTTTCTCTATGAATATACGCTTTGGAACATCGGGATGGAGAGCAATTATAGCCGATGATTTTACATTCGAAAATGTACGTCTGGTGACCGAAGCAATTTGTAGTTATTTGAAAGAAAGTTCGTCGAGCGAGGCTGCGCAAACACTGATTGTCGGACACGATTCGCGCTTTATGGGCGAAAAGTTTTCCGAAGTGGCGGCGGAAATTGCTAAAAGAAAAGGTTTTCGAGTTTTGCTCTGCGAAAATACGACGCCGACGCCGACGATTTCACACGCGATTCGCAGCCAAAAGGCGGTCGGCGGAATAAATTTCACGGCTTCGCACAATCCGCCTGAATATCAGGGAATAAAGTTTTCGACCGCGGACGGCGCGCCGGCTCTGCCGGAGATTACGAAGCGAATTGAAGAAATTGTAAAGAATACGCCGCAGATTGAAGACGCGAGCGGCGGCTCGATTGAAAGATATGATGCGCGTCCGGCTTACCTGGACGATTTGAAAACTAAAATTCGGTTTGACTTAATCGCCGACGGCAAAGGCCGCTTCGCCTACGACGCGATTTACGGAACGGGTCGCGGTTATCTGGATAAAATCCTGCGCGATTTTGGTTTAGAGGTTGAAACGATTCACGACTGGCGCGACGTAACGTTCGGCGGTCAAGCGCCCGAGCCGGGCGAAGAACATCTCGACGAACTTTGCGCGGCGGTCAAATCAAAAAATTTGACTTTAGGGCTTGCAACCGACGGTGACGGCGACCGATTCGGAATCATCGACGCCAACGGCGAATTTATCGCGCCGAACCTTTTAATCGCTCTTTTGACAGATTATTTAGCTGAATCGCGCGGCTGGACAGAAGGAGTGGCACGCAGCGTCGCGACGACGCACCTGGTCGACAGGGTTGCCGCCGACAGAAATTTGAAATTATACGAAACGCCGGTCGGGTTTAAGTTTATCGGCGAATTGATAAATAAAGACAAGATTATCCTCGGCGGAGAAGAGTCCGCGGGGCTTTCGATAAAAGGACATTATCCGGAAAAGGACGGAATTTTAGCGTGTCTTTTAGCGGTCGAGGCCGTCACTGTGAGAGGAAAGAGTTTGACCGAGCAGCTTGACGAGCTTTACAAACGCGTCGGAAAACTCGAATCGGGCAGAATCGGGGTCAAATTAACCGAGGATGTCGCCAAAAGATTGAAAGAAAAGCTTGCCCAGGAGCCGACGGAAATCGGCGGGCGGCGAATTGAAAGAATAAATCGCACGGACGGCGTGAAATTTCTCTTCACGGACGGAAACTGGATGCTGATGCGTCCTTCGGGGACGGAGCCTTTGGTCAGAATTTACGCCGAGAGTGAAAACGAAAAGGATTTGGAGGTGCTACTTGAGCAAGGTCGCAGTTACTTACTGGAATAATACGCAAACAATTTCGATGCCCATGAGAAATCGTTCAAAGAGCGCCCGGCGCTCGGCTCAGAGCACAACTCCGCAATGGTTTGTTTTCGTCGTTATCACTTCACTCGCTTGTATGATGTGTATGGCAATAAATTTAAGAGCCTACACGGAGATGAGCCGCGAGACGATACAGTTTGAACAATTGAGCGGCGAAATCGATTCGCTGAACAACGAAAATTTGATAATTCAACAAGAGATTTACAGTTTGAAGAACGACCCGCGCGCCATTGAGCGCGAAGCCCGGAAAATCGGGATGGGTCGTCCGAATGAAAAGATTCTCGTGCCCGTAAATCCAAACTAACTTAGCGGAGAGTTTGATTTACAAGCACAGATTGCCCTGCCAATTACCTAATCCGCCTTTTGCCTATCCGCTCCGCTTTGCCTACAGTTTGCATTCCGCCAAAAATCGCGGCTTGTGTTTCCCGAGACACAAGCCGCACTTCCTTTTAAAGGGATGAGGGATAAGGGATGAATGTGTGATTTCACTTGTGAATGTTGAATCAATGCCTGTGAATCTTCAGTCATCGCCTGTGAATGTTCAATCATTGGTTGTGAATCTTCAATCCTTACCCGTGAATCTTCAATTATCATCTGTGAATCTTGAATCATTACGTGTGAATCTTCGTCCGTCACGTGTGAATGAGCAGTTATCACGTGTGAATCTTCAATCAACACGTGTGAATGTGCGTCCGACAGTTGTGAATAGCCGACATTCACTTGTGAATCCTCGTCTGATGGCTGTGAATCTTCGTCGTTCACTTGTGAATCTTCGTCGTTCACTTGTGAATCTTTAAAGTTCACGTGTGAATGCTCGTCATTCAACTGTGAATCTCCGGCGTTCAGGTGTGAATCTCCATCGTTCAGGTGTGAATAAGCAAAATTTACCTGTGAATGTCGAATTGCGAATTTCAAATAACGGAGCGGTTAATCTACTATTTTGATAGATGAGCGATTACAAACTTTTTTACTCGCCTTATTATTACGCCGACATCGGCGAAGGACACGTTTTCCCGATTCGCAAATTCGAGCTTGTGCGCGATAAATTGCTCGCCGAAGAAACTCTCTGCGCCGGAGAAATCGTCGCGCCCGAACCGGCCAGCGTCGATGACGTGCGGCTCGTTCACACGGAAGATTATGTCGCGCGTCTCGTCAGCGGCGATTTGACGGCGAAGGAAGTTCGCAAGCTCGGTCTGCCGTGGTCGAAATCGCTCGTTCGTCGCTCGTTTCTGGCCACTTCCGGCACGATTAACGCGGCAAAGGAAGCCTTAAAAACCGGCGTTTCGTCAAATCTCGCGGGCGGAACGCATCACGCTTTCCCCGACCGCGGCGAAGGCTTCTGCGTTTTGAACGACGTTGCCGTCGCCATCCGCGTTTTGCAGAAAGAAAAACTGGCCGCAAAGTTTTTAATCGTCGATTGCGACGTTCATCAAGGCAACGGAACGGCATTTATTTTCAAAACGGACGACTCGGTTTTTACATTCTCGATGCACGGCGCGAAAAATTATCCGCTGCACAAAGAGCGTTCGAGCCTCGATTTGGAGCTGCCCGACAAAACCGGCGACCGCGAATTTCTCGAAATCCTAAACGAAGCGCTGCCGCGCGTGTTCGTGCATAACCCGGACATAATTTTTTATCTCGGCGGCGCCGACCCGTTCGAAAAGGACAAGCTCGGGCGGCTTGCGCTGTCAATCGAAGGTTTGCGGACGCGCGACGAGACGGTTCTGCGATTTGCGCGCGAGCATCAAACGCCGATTGTGACGACGATGAGCGGCGGCTACGCGCTCGACATCAACGACACGGTTGAGATTCATGCAAACACGATTCGGGCGGTGAAGAAAATATTTTTCGAAAGCGAAAAAAAAGCTCTTGTTAAGCAAATTTAAAATTTCGAACGGTCTTTTATAGAGACATAGTGATAGTCTCTTCTTGATAAAAAAAGGATGCCGGTTTTTGAAATAATAAACCGGCATCCTTTTTCATGCGGCCGGGATTCTGAAGAAATTCTCGGTTCTGCAACCGTTCGCAAGTTTCTGTAAAATTAAATCAATGAAAGTTATTGTCATCGGAAGCGGATTCGGCGGATTATCGGCGGCGATTCGGCTTCAAGCAAAGGGACACGAAGTAACGATTCTCGAAAAACGCGACAAACTCGGCGGGCGCGCCTATGTTTACGAGCAGGACGGTTTTAAATTCGACGGCGGGCCGACGATTATCACCGCGCCGTGGCTGATTGAAGAGATGTTCGAAGCGGCGGGCAGACGGACGAAGGATTATGTCGAGCTGGTCAAGATAAATCCTTTTTACAATATCCGTTGGGAAGACGGGACGATTTTTAATTACAACGACGATAAACAAAATCTGCTTGAGCAAATCCGCCGAATCGCGCCGGACGAGACTGAGAATTACAAGCGTTTTGCGAAAGATTTAAGCGAGATTTACCGCGTCGGGTTTGAATTGATTGACAAGCCGTTTTCGAGCGTCTGGGATATGTTGAAAGTTGTTCCCGAAATGATAAAGCTGCGCTCTGACCGCTCGGTTTACACATTTGCCTCGCGCTATTTTCAAAACGAAAAGCTGCGCGAAGCCTTCAGCTTTCACCCGCTTTTAATCGGCGGAAATCCGTTCAAAGCGACCTCGATTTACGCGATGATTCACGAATTGGAGCAGAAATTCGGCGTCTGGTTTGCTATGGGCGGAACGGGCGCGCTCGTTCGCGCGCTCGGCGATTTGTTTCTGGACGCGGGCGGCGAGATTTTCACCGAAGCCGAAGTCTCGGAAATTTTGATTGACGAACGAGCGCGCAGGGCAAAAGGCGTTCGGATGAAAACGGGCGAAATCATAGAGGCCGACGCCGTCGTCAGCAATGCCGATATCGCTTTTACGTATTTGAATCTGATTCCGAAAAAATTTCGCCGCAAATATACGGACGAGAAAATAAAGCGAATGTCGTATTCGATGTCGCTCTTCGTCGTTTATTTCGGGACGGACAGAAAATACGAAAATATGGCGCATCACGAAATTTTGATGGGCGCGCGCTATCGAGGCTTGCTGGAAGACATTTTCGACCGAAAAATTCTGGCCGAAGATTTCTCGCTTTACCTGCATCGCCCGACGGCGACCGACGCGAGTCTCGCGCCCGAAGGCTGCGACTCGTGGTATGTGCTCGCGCCCGTTCCGCACCTCGGTGCGAATATCGACTGGCGCGCGAAAGCCAGGCCGTATCGCGATTCGATTATCGGATATCTCGAAAAACATTATATGCCCGAGCTTTCAAAGCATATAATTTCCGAGCATCACATCGACCCGCTTCATTTCGAAGGAACTTTGAACAGCTATCTCGGCAGCGCGTTTTCAATCGAGCCGACGCTCCTGCAGTCGGCTTATCTGCGGCCGCACAACAAAAGCGAAGACATCGAAAACCTTTACTTCGTCGGCGCCGGAACGCATCCCGGCGCGGGACTTCCGGGCGTCATGAGCAGCGGCAAAATCGTGGCGAACATGATTGGAAACTAACTGAAAACTTAAAAGCGAAAGATAAAAGCTGAAAGATAAAATAGTTCTCAATTTTCAGCTTTCACTTTTCATCTATTTAAGAACTTTACGGTTTTACAATTCGTAATTCGTAATTGATAATTCGTAATTGACTTTATGTGGTATTGGACAAAAGTTTTATTTCTGGTATTGATTGGTGCGGTCGTCGTCTGGCTCGGATATGAATTTATCACTTTTCCGAACACTTCCAAGCTTCGCACCGAAAACCCGCAGACGACTTCGATGATTGAATATCGCATCTCGGAAGCCAAACAGGAAAACCGCGAGCCGCGCAAATATCAAATCTGGATGCCGATTGAGCAGATTTCGCCGAATCTGCAGCGCGCCGTTTTAGCGGGCGAAGACACGCATTTTTTTGAGCATCACGGTTTTGACTGGGACGCGATTCAAAGCGCTTGGGACGAAGCGCAGAAGGAAGCCGAAAAGGAAGCCAAAGAAGAAGGCGATTACGACCCGGACGCGTGGATTCCGCCGATGCCTTCGTTCAAACGCGGCGCTTCGACCATCACGCAGCAGCTTTCCAAAAATCTCTATCTATCCGAAGAACGCTCGTTTCTGCGAAAGGGGCGCGAAGCGATTATCACCTATTTTCTCGAAAGAAATCTGAGCAAAAAGCGAATTTTAGAGCTTTACTTAAACGTCATCGAATGGGGCGACGGCATCTACGGCGCGGAAGCCGCATCACGCACTTATTTCAACAAATCGGCGTCGGCGCTTTCGCCGCAGGAAGCCGCCTATCTTTCGGCCATCATTCCGAGCCCGCTCAACGTTTTCGCCCCGAAAGCTCTGCCCGGCGAAAATCCGCAAATAACCGCTAAGCGGATGAAAAGAATTGCCCGCCGCCAGCGTGTCATCATGCGCGGAATGAATTTTATCAAGCTCGCTTATTAAATCAATTTCAAATTACGAATTACGAATTACGAATGAAAGAATCTACTCCGACATTCGTAATTCGTAAATTCGTAATTTCCTAAGCTCCGGCTCGTTTGGCTTTTGTAGTCGTTGCGCCCGGGGCTTTGATGTTCATTTCCTTCATAATCCAGCTCATGTTATCGTATTTTTCGACGAGGAAAAGAACGTATCGAATATCGACGGCAATCGTGCGCCCGTAATTGGGGTCGAAGAAAATATCGTTGCCCAAACCTTCGTAATTGGCGTCAAAGACGATTCCGACCTGCTCGCCGTAACCGTTCATAATCGGGCTGCCGGAGTTTCCGCCGATAATGTCGGTCGACGCGAGAAAATTGACCGGAACCGAATCATTGACGCCGTATCTGCCGAAATCCCGGCGCGCCTGCAAATCCTTCAGTTTTTCGGGAACGTCAAACGGGAAAACGCCCGTATCTTTTTCAATGACGCCTTTTAAGGTTGTAAACGGCGTATAGACGACGGCTTCGCGCGGATTGTAGCCTTTGACGTTGCCGTATGTAAAACGCAGCGTCGAATTGGCGTCCGGGTAAGGCGTGATTTTTTTCATTTCAGCCATTCCTTGCTGGTAAAGCAGGCGCTGACGGTCGATTTCCGAGTTGAATTTCGTGGTTCTGACCTGAACATCGTTTCGCTGCTGCGCGAGTGCGAGCGTAAAATCGACGATATTCGGATATTTTTTCCGCAAATCAGACATCGGCATACTGTAAAGCGCGAGAATTTTGTCGGCCGTGTCGAAATCCTTGCTTTCGGCAATCGATTCGGCAAACGTTTCTTCAGCCGCGCGGCGTTCTTTGCCCTGATAACGATTGAAAAGCGTTTCATCTGCCTGAAATCTCTGTTCGGCGGGCAAATCGGCCGCCGCCTTTAGAAAGAATTTCAACATCTCGCGCTCCAAAACCGGCTCGCGGTCTTTCAAAGCGGTTTGAATTTCATTGAGTCTTTTTACCTTTTCCTCGGTCGTCAAGGTTTTTCCCTGCTGAACGCTGAGAACGGCGTTGTAAATCTGGTTGAAAACGGGCGTGTTCGCCGTGTTCGGGAACGTGCGCAAAACGCGGTCGCGGGCGATTGTTTTGTAATAATCGCCGGAAAGGCGCGAAAGATTGGCGAGAACTTCGCCGTATTTCGCTTGTCTCTGCGGGTTGGCCTGAACCCACGTCGTGAACTTCATTTCTTCGTCGCGCTTTATTTTCAGCTCGTCGGAGCGTTTTAACCCCGCCACGTTGCCTTCATAAAGCTTTCTGATGTTGTCGTATTGGGCGACATCGCTCGCGTATTTTATGCGCTTGGCCTCGTCGTCCCCGCCGATTTGCTTAAGCGCGTCGCTCCACGCCCGATAATATTGATGAATAAAAGGGTAGTTGACGCTTTCCGCGTAATCGACCGCCTGACTTTCGCGATAGCGCGTCGTCCCGCCCGGATAGCCCATCACCATTACGAAATCGTTTTCTTTGACGCCGCCGAGCGAAAGCGTCAGAAATTTTTTCGGTTTGAAGGGAACATTGGTCGGCGCGTATTCGGCGCTTGTTCCGTCGGGCGCGACGTATGCGCGCAGGAAAGTGTAATCGCCCGTGTGGCGCGACCACTCGAAATTATCCGGGTCGCCGCCGAAAAATCCGATGTCCTGAGCCGGCGCGTAAACGACGCGAATGTCTTTAATCTCAGTCGTTTCATAGAGGTAATAATAATAACCGCTGTTGACGGTTTTTATTTCGACCTCGTTGGCGTTATAAGAAAATCCGATGCGGTTTCTGTCCAACGGCTGGAAACCGTTTTTAGCGGTTCCCGAAGCTTTAGTTTTCTCTGCTTCCAGAACTTTGTCGGTGTTGGCTTTAATCGCCTGCGCGAACGCGTCGCCGGTCAAAGTCTCCGTTCCCTTTGTGATTTTCGCCGTCACGTCGTCGACGCGATTGGTGATAAAAATACTGTAATGTTTGGCGGTGAGCTCGTCGGCCATCGAAGCAGCTTTGTAGCCGTTTTTGGCAAAATCGTTCTGCGGCGTCGAAGCCGAGACGAGCGCGTCGAAACCGCAGTGGTGATTGGTCAAAATCAAGCCCTGCGGCGAGATGAATTCGCCCGTGCAGCCGATGCTCAAGCGCATTACGGCGTCGGATATATCGACGCCATTCGGATTATAAAGCTCGGCGACGCTGATTTTTAAGCCTCTTTGCTTGAGCGGAAGCTTTGCAATCTGGTCGGGCGTATACATCCCTTCGTCTTTGGCAATCGCAAAGGAAACTGTCGAAAGCAAAACGGCAAACGTCAAAATAAATGATGAAAAAATGTTAAATTTCAATCGCATGTTCAAAAAATACCTTCCCATTTTGTAATCAAAATAAAGCCTTTATTTATTAAAGTTGATAACTATTTCTTACCATTTTTTCGCAAAGAAAAAAAGCGAGCCGAACCAGACTCGCTTTTTGTTTTTAGAATAATTTCCCTTATTTCTTGATTAACTCGCTAAGTTCGACCGGCTCGGGCGGAAGAAAACGGCGCGGATTAATCGCCTTGTCGTTCAGACGCAGCTCGTAATGAAGATGCGGCCCGGTCGAGCGGCCGGTCGTGCCGATAAGCCCGATAAGCTGCCCGCGCGTGATTGTGTCGCCGACCTGAACTTCGATTTCGGAAAGATGACCGTAGCGCGTCGTCAGACCGTTGCCGTGGTCAATCTCAATCATATTGCCGTAGCCTCCCGTCCAACCCGCTTTGATAACAGTCCCGTTGGCCGGAGCCGTCACCGTATCGCCGCGCTCGCCGTCGATGTCCATTCCGGGATGAAACTCGTAAGTCCGGCCGCCGAACGGATTGCGGCGGAAACCGAATTCGTTGTTGATTTTGCCGAGATGCGCCCAGACGGTCGGCAGATATTCCGCCGCGCTGGTCGCTTCGATGCGTTTAAGCTCAATTTCCATCTGCTCCGCTTCCGCTTCGGATTCGGGCTTGGTTAATTGAATGTCCGGGCCGCCCGAGTTAACGGAATAACTGTCGGGACGCTCGTAATTGACTGATTTTGAATCTTGATTGTCCGGCTGTTCCTGGCTCGTGCCTACGGCAACGATTGCTGCCGTACTCAAGTTCGAATTTTCGGTTTTGGCAAAAGTCGTTTTATCGACAAGGCCGCTTATTCCGAAGGAAAAGACGCCGATTAGTAAAAAAAGAGATGCAAAACTGGTTGTGTGTAAAACTTTTTTTGAAACCTTGACTCTGCGAATGTAAATTTTTGATTTAAATGAATGCGATAATAAGAAAGTATAATACTTATTGTTTTTTTGCATTACGCTTTTAAGCTCCTTTGTTGATTTCGCGCCGAAAAAACTGCTTTCAGCACACGGAATCACGCTGGTTCAGCCGCGAGCGACTAACGCGATTCTAACTCCGAGTATTTTTAAAAATAAAAATACTCTATTAATTAGTAGGGGTATAATTAACCTAAACTATATTTAATTACCTTATGATAGAAAAAAGAAAATTATCATAAGCCGCCGCAAAATGCAAACACGCAAGTTTTTGCGCCGGCTCGAAAGCGGAAAGGATTCGGTTATTCTTTGGCTTTGCGCCGGTCGTTAAAGCTTCGCAAAACCAGCAGTCCGACGCCGATAAGCAGGGCGACGAAGGCGACTACGACTATAATTTTAATCGCCAGTGTCAGAAAACCGATAAAGGCAATAATTTGTTTTAAGAAAGTAATAATTAAAGCGAGAATAACTAAAATGCTTCCGCCGACTCCGGCTGCTTTTAAAATTGGCATAACTTAAAATCCTTTCAAAATAGCTGACTTTTTCAAGCAAACGGTCTTAATAAAAATAAATTACTAAATCCGCTCGTTTACCATAATACAAAATTTTCTAACCTTTTTTCCACGTCCTGACGCGCGTTTGAGTTTCAAAATCGTTCTCCGGGGAGAAATCGTTTGTGCGAAAACTCGCGTCGCCGATGGCGCTGACAAACGTCGGCGCGCTCGTCTGATTCTGGTACTTCGTCCAATCCTGATTTGCTTTACTCGATTTGAAAATATGATTGCGAAGCAGATAGATGCCGAAAACAATCAGTAAAACCGGCAAAACGCCTTTTATAAATCTGCGGAAATCGAAAAAAGCCTGGATGAAGAACGAAACTCCGAGAAACGTTAAGACGATTCCCCAGAGCTTTGGGTTGCCGGCAAATCTCTGGACGATAAAATCTTCCGCGCCTTCGGGCGTTACGCCCGAGCGAATCAGCCTGGCCGTTTTCCACGCGTCGACCGCCGTGTAAGCCCACATTCCGAGAAATCCGAATACGAAAACCGGAATTCCGCCCGTCAAAATCGCCATCTGAATGAGCCCGACAAAAACGGCGAAATAAATCAAAGCCTTTGTCGTCTGGCCGTTATAGGCCGCGCCGAGGCCCGGACAGATAAACGAAAGCAGCGTCGCGACAAACGGCGACGTGTTCGCTTTAACGACCGGAACATACGACGGATTATGATGATTTCTCAAAAGTTCGACGCCCAGCACGATGCAATCCTGGCAGTATGGAAAACCTTTGATGCGGTGGTCGCACGCCGGACACAGAGGTTTTCCGCACCCGTTACAATTGACAACCGCTACATTATGCCCGTGATATGCACAATTCATTATTTCTTTTCCTCGTTATCGACAAATGTTCCCCGAACAGGCTCCTGAGTCGACTTTTTTTCGTTTGTTTCTTCGCCTCCGAGAACGGCGTCCGCGCTTTGCTTGTAGGTCTGCTCGGCCAGTTCGAAACTCTTTTGATAAACTCCGCCGAACGAGCCGTCGGCCGAAACGGTCGAACCGAAAAAGAGAACGGCGAAAAGCATAATCATCGCGACCGGCGCGAGCTGCGGAATACTAATCGGCAGACGGAATCCGCGCATCCATTCGGCCGCCTGCGAGCTCCACGAAGCTTTAACCGCTTTCGCTTTGGTCGTTCCGAGCGTCGATTGCAGAATCTTGGCGTGCAGACCTTCGGGAATCGGCAGCTCGTCCATTTTGTAGGTGTAGCAGGCCGCAATCGAGCGGACGACTTCGCCCGGCAAATCCGTGCAACTTTCGCACAGGACGGCGTGGCGCTCCCATCTATGGAAAAGCGTCGCGGGCAAAAATCCGTCCAGATAATCGGTTAAATGTTCTTCAAATTGACTGCACGACATCGCCGTTTCGGGCGCTGTCATCGTGAGAATCCGCGCTTCGAGATGCGTCAGGGACGCTTTCGGCGCGGTCATCTCGTGACACAGCTCGAGCGCGTCTTTAACTTCGTTCAAAAGCGCGTGGCAGAGCGGGCAGCGCAGAGCGTGAGCGGCGACCGCCTTGTGAGTTTGTTTGTCCAGAGCTCCGTCCAAATAATCGGTGAGAAGCTCTTCGAACTCCGAACACTTTATGATTTTTTCGTCAGTGTAATTCATAATCCAACCCCTTGAAATTAAATCGGTTTGTTAGCGGCGATAATATTCATAATTTTTTGCCTCAAACTAAATATTTACGACTCTCATTCTCCTTAAAACCTTCGCTAATTCGATGCGGCCGCGATTGATGCGCGATTTGACCGTTCCTTCGGGAATCTTCAAAACATCGACGATTTCCTGATAGCTCAATTCTTCGATGTCGCGCAGAATCACGCACGTTCTCAAATCCGGCGGCAGCTTGTCGATTCCTTCCTGCACCTGAACACAAAGCTCGCGGCGCTCGATTTCCTTCTGCGCCGATGTTCCGACGGCGCGCAGGTGAAACGTGTGGTCTTCAACGTCGTCAGCCATCGAATTTTGCGGATTGCGCTGGCGATGCCGGTAATCGTCAATTATCAAATTTCTGGCGAGCCGCATCAGCCAATTCGCCAAATCGCCCTGTTTCGCGTCGTACTGGTCGAGCGTTTTGTAAATCCTGATAAAAACTTCCTGCGTCAAATCCTCGGCGGCTTCGACGCTCGACGTAAAACGGTAGGCGAGATTGAATATGCGCCGCGAAAACTGCGACACAATCTCTTCCCAGGCACTGCCGTCACCTGCGCGGCAACGACGCACAAGTTCAATTCCGTTATTTTCCGTTGCTATTTTTAATGCTTCCAACGTTGTTTTCTCCCAAAAAGCGAATGCTCCCGGTAAAGCAACAAAGCTGACAAATCTCGCTCTGTCAAAGTTTTTTTACGAAAGCCGAAAAGGAAAAGTTCCAAAGAAAGTGAGAGGTGAAAAGCGAAAAGTGAAAAGGTAAGACGGAAAATTCATTCTCGCGCCTTAATTTCCCGCTCACTTTTCACTTTTCACTTTTCACTTTTCACCTCGATATAGTATCTTTTGTCTTTATTGCATATTTTCGACAACTGTTAAAGTATGCAGGAGTTAATTAATACATTTTTTAATGAGAAAGTTTTATCTTCAAGGTCGGGAATCGATTTGCAGAAATACATAAAGTTTTTATTACTATTTTTATTCGCCATTTTTATCGTTTGGTTTTTCGGGCGAAATTTGAATTGGCAGGAAGTCAGCCAGAGTTTGCGCCGGGCAAACGCTTCGTACATCATTTTGGCGACTCTGATTATTTGTCTCGGGTATTTTTTGCGCGCGGTACGCTGGAAGGTTTTGCTCGAACCGATTACCGAAAGTTCTTTGAAAGAGCTTTTTGCGACGACGACCGTCGGATTTGCAGCGGTCTTTTTTATCGGCCGGGCGGGTGAAATCGTTCGCCCGATGTGGCTGCCGATGCGCGACAAGCGCGTTCGCCCGTCAGCCGCGCTCGTCACTCTCGGCGTCGAGCGAATTTTCGATTTGGCCGCGCTGATTTGCTTTTTTTCGATTACGCTGCTTTGGTTGGCGCCGCCAGCGGAACACGCAAAGGATTTCGATAAAATAAAATTTGTCGGCAATTTGATGCTGGCCGGTGTCGCTGTCGGTTTTTTGAGCTTATACGTTTATCAAAAGTTCGCGCCGCAGATAATCGGCTGGATGGAAAGAGTTACGGACAGAAAATTTGTTCCGCGCCGCCTCCGCAAACTTTTTATCAGCCTGCTCGAACAACTCGCCGCGTCTTTGCAGATTCTAAAAAATTGGCGCGAAATCGTTTCGGTCGTTTTTTGGTCGATAATGCTCTGGCTTTCGATTGCCGTCCCGACGTGGCTCGTTATTCTGGCGTTCAACCTGCCGGTTAAGATTACGCTCGGCGGCGCGATGTTTGTGATGTTCTGCGCTTCGATGGGCTCGCTGATTCCGACGCCGGGCGGCGCTGCCGGAGCGTTTCACGTGGTCGTCGCTTACAGCTTGTCGCTTTTGAATGTCGGGCAGGAAGATGGGGCGGCGGTTTCAATCGTGATGCATCTGGTTTATTTCGCGCCCGCGCTGATTTTCGGATTTTATTATTTTTTCCACGGCGATATTTCGATTGCCCGCTTTAGAAGCCTTCTGTCGAGCGAGCATGCCGTCGAAGAAATTGAGGAAGGCGAGGCGGAAAGTGAAAAACTAAAGTGAAAAATGAGAAACGAAAAGCAAAGAAAGCGAAAATTTCTTAAACTATTCACTATCCACTATTCACTGTCCACTAATTTATGAAGTGTCCATTTTGCGGATTTCTGGAAGATAAAGTGGTCGATTCGCGCGAGGCGAAAGACGGCCACTCGATTCGCCGTCGGCGCGAATGTCTCGAATGCGGCAGACGTTTTACGTCCTACGAGCGGATAGACGAAATTCCGTACATGGTCATCAAAAAGGACGGCCGCCGCGAAACTTTCGACCGCAATAAAATTATGGGCGGACTCCTGCGCGCCTGCGAAAAACGCCCGATTTCCGCTTCACAGCTCGAATCAATCGTCGACGACGTCGAAAAAAACGTTCAGGATTCGCCCGACCGCGAGCTTTCCACCAGCGATGTCGGTAAAATCATCATGAAACGCCTCAAAGCGCTCGACAAAGTCGCCTACGTCCGTTTCGCATCCGTTTATCTCGAATTCGAAGACGTTTCCGAATTCATGACCGAGCTCAAATATCTCGTCCGCGCGCGCGACAAATCAAGCAAACGAAAACGCAGCAAAAAATAAAGGCCGAACGGAATTTCTACGATAATTTTAAAAAGCAAAAGCAGAGCGGCGGATTAGAATTTTTAAATCAAACCTGCCAATCTGCTTTTGCTTTCTTAGGAGAGAAGTTTAATTGTCGGCGTTAAAGTTTACCTCGCTGGTTTCCTGCGTCACATTCAGCACCTGCGAAGACTGGCTGAACGTGTAGCTTTTTGAAGAGACGCTGATAATGTATGTGTCGCCGACACTGACATCATCGAAACGGTAATAACCAAAGGGATTCGTTCTGGCTGTTCTGACAACGCCGTGCGAATCGGTCAAATTTACGATGACATTTCCGATGCCCGTATCCTTTGCCGTAACGATGCGGCCGCCGATTGGAACCGCGGCCGAGGTCGGCACAAGATTCTGAACGCTGATGTCATCGAATTCACAAATGCCCGGCCCCATCGCGTTCTGCGCTACCGTGCACTCGAACTCAAGCTTAATCGTCTGTCCTTTGTAAGCCGTCAAGCTTGCCACGTGCTGATTCCAGGGAACTCCGGGCGGCGTGGTCGGCCCCTGGCTGGCGGCCGGCGCGGTAAAGCGGTAAAGCTCCCGCAAAACGGCGTTGGTGGAAGGATTTAAGACGTTGACGATGACAAACTGCGGCAGCACCGAGCCGGACTGAAACGCCAGATTCCATTGCAGACGGTCGAACCATTTGAGCTTTACCAGCTCGTTCGGATTGTTCGGGATGGTTATCGTCTGCCGGAGACGATACGCGTCGGGGACGGGATTTCCCGCCGCCCAGCCGTTCCAGGCGCTACGCGTCCCCGTATGCGGAGACGAGCCGCCGTTTGTCCATATATCGAGACAGGCGCCGCAGGTCGCAGTCGTCACGCGCCAGTTGTACCAGACGTTTGTGGTCACGTCGATGGCCGTCCAGCCGGTAAATGTGCCGGTCTCAAAACCGCCGTTGGTGATTAATTCTGCCCCTCGCGAGAGCTGTGGGAGAAAAAGAATTGCAATTAATAAAATCAGTAGACTAATATTCTTTTTCATTTTTTGTTTTCCTCTAAAGTTCAAATTTTGGTGGGAAAAATTTCTTTCTAACTGGTAACGCACCAAACGAAGCGAAAACTTATCAGGCTTTTTCAAATTATTTTTCGTCGGCCGCGACGCTGTTCAAGAGAAGGGTTTATTTTTTCTCCTCCCGGTTGAATTTCCGGCTCCCGGCGTCTCGATGGAAATCGGAAATTTCAAGCCCGCGTCGATAAAAAGAAAATTGAAAATATTTCCTTTTAATTTTCGGTATCTGTCCTTAATGATTTTTTTTCGTGAAACCTTACAAAAAAATGAAAAAACCGAAAAATCGGCGTCGGCGCGGATATTGTCGATGCTGCAACGCTCGCGCGGCTTTCTTGATAGCGACAGTTTTTCATTTTCCTTTCAAATCAGCTAACATTAAAATATGATTGAATCAGGTGAAAATTTCTCCGACAATCTCGAGGCCGTAACCGACGAGATACAAATGCAGATTCCTTCGGAGCTGCCCGTTTTGCCGCTGCGCGATATTGTCATTTATCCGTTTATGATTGTTCCTTTATTTGTCTCGCGCGATAAATCGATTCGCGCGGTCGACGAGGCCTTGAGTCAAAACCGGATGATTATGCTCGTCTCGCAAAAGGACGTCGACAAGGAAGAGCCGGTTCAGGAAGACCTTTTCAAAGTCGGGACGGTCGCCGTCATTATGCGTATGCTGAAACTGCCCGACGGCAGAATTCGCATTCTTATTCAGGGACTTTCGCGCGCGCGCATCGATTCGGTTTTATCGAGCGGCGATTATGTGAAAGCAAACATCACGCCGATTTCCGAGCCGATTGCGCCGGAAAACTCGCTCGAAGTCGAAGCTTTGGTGCGAAACGTCCGCGCTTCGATGGAGCGCGCCGCAAACCTCGGCAAAAACATCTCGCCCGAAGTTCTGGCGATTATCGCGAATCTCGACGACGCCGGCAGACTGGCGGATTTGTCGGCATCGAATCTGGAATTGAAAGTCGAAGACGCGCAGAGCGTGCTCGATATTTTCGACCCGATTTTGCGCCTGCGCCGCGTCAACGAGCTTCTGAGCAAGGAAATCGACGTCTTGACCGTCCAGCAGGAAATCAACACGCAGGCGCGCGCCGATATCGACCGCTCGCAACGCGAATATTTTCTGCGCCAGCAGTTAAAAGCGATTCAGGCGGAGCTCGGCGAAGGCAACGAGCTTTTCGAGGAAATCGAGCAGTATCGGGAAAAAATTATCAAGGCCGAAATGCCCGAAAACGTTGAGGAAGAAGCTTTCCGCCAGCTCAAAAAACTCGAAAGAATGCATCCCGACACGGCCGAGACCGCGACTCTGCGCAACTGGCTCGACATAATGACCGACTTGCCGTGGTCTGAAGCTTCGAAAGATAATCTGAATCTGAAAAAAGCGCAGAAAATTCTCGACGAAGACCATTACGGCCTCGAAAGGGTCAAGGAAAGAATCGTCGAAGCGCTCGCCGTCCGCAAATTAAAAGAAAAGCCGAAGGGCTCGATTCTTTGTCTCGTCGGCCCGCCGGGAGTCGGTAAAACTTCGCTCGGTCGCTCGGTCGCGCGCGCTTTGAATCGCAAATTTATGCGGCTGTCTCTCGGCGGCCTGCACGACGAAGCGGAAATCCGCGGCCATCGACGCACATACGTCGGCGCGATGCCGGGCCGAATTATTCAGGCGATTCAGCAGGCCGGAACGAATAATCCGCTGATAATGCTCGACGAAATCGACAAAGTCGGCGCCGATTTTCGCGGCGACCCGTCGTCGGCGCTGCTCGAAGTTTTAGACCCCGAACAAAATTTTGCTTTTCGCGACAATTATCTCGGCGTCACGTTCGATTTGTCGAACGTAATGTTTATGACGACGGCGAACGTGCTCGATACGATTCAGCCCGCGTTGCGCGACAGAATGGAAATCATCCCGCTTTCCGGCTACACCGAAGAAGAAAAGCTGGAAATTGCGCGCCGCCATCTCGTTCCGAAACAGGTCGAAGAAAACGGTCTGGAGACGAACGACGTGAAATTTGACCGCAAGGCGCTGGCGCGAATTATCGGCGAATACACGCAGGAAGCCGGACTCCGTCATCTTGAAAGGGAAATCGGCAAGGTTTGCCGCAAAGTCGCGCGCAAAAAAGCCGAGGACGAAGACGATTTCGAACCGGTTAAAGTCACCGCGCAAAACGTCAAGGATTACTTACGCCAGCCGAAGATTTTCTCCGAAGAAGCACTCAAAAAAGACCAAATCGGAACGGTCACGGGGCTTGCCTGGACGGCGGTCGGCGGCGATATTTTGTTTATCGAGGCGCTCAAGACAAAAGGCAAAGGCAAGCTGCTTCTGACCGGACAGCTCGGCGAAGTGATGCAGGAATCGGCGCAGGCCGCCTTTTCCTACGCCAAGTCGCGCGCCTCCGAACTCGACATCAACGAGGACGATTTCGAAAACTACGATATCCACGTGCACATTCCCGAAGGCGCGATTCCGAAGGACGGCCCGAGCGCCGGAATTACGATGGCAACTGCAATCGTTTCAGTACTTTCGCAGCGCGCCGTGGCCAAGGATACGGCGATGACCGGCGAGATAACTTTAAGAGGCAACGTGCTGCCGGTAGGCGGCGTCAAAGAAAAGATTCTCGCGGCCAGAAGAGCTCGTATCAAAAAGGTTATCTTACCCGAGCCGAACAGGCGCGATTTGGAGGATTTACCTCAGGAAGTTGTCGAGGATTTGACATTTATATTCGTAGAGAATGTGCGGCAGGTTTTTCGCGAAGCACTTCGCGAAAAGGCACAGTCAATTGAAAAGCCAAAAAGCCGTACGGCACGGGCAGGCGCGATAAAAAATGCTGATAAATAAAGCGTTTTTTATCAGTCAATTCGATAAAGTCCAGATTTTACCGGACTTCCAAAAATTGACATCGCTTTTTTCGTGTGTTACTTTGGAAAAGTTTTAGGTTTCAAAAAGCAATTCAAACAAAAGGAACTTTTTCTAATATCCAGCGTTAAATTTTTTGACGCAATTAATCAATTAGGTCGTTTAAGCGATTCGCCCTAACCCTGAAGAAATATTTGTAAGGAGTATAGACGAACTTGATGAAAACACACCTTTATAAGGTTTTCAGTTTTACCGCAATCATATTTTTAATATCCAGTTTTTCAGTTTTTGGACAGACAGAGCAGAGTAAAAACGCCGAAGCTCAGGTTGATGCCGTGACCGAAAGAGCCGGAAAGCTTTTTAAAGAAGGCTTATTTAATCTGAAAGACAATCGTCGCTCGCAGGCGGGCGAAAAATTCGACAAATCGGTCGAAGAATTTTTGTATTCGACGCTCAACGTACAGTCAAACGCGAAGCTTCGCGATTGCTACAACCAGCTCGTCGAAACGGTTTATCGGATAGAATTTCCGCTCAACACGCAGCAGCCGCAAATCAAAACGCTTTCGGCGGCCTGCGGCTGGAATATCGATAATCAGTTGGCCGACGATATCGCCAAGCTCGTCTTGACGAATCCGCCCACGACCAACCCGACTAACAGCAACGCGGTTACCGCCGCCATCGACAAAGCGAATTCGACCGAAATGCAGGTCGGCTTTAACGAGCAGAAATTCGAAGCGTCGCCACTCGACGAATTGTCGAAACTCGAATTGACGCAGGAAGAACAGCAGGTCGAATCGAGCCCGGTCGCGCAGCAGCAGTATCAATACATCGCCTACGCCGTTTCGAATAAATCGCTCGGTTTCAGTTTTCAAGTCCATCCGATGATTCAGCAGTATATCAACTACTATCAGGGACGCGGACGCGGAACGATGGAAACCGGACTTTATCGCTCGGGAATGTTTATGCGGATGGCTCGCCGCATCTTTAGAGAAGAAGGCGTGCCGGAAAACGTGGCGTGGCTCGGACAGGTCGAAAGTATGTGGAAACCGACGGCCATGTCATGGGCGGCGGCTTCGGGCTTGTGGCAGTTTATCCCGGGAACGGGCGCGCGCTTCGGACTCCGCCGCACGGCTTACATCGACGAAAGAAACAGTTTTGAAGCCGCTACCCGCGCTTCGGCTAAATATTTGAAATTCCTGGCAAATCGCTACGGCGGAAACTGGGAGCTAGCGATGGCGGCATACAATTCGGGCGAAGGTAACGTCGACCGCGCGGTTTCGCGCGCTGGAGTCGCCAATTTCTGGGTTGCATACGCTTATCTGCCGCAGGAAACGCGCAATTACGTTCCGAATATTCTGGCGACGATTTTGATTGCCAATAATCCGCAGCAATACGGTTTCGGACAAGTTCGTCCCGCGGCGCAATTGATGTATGACCAGATTCGCGTTCCGCCTTCGGTCAATCTGAGCTTGATTGCGCAGGCATCGGACACGAGCGTCGAGTTTCTGCGCTATCTCAATCCGGAGCTGCGCACGAATATGACGCCGCCCGAACCGTATATCGTTCGCGTTCCGGCAGGAAAAGCCAACGAGGTCGTGGCGATTTTCAAACGCGTCAATCCGAATGACCGCAATACCGCAAGCGTCGCTAATGCGACCAAAGGCGAATCGTGGCAGGCGATTTCAAATCGCACGGGCATCAGCGTTCAGGATTTGATGGCGGCAAACGGCGGCTTGGCCATTCCGGGCAGCAAAGTCGTTATTCCGAAAGGAAACGGCGTGAAAAACACAAATTATTCGCGTCCGACGACTCCCGTAATGACAATGCCGGCAAATCCGGTTCGCGTCGTCAAGGCGCAGGACGGCGATACGGTCGCGACGATTGCACAGCGCTACGGCGCGTCGGCCGTCGAAGTGGCCAAATTTAACGGGCTGCTTCCGAACGCCAAATTGCCGGCCGGCCGCGAAATAAAAATCCCGACCAAATAGGCTGGTTTACAAACAAAAAAAAAGAAAGGCGGGCATTAAATTGCCCGCCTTTCTTTTTTTTTTGACTATTAATTCGCAAAACGAACAAAGTTCTGTTGACAACAAAAATTTTTTAGTTTATAAAAAATGAACGTCCGTTCGTTTTTATGCCCAAACTTAGTCAAGCCGTAATTGCGGAAAAAAAGTCCGGCATTGAAACTGCCGCTAAAGATTTGTTTATCAAGCAGGGTTTTCACGCGACCTCGATGCGCGATATTTCAAAACAGGCGGACGTTTCGCTGGGTAATCTTTACAATTATTACGAAACGAAAGAAGCGATATTTGAATCGATTATCAACCGTTACCTGACCGAAATCGACCGCAAATTGAAGGAGATGTTCGACGAAATCGAAGAACCGCTCGACCCTTCGAATCTGCACAATCTCGGGGAAATGGTCGGCAAGCTGGTCAATGAAAATTACGATTTCTGGCTTTTGATGTATATCGACGTGCTCGAATTTCAAAACCAGCATTTCCGAAAAATGTTTGAAGGTCTGGCACATCGTTTTCGATATATTTTTGCCGAAAAGTTTGACGAAGCAAAACGAAACGGCGATCTTCGGACGGGCGTCGACCCAGCGGTTGCGTTTACCGCGGCTTATATGCAGTTTTTTAATTATTTTCTAGTCGAGAAACTTTTCGGCGGCAATTCGCACTTCGGCTTGAGCGATGAACAGGCGCTGAACTCTTTGACAAAAATTTTCAGCTACGGCGTTTTGAGCGACGAAAAACTCGCTCAATTTAAAAAACAAGTCGTGGGAAGCTCTTAGAAATCGCTGATTATTGATAAAATCAACGGTTTATTTACAAAGCAAAAACAAAAACGGACGTTCGTTTTTATTTTAGTTGAAATTATAAAACTATAAAAATCTTAGGAGAAAACAAAATGTTTCGTAAAATTAATTTTATGTGGCTGCTCGCCATAGTTTTGTGGCTCGGCACAAATTTAATTTTTGCGCAGGGGACGACCGGACGAATCAGCGGAACGGTGACCGACCAGAACGGCGCTGTCGTACAGGGCGCAAGTGTAAAAGTTACAAATCTGGATACTAGTTTAACTCGCGAGACGACGTCCGACGAGGACGGAGTTTACGCTTTTCAGCTGCTTCCGGCGGGAAGATACAAGGTTGAAATTTCGGCGGCGAATTTTTCGACCGCAGCGACGGAAGTCATCGTCAATATCACGCAGACGACGACTGTCGATACGGCGCTTTCGGTCGCGGGGGCGACGGTCGACCCGATTACGGTGACGGCGGAAGCGCCCGTCCTGCAGGCGGAATCTTCGCAGACGGGACGCGTTATCGAGGGCACGACGATTCGCCAATTGCCTCTGCCGACGCGCAATTTCCAGCAGCTTTTGACTTTGCAGTCCGGCGCGCAGTCTTCGGTCTCAAACAACACCGAGCTCGGACGCGGCGACGCAACGATTTCGGTTAACGGCCAGCGCACGACTTCAAACAGCGTTCGCATCAACGGCATCGACGCCAACTCGGTCGGCACGAACTCGACGCCGAACATCGCCGTTCCGGCGACCGACAGTCTCCAGGAGTTTGTCGTCCAGACATCGCTCTACGATGCTTCTAACGGGCGCAATTCGGGCGGAAACGTCGAAGCCATCACGCGCGGCGGCTCAAACGATTTTAACGGAAACGTCTATTACTTTTTCCGAAACAAAGCCTTAAACGCCAACGAGCCTTTTATCAAAGCGCGCGGATTTGACCGTCCGGTTTTATCGCGCAATCAATACGGCGCGACGTTCGGCGGCCGAATCGTCCGCGACAAAGCGTTTTTCTTCGTCTCGTATCAGGGCACGAAAGAGCGCAACGGGCTTTCGCTTCTGAACAGCTTGGCGTTTCCGTCGATTCCGCTCGGCCTGACCAATACGAATCGCACGGCGGCCGGACTTTCGGCGGCGTTCGGCGTTCCGGCGGCAAACATCAACTCGGTCGCGCTGGCGATTTTGAACGCGCGTCTGCCGGACGGAAGCTTTGCGATTCCGTCTTCGGGCGCGACGAGTGCGGCGGCAACCTGCCCGCTGACGGCGCTCGGCGGCAACGTCAATCGCTGCCCGATTTCGACGCCGCAATCCGGCGTTTCGCGCTTTAAGGAAAATCAGTTTAACGGCAACCTCGATTTTAACTTCTCCGACAATCACTCGTTTTCGAGCAAGCTCTTTTTTGCCGATAACCCGACGACGCAGGCCAATTACAACTTCGCCGGACTCGGCAACGGCAACAGCCAGCTCATCGGCTTCGGCGGCGATTTGAAGATTAAACAAAAACTTTATTCGTTTACCGACACATACGTTTTCAGCCCGAACGTGAGCAATCAGGCGCGGTTCGGCTTTAGCCGTCTGCGCGTGACGAGCGTTCCGCAGGAACCTTTTACGGCGTCGAGTCTCGGCATTGCAAATCCGCTCGCAAATCTTTTTCCGGGCGCGCCGACCATCACCGTCGCCGGTCTCG
The DNA here is from genome assembly GCA_036403235.1 of Pyrinomonadaceae bacterium. Lineage (GTDB taxonomy): Bacteria > Acidobacteriota > Blastocatellia > Pyrinomonadales > Pyrinomonadaceae > JBGTFE01. The sequence goes on along the minus strand of DASWRI010000033.1, from coordinate 107,942 downwards.
ATTCGAACTTTGTTTTCGGCTCGTCGACGCTGGCCGACCAATCTTCGCGCATCAACGCATACACGCTTCAGGACACGGTTTCCATCGTTTTTGGAAAACACAGAATCAGAACCGGCGGCGAGTTTCGTTATTCGACCGTCAAATTTTATTTCAACGCGTTTTCGCGCGGGCAGCTTATTTTCGGAAGCTTTAACAATTTCCTGCTCGGCGCGGGAACTTCAATCCTGGGCTCGGGCGTTTTCGACCGCTCGTTCAAGGTCAAGGATTACAACACGTTCGTGCAGGACGATTACAAAGTCAGCGACCGTCTGACGCTCAATCTCGGCGTTCGCTACGACCTTTACGGTCTGCCGGCCGAAGCGCAGGGAAGACTTGTCAATTTCCTGCCCGACCAGTTTCGCGTCGGAGTCGCGCCGAACGGTTTGGTGCAGGCCGAAGGCGGTCAGATTCCGGGCGTTCCGACGGTTGTAAAAACGCTCGTTCCGACGGATAAAAACAATTTTTCGCCGCGCGTCGGTTTTGCGTTCCGCGCCGATAACGACGGCCGCATCGTCATTCGCGGCGGATACGGCATTTACTACGACCGCATCTCGACGCGCTACGCCAACACGCAGCTTTTCAATTTTCCGTATTTGGCTTTGGGCGTCAGCCTACCCGGTTCGGCTTTGACTCCGGCGCAGACGTTTGCCAATCCGTTTATCCCGCTTCCGCAGCCGTCGACGTTCCCGACGCTCGGCACGATTCCTTCGCCGCTTTCGCCGCTCGCATCGCCGTTTATCGGCGTCGCGGTCAGCGGAGTTTTCGTCGACCCGAATCTCGAAACGCCGTATGTTCAGCAATACAATCTCGGCGTGCAGTGGGAATTTTTCAAAAATACGGTGCTTGAGGTCGGTTATGTCGGCAACAAGGGAACGCATCTTTTGCAGACCATCAACATCAACCAGCCGGTTTATAATTCGACGACGAACAGCTTTTCGGCGCGTCTCGCCGCGCCGACGATTATCTCGGCCAACAAAAACGTGACGGGCGGCGTACACCAGATTCAGACGAGCTCAAACTCGAATTACAATTCGTTTCAGGCGACTCTGACCAAACGCTTTGCGCAGGGCGCGCAGATAATCGGCGCATACACGTTCGGAAAATCCTACGATTATTATTCGGGCGCGGCGATTAACGAATTGACGCAGATTCCCGGCGACCAGTATAACTGGAAAACGAATTACGGTCGCTCGGACTTTAACCGCGAGCAGCGTCTCGTCGTCAGCGGCGTTTACGACATCCCGAAATTCAAACTCGATTCGAAATTTGCCCGCTCGATTTTGAACAACTGGGAAGTGGCCGGAATCGCCGTCTTCCAGAGCGGTCTGCCGTTTTCGATTGTCGATAATCCGGGCAACGCGGTCATCAGCCGCGCGAATTTCAACCCGGCTTTTACCGGCCAGATTCGCTGCAGCGGCTCGACTTCCGAATGTCTGACCGGATATTTCAATCAGGGAGCATTCTCGCTTTCGCGTCCGATTCTGGCGGGAAATACGGGCATCGGCGTCGTCAACAACCCGACGTTTGACCCGGCGCACCCGTTCGGCAACACGCCGCGCAATTTCCTGACCGGGCCGGGACAGAAAAACGTCGATATCTCGTTTATAAAATTTATCCCGATAAACGAGCGTTTCCGCGCCGAGTTTCGCGCTGAATTTTTCAACGTCTTTAACTGGGTAAATTACGCGAATCCGGTCAATAACATCGCGCTCGGAACTTTCGGACAAATCACGAGCGCTTCGACCGGCCCGCGCGTCGTGCAGCTCGGCTTTAAGCTGAATTTCTAAAATTCATATAGACCGAAAGAAAGGCTTTCAGCCCGCAAAGTTGAAAGCCTTTCTTATCCGCCATAATTCAAATAAAGGAAGAAAAATGATGAGCAAAAAATTATATTTCGCAAAAATGTTTTCGGTCTTAATTTTAATTTTAGTTTCGGTTTCGGCCGCATCGGCGCAGCTCACGACGGATTTTCAAAACTGGCTCAGCGCCAACGGCTACGGCAGTTATAATTTTAATTACAGCGGCAACAGTTACGGCGGCAAGGCGAGCGCGTCGGATACGGTCGTCAACCAGCCGGTGATTTTTATACACGGCAATTCGGATTCGGCGCTCGGCCAAAGCTCGACTTTGACGGGCTGGAATTCATCGATAAACTATTTTCTGTCGCAGGGCTACAAAAAATCCGAGCTTTACGCGACGACATGGGGCGACGCCGACCCGTATCTTTCGGCCTATCAATATCACTCGAAGCCGAATCTGCAAAAAATTCGCGCTTTTATACAGGCCGTCAAAGCTTACACGGGTGCGGCCAAAGTTGATATTGTGACGCATTCGATGGGCGTCACACTGGCGCGCAAAGCGATTTTGGGCGGAGCGGCAAACGATGCGGCGAACGGCGGAAATTACAATCTCGGCGCGCCTCTGACTTCGAGTGTCGATGCTTTCGTCGGCATCTCGGGCGCAAACTACGGCCTGGTTTCGTGTTATCAAACCGGCGGTTCGACGCCGACCTGCGCCGCGACAAACGGGCTTTATCCGGGCTATGCCGCGGGCAGTCCGCCGTGGGGTTTGTCCAATATTTTATATGACGTGAATTATTCGGCGGCGGCGCATTACGAGGGAAGTTTTGTTTATACAATCTGGTCGACGGTCGACGAGGTTATCGGCTACGGCGATGTCGTCTACGGCCGCTACACTTCGCAGATTCCCGGCCAGAACGGCGAAAAGCGTTACGGCGCCGCGCCTTACGGTCATATCAATTCGAAGGATTTGACCGGCTATTATCAATGGCGAATGGTGAAGTTTCACGCGACGAGTTAATTTAGCGAGTTGATAGAGCGGCAGAGTTACAGGCGTCGCAGAGTTTGCAGAGTTAAAAAACTTCTTCCAACTCTGTAACTTCCTGCCACTCTGCAACTCTGCCAGCTCTAATCAACCCAATGAAATTATTTTACGAATCTCACGGCGACGGCGAGCCGCTTGTTTTGATTCCGGGCTTTGCTTCGGGCGCATGGTCGTGGCACTGGCAAATCGAGGATTTAGCAAAACATTTTCGCGTCATCGCGTTCGACCCGCGCGGCGTTTCCAATTCAAAGATTGCGGACAGCGAGAGCGTTTCGCTCGAAACAATCGCGCGCGACGTGGCGGCGCTTCTGGACGAATTAAAAATTGAAAAGGCGAGCGTTTTGGGCGCGAGCTTCGGCGGTTTTGTGGCGCAGGAATTTGCGCTTCGCTTTCCCGAAAGATTAAATAAAATGATTTTGGCCTGCACGAGCTTCGGCGGAAAAAATCACGTCGCGCCGGATTTGGAAATTTTGCTGGCGTTTGCATCGACCGTCGGAATGAACACGTCCGACCGCATCCGCAATTTTATGATTCCGGCGTTTACGCCCGAATTTCGCGCCGAGCACGCGGCGACGGTCGAAAAAGTCTGCGCGTTGCGCGAGCGGAACATCGTGCCGGAAAGCGTATATCTCGCGCAATTGCGCTCGGCGACTACTTTCGACGCCGAAACGCGCGCGGCGAATATCAAGGCCGAAACTTTAGTTTTGACGGGCGACGCCGACGTCGTCGTCCCGCCGCAGAACTCTTACAATTTGGCGGCGGCGATTCCAAATGCGACACTAAAAGTTATCAAGGGCGGAAGCCATATGTTTTTTATCGAAAAAGCGAAAGAATTTAATGAAATTGTTTCGGAATTTCTAAGCGGTCAGTAATTAGCCGTCAGTAATCAGCAGAAATTGAGTTTAATTGGACAAGACAATTAAATTTCAAGCGCAACTGACCACTGACAACTGACCACCGACCACTGACTTATGCGAAATGCGAAAATCATCGGGACGGGCATTTCCGTTCCCGAACGAGTTGTAACAAACGACGATTTGAGCCGGATGCTCGGCGAGGACATCGGCGAATTTGTCTCGCAAAATCTCGGAATTTTAGAGCGACACATTTTAGCCGACGACGAAAGCGCGGCTGATATTTCGACGCGCGCGGCGGAAAATGCTTTTCGCGACGCGGGAATTTCCGCCGAAGAAATCGATTTAATCATTCTGGCGACCGACACCGGCGAATATCTCTCGCCCGCGACGTCGGTCATCGTTCAGCATCGCATCGGCGCGAAACATGCCGGAACTTTCGATACGACGTGCGCCTGCGCCGGGTTCGTGACAGCGCTCGATACGGCCTGCAAATACATCCAGGCGGACGCCAATTACAAACACGTTCTGGTTATCGGCTGTTACGCGATGTCGAAATTTCTCGACTGGACGGAAAAGAAAACCGCAACGATTTTTGCCGACGGCGCGGGCGCGGTCGTGTTAAAAGCGACCGAAGACGAATCGGCCGGCCAGCTCGCTTCCAAGCTCGAAGCGATGGGCGAATATCACGATTTTCTGGGGATTTTTGCGGGCGGTGCGAAAATGCCGATTACCGAGGAAGTTTTGCGCGAAGGCTACTACAACAAAGTGCGTTTTGCCAAACGGACGCCGCCGGAAATCAATTTCGAAGGCTGGCCGCGCATCGTCAAAGAGCTTCTCGGACGAATCGATTTGACGCTCGACGACGTCGATTTATTTTTATGGACGCAGGTTAATCTGAATACCATCAAGGACGTGATGGCGGCGCTCGGCCAGCCGTTTGAAAAAACGCACACGATTATGCAGAAATGGGGCTATACCGGCTCGGCCTGTATCCCGATGGTCTTGCACGACGCAATTCAAGCCGGAAAGTTAAAGCGCGGCGACACGTTCGTCATGTGCGCTTCCGGCGGCGGAATCAATATGGCGGCGATGATTTTTCGTTATTAATAGCGATGAGCGAGCGGATTAAATGTGGCGGATGCGGAATCCCGGTCGAAGACAGCGGCGGCGCGACGCACGAATATATCGGCGCGGCGGCGGGCTGCTGGGCGATTTTCGGCGAGATTTTAGCGAGGGAATTTAATAATCCGGGTTATTTTTATCCGGCGCACCGTTTGACCGTCGACACATACGCGGTGCAGCACCCGGGCGTGCCGGGCAGAAAATCGATTCAATCGGTGAACGTGCATCTTGCGGCGCTCTATCTGAATTTTGAAACGACGTTTGATTTTCAAGGAATTCCGAAAGTTATGGCGGCGTTAACAAAAAACGCGCAAAACTTTGCGTGGCTCGAGCCGCCCGCGCCGAACGGGACGATAACCGTTCTGGACGTTATAAAAGCGGAAAACGCGGGTGAGCATCAGGAAATCGTCAAAAACTGGGCGGGAGACGTTTGGAGTGCGTGGAGCGTGCATCACCAGAAAATTAAAGAATTAGTCGCCGGATATATCAATTAATTTGTGAAATTTCAAAACATATACAGTCTTTTTCGCGCGCAGGCCGCCAAATATCGCGGCGCTGCAATCTTTTACACGCGGGACGGGGACGGCTGGAAATCGCAGAACTGGGAAGATTTTGAAGAAAAAGCGCACGATTTTGCCTGCGCGCTTTTGGCTAAGGGCTTGACGAAGGGCGCGTCGGTTGCGATTTTGGCGGGAAACGTGCCGGAATGGACGATTTGCGATGTCGGCACGATTGCCGCGGGCGGCGTCGGCGTCGGAATTTACCCGACGAATTCGGCGGAACAATGCGAATTTATCATCAATCATTCGGACGCCGAGTTTGTGTTTGTCGATACGAAGGCGCAGCTGGAAAAAATCCGGCAAATCCGCGCCGAATTGCCGAAAGTCAGGGAAGTTATTTGTCTCGAAGACGACGAATCAGTCACCAGCTTACGAGACTTTCTGCAATTCGGAAGACAAAATCGTGAAAAGTTTTTGCCCGAAGTCGAACAAATCGGATTTAAGACCGATGCGGAAGAAACTGCCATCATGGTTTATACTTCCGGCACGACCGGCAATCCGAAAGGCGCGCGGCTTTCGCATCAATACATCTTGAATTCGTGCGAATCGCTGCGCCAGGCCGTCCCGCTTTTCGACACGGACACGTCTTTCTCGTATCTGCCCGGCTGTCACGTCGCCGAGCGGATTTCCGGTATTTATAACCGGCTTTACAACGGCGCGAGCGTTTATTTTGTCGAGGATTTATCAAAGCTTTACGCTTATATGCTCGAAGTCAAGCCGACGGTCTTCGGCAGCTTGCCGAGATTTTTTGAAAAGATTTTCGCCAAAATCGTCAGCGAACACGGAAACGATGTCGATTCGCAAACTTTGAAAGACGCTTTCGGCGGCCGCGTCCGGCTCCTTACGAGCGGCGGCGCGCCTCTGCCCGATGAAATCGCCGATTTTTACGCGCGCGCGGGCGTGCCGATTCTTCAGGCTTACGGCTTGACCGAAAATATCTGCGTCGCGTTCAACACGGTCGAGAATTTAAAATTCGGAACGGTCGGCAGGCCGATGCCGATGTGCGCGGTTCGCATCGCCGCGGACGGCGAAATTCTCGTCAAAAGCCCGATGATGTTTTCCGGTTACTACAAAGAGCCGGAAAAAACCGCCGAGATGTTCGACGACGAAGGCTGGCTCAAAACCGGCGATTTGGGAAAGCTGGACGAAGACGGATTTTTAAAAATCACCGGCCGGAAAAAGGAAATCATCGTGCTTTCGACCGGAAAAAATGTTGCGCCCGCTTTAATCGAAAATCTCGTCAAGGAAAATCATCTAATCAGCCAGTGTTTCGTTTTCGGCGACAGGAGAAGCTACTGCGTTGCGCTCGTCACATTAAACCAGATTGAAGCGGAAAGTTACGCCAGAGCCAACGCCGTCGAGTTTGAAAGCTTTGCCGGTTTGATGCAAAATGCGTTGATACAAAAAATAATCGGCGAGACAATCGAAAAAGCGAACGCGCGCATCTCTTCGAGCGAGCAAATCAAAAAATTCAAGATTTTAGAGCGCGATTTTTCGCAGGAGGCGGGCGAGATTACGCCGACTTTGAAGTTGAAAAGAAATATAATAGCCGAAAAGTTTGCGGACACGCTGCAATCTTTATACAAACGAACCGAAAATTGAAATCTCGACATTAAAGATGCTTTCTGCAATACTCGCTAATTGCTGTGCAGGCAGTCGCAAAACACTTGCGAGCGGTATCTAAAGCTTAGAGAGCAGTGAAAATCGATATTACACATAAAGGAAGTTAAATAAATCGTATGACATTAAGAAAATTATTCGTTGGTTCTTTATTTTTGCTGCTGTTTTCGCTGGCCACTTTTGCGCAGACCGCGCCGCAGGAAAAAATAGTGACCGTTTTCGGCGCGAACATTTCTTATCTCGAAGCGGGCGACGCGGCCAAGCCGACGGTTATTCTGCTGCACGGTCTCGGCGCAAACAATGCGAGCTGGCAATTTAATATTCAGGCGTTCGCCGCAAATTATCACGTCTTCGCGCCCGACCAGATTGGCTTTGGAAAATCCGATAAGCCGATGCTCAAATACCGCGTCGGCACGTATGTCGATTTTCTCGACAAATTTATGTCCGAGCTGAAAATCGAAAAAGCCTCTCTCGTCGGCAATTCTCTCGGCGGCTGGATTGCCGCCCTGACGGCGATAAAATATCCGAATCGCGTCGAGAAAATCGTGCTCGCCGACGCCGCCGGACTAAAACCGAGCGATGTCGATATGAAGCTCATTTACTCGCTCAATTTTTCGACGCGCGATGAAGTGCGCTCGCTGACCAAGCTCGTCTTTTACAACCAGGAGATTTTCGGCAACGAGATTTATGTCGATGAAGCGATGCGGCAACGCGTTTTAGCCGGCGACGCCTACACGATTAACAGCTTGATTGACTCAATCAAGCGCGACGAGGATTTTCTCAACGGGCAGCTCGGACAAATCAAAAAACCGGCGCTGATTATCTGGGGCAAACAGGACGGCTTGCTAAAACTCACCGACGGCGAGCAGTTTAAAAAAGAAATCGCGGGCGCACAACTCGTCGTCTTTGACCAGTGCGGTCACGTGCCGCAGGTCGAAAAAGCGATGGATTTTAACAGGGAAGTTTTGAAATTCTTAAATAACTGAAAACCGATGGCGGAAAATGGATAATTTGTTTTTTATTATCAACTACTATGGACTTAAAAATCGGAGACACATTCTCCACCAGCAAACAAATTACGGACGCGGTCGTGCGCGCATTTGCGGAGCTTTCGGGCGATTACAACCCGATTCATCTCGACGAAGAATTTGCCTCGAAAACTCGTTTCGGGCGTCGCATCGCTCACGGTATGATTTCGGGCGCTTTGATTTCGGCCGTTCTCGGCTACGAGTTCAAAGAGCGAAAAATCGTCTATCTCTCGCAGACTTTGAAATTTACCGCGCCCGTTTTTCTCGACGATACAATCACCGCGACGGCGACCGTCTCCAACATTCGCGACGATAAACCAATCGTCAAGCTCGAAACCGTCTGCACCAATCAAGCGGGCGAAACGGTCGTCAAAGGCGAAGCGGTCGTGATGATTTTGCCGGAATAGTCGAGTTTATTTTTGTCTTTCCTTCATCCATTCGGAAGTTTTTTTCCAGACAAAATTGAGAGCGCTCGAGCCGATGGTGATGCCGTGATGACCGCCGCGTACCTTTAAGACTTCGGCGTCTTTGGAAGTCAAAACTCCCGTCAATGCTTCGGCCGATTCGGGCGGAACGATGTTGTCGTGCTCGGCGATGACGTTGAGAATTGCAGACTTTATTTTCCTTAAATCGATTTTTCTGCCGCCGAGCGTCATTTTATTTTTTATCAAAAGATTGTTTTGATAAGTGTCTTTGACGAATTTGCGAAACGTCTCGCCCGCGACCGGAATCGCGTCGTTTGCCCAGTAATCGAAAGCTAAAAACGTTTCGACGAATTCGTCGTTTCCGGCGTTGGCGAAAAGCTCGCTGTAGCGCGTAAAGGTTTTGGCCGGTTTGAGCATCATAAAAGTCGGCTGCAAAACGCTGACCGGCGCGTTTCCGTAGGTGTCGACCAGCTTGTCGATATCAAAATATTCCTCGCGCGACCAGATGCTTAAAAGCGAATTGTTGTGAAAATCAACCGGAGTCGCCAGCAAAATCAAATTACGAATCTGCTTCGCGTAAAGCGCGGCATATATCAGGGACATCGTGCCGCCCATGCAGTAACCGATGAGCGAGATTTGTTTCGCGTCGGCGCGGCGCAAAATTTCCGCGACCGCATTTGCCAGGTAACCGTCGAGATATTTTTCGAGCGTGATGTGTTTGTCGGCGTCTTCGACGACGCCCCAATCGACCAGATAAACCGAGAAGCCCTGCGCCGTCAGAAATTCGACGTAGCTTTTTCCCTGAACTAAATCGAGAATGTAGTATTTGTTGATGAGCGACGGAACAAGAACAATCGGAATCGGCTCGGTCGTCTTTGTCGTCGGCAGGTAATGAAGAACGCTGACTTTGTCTTCCCGGTAAATGATTTCGGACGGCGTGTGGGCGAAATTCGGCGGTTTGCCGATGCGCTGCATGGCATTCATCGCCTTGATAAAATCGAATGTTTGATTATTCGCCATTCGTCACTCCTGTTTTGCTTCAAACCACTCCGCCGATTGTCGCCAGAAATCTTCGCGCGCGCCGCTGCCGATGGCAATCGTCAAATGTCCGTAGGGCAAAACTAAATGCTCTTTATCTTCGCTTTTGATTAAATCGAGCAGAGCCGACGCGCTTTCGGGCGGCGCAACCAAATCCTGTTCTCCGGCGACGGTTAAAACCGGGCACGTTACGTTCATTAAATCGACCTTTTGGCCGCCGACTTCGAGTTTGGTTTTGACGAGCTGATTTTCACGGAAAAATTTTCGAATCATCGTCCGATAAAGCTTTCCCGGCAACGGCGCGGCGTCCTGAAGCCACATTTCCATAGCCAGAAGCGACTGGAAATCTTCGGCGTCGTCCCCGTAAAAAAACAAATTCAACCCGCGAAACGCGCTGCTCGCCTGTTTGACCATCTGAAACCCGGCGGAAACCGTATCGGCTGAAACGTAGCCGAATAAATCGACGTAACGGTCGACGTCAAAATATTTTTCGTCCGTCCAGCACTTTATCGTTTCGACCTTTTCCATATCGACGGGAGCGGCCAGAAGCATTAGATTTTTAACTTTTTCGCCGGCCAGCGCCGTATAAATCAAGGCCAGCAGCCCGCCCATCGAATAACCCAAAAGACTCAATTTCTCGCTTCCGGCAGCCTTCACAGTCGCCTCGACCGCCTCCGGCAAAAAGCCTTCGATATAGTCTTCCAAATCGAGATTTTTGCAGTTCTCGGCGGTCGTCCCCCAATCGATGATAAAAACATCGAAGCCTTTTTCGAGGAGAAATGAAACGTAGCTGCGTCCCGGCGTCAAATCCAGAATGTAATATTTGCCGACGAGCGAGCTGACAATCAAAACCGGGACGGCGAATTTTTTCGGAGTTTGCGAGCGATAACGCAAAAGTCGCATGCCGTTTTTGCTGAAGACGACTTCAGCCGGAGTTTGCGCGACGGGCGGAAGCATTCCGGCTTTTTCCATCCGCCGGATTTGTTTTGAAACGTTTTTGCCGGAAAGCGGTGACGCGTCGTTTAAGTCCTGCCAAAACTTTTGGATAGCGTCCGGCGTGAATCCGAATTTTTGCAGACTTTTGAAATAAAACTCGGATGTGTTCAGAAATTGATTAAACCAAAAACCGGTCGCTTCGAGAAAAACCGGCAAAGTCGTTATTTGCCGCGACGCTTCATCGCCAAAGGTCTGCCAGCGGTGCAGAACCGCGTGTTGAAAGCGAAAAAAACTGTTGATGTGTGAGTCCAATCTTACCTCTTTATGCGTTTCGATTTAGTCGAGCTTTGCTCTTTTGGGGAAGTTTCCTTGAGTGTTTTCTTTAACCCGGCGACTTCTTCGCGCAGGCTGTCGATTTTTTGCGAGAGATTTAAAATATCTTCTCTGGTCGGCAAATTTAAGGCCTTCAGAGCCTCGATGACCATTTCCTGCGCTTGAGCCTGCATTTTCATGGATTGCTCAAAATTATTCGCCATATTCGCCAGAAAAAGCGGATTTCTCGCCAGCTCTTCCCACTGTTCCCCAGTCTGTTTGAACATCTGGTCATACATATTGCGAAACGCCTGCAATGGCTCGCTTTTTTTATCGTCGCTCATAGGTTTTAAGTTATTGAAAAGCCTATATGATTTTAACTTTTCCCGGGCTGATATCCAAATAATTTTCGGTAAAAAAAGCCGAAAATCCACAATAGATCTTCGACTTTTTGAAAAAAACAAAAAATTTGAAATTACTTTGCCTGAGCGGTTACGTTTTCATACGCTTTTTGCGTTTGATTCAAAACTTCCTTACCAAAATCAATCAATTCTTTTTGCATCGGAAATTCCGGCACAAACGGATTTTTAATCGCTTTTTCCGCCGCTTCGGCATAAAAGCCCAACCAGTTTTTCTGGATTTGACTGACGCCGTTCCAATAGTTCTGAGCCGCTTTCGCGCTCGCTTCGGTCGCCGCGACGACAAAATTCACCGTTTCCTGCGCTTGCTTGTCGGCAACTTTCTGCACTACGATGCTTGTTTCGAGCGCCGTTAAAGCTGTTTCCTGACTCAGGGAAACGAGTTTTTTAACGTCAAATTTTACCTGTTCGTTTTCGTTATTGGCAGTCGTTTGTTTCATATTAAAAATTAAATCTCCAAATTAAAATCAGACTTTGTTGCAAAAATCTCAGTTTTTAATTTACCTTTTTATAAAGCCTGCGTCAAGTGAAATTGTGCAACTGCACAATAATAAACATAAGCCTAACGTTTATAGCGATTAAAAAGTCAATTAAGACAAGAATCAACTCAATACTATGAAAAACACATTCGCAACTGCAATATTTTGCTAATTAGGTTGATAAAATACAATTTTTCTAGTAAATTAGTAAGCGACAACAAACAAATCAAGCTAAATTCTTCGCTATGGCACAAAAAAATTCGGATTATGTCGTCATCAAAAAATACGGAAACCGGCGTCTCTATAATACGGAGACAAGCAATTACGTGACGTATCAGGATTTGGTAAAAATCATCCGCGACGGGCACGACATTCGGGTTATCGATTCGAAAACCAAAGAAGACGTGACAAAATCGATTTTGATGCAGTTGATTCTCGAAGAGGAAAAACAGAGAGTAAATTTGCTGCCTTTATCATTTCTTTTTCAGCTTTTGCGAACGCGCGAAGAATTGCTACAGGATTTTTTCCGCAATCACCTGGCGACGAGTCTCGAAGCCTATCTTAAGACCAAAGAAGAATTTGACCGTCGTTTTCGCGAAATGATGAATATGACGACGACTCCGCAGATGTGGGAAAAATTTATTCCCGGCACCGACGCCATGCGTGAAATCTGGTTTGGCGGTGAAAAAGAGGAAAAATCCGATAAAGAAGAATAATATCCATTAAATTTTCCGCAAATCTAAAATCTGAAAAACTATGCCCGAAAACTTAGAAACCAAATCTTCCGAGACCACTTCAGACTACGCCTGGTATGCGCTCGGTCTTTTGATGTTCGTCTATGTGATGAACTTTCTCGACCGGCAGATAATTTATCTTTTGTTTCCGCTGATAAAAAAGGAAATGATGCTTTCCTATTTTCAGTTGACGCTGCTCGGCGCTTCGGCATTTGTGATTTTTTATACGGTTCTCGGCATTCCTTTCGGGCGACTGGCCGACCGGACTTCGCGCACGAAATTGATTGCCGTCGGTCTCGCGCTCTGGAGTTTATTTTCCGGCTTGACCGGATTTGCCGATGGTTTCTGGACTCTTTTAATCTGCCGCGTCGGCGTCGGCGTCGGCGAAGCGACGCTCGGGCCGGCGGCAATTTCGCTTCTGGTCGATTATTTTCCGCCAACAAAACGCGCGACCGTGACGAGCGTTTACTCGATGGGAATTGCCATCGGCGCGGGATTAGCCGCGATTTTCGGCGGTTATCTGAGTCAGTTCGGCTGGCGCGAAGCTTTTTATCTGGTCGGTTTTCCCGGCATTCTCGTCGCCATTTTCGTTTTTTTTCTGCGCGAGCCGGAAAGAAGAACTTTTTCCGCATCGGAAGAAAGCTATTCGAGCGCCGATTGGCGAAAGCTCGTTTCCAATAAATCGTTCGTTCTGTTGTGCGTCGGTTACGCGTTTTTCGGGCTGGCGACAAACAATATTTCGGTTTGGGGCGCGACATATCTAAATTCGCTATACAATCTGCCGATTCCGACAATCGGCTACTGGACGGGAATTTTAACGCTCGCGGCGGGAGTTCCGGCGACCGTTTTCGGCGGCGCGCTTGCCGATCGGTTTCGCCGCAAAAGGCGCGGCGGGCGCATGCTTTACGGCGCGTGTCTTTCGGCCATTTCCGTCGTTTTGTGGCTTTTGATTTTATCCAGCAGCAGTTTTGCGCTGATAATTCCGGTGGCATTTGTGCTGCTCTTCGCGGCGCTCGCGTGGCTCGGCGCGGCCGCCGCCGACGCAACCGAAATCGCGGGCGCAAACTTGCGCGGACTCGCCGTTTCAATCTATTTTTTCTCGGTCAATATCGCCGCCTATCTCATCGGCGCGAATTTAATCGCCAAGCTCAACGATTTCGCCGGAATCGTGTCGAATCCGCAGACGGGCGTCATCGCCAACGCGGAAATGATGCGCTATACATTGCTCATCTGCCCGATTTCGTGTCTCATCGGCGCGATTGTTCTTTATCTCGGCAGCCGCAGTCTGGACAAAGCTTCAGATTAAATCGAAAAGAATCGGACGGCTCGGCGCGGCGTCCGATTGAAAGGCGGCGATTTGCAGATTCAGGAGATAGTTTCCGTCGGCAATCTCGTCGCTGACGAAAATCAATTCGGTAATTGTGTTGTGAATAAAACTTTCCGCGTTAATTTCAAATGCGCCTTGCGCGACGTTCCAGAAAATCCGGTGGTTTGAAAGCTTTCCCTCGTCGAAAATCCGGTCAATCGAAGGCACATCGACGAGCAGATGTCTTATATTTTTTGAAACGATAAACTGCATTGCAGCAGTCGAGAAAAACGGCGGAATCTGTTCGATATAAACGCGCGTTTTTTTGCTCTCGCCGTTGGGCAAAGTGCGGATAATCAACCCGGGCGAAGCTTGATTTTCGATTTTCGAGTTTTGATTTTCTAAATTTTGCAGAGCGGTTTCGATTGATTTTCTGGTAATCAAATTATCGTCTTCGTTTAATTCGACGGCGTAAGTTTCGTTTGTTTGATTTGCTTTTTCGGGCTCGACGGAAATAAGTGTTGAGAGAATGAACGCATCTTTTAGCGAATCGTGAATCGAAATTCTCGCGTGTGTGATGTGCCCGACGCACTCGGTGTGCGTGCCGTTGCAGTGCGGAATAAAGGTTATCCGCTCGAAATTACAGCTTCCGCCGCGCCTCGTGTCGCCGACGAGCGCGCCCGCCTTGCAGGGCGTCGAAGTCGCTCTTTCGACACCGTAAGCGTTCGGCTGCGCGCCGCCGAAAATTAAAGGAATCGATATATCGAGCGGGTTTTTTTCGTCGATTTTACAAATTTGATTGTTTATTTCAGCAGATAAAATCATCATTTAAAATGAAACGGCTTTTACAATTTTCATCACTTCATTCAAATCAATCTTGCTCGCGTCATCAACTTGGGCGCAGATTTTCATCAATAGCTCGTCCTGCGCGTTGCCTCTTTTTTTAGCGATTGAATACGGCAAATCTTCGCGGAAGGTGACCATCGAATATTTGGAAAAATAATCGGGAAAAGTTTGTTCGAGACGGGTTTCGAGCGCTCTTTTTCGCTGGAAAATTGGGTCGGCGACGGCGTCGCGCATCTCGTAGAAATTTTCTTCAGCCATATCGGCGATAGCGTCGGTATTTTCTTTTCTGAGCGCGCCGTATTTTGTGAAAATCGTTTTCCAGTCGCCGTCGTGTTTTTCGATTAAAGAGTCGAGCACGCGGCAGTCTTCAAAAGCGCAGTTCATTCCCTGACCGTAGAAGGGAACGACGGCGTGCGCCGCGTCGCCGAGAAGCAGCGCCTCGCCTTCGACGTTCCACGGAAAACATTTGATTGTGCCCAGGTTTCCGATTGGATTGGCGAAAAAATCTTCCGTCAGAGTCGGCATCAAAGAAATCGCGTCCGGAAAATTTACCCGAAAAAAATCCATCAGAGATTTTTCGTCCGTCAATCGCTCAAAGCTGTTTTCGCCCGCGTGCGCCAGAAAAAGCGTGCAGGTAAAGCTGGCGTCGAAATTCGGCAGCGCAATCATCATAAAAGAACCACGCGCCCAGATGTGCAGAGCGTTTTTCTCCATCAAAAACGAGCCGTCCGCGCCCGGCGGAATATGAAGCTCTTTGTAGCCGTGTTCGAGCCAGCTTTGCGAAAAATTAAACCGCGGAACGTCGTGAATCATCCGGTTTCGGATTGCCGAGCCCGCGCCGTCGGTGGCGATTAAAGTTTCGCCCGTAACCGAAAATCGCTCGCCCGTTTCGACGTTTTCCATTGTCGCGGCACTCGTTTGGCAGTCAAAATCGGCGCACTTGCGGTCGAAAAAAAATCTGACTCCGGCGTGTTTTTCGGCTTCATTTATCAAAGCGATGTTCAGACCGGCGCGCGAAATCGAGTTGATGTATTCGCCTTTGCGCCCGCTGTAGGGCAGAAGCTTCGTGCTTCCGTCCACCGCGTGAATCATTCTGCCGAACATCGGCACGGCTTCGGCGAGCATGTATTCGTCCATTCCGACTTCGCGCAGCGCGGCAATTCCGCGGTCGGAAAGCGCAAGATTTATCGAGCGTCCGGCGGCGACTTCCGCTTTTCGCATGTCGCCGCGCGCTTCGTAAACGTCAGTTTCGATGCCGCGTTTAGCGAGATAAATGGCGAGCAGAGAGCCCGCGAGTCCGGCGCCGACGATGATTACTTTTTGCTTTGCCATAGCTTAAAACGTTTTTTGGAATGATTATTGCATTTTAATTTAACGCAACCAAATGGTGCATTAAATTATTACAAGGGAAGGAGAAATAAAATCATGGGTTTGTTAAGAGGTGGATTGGCGGCAGCGGGCGCGTGGAAATTAGGCGGAGGCTTAATCAGCACAATTTTGATATTTTTGCTTCTTTACTGGGTGCTCGGATTCTTTATGCGCTAGAAATTAAAACAAAAAACTTGGGAATAAAATATCCGTAAGAAACGGCGCGAGGCTTTTGTGCTGTCTCTTTCGGGTATTTTTATTTGCGCTCGAAAATCTCGTGAACGTTTCCGAACGGGTCACAAAATGCGGCGTAGCGCGAGAAATCGTTTTCGGCCGGCTCGTCGTGCAAAAACTTTACGCCCTTGGCGCGCAAATTCGTAAGAGATTTTTCAATCGATTCGACTTCAAAAACAAAAACCGAGCGCGCGACGTTGCTGTAATCATTGACGACCGCATTTTTCTCGCACTTAAAGGCGATGAAATCGCAAACTTCATGAGCGAATTCGATACGATTTTCCAGCAGCGATTTTACCGGAAATCCCAAAACGTCGCCGTAAAATCGTTTTGCTTCCGATATGTCGGAAACAAATATCATCATTTTTCCCAGTTTCATACGAGGCAATTTCTTAAAATCTCCGTGAATTTATAAACCTCCGCGAAGGTGTTGTAAAGCGGCACGGGCGCGACGCGAATGACGTCGGGCTCGCGCCAGTCGGCGCTGACGCGCTCGGCCGTAATTTTTCGGAAAAGATTTTTGTCCGCATTTTTGACGCGAATCGAAAGCTGGCAGCCGCGCTCGTTTGCGTTTGAAGGCGTGATAATCGAGATTCTTTGCTCGTGAATTTCATTGAGCAAAAATTCCAGAAAGCCGGTTAATTTCTTTGATTTTTCGGTCAAAGCCGACATTCCGGCTTCTTCGAAAATGTCGAGTGAGGCTTTTAAGGCGGCAAGCTGGAAAATCGGCGGATTCGATAGCTGCCAGCCTTCCGCGCCGCGCATCGGGACGAATTTTGAATCCATCAGAAAACGCGTCTGCTTGTCGTGTCCCCACCAGCCCGCAAAACGCGGCAAATCGAACGCGTCGGCGTGACGTTCGTGAACAAAGCAGCCCGCGATTCCGCCCGGCCCGGCATTTAGATATTTATACGAACACCAGGCGGCAAAATCCGCGTTCCAGTCGTGCAGATGAAGCTCGATGTTTCCCGCCGCGTGCGCCAAATCGAAGCCGACGACGGCGCCGAATTTGTGGCCGATTTCCGTGATGCGCCGCATATCGTAAGCCTGCCCGGTGTAATAATTGACGCCGCCGAGCAGAATTAAAGCAATCGAATCCGCGTTTTCGGCAATCGTCCGCTCAATGTCTTCCGTTCTTAAAAGCGTTTCGTTTTCGCGCGGCGCGAGCTCAACCAGCGAGTTTGCCGGGTCGAATCCGTGAAATTTTATCTGTGACTGAACGGCATACTGGTCGGACGGAAACGCGCCCGCTTCGATGACGATTTTATGGCGCGCGCGCGTCGGGCGATAAAACGAAACCATCAGAAGATGCAGATTTACGGTCAGAGAATTCATCACAACCGTTTCTGCGGCGCGCGCGCCGACGAGTTTCGCCATTTGTTCGGCGACGATTTCGTGATACGGCATCCACGGATTTTTCGCGTGAAAATGTCCTTCGACGCCTAAATTCGCCCAGTCGTTTAATTCCTGTTCGATGTGCGCGCGTGCAGTTTTCGGCTGAAGACCGAGCGAATTTCCGGTGAAATACAAAATTTCCATGCCGCTCGGCGTGCGCGGAATATAAAATTTTTCTCTGAAATCTTTGAGCGCGTCGCTTGCGTCGAGGTCTTCGGCAAACCAGCGGGAAGCTTCAAATTTTAATGTCTGTGTCTGCATTTATATTGTTGAATTTAATAGAAAAGCGCGAGTTTTGAAAGCCCGAATTAAAAATTGATACAATTTGCCGCATTTTG
The DNA here is from genome assembly GCA_036403235.1 of Pyrinomonadaceae bacterium. Lineage (GTDB taxonomy): Bacteria > Acidobacteriota > Blastocatellia > Pyrinomonadales > Pyrinomonadaceae > JBGTFE01. The sequence continues at coordinate 90,042 of DASWRI010000033.1, read as the reverse complement.
CCGCGTTAAATGATGAAGGCGAAAGTCTTCGACTAAATTCATACGATAACGGAGGCATCATGAAAAAATTAATTCAAATTACTGCAATCTTAAGCCTGCTCGTCGTATTCTCAGCCGTTTCGGCAAAAGCGCAGACCGTCAGCATCTACAGAACGAATATTCCGTTTGACTTCAACGTCGGCGGAAAATCTTATCAAGCGGGCAGTTATGTGATAAAAACCGCGAGGCTCTCGGCCAACTGCGCAAGCTTGACTCTGGAAGACGAAAAAGGAGACAAGCTGCAGACGATTTTGGTGGCCGCACGCGGCGAAACTTCAAAAAAACAGCCGGAGCTTGTATTTAATCGTTACGATAGCCGGCGATTTCTGACGAAAATACTGACCGGAGACGCGAGAATTTCAATCGCCATGTCCCGAGTCGAAAGGCGCACAGCCAAAAAAATGCAGGAAAAAATCCCGAGCACGCAGGTTGCTTTAGCCGAAATAAAATAAATTCAAATTTGCCAGTCAAAAAAAGCCGGAGAAATTATAATTTCCCCAGCTTTTCACTTTTATCATTCAAAACGGCGCTTTTCCAGATTGAGCCAGCGCAAGGCCGCGCCGTGCAGCAGATTTGCTTTTGTCGCTTCATCGAAATTCATCGATTCAATCAATTTTCCAGGCTCAAGCTCGCCGAGCGGAAACGGGTAATCCGTGCCGAGCGCAACTTTTTCAGCGCCGGCAATCTTCACTAAATAATCGAGCATCGCAGCATCGTGAGTCAGCGAATCGAAATAAATTCTGCCGAAATAATCGCGCGGATTGCACTTGTTGTCGGCGGCGCACAAATCGGGACGAACTTTGAAACCGTGTTCGATACGTCCGACGGTCGCGGGAAACGAGCCGCCGCCGTGAGCGAAGCAAATCCGCAAATTCTTGCATTTTTCGAGCGTTCCCGAAAAAATCAGAGAGCAAATCGCGCGCGAAGTTTCGGCCGGCATTCCGACGAGCCACGGCAGCCAGTATTTCTGCATATCGCGCTCGCCCATCATCTCCCACGGATGAACGAAAACCGCCATTTCAAGTTCTTCGCACGCTTTAAAAAAATCAAAAAACTGCGGCTCGCCGAGGTTTATCTGATTGACGTTCGAGCCGATTTGCACGCCCGCCAAACCGATATTTTTGCATCGTTCGAGCTCTTTGACGGCGAGTCGCGCGTCCTGCATCGGGACGGTTCCGAGACCGACGAATCGTTTCGGGAATCTCTTGACGATTTCCAAAACGCCGTCATTCAAAAATTTTGCGGTTTCGGCGCAGTCGGCGGCTTCGGCCCAATAATTGAACATAACGGGGACGGTCGATAAAACCTGAACATCGACGCCGAGTTTAGCGCATTCCTCGACGCGTTTTTCGGCGCTCCACGTGTTGTCTCCAATCTCGCGAAAAAACGTCCCGTCATCGCGCAACATCCGCGCGCAGCATGGTTTATGATGTTCGAGCGTGATAAATCCGCCGTAGCCGAATCGCTTTTTCCAGACGGGAATTTCCTTCGGCAAAATATGCGTGTGAACGTCAATTTTGAGCATCAGCCTTTTTTACAGTCGGTTCGTTTTTTTTTGCTTTTTCGTCCGAGATTTTTTTCGCTTTCATCAAAGACAGACACAGCTCACGAAGCCGGTCAACGGTCTTTAATCGTCTTAGAATAGCCTGTTCGGACATATCAACTTTCTTCATTTTCTAACCTTGAAATATCCGCTAAATCCTGCGGTCGGCCGGCCAGACGCTTCATTTTTATTAAGCCCTCGCGCGAAACGACCAAAAGCTTTTTGCCGATAAAATCAATTTTCTCGCGCGTCTCCCAAACGTCTTGAACCTGCGGCGTAACGAGCAATAAATCGAGTGAAAGCACTTCGCCATTTGAGTCAATTTTTGACACGCGCCGGATTTCGACTACCCTTTCCTTAAGCGAAATATCAAGCCCGTGTATGTCGAAACCATTTTCCGCGCCGACCTTAAACGCTTTTTCCAGCGATTCGGGTTGAATCAAAATATCTATATCCAACGTTGCCCGCGCAAATCCGTGAATTGCTAAAGACAAGCCGCCGCATACCGCATATTCGATTTCATTTTCCTCAAATGCGGAAATTAATTGCAATAATTCATCTAAAAGCGTCGCCATTTTTCTTCGATTTAAGAAAATTAAAGTTATATCAATAATTCCGGATTAGAACTCAATTTATTAGCTCGCTACCGGAGGCGGCTGCATGACCGCGCCGCAGTTTTTGCAGGTTCGCAGCTTTTCGTTTTCGTAAAATCGTTTGAAAACTCCCTGAAACTGCGTTGTGATGTCTTCGAGCTCGAAATATTCCTCGTACAGCTTTTCGTTGCAGTTTTCGCAAAACCAAAGCAGACCATCTTTTTCGCCCGTCCGGCGTTTGCGTTCAATCACCATTCCGACCGTGTCTGCGCCGCGAACCGGATTGTGCGGGACGCGCGGCGGCAGCAGAAAAATCTCGCCTTCGCGCACCGGAACATCGATTGCGCGGCCGTCTTCCTGAATTTTTACCGTAATATCGCCTTCGAGCTGGTAGAAAAATTCCTCGCCTTCGTCCCAGTGATAATCCTTGCGCGAGTTCGGGCCGCCGACGACCATCACGATAAAATCTTCGGCGTCATACGCGCATTGATTTCCGACCGGCGGTTTTAAGAGATGCCGGTGTTCTTCAATCCACTGTTTGAAATTAAAAGGTCTTCCGATTGGCATAAGTTTCTTTTCTCTTATAATTCGGCGATTTTGCTGACGGTTCGCCAATTTCGCGCCGTCGCCGAAACTTTCAGCTTTTTGCCGATGTAATCTTTGCCCATCAAGCTGTCCAGCACACCGACGCGCAAAAGACAGTATATTTCGCGGTTGATGACGGCAAACTGCTCTTTGTCGCTGTTGTTCGACAAAAGTAAATCGCGCTTTTCTGTGGGCAATTCTTCTTCAAGAAAAAAAACGTGCAAATCCTTTTCGTTTTCAAACTGTCCGGCGAACGGATTATTTTTGATGATTTCTGCGATTTCATCAATGGAGCGCACCATCACTCTGATATTGAGCGAAAACTCTTGTTCAATCGCTTTTTCTATCGCGACGGCAAGTTTTTTATCGTCTTTTTGGGCGGTTTCAAAGACGACGTTGCCGCTGTTGATATAAGTTTTGACGCCGGAAAACCCGAGCGCGCCGGAGAAAATTTCGCGCAGGATTTCCATTTTTATTTTGTTTTTTCCGCCGACATTGATGCCGCGCAGGAAAGCCGCGTATTTCATATTTTTTTAATCAATCGTCGCGATAACCTTCAGCTCAATCGCAATCGGCGTCGGCAGACGATTGATTTCGACAGTTGTCCGGCACGGCTGATTTTCCCGAAAATATTCGGCGTAAATTTGATTATAAATGGCGAAATCGTCTTTCATATTCGTCAGAAAAACCGTCACGTCAACGATTTTTTCCCAGGCCGAGCCCGCGGCTTCCAGAATATAGCGCACGTTTTGAAAAACCGAGCGGCATTGCGCCTCGATGTCGTAGGAAATTATTTCGCCGCTCTCACCGAGCTCGACGCCCGGAATCGTCTTCGTTCCGCGCTCGCGCGGCCCGACGCCCGACAAAAATAAAAGATTCCCGACTCTCCGCGCGTGCGGGTACAAGCCGACCGGCTCTGGCGCTTTTTCGGAATTGATGACGTTTTCGCTGCTCATTATTTACTTACGGCAGTTTCGCCGGTAATAAATTTTTTTCTAATTTTGTAATACCTCGGCAATTTCATCGGCAAGTCTATCGATGCCTTGATTAGACGAGGCGGTAATACGGTCGGCTATGGTAGGACTATAACCGGCCACCTCATTCTGGTTCATATTATGCAGAATAGGAAGAATTCTTTTTCGCCCGTCGCTGTCTTCCAAAGCCACCAAACTGTCCAGTTCGCGCTTCGTCCAGGCTTTGGAGAAAAAGTTATGACTGAGAATGACGACTCCGTATCGGCAAGAAAGCAGGCCTTTATCTATTTCCTGTCTCAATTTATCGCCCAGTTTGAGTTGAAAACGGTCATACCACACTTTATATGTTCGCCTCGCCAACTCAAATGCTAAAGGCGACGCGATAACTTCCTTATCCTCACTCGCGTGGCTTATAAAAACGTCGAACTTATCTTCTTCGCGGGTCGCCACAGGCTGACTTACGGATTGGCTTTGTGTTGACTGCGAAAAATTCAATAAACTTCTGGCATCCTCAGCAATTTTATCAATTCTGATTCCGGCTTTTTCTACTGCTTTATCCGACCAATGTTCCGGAGCACTCCAATGTTCCGCCTTTCTTCTTAAACGATTGGCAAGTTTATTATCGAAAACCGCTATCGCCAACGCCGCTTCCGACCAAAGCTTTACCAACTTCCTATTAGGTTTATTATAAACCTCCGGAGTTTCCCATTGGCGAAGATAAATCCGCGTTTCGTCGACAGCCTTCCATACTTTGCCGATTGCCTCTGCTCGCGGGTCGTCAATGCGTTGAGATTTTAAAGACTGAGACCTTAAAAGCTTAGCAATTAAAGCCAGGGCTTGTTCGATATTCATAAATTAACTCCAAAATTAAATTATTCGTCTGCTTCCCTCTCGCCGTCGTAGACCGCCTGCGCGCATTCGACGAACAAATCCAGATAATAATCGCGAACTTCTTCCGCCGCGAGCGTCTTGTTTTCTTTTTCGGCGATGAATTTCATCAATTCAAACGCCACTTCCTCGCCGGTTTCGATACGAATCGGTTGTGTTTCAATGCTCATAATTTTTTCTCTTTAGAATCACGCCTATTATAACCTAATCGTAATTTATTTTAATGCATACGTTTTTTTCTTCGGTGAAAAATCGCAGAGCTTCGAAACCGCCTTCGCGCCCGACGCCGGAGTTTTTCATTCCGCCGAACGGCGTCCGCAAATCTCTGAGAAGCCAGCAGTTTACCCAGACGATTCCCGATTCCAGTCGTTCGGCGACGCGGTGCGCGCGCGAAAGATTTTCCGTCCAGACGGTCGCCGACAAGCCGTATTCGACCGAGTTGGCGTATCGCAAAACCTCTTCTTCCTCATCAAAAGGCGTGACGGTGACGACCGGGCCGAAGATTTCTTCCTGATTCGTGCGGCAGTCGAAAGCGAGATTTTCGATGATGGTCGGCTCGACGAAATAGCCGCCCGCGCATCTGCCTTCGAGCTTTACGGCTTTGCCGCCGAGAAGAATTTTGCCGCCTTCACCCCGCGCCAAATCGATGTAGGAAAGAATTTTTTCCATGTGCGGCTCTGAAACAACCGCGCCGACGTCCGTTTCGGATTCGAGCGGGTCGCCGACTTTCAGGCGCGAAACCCGTTCGACGAAATCAGCGCAAAAATTTTCGTAAAGCGGTCTTTCGACAAAGATTCGCGAGCCGCAGAGACAGATTTGACCTTGATTTGAAAATGAAGAAAGGACGGTCGTTTGGAGCATTTCCTCGTAATTGCAGTCGGCGAAAATAACGTTCGGATTTTTGCCGCCGAGCTCAAGCGACAGTTTTTTGAAGCGCGGCGCGGCCGTTTGCGCAATCCATTCGCCGGTTCGCGTGCCGCCGGTAAAGGAAATCGCTTTTGTGTCTTTGTGCTCGACAATCGCCGCGCCCGCTTTTGTGCCGAGTCCGTGAACGATGTTCAAAACACCGGCGGGAATTCCGGCTTCGATGCACAGTTTTGATAAAAGATACGCGGTCATCGGCGTTATTTCCGAAGGTTTGGCGACGACCGTACAGCCGGCGGCGAGCGCGGGCGCGATTTTCCAGCTGAAAAGATAAAGCGGCAGATTCCAGGGAGAAATGCAGCCGACGACGCCGAGCGGCTGGCGCAGAGTGTAATTTATCGCCTGGCCGACGGTTTCGTGCGCTTCGCTTCCGGCGTGCATCGCGGCCGTCGCGTAAAATTTGAAATTTGAAACGGCGCGCGGAATATCGACTTTTTTGGCGAGCGAAACGGGCTTTCCGTTGTCGACGCTTTCGGCTTCGGCGAGCTCGTCCAAATCTCTTTCAATCAAAGCGGAAAGACGCATCAAACAGTCGTGTCGCGCTTCGGCGCTCAAACGCGACCACGTCGGGAAAGCTTTTTTTGCCGCTTCGACCGCCGCTTCGACGTCCGTTTCGTCCGAGTCAGGAATTAGAGAATAAACTTCGCCCGTCGCCGGGTTGAAATTGTCGAGATATGCGCCCGAAACGGGTTTTACCAATTCGCCGCCGATATAATTTTCGATTTTGAGCATTCTGAAAAAATTATATTACATTCCGAATTTGCGCGAAATTAGAAAAGAAAAATTCACCGCCGAGAACACAGGGACACAGAGATTTTCAAAGGAAATAAGCCGCGAAAAACATAGATAACACCAATTAGAAATTAATTATTATTCGTGTAATTCGTGTTATTTGCAGCTTATTTCTTTCTCTGTGGTTAAAACTCTTTCTCGAATTTAATTAATCCGCCGCGCAAAAAAATCCCGCCGAGATAAAGTTTTTTCTCCAAATTTTCCACGCATTATCCAGTTTTTCCGCGTCGAAGCCGTAAATTTTTACAAAAAACTCTTTCGCCCCGGCAATCGAATCTCCCTGTCGAAGTCTTTCGAGAAAATGATATTGAGCGGGCTTTATTTCGAGCAGACTGAGGCGGTAATTATTTCTGGTGACGGCGCAGTAGCTGTCTTCTTCGAAGGGAAGTTCGGGCGCGGTTTTTCGGGTTACATTCAGATAATAAAGACAGACGGGATAGCGATGATAAAAAATATGAGACAAAGGTGCGAGCTTTAATTCTTCGTCCGGCGTCGCGTCCTGCGCCGGTTTTGCTGCATCCGCCTCGCCTTCGAAAATTACGGACAAAGTATATTCAAAACGCGCGAGCTCGATTATAAAATCAATCCACGATTCTTTTTCTTCCTGCTCGGCATCAGGACGCGTCTCTTCGAGAAAGTCGGGAAATTTTCCGCCGAGGTCGTTTAAGGTGTAGCTTGCAGACGGGAAAGCATCGAGATACTGGTCGGCAAACATTTGAAATAAATCTTCGCCGAGCGCGTAGGCGAGCGCGCTGAATTGATTTTTCATGCATTCGCGCAGACGGGCGATATAGCTCTGGCGATAAATGTTCAAATGTCTGGCGGCATTTAAGCGGCTCGACGCGTTGATAAGGGCTTCGGGATTCGTCGATTGTATCTGACCGTCCGGCCGGATGAGATTCGACTGCATCCAGTTTTGCATTTGAGCGAGCGTAAAATCTTTTGACATAAATCGATTTATTTGCCGAGTTCAAACTGCACGTCAGCGACCAGAAAATCCACCGGATTCGAGACAAAAGCTTCGTGATACTCGGATTTTTGCTCGCGCGCCTGTTCGGTGGCGTTCATAAAATCTTTGGCCTTCAAGAGCTCGGCGTGATAATCAGCAAAATCCGGAATATTGGCGTCCCATTCGAGCAGCGTCGCCGCGCCGCCGGTGAGCCGCCACGCGAGCGTAAAAAGCTCCCAGACGTCCGACGTGACGTGACGGTCGTGCGTGTCGATAATATAATCGCCGCAATGCTGGTGTCCGGCCAGATGCATCTGGACGACGCGTTCGTGCGGGATTTTTTGAATATAATGCGCCGGGTCAAAATCGTTGTTAAAGCCCGACACATAGACGTTGTTGACGTCCAAAAGCAGGAGACAGCCGGTTTCCTCGGTCATATAGCGCAGAAAATCCCATTCGGCGATGGTCGATTGTTTGAAGGTCAGGTAAGTGCTCGGATTTTCGAAAACGAACGGCCGCCCGAGAAAATCCTGAACTTGATTGACACGGCGGCAGATGTGTTTGAGCGATTCTTCGGTTAATGGAACGGGCAGCAAATCGTGCGTGTTTAGGCCGTTTATACCCGTCCAGCACAGATGGTCGCTAATCCACAAAGGTTTGATTTCCGCGGCCAGATTTTTGAGCTTTTTTAGATAGACGGTATCCAAAGCGTCGGAGCTTCCGATAGAAAGTGAAACCCCGTGCATGACCACGGGGTAGCGTTCGGCGATTCGGCGCAGAACCTGACGAGGTCTGCCGCCCGAATCCATAAAATTTTCCGAAATCACTTCAAACCAGTCAACCTTTGGATTATGCTCCAAAATATAATTAAAGTGCTTGCTTCTTAATCCGAGTCCGAGACCGGGATTGCGCCATTGAGAGATTTCTTTACTCATCGCCTAACTTTCTTTCGGAGTATTGCAGCCATTTGTCTCGCTGTTTTCATTTGCACCGCTGCAAAGATTCGTATCGCTTTCCTGTTTTTGGCCGCTGCAAAGGTTTGTGTCGCCGCTGTTTTGTTCGGGCGCGCTGCAATGAACTGTCTCGCTCTTTTGCGGCGCGCCGCAGTGAATCGAGTCATCGCTCTTTTCAGCCTCACCGCATTTGTTTGTGTCAACGCTTTTTTCCGGCGCGCCGCAATGAGTCGGGGGTGGTTTCGGGCCGCCGCAGAGAACCGGATGAAGGCTTTTTTCGCAGAGCTCCTGCGCGTCTTTGGCCGGATTATTAAATCCGAAAGTGCAGTATTTATTTCCGGCGCTGCCGCACGAATCGTAACTGCCAAGAGACTGAATCAGCCACGCCTGCGGCGGGCCGCATTGATAAGGCGACGCGCCAAAAGTCCGTTTGGCTTTATGCATTCTTTCTTCAAAGAGTTTGCGCGCCAAAACCCATACGCTTTTTCCCTTATTCGCGCCCTGCGTGCTGAAGCGTTCCGCCTGAATCGGGACGGCGCACGCGCCCTGCCACGCGCATTCGTTGGCGCCCGGCGTCGCGTCGTCTTCGGCCGTGCCGTATAAACCGCATCCGCCCTGACCGCGACAATCGTTCAGCGTGCGGCAGTGATGAATCGCCGCCGTCGAGCAGAAGCCCATACCGGCGCACACGTTAGTCCCGAAACGGTCGTGACCTTTGCAGGCGTTTAAGCCCATGCAGACGTGCAGCTCCAGAGGCACGTTGGTCGTGCCGGTCGAAGCCGTCGGTGTCGGCGCGGGTGCGGGCGGCGGAGGCGGAGTCGAACACATTCCGCCGAGTTTTTCGCTGCTGCCGCCGCAAAGATTTTCGCTTGATGAAAATTCCTTTTTGTCCATAATTGTTCTCTGATTTTTGTGTTAAATAAAATTAATTGAGCGGAACGTCCGGCAAATCGTTTATTCTCGGCCCGAGATAGGAAATTCCCGGATACAATGCAACCGCACTGTTGTAAAGCTCCACCAATTGCGATTTCGGACTCGACATCAGGCCGAACGAATAATTTTCGAAAGTCGGCGCGGCGTTGTAATACTGTCCGTTCAAAAAGTATGTAAAAGCTTTTATTTCGCCGCACAGCGCGTCGAGAATAAATATCATCGACTTGTGAATGCCGAACATAAATATCTCATACTGAGTGTTGTTGCCCGCCGCCTGTTTATAACAGCCTTCGGTCATCACGAAGATGTATGTGTAGGCGGCGTTGAGAAGCGTCGAAACCGCCTGTAGAGTGCCTTCGGGATATGTCGTCGCGCCCGGAACGATTACGCCCGGGCCGGGATATTTTGCGGTCGAAGGATTTCTCGGCAGATTGACGACGAAATACTGGCTGATATCGACGTCAAGGCCGTAAGACTTGAATTTCGCGGTTAAATCGTTGTAATGACAATAGATTTCGGCAAACTTTTCAAAATGCGAAAGCTCCTGCATGCCGGGGTCGTCATAATCGTGCGGCGTCGGGCTTTCACAGTTGACCGAGCCGTCAGCGTTTAAGCCCGCGTCGACGTTGCCTTCGCCCTGCTCGACAATCTGCTGAATCGCTTTATCGGCCGAAGCGCGGTCGACGACCTGAACCAAATCGCCCGAATCGTCGGCGTCGACATACTGCGGCTTGTGCTGTTTGTCGTAATATACCGTGTCAATCATATTCGGCGAATAATATCTTTGTCCGGGAACGAGCTGCGGGCGCTCGGTATCGTACTTCAAATCGTTTTCGTCGATGCACGATTTTATCATGCCGTAAAACTCGCCGATGGTTGTGTATGAAATAGCTTCTAAAGCGTCGCTGGTAGTGGGAAGCGGCTTCGGGCTTTCAATTTTGAGAAAGGTCATTAATTGATTTAGCGAAAAAGGCGCTAAATCAATTTCAAACTCCGGCACGTGGCCGGGAAGCATCGTCGGATAGCTCGACGGCCCTCTGCCCGTCAAAAGCGGCTGCCCGATTAGAGCCTGTTTGAGATTCGACGAAAGCGCCATATGAAGCATCTCTTCCATCACGACGCTCATAATCGAAGCTCCGGCTTTGTTGGCGTAAACCATAATCTCCGCCGAAAGGTCGAGCGCAATTTTATTTGCGTCCGCGAGCGGCAGGCCTTTCGCCGTTAATTGCTGTACCAGACCGCCGCTGACGGCGTCCTGATTGGGCACGCGGCTGATTGAATAATACGTGTAGAGATAAACGGGAATAGTGGCGATTTCGATTTCAATCGCCTGCTGAATGGCTTCACCGAGATTTTCGGGCGTTACTTTTGTGTCATCAGTAAAAAATTTAGTTAGTTGCATATTTTCCGGTTCGTGTTAGAAATCGTTTCTTGGGAGTTAAATTAAATCAATCTGAGAGAAATTGCTTAATCGTTTATTCTGATTCTTCCAGTCCCCTTTTAATGCAGTGGAAGCTTGTTCTTTTTAGAAATGTTCCTGTTTCCCCCTTAGTCAGAACATTTCGGTGAAGGCGTTGCTTAAATTAATGAGCTAAAGCTAACATAGGTAAAGTTTAATGTCAACAATTTTTTTCGGAGGCGCTTAAATGAACACGGAAGACAAGAAGACATATTCCGTTTTGAAAGCATAATCGGCCAAAACAAACGGGTTATGTTCCCGATTCAATATGTTTTGAAATAAGCGGATGATTGGCGGGAGAGCGGCGTTTTCGAGGATTTCCGGGCGTTAAAAAAGGCGGCCCGAAGACCGCCTTTAAGTTTGCGTCTATTTACTTTAAGTTTCGTCTATTTGCTTGAACGCTGTACCTGCGTCGCTACAAAATCAACGTTTGCCAGATTGTCATTGACCTGCATCGTCTGGGGCGGGGCCGAATAGCGTTTTGACAAAACCGAAACCGTATAAGTTCCGCCGGCCAGAACATTATCAAAGTTGTAATAGCCGAACGAGCTTGTCAGCGCGACTCGGGTATTATTGTTTGAATCGGTAATAGTCACCATTGCCTTGCTGACTCCCTGACCGCCTGCTGTCGTTACGCGACCGCCCACTGAGACGGGCGTCGGCGGGCCGCTCGGACTTTGAATCTGAACGGTAATCGGAGCGCCTGTCTTAAAGAATCCGACTGTCGCATTTGTCATCTGCGGCGGGCGATTGGAATCAAAACGGAAGTTATACAAAGTGCCCCAGCGGATAGCGTTCGCGTTCTGGTTCTGGGCAAAGGTTTCAGAGCTCCAGGTCATCGCGGCGGCTGTCTGTGACTGAGCCCAGGCCGTGCTGCTGAATCCCGCGTTTCCAACCGTTCCGTCGCCCGTCCAGCCGGGATGCTGCGGCGGCGCGTGGAAACCGATGTTGCTTAATGTAACTCCGGCCGCCATCGGGACGCTGAAAGACTGAATGGCGCGGTCGAGATTTTGGTTATAGATAGCATATTCGTAATGCCAGACTCCGGGCGACGGATTCGTCACCTTATAGGCAATCGCTCCGATTCCGTCATTTGCGGCGTCGGGTTTTATCTCGACCATGCTTGCTCCCGGCCACGCAGTAATGGCCGATTTGGTTCTGACGGTCGCGCCGACCGGCGCAAAACTGAAAGGACTGGCCGTGCCCGAAACACTGTAGCGTCGGTACGAAACGTTGTTATTCATGTTGCACTGTCCGGCATGCGACTGGCACCAGACATATTCGTGCGGCGTGACGTACTGTGACTCGGCATAGTATGAAGCGCCGGGATTCAGGGACGTATTCAAATCGCTGATTTCCGTCAGAATTCTGTGCGACGGGCCGGTGTGCGTATGGCCGGTGTGAACATTCGGCGGCGTCGCCGAATCTCCTCGCGGATAAGCGCCGGTAAAAGGATTTATCCAGGCGCGCGAACCGAGATTCGGGCCCGAGTTGAGACTGGCCGAATAAGGATCCGAGCAGCCGGAGCCGAGATTCGTGCCGCCGACGCCGTTGCAGCCAAGACTACAGATATTGTTGGTCAATGCCGTGAACGCGTGTTTGACCTGCGATTGACCGATTTGTTCAAAGCGGTCATCGTTCGTCGCGCCTCCGCTCATCCGATAAAGATTTTGCGGAATCACCGGGTGGTCATTGTCCGGCGAGGCAAACCAGTGCAGATTCTCGACGCCGAAATTGCATGAATCAGTTCCGACCGCGAGGCCGACCTGCGTTCCGCTGCTGCTGCCAAATTGCGCCAGCCCGGACAAGTCTCCGACGATGACGTCCGGCCCCGGAACTGTTCCGGCTGAAGGACTAATGGCGGGCATGTCTTCGGATTTAACTTCACCGTCGACAAACTGCGTGACTTCAATCGCGCGCATAGTTGCGCTGATAGTGATTTGTCCGATGACGGAACCGGCATCGGACGGGCGGCCGAGCTCGTCGGCAAATTCTTTTGACAGCAAAAGTCTTCCCATCTCGATATTGAGCTGATGCCCGTTCATATCGTAGTTGTATTCCTGTCCCTCAACATTAAAGAATGTGAAACCCGTTTTCGCATCGCGAATGACGAGGTCGAACTGTCCGCCCCAGGAAGTGTTTTCGATGACGAGCTTTTGAAACGCGGCATTCAATTTTGCGGGGAGATTCGCAGGGCTTTGGGGAATAAGCGCCATTGAGCCGGGCAAAGGGCCGCGCAGCTCATCGTTAAAAACAAGCACCGAAAAGAAAGAATTACGCTCGACGTCAAAACGTAATATGCTCGGCGTCGTTTTTTTCGCGCTGACGTCTGCTCCTTTCGGCTGGTTCAAATCAAGACTCATCGCAACGCTGCCGTTCGCCACGATCATTTTTTCCAGAGTCCCGGTATATCCATCCGGGCGGTTTTGGTTGGGTTCGACTAATAAATTACTCGAACCGCTGCTAAAGAACACATTAAACGAAAGCAAAGCAACAAGAATTGTTTTTAACATAATTTCGGCTTCCAGCCCCTGGGGCTGTACAAAATAATCCCCTCTAATTTGTATCGATGTACGTAGATTTTAAAAATTTAGTTACGTAGATGTAGACTTTTCAATTACGTAGATTTAGACTTTATCTTATACACCCTTTAGGTAGTTTAATCAAGTCGAGTATAATGTTTCCTTCTGCCGACCTCTCCGGCGCAGAACTCAAATCAGTTTATGAAAAATGGTTGTACCAGCCAAACAGTGAACAAGCCGCGCTCCGTCGAGCTGCCTGTTCTGCAAAATCCGCCGCTTCAGGAAGGCGGCATTCGAGCCTCACGGGTCAGCCGCTGGCGGGCGGCGGCGCTCATCGCTCTGACCCTTTTAATGGCCGCGCACTTCGTTCAGTGGCGTTTGTCGGGGCAGACGATTTCGCCGATTGAGCCTTCCGAGTCGATGGCGACGCTCCAGCGCGGCGCGGTCAACGCGGGATTCGTCTTTTTTACTCTGGCGATACTGGCAACGCTCATTTTCGGGCGATTTGTCTGCGGTTGGGGCTGTCACGTGCTCGCCCTTCAGGATTTCTGCGCCTGGCTGCTCAAGAAAATGGGACTCACGCCGAGGCCGTTTCGGTCGCGGCTGCTCGTTTTTGTGCCGCTCATCGTCGCGCTTTATATGTTCGTCTGGCCGACCGTCTATCGATTTTTCGCCGCGTCGAAGGACGAGCCGACTATTCCACAGTTTACAAACCACCTCATTACCGGCAATTTTTGGGAAACTTTCCCGACCATCGCCGTCGCCATTCCTTTTCTTTTTATCTGCGGATTTATGACCGTCTATTTTTTGGGGCAAAAGGGCTTCTGCACATACGCCTGTCCTTACGGCGGATTTTTCAGACTCGCCGACCGTCTGTCGCCCGGAAAAATCCGCGTCACCGACGCCTGCAATCAGTGCGGTCACTGCACGGCCGTCTGCACTTCAAACGTTCTGGTTCACGCCGAGGTCAAGCAATACGGAATGGTCGTCGACCAGGACTGCATGAAGTGTATGGACTGCGTCAGCGTCTGTCCTACCGACGCTTTGTATTTCGGTTTCGGAAAGCCTTCGCTCAGCGTTCCGAAAACGATTAAGAAAAACTATTCCCTGACATGGCCCGAAGAAATCGCGGGAGCAATCGTTTTTGCGTTGAGCTTTTGGGCAGTCTGGGACGTTTACCAGCTCGTTCCGATGCTGATGGCGCTTGGATGCGCCACTGTCACGACGTTTCTCGCTCTCAGAACGTGGAGATTATTCCGCGCCAAAGATTTGTCTTTCTACCGTTTTAACCTAAAGGCGTCCGGCACGATTCGAAAAGCGGGATGGGCATTTTTGAGTTTCGCGGTGCTCTGGATTGCTTTGAACGCGCACAGCGGATGGGTGCATTATCACGAAGCGGCGGGAGCCCGCGCGTATCAAAAAATACAGATTCCCGACGAGCTCGCTCTGGCGCGGACAAATCCCGTCCGATGGCTCAGTCAGTCCGACCAGGCGAGTATTAACGAAGGAAAAAAACATCTTCACGCCGCGATAGACGGCGGTTTATTCGTCAACGGCGAGGCGTTGCCGAAGCTCGCGTGGCTCGAATATCTGTCCGGCAACTCGGATCAAGCCGTCGATTTGCTCGGCAGAGCGGCCGACCATCAGCAGGGAGAATCCAAAGCCCTGAACTTTTATTACCGCGGTGCGATTCTCAACCGTCTGGGGCGTTACGAGCAGGCGCTGACGAGCCTCGACCAAGCCTTGTCCGAGCGAGACGATTTGATTCTCGCTCACGAGGAAAGAGGCGAATCGCTCTGGCAGCTCGGCCGCAGGCAGGACGCCATGACAGCCTGGAGCGAAGCCGTAAAAGCCAATCCGGGTCTGGTGCTGGCAAATAATCTGCTCGCCGGTGCCGCCGCGTCGCAGAGTCAATCCGAGGCGGCGGCCGCTTACGAAAAACAAGCCGACCAATTTACTCCCGCCGACCCGCTTTTTCACTGGGTCATCGGCCTCCGTCTGCAAAATGTCGGAATGAACGAGCTGGCCGAAAAACACTTCACGCGCGCCATCCAGCTTAATCCCGAATTCAGAAAAGCGCGGAATTAGACTCAAGAAATCGGCGTTGAGAGCAATCTCAACAAAAAAATATTTTCGGGAAAAATTTAAGCCTCTGATGTTCGAAAAAGACAGCAGAGGCTTAAAAACACAACGAGAAAAATTGGCTAAACTTTTGCGTAAGTGAGTCCGGTTTGGCCTTGATATTTGCCGCCTCGGTCTGAGTAGGAAACGGCGCAGTCTTCGTCGGATTCGAAAAATAAAATTTGTCCGATGCCTTCGTTGACGTAAACGCGGAGCGGCAGATTGGCCAGATTGGCGATTTCGACGACGAGTCGTCCCGTCCAGCCGGCTTCGAGCGGCGTCGTGTTGACGAGCAGCCCGGCGCGCGCGTATGTCGATTTTCCGAGCGCGATGCCGGTGACGTTTCTCGGCATTTTGAACGTTTCGACCGTGACGCCCAAACCGTAATGATGCGGCGGCAGCAGATAATATTTCGCGCCGTCTTCGGCCGTCAGCAGCGGCGGCTCGATTAAAGAATTTTCGTCGAAATATTTCGGGTCGATTTCGATTCCTCGAATCGGCGAAAAAACGCGAAAGCCGTCGTCCGCCAGACGCATATCGTAGCCGTAGCTCGAAGCTCCGGCGGAAATTATGCGGCTGCCGTTTGCTTCTCGAACCAGTTCGGGCAGAAAAGGGTCAATCATTTTTTGTTCGGTCGCCATTTTGCGAAGCCAAAAATCGGATTTTATTGTCATAAATAAAAAAATGGAAAGTGATAATGAAAAATAACTTATCACCTTCCAAATGGAAAATTCAAATTGTAAAAAGCGGTCAGCTATCAGTCGCCAGTTGTCAGAAAAAAACTGACGGCTGACCGCTTTTCTAATTTTTGACCGTGGCAATCCGCAAATCGCCGTCGCCGACGGTAAAGGCCAAACGCGCGCCGCCGTTTCCGGCTTTCGCGGCAATTAATTTTTCGGTAAATTTCGAACGGTCGCGCGCTTTAAGCGTCGCATACTGGTTTTCGATTTTGCCCGTTCGCAGCACGCTGGCATCCAAATCGGCGTTTAAGTTGAGCGGCAGGTTGACGTTCATCGTGCCTTTGATAAGCTGAAAATCGACGCCCTGGCCGCGCCAGCTGCGCGCCAGAATTTCCGCTTCGATAGTTCCGTTTCCAAAATTAGCGACGATGGCGCCGCCCGAGATTTTAAGCCGCGCGTTTGTTTCCAGAAAATTTATTCGCATCGCGCCTTCGACTTTCGACAAATCGAAATCGCCGCGCCCGCCGTCGATTTCCAAATCCGAAAAGGCGGGAACTTTGATTTTATAATCAATCCGGAAGGGCATCGCGAGCAGATTTTTCGGAAACTTCTTCGCCGTCCGCTTCATATAATCTTTGTCGTGCGTGCCGACCGAGATGATGCTGACGCGCCCCATCGTCGCGTCGTATGTAAAGCTGCTGACGGCGGCGAGCTGCGCCAAATCGGCTTCGGTTTCGGCCTGAACTTCGATTTCAGCCGAGATTTCGACCTCGGGCTTCTGCCAGCCTTCGATGGTTATCGAGCCGTTCGGCGCGCCGACAATCGAAATTGTCCCGCCGACGCCGAAATCGACCGTCTCGGTTTTATAAGTCGTGCGTTTGAGCAGCGGTTTGTTTTGCGCGAGCGCGGGAAGAGCGAATAAAAGAATCGAAACGGCGGATAAACAGACGCAGATTTTTTTTGATTTCGGATTTGTTTTCATTGTTTTTGGAATTTACAGGAGAGAACAAACTAATCGTATCACACTAAGCCGCACCTTTTGGCTCAAATTGTCGGAAGGAAGAAATTATCTGAATTTTCTTTGGAATAACCGAATAAAGTTTACGTCCCCGTTCGTCATAAAATTCCTTTACGATTCCGATAACCCTAATATCTACTTCTTTGAAGTTTGTATAATCCGGCTTTGCGGAGGGCGGTCTTTCGGTCTGTAAGAGGCTAATCAGATTATTGTGAGTTCCAAAATAGTTTCTGTATTCTAATGTCGGAGATAAATAGTTGTCTCCGCTCATTACGCAATTTATAGGAAATAAGATTAGTTCACTATCAACGGCGTACGCAGTCGCTTTAAAACTTATCAATTTCCCGTTGAAATCACTGGAATAATCAGAAATTGCGCAGACGGAGGTTTCAATCGGAGCAAAGTCGAATTCCGGGACAATTTCGATTTGCGGTAATTTGCCGAAAACCCAGCTTGTCGAAACAATAAAACCGATGAAAAACGTGAGAAAAAATGCGATTATTTTTAAGATAAGCGCTTTCATCTTCTGATAAAAGCGATGCTGCCGCGCTGGTTGGTGACCGTCAGGCTCGCCGTTCCGTCGCCGACTTTGCCGAAAACGCGGCGGCCGTCGGTGAAATTCAAACCGGCGTTGGTGGAAAACGGGCCGAGCGAGATGCGCGTCGAAGGCGCGGTCGCGACCAGTCGAAACGAGGAATCCATCGGAATGCGTAGATTTATGTTGCCGCGCGTCGATGTAAAGCGGTAAAATCCGTCCGCCTGCAGGTCGCCGTCAAAAAATATGTCGCCGATACCGTTTTCGGCGGAGACCGCGCCCGAGCTGATGTTTGTCAAAGTTATGTCGCCTTCGCTCGAAATTCGGGCGCGAACGAGGCCGCCGCCGATGTTGTTGACAATCAGATTGCCCATTCGGGTTTCGATATCGACCGACGAAGAGTAGGGAACTTTGATATTGAAATTGACGTTTCCGACGTCGTTGCGGCCCTGATTGTCTTTAACCAGATTGATGACAATTGTCCCGCTCACGTTTTGCGGCTCAATGTTGGCGGCGGGCGCTTCGAGATAAGCCGAAATCGCGACTTCGGATTTGTTCCAGCCTTCGACCGTCACGGCGCCTGTCCGATTCGTCAATTGCAGACGCACGTTTTTGCTCGCCGGATAACTTTTAGCGAACTTTTTCTGAGCAGATACACTTGGCAGGGACACAAAGAAAAAAACTACGCTTATAAGAAGAATCGTAGTTTTCTTGTATGCCGGAAAGCCAAATAAATTGTTTAACTTCCAATTCATTTCCAAAAACCAAAAAATTTATAATTCGGAAAACTCGCGCAAAAGAGCCATTTGCTCGTTCAAAGCCGAATCGAGCATTTCGCCTGAAATCTCGTCCTGCGGATTTTCCTGTAGGATATGGTCGTATTCGGTGACGACCTGATTAATTTCGTTCAAGTTGCGGTCAAACGCTTCGCGCAAATGAGCGTTCCACTGCGCCCGGCGCTCTTCGACGCGTTTTCTCCAGTAATCAATCGCGACCTGCTGTTCCTTTATCCGCCGCTCGCGCGCCTGCTGCGGCGTCTCGACGAGACCGAGCTTGCTTAAAGCTCTTTCAAAAATTGACGGCGGAGCCGTCGAAACGGAGGCCGTTTCCGCTCGCGCCGAATAATTTTTTATGCCGAGAACCGTCAAAAGCGAGCTGATGACCGCGATTCCCAAAATCGAGACGACGACCTGCGACACGGAAAGCTGCCAGCTGTTGTTCCAGAATCTCGAAAACCAGCCCGCGCGCGCCGCTTCCGGCTGCGATTTTGCTTCCGCCAGCTCGGGCTTTATTTCGGTTTCGATTAAATTATTTATTCTGCACCAGAGGGCTTTCGGATTGGGCGGCAGGGAATCTTCAAATTCGTCGAGCTGGCAAAAATCGAGAATCATCGCGAAATCTTCGCAGACCTTTGCGCAGTCGGCGCAAACGGCGAGGTGCGTCCGGACATTGCTTGAGATTATTTCATCAAGGTCGTTGTCCAGAAATGCACTGATTGATTCTTGACATTGTTCGCAGGTCATTGAATTTACTTTGAAAGTTAGAAAATGTTTACTTCCGCCAAATCTTGACTTCAACTAATAGATTGCCGCAAAAAGTTTATGGTTGCCTTGCAAAAAATTAATTTTAAGCTTCATTTTGCTTGATTAAAAGCCCGCGCAGCTTCAAACGCGCTTTGTGGAGCTGCGATTTTGAAGTTCCGACGGAAATTCTCAGGAGACGCGCGACTTCTTCGTGCTCGTAGCCTTCGACGTCGTGGAGAACGAAAACGTTGCGGTAGCCGGGCGGCAACTGCGCGACCGCGTTTTTCAAGGCGATGCGGTCGAGCACCGGCATTTTGCGCGGATTTTCCGTTCCCGAAACGGTCTGCTCCGGCATCTCGCCGCTTTCGGATGTTTTTTCGTTTTTTACGCTTCGGCGACGAAAATGCATCAAAACCTGGTTGACCGTCAAACGGTGCAGCCACGTCGAAAACGCCGAATCGCCGCGAAAGCTGCCGATTTTTCGGAAAAGCTGGATAAAAACTTCCTGCGTCAAATCTTCGGCTTCGGTCTGACTGTTGGTCATTCGCATACAAAGCGAATACGTCCGCCGGTGATAGCGCTCATACAAAAGCTCGAAAGCCGAGATATTGCCCTTCGCGGCAATCTGCGCCAGAAGAAAATCGGGCGCGTCCTTTTCGAATTTTTCGAATTTTTCGGATTCTGCAGGAGTTTGTAATACAGGAACGCTTGCGCCGTCCTCAACCTGAAGCGCAACGTCTTGCTCAAGAGCCGAGGCCAAATCCATAGATGCTCCTAGAAAATTACTGTCGGAATTTAATGTTTCGTCCGTGTTTATGATGAGCTACCTCCGAAAATTAGTTGCTTTGGGGCAAAGTAATTTTATGACAAGTTTCGGAAAAGGTAAATCAATTTTTGATATTTAAGATGAAATTTTCCCGAATTTGGCAAAAATATCTGACTTTTTATAAAAATTCTGTTATAAAGTTACTAAAAAAATAAAACACGGTATAACTTTATGCTTTTCCTGACGCAGTCAGCCGCCGTTTACGGCATCGACGCGCTGGTCGTTGATATCGAGGTAAATCTTCAGCCGGTCAAAGGCGAGGCCGATACGTCTTCGCCCGTTTTAATCGTCGGTTTGCCGGACACGGCGATTCGCGAATCGCGCGAGCGAATCCGCGCCGCGATTACCAACAGCGCGTTCTTTTTCCCGTTTCACAAGACGACGATAAATCTCGCTCCGGCAGATGTGCGCAAAGAAGGCGCGAGCTTTGATTTGCCGATTGCGCTCGGAATCTTAGGCGCGAACGGCGATTTGGGAAGTTTCGAAACGCTCGAAAACATCCTGAGCATCGGCGAGCTTTCACTCGACGGGCGCGTTCGCCCGGTGCGCGGAGCGCTTTCGATTGCTTTGAGAGCAAGAGAAAACGGCGTCAAAAATCTGCTTCTGCCCGAAGAAAACGCGACCGAGGCAGCCGTCGTCAAAGACGTCAACGTTTATCCGATTCGCGATTTGCGCGAGGCGGTCGAAACGAGCAAAGCTTTATTGAGCGGAAACGAAACAATCGTTTCGCCCTTAAAGCTCGATATTTCCGAAATAAAAAACGGCGAAAACAAATATCGAATCGATTTTTCGGAAGTTCGCGGGCAGCAAAGCGCCAAGCGCGCGCTCGAAATTGCCGCCGCCGGAAGCCACAATTTGCTCATGCTCGGAAGCCCGGGCTCGGGAAAAACGATGCTGGCGAAGCGCTTACCGACGATTTTGCCGCCGCTCGAATTTGAAGAAGCGCTGGAAATTACAAAAATTCACTCGGTCGCCGGTCTGACGGGAAAATCCGGTTTGATTACCGCGAGACCTTTTAAATCGCCGCATCACACCGTTTCGCAGGCCGGTCTCATCGGCGGCGGCTCGATTCCGAAACCAGGCGAAGTTTCTCTGGCGCATCTCGGCGTTCTTTTTCTCGACGAATTGCCCGAATTTGACCGCAGCGTGCTCGAAGTTCTCCGCCAGCCGTTGGAAGACAAGCAGGTGACAATCAGCCGCGCCGCCACGTCGCTCACGTTTCCGGCGAGCTTTACGCTCATCGCGTCGATGAATCCGTGCCCGTGCGGGTATTTTGGCGCAAGCCACCGCGAATGCCGCTGCTCGCCCGTTCAGATTCAACGCTACGTCGGCAAAATTTCCGGCCCGCTGCTTGATAGAATCGACATTCACATCGACGTTCCGGCGGTAAATTTCAAAGAACTGCGCGGGCGCGGCACGCCCGAAGGCGATTCGTCAGAGACGATTCGGGCCAGAGTGATAAAAGCGCGCGAGATACAATTGAAAAGATTTGCGGGCGAAGGCGTTTTTTCAAACTCTGCGATGCTGCCGGCGCACATTCAAAGGTTTTGCGCGCTCGACTCTGAGAGCGAAAATCTGCTCGAACGCGCGATGCTCCGGCAGGGACTTTCCGCCCGCGCGCACGACCGAATCCTGAAAGTCGCGCGCACGATTGCCGATTTGGAAGGAAAAGAAAATATTCTGCCGACGCACATCAGCGAAGCCATCAATTACCGCTCGCTCGATAGAAATTACTGGACGTAATTTAAGGCAAAGGCGCAAAGGAAAAATATAAAAAGATAATTACTATTCCAAATTGTCTTAAAAACTTTGCGGCTTCGCGTCTCTGCGCCTTTGCGTTAAGATATAATCAGTAAAAAATAATGACAGCAGAAAATTTAATCGGATTTGAAAATTTGCCGCAGACGCTTCCCGCTTACTGCCTCGAATCGTTTCGCCGCAACCATAAACCGGACGCTTTGAGCTATAAACTCGAAAACGTCTGGAAACATATTTCGGGCGCGGAAGCCATCGAAAAAATCAAACGTCTCGCGCTCGGGCTTTCCGATTTGGGCGTCAAAGCGGGCGACCGCATCGCGATTATCTCGGAAAACCGTCCCGAATGGTCTTTGACCGATTTGGCGGCGCTCGCCTTGCGCGCCGTCGTCGTTCCGATTTATACGACGCAGGCCGTCGAGCAGATTCGATACATCCTGGAAGATTCGGGCGCGAAAATGCTTTTTGTTTCGGGCAAAAAATTATTCAAGCATGCCGAGCGCGCTATCGAATCGGTCGAGACGATTGAAAAATTAATTTTCTTTGACGAAAATTCGATTCCCGACGGCGAAAATCGTGCGCTCGCGCTCGCCGATATCGAGCGACGCGGCGCGGCGCTCGACAAAATCGATTCAAACAGCTTTGAAAATTTTCTCTCAAAAATCGAAACAAACGATTTAGCCACGGTCATTTACACGTCCGGCACGACCGGCGAGCCGAAAGGCGTGATGCTGACGCACGAAAATTTTGTTTCGAATGTCGTCGTGATTTCAAAAGGCTTGCCGATAAAAACGACCGACCGCTCGCTCGCCGTTTTGCCGCTCTCGCATATTTTTGAGCGAACCGTTTTTTACGTGCTCTGCTCAAACGGCGTTTCGATAAATTACTGCGCTTCGTTCGACCAGCTCGCGTCGCACCTGCAGGAAGCGCGCCCGACGATTATGACGGCCGTCCCGCGTCTTTTCGAGCAGGTTTATCACAAGATTGTCAAAAAAGGAAAATCCGCCGGCGGCTTTAAAACAAAGCTTTTCGATTGGGCTCTCGAAGTCGGTCAGGAATATTGGGCGGCGAAAGACATGCACGATTCGGTTTCGCCGGTTTTGGCGGCCAAACAGATGATTGCGAGCCGGCTTGTTTTTTCGAAATGGCGCGACGGCGTCGGCGGAAGCTTGAGATTTTTCGTCTCGGGCGGCGCGCCGCTGTCGAAAAAATTATCCTATGCTTTCTGGGCGGCCGGCATTCCGATTCTGCAGGGCTACGGCATGACCGAAGCGTGCATCACCTGCGCCAATCGTCCCGACGACAACAAGGTCGGCTCAATCGGAACGCCGTTTGAAGGAATCGAAATGCGGATTGCCGAGGCTGACAGCGAAATCCTCATCCGCGGCCGAAACGTGATGAAAGGCTACTACAATAAACCCGAAGAAACCACCCAGGCAATTGATGCGGAAGGCTTTTATCACACGGGCGACGTCGGTTATCGCGACCAGGACGGGCATTTTTACGTCACCGACCGTTTGAAGGATTTGTTCAAATTATCGAACGGAAAATACGTCGCGCCGCTTCAGGTCGAAAGTCTTTTGAAGCAATCGCCGCTCGTCTCGCAGGCGGTCGTCGTCGGCTCGGGCAGAAAACAAGTCGGCGCGCTGATTGTGCCCGATTGGGAAGCCTTGAAGCAAACCTTAAAGGAAGAGGGAATTCAGGCGGAAGGCTCGCGCGAGGAACTTTGCGAAAACCGGCACGTCGTCAAACGCGTCCAGCGCGACGCGCTTGAGTTTACGCGCGAGATAAACGAATACGAGCGTGTGAAAAGAGTTTATCTGCTGCCGCGCGAGTTTTCGATTGATAAAGGCGAAATGACGCCGACGCTGAAAATCAAACGCAGCGTGATTGACGAAAAGTACGAAGAAGCGATTGACGAAATCTGCGGAAGCTGAGAAGAGAATTTACTACAGAGAAAACAGAGGCACAGAGATTTTCAATAATTTCTCTGTGCCCTCTGTCTGTTCTTTAGTGGTAAAAATTGCTTTATATTTTGACGCCGTCGGTTTCGCTGAGAAGTTTGTTGAGCAATGAAAAATCCTTGTGCTTGTTGCTCAGAAGCGCCTCGGCGAGCTCGTAGAGCGGAAGCGGAATTTCGACTTCGGAAATGGTTTCCTCGCTTTGCGGGTAATGCGCGTAAAACTCGATTTCGGCCGCGCAAAATTCGCAGCCGGCCAGATGACCGCGAATGTGACGCGTCTCGCGCTCGCTCGCCTCGTCGTTTTGAAACGTCAGTAATTTATGTGATGAAGGACAATTTGCGCTTTTGCAAAAAGTAACCATTTTTATCGAAAACATATCTTCAGGGTGAACGCGTAAATTTCCGACTCCTCACCCGTAAAATCGACAAGGATGAAATATTTGCGTTACAAAAAAAATAAATCTGTAATGCCGCTTTCGTTCCAAAACTTATCGACTAAAAATCAAAAAAAAATACAAAGCAAAAGGCTTATTTTCTGCAACTGATGCAATGAGTAAGTTTATCTCATTAGTTAAACATTATAAAAACTTACAAAAAACTGTTGCCCAAATCGAAAATAATTGGTAACATCTAAATTGTAGGTTGGTGAGACACACAATATCCTACCAATCGCTCGCCAAATTAGCTGCGCTGCTCGGCGGTTAATTTACAAAAAGTTTTTTCTACCAATCTCTAAATTGCGAAAAGTTGTCAAGCAGGTTTAGCCAGAATTTTGTGGAATAGATATCGCGTCGGGAAGCGATTTTCACAAAAAGAGCGGAGCGGATATTGCTTTCTAAAAACGAGTCGCAAAAATCACAAAAAATAATCGAAAAGGTAATTTATGAGTGCAATCAAACAGCAGGGACGCGTGCCGAAAACTATTCAAAACCGGCAAATAAAGGTCGGAAAATGGACGGAAAGCCTCAAGGTATCGGATGTTAATCAAATCTGGTCGGAACTGCACAGAATAGTTTCCTCACACCCTCTGGTGCGCGCTTCGAAACGCGCCGGCTTTCTTATCGAAGAAGGCAAACACAATGCTTACACGGATTTAACGCAGGAGCTTTTCGTGGCTCTTTTAAGCAAAGAGCGCTTTCAGCATTATCTCGACACGGAGATGACCGATTCGGAAATCGAAGCGGAAATCTCGCAAATCGAGCTGACGAATCTGCTGACGGCCGAGCTGCGCAAACGCTATCCCGAATCTTATCGCCTCGCGCGGCGAGTTTCGACGCTCATTCAAACGAGCAAAACGTTCAAGCGTTTTGATAATTTCGACAATCCGGACGTTCATCGCCGTCTGGCCGACCGGCTTTACGGTCTGGCCGAATGGATGAACAGCAAGACGCGCCGCAACGTCCAGGAAATGGAAGAGCGCGTCAAGGTCGTCTCTTTTCACAGCCGCGATACGCGTATGGTCGGGTGCACGGGTGACGCGCAAATTGTCATCAGCAACGTCGATTTGGAAAAATTAATCGTCAAGGTTTTCAAAGCCGTCGATTCGCCCGTCGATGTTCGCTCTTTGCGCTCGTTCGTCATGTCGCGTCTGCCGGTAATGGACATTTATCTCGTCCCGATTAGCGGCGCGAGCAACGACGACGAGGACAATAAATACGAATTCGACCCGGCCGACACGCGCGAAGACCCGGAAGAAAACGTTCTCCGTCGCGAAGCCGAGCTTTCGGCGGCGGAATACGTCGATAATTTTTTGAAGAATCTGGAAAAATCGGTACGCGGAAAAGCCAAGCAATACAACCGTATGATTAGCGTTTTGTGGCACTGCTATCTGATTTCCGACAGCGGAACGCAGCTCGAAGTCGCCGAAATGCTCGGCGTTTCCGATTCTTTAGTTTCAGATTACCGCAAGCGCATCGAGTCAAATCTGCAATCGCTTTCCTTTAACGGCGTCAACGAAGCACGCCACTTTGAAAAAGCCCTGCGCCGCAAAGTGCGCGATTTAATCGCCCTCGAAAAACAAGAAGTCACGGTTTAGTTGATAGTCGATAGTGAAAAGAAACTATCAGTTATCCACTATCAACTATCAACTTTTTCTCAGTTCTCAGCCAAAATGCAAAAATGTCAGTCGCAAATATCACAGACCAAAACCCAGCCATAAAACACCAGAATTTTTCCTCGAAAATGACGGCGCCCGATTCCGCAAATGTCTGCCAAACGCTTAGAAAGTCCCGATTACAAATCGCTAAACTCAACCGCAAAAAACGGCGGCGCAAACTCGGGCGACCAGAAGGCGCTGAGGCCTTTAAACGGCAAAAATAAAAATTTACTCGCCGACAGTTTAATCAACCCGAAAAGGGAAATTAAGAAAATAGAAATTCCGTCCGAACCAGTTCCGCCGCCCGCGGAAACGATTCGGACGGAACTTTTTGTTGCGCCGTCGAACGAAAGCCCGGAGCTGCCCAAAGAATTTACTTACGCCGAAGAACAAAAGCAAAAAAAGGTAGCAAAAAAAGCGCAGAAGGATTTCGATTTGTTGGCAAACGACCGCTGGCTCGCGCGAAACGGCCATACTTTGTCTTACATCGGGCTTTATCTTTTTTCGATTCTCGTTCTTTACCGGCCGTATGAGCTCATCGACGGGCTTTCGTTTCTTTCGGCGACGGCGTTTTATTTCGCGCTCGCGACGCTTTTGATTTACATCCCGACGCAGTTTACGACCGAAGGCTCGCTGACGGTGCTTTCGACCGAAGTAAAATGCATTCTGGTTCTGACTTTAATCGCGCTTTTTACGATGCCGGTTTCGAAAGACCCGGGAACGGCGTGGCAGACTTTTAACGATACGTTCAGCAAAGCGGCCATCATGTTTATCGTCATGGTCAACGTTCTGCGCACGCGCCGCCGCCTGATGGGCGTGATGTGGATTTCGCTTTCGGTCGGTTTGATTTTGAGCTACACGGCGCTCGCGATGTATATGCGCGGCGAGCTCAACGCTGAAGGCTACCGCGTCAAGGTCGATATCGGCGGCCTGTTTTCGAACCCGAACGATTTGGCGCTCCATCTGGTGACGATGATGCCGCTCGCGCTGTGCCTCGCGCTGGCAACCAAAAACGTTTTTATGCGCTGGATTTATTTTGCGATGGCGGCGCTTTTTGTCGGCGCCAACACGGTCACTTTCTCGCGCGGCGGCTTTCTCGGACTGGTCGCCGTTTCGTGCGTTTTGATTTGGAAGCTGGCCCGGAGAAATCGCCTCAACGTTTCGCTCGCGTCGATTTTTTTCGGCGGGCTTTTCGTTTTGTTCGCGCCCGGAAATTACGGCGTGCGCATACTTTCGATTTTCGGTCTGGCGACCGACCCGGTCGGCTCATCAGACCAGCGGCGCGAGCTTCTGGAGCGCTCGATTGTCGTCAGTCTGCGAAATCCTTGGGGCATCGGGATGGGCTGTTTTCCGATTGTCGGCGTTCATAATCTGGTGACGCACAACGCTTTCACGCAGGTTTCGTCCGAGCTCGGACTTTTGGGCCTGGCGGCTTATCTGATTTTTATGATAAGCCCGTTTCGAAAGCTCAGCGCGATTGAGCGCACGCTTTTTGCGAAAGAAGAGCACGATTGGTTTTATTATGTATCTATCGGGCTTCAAGCGTCGATAGTCGGCTATATGGTTTCATCGTTTTTTGTTTCGGTCGCTTATAATTGGTTTATTTATTACCTGATTGCTTACGCCGTCGCTTTCAGGCGGATTTATCAAATCGAAAATAATCTGCACGAAGAGGTAAAAGCCGCGCCGCTCTGGGAATGGAAAAAGACGGAAGAAAATTAATCACCGAGACACGGAGATTTTAAGAATATGAAACCGCAGACAAATACAGATTTTATTTTAATTTTCTCTGTGTCTCGGTGGTAAAAATTGCTTTTAATGATATTGGAAACCGCACAAGTTATTTTCTGGATAAGCGCCGTCGCGCTTCTATACGTTTACGTCGGCTATCCGCTGCTTGTGTATCTGGTCAGCGTCGCGCGCCCGCTCGAAGTCAAAAAGGCGGAATTTGCGCCCACCGCAACGATTTTAATTACGGCTTATAACGAAGAAAAAGCGATTCGCGCCAAGCTCGAAAACACACTGCTGATTGATTATCCGAAAGAAAAGCTGGAGATTCTGGTCGCGTCCGACGGCTCGACCGACAACACCGATAAAATCGTCGGTGAATTTTCGGCGCGCGGCGTCAGGCTTTTCCGGCAGGACGGCCGAATGGGCAAAACTTTCACGCAGAACAAAGCCGTCGAACAAGCGTCGGGCGAGATAATTTTGTTTTCCGACGCGACGACCGCCTATGAAAAAGACGTCTTGCGCGTGATGCTGCCGAATTTTGCCGACGAGTCGGTCGGCTGCGTCGCCGGACGGCTGATTTACGTCGACGAATCGAAATCCGGTGTCGGCAAAGGCGCGAAAAGCTACTGGAATTACGAGACTTTTTTGAAAAAAAGCGAAAGCCGCGCCTGTTCTTTAATCGGCGCTTCGGGCTGTCTCTACGCGGTCAGGCGCGCCGCTTACAAAGCGATGTACCGGGAAGCGTGCTCGGATTTTTTGATTTGCACGATTGTTTTCAAACAGGGCCTGCGCTCGATTTACGAACCGGCGGCGGTCTGCACGGAAGAAACCAACCGGCAGACGGGCAAGGAAATGCAGATGCGCGTGCGCGTCATCTCGCAGACGTTTACCGATTTGTGGCGCAACCGCGAGATGCTTAATCCTTTGCGCAGCGGTTTTTACGCGATTGAACTTATCTCGCACAAGCTTTTGCGTTACGCGGTTCCGCTTTTTTTGATTTTAATGCTCGCGTCTTCGGCCGTTTCGGCGCATTATTCAAACGTTTTTGCCGTCGATTTCGCGCTTCAAATCGTTTTCTACCTGACGGCTTTCGTCGCCTGGATTTTGGAAAAAAACGGGAAACATCCGGGCGCGCTCTCGATTCCGCTTTATTTTGTGCTGGCGAATTTAGCGTCTTTAATCGGCTTTTACAAATTTGCGCGCGGCGAGCGTTTCGCTACCTGGGAGCCGATACGCGAGAAGCCGGACAAGGGGGCGAACGCCGATTTATACGGCGAGACGACTTGAGAAATGACTTTAACGGAAACAAAAAAAAGAAAAGTCGTAAAACTTACCGGACGCAGCGTCAAGCCGGACGCGCCGAAGGTGAGCGTGATAATTCCCGCCTACAATATCGCCGGATATATCGGCGAGGCGCTCGATTCGGTGCTCGCGCAAACGTTTCAGGATTTTGAAATAATCGTCATCAACGACGGCTCGCCCGACACCGACGAGTTTGAAAAAGTTCTGGAAAAATATTTTGACGAGATAATTTATCTCAAACAGGAAAACGCGGGCTGCGGCCCGGCGCGAAACGTCGCCATCGAACACGCGCGCGGCTCTCTTCTGGCTTTTCTAGACGGCGACGACGCGTGGCTGTCCGAATTTTTAGAATCGCAAGTAAAGTTTCTCGAAGTGAACGACTACGACCTTGTTTACGCCGACGCGCTTCTTTTCGGCGGTTCGGTGCTCGACGGCAGAACGTTTATGCAGAACGCGCCTTCCGAGGGCGAAGCAAATTTTGAAAGCCTGCTCGATATGCGCTGCAACGTCATTATTTCCGGCTCGGTTGCGCGCCGAAAAGCAGTTATAGACGCCGGGCTTTTTGAATGGAAAGACGCCCGCGCGCAGGATTTTAATTTGTGGCTGCGGATGGCGCATCGAGGCGCGCGCGTCGGTTATCAGAAAACGGTTCTGCTCAAATACCGCATCCGCGCGGGAAGCCTTTCGGGCAGCGAAGTTCAGCGCGTCGAGCGCGAAATCAACGCTTACGAGCGCATCTCGGCGATGATAAAGCTGAATGACTCGGAGCGTAAAATCGTCGAAAAACAATTAAAAAGACTCGAAGCCGAGCTGGAAATCGAGCGCGGCAAAACTTTTCTTTTGCAGGAAGATTTTGTTGCGGCGCGCAAGGCTTTTGAAAAAGCCAACGCTTATCGCCAATCGCCGCGCCTCAAACTCATCATTCGCCTGACGCAAATCGCGCCGCGCCTGCTTCTGAAAATTTACCGCGCGCGGCGGAAAGAATTTTTTGTTCCCGCCGAAAATAAAAGATGAACGTAGAAAACGAAAAAAAAGACTCTCTCAAAAAGCAGGGCGCGTGGCTGATGTTTGCCAAAACCGTCGGCTTTGTCTTTTCGTTTCTGCTCCCGCTGCTCGTCGTGCGGCTTTTAGACCAGCGTCAGGTCGGCGTTTATCGCCAGTCGTTTCAGTTTATCGTCAACGTCATCGCCATTTTGCCGCTCGGCTTTTCGATGAGCGCGTATTATTTTTTGAATCGCGAAATTGAGAAGCGCGGTGCGGCGATTTTCAATATTCTGCTTTTTAATTTCGTCGTCGGCGGTCTGGCCTGCCTCGGACTTTTTTTATACCCGCAATTTTTGGGTAATATTTTTCAAAGCCAGGAAATGACGAGGCTTGCGCCGAGCGTCGGCGTCGTCATCTGGATTTGGATTTTTTCGATTTTTCTCGAAATCGTCGCCGTCGCCAACCGTGAAGCGCGCCTTGCGACCGCGTTTATAATTTTCGCGCAATTCAGCAAAACGCTTTTGATGGCGAGCGCGGTTTTGTTTTTCACGACCGTCGACGCGTTTCTTTATGCGGCGATGATTCAGGGCGTTTTGCAGACCGTTATTTTGCTTTTTTATCTTAATTCGAGATTTCCGCATTTCTGGGGCAGATTCGATTTTGCATTTTTCCGCGAGCAGTTGGTTTACGCCGTTCCGTTCGGGCTGGCCGGAATTCTCTGGACTTTGCAGACCGACATTCACAATTATTTCGTCGGCTATCGTTTTTCCGAAGCCGACTACGCGATTTACGCTTTCGGGTGTTTCCAGTTTCCGCTGGTCAGGATGCTGGCCGAATCGGTCAATTCCGTTTTGATTCCGCGAATGACCGAGCTCGAGGCGGAAGACAATCGCGCCGAAATGATTCGGCTGACGGCGCGCGCGATGCAAAAGCTCGCGTTTTTCTATTTCCCGCTTTACGCTTTTCTGCTCGTCACGGCAAACACTTTCGTCCTGACGCTTTTTACGCATAATTACATGGCGAGCGTGCCGATTTTCGTGATAAATCTAACGCTTCTGCCGATTCAGATTCTGGTCACCGACCCGGTCGTGCGCGCCTATAAGGAACTCGGAAGATTTCTGCTCGTTCTGCGGATTTTTATTTTTATTGCGCTTGTCGCCGCGCTTTATTTCGGAATCTGGCACTTTAATTTGAGCGGAATGATTGCGATTGTCGTCGTCGTTTCGATAATCGAAAAACTCATTTCCGAAACGGCGGTTATCCGCAAGCTCGGCGTGGGCTCGAAAGATTTGCCGCTTTTGAAAAACGTCGGCGTAACCGCTTTTATCAGCGCGGCGGCCGGAATCGCGACGTATCTGGTTTACTCGAATGTTAAAGACGCAGTTTTTTATTACGGCGAGAAATTGGCGTCCGCGCTGTTTGCCGCGCCGAAAGAATCCGTCACGGATTTTATCGGCGGCGGCTTGACGCTTTTTATTTCCGGCGCGGTTTTCGGCGCGATTTATCTGGCCGGAGCATTTTATTTTAACGTTATCGAAGACGGCGAAAAAACGTTGATAAAGTCCTTTATCATTCGTCCTTTGTCCTTTGCAAAGAAAAAAATTGCTTCTCAAAAAGCATCTGACCACCGACCACTGACCACTAACCACTGATTATGTGCGGAATTGCCGGATTTATTTCAAAAGAAAAAGACGCGCCCGTCGGCGAGCGCCAGATTTTGCTCGATAAAATGTGCAAAATCATCGAGCATCGCGGGCCGGACGAGCAGGGTCTGGCAATCGAAGGCCGCGCCGCGCTCGGCATGCGAAGGCTTTCGATTATCGATTTGAAAACCGGCCAGCAGCCGATTTACACCGAAGACGGCGATTCGCTTATCGTTTTTAACGGCGAAATTTACAATTATCAAGAGCTCAAAAAAGAACTCGAAGCGCGCGGCCATCGCTTCAAAACCAACTCGGACACGGAGACGATTTTGCTCGCCTACCGCGAATTCGGCGCAAATTGTCTCCAGTATTTGCGCGGAATGTTCGCGTTTGCGATTTGGAACAAAAAGGATGAGACGCTTTTCATCGCGCGCGACCGTGTCGGCAAAAAACCGCTTTTTTACGCGGTTTCGGAAAAGGGAAATTTTGTTTTCGGCTCGGAATTAAAAGTTTTGCTGGCACACGGCGAAATCAAAAAAGAAGTCGATTACGCCGCGCTCGACGCTTTTTTGACGTTCGGCTACGTGCCCGAAGAATTCTGCATTTTCAAAAACGTAAACAAGCTCGCGCCCGGTCATTTTTTGATTTATAAAAAAGGCGAAATCCGTACGGAAAAATACTGGGATTTTCGATACGAAAAGCCTTTGGAAGTAAAATCCGAAGACGAATACGCCGAGCGTCTGCGCGCGCTGATAAAAGAATCGGTCAAAATTCGCCTGATTTCCGAAGTTCCTCTGGGCGCGTTTCTTTCGGGCGGCGTCGATTCGTCGACGATTGTCGGAATGATGACCGAACTTTCCGAAAAGCCGGTTAAGACTTTCTCAATCGGCTTTAACGAAGACACTTTCGACGAACTAAAATACGCGCGCATCGCCGCCAAACATTTCCGTACGGAGCATCACGAATTCGTCGTTACGCCCGATTTAATCGAAATCGTCGATGAGCTGGCGTGGCATTTTGACGAGCCTTTCGCCGACCCTTCGGCGCTGCCGACGTTTATGGTTTCAAAAATGGCGCGTGATTTCGTGACGGTCGTTCTTTCCGGCGACGGCGGCGACGAGCTTTTCGCGGGCTACACGCGCTATGTGACGGACAAAAAACGAAGCGGCCTGGCGAATTTGCCCGCCGGCATCAGACAAAATCTCCTGAAACCTCTGAGCGCGAGCCTGCCGCACGGCGCGAAAGGCAAAAATTATCTTTACAACATATCGCTCGACGCCGTTGACCGCTACATCGACAGCGTTTCGCATTTCGGAAAATTAGGCAAAAAATCGCTGTATTCAAAATCGTTTTTAGCAAATCGAAACGGAAATTTCGGCCAAAGCGAAGCGCTTTTCCGGCGCATTGCCGAAAGCGTCTCGACCGGAAATAAACTCGACAGCCTGCTTTATCTCGACAGCAAAACTTATCTGCCCTCGGATATTTTGACGAAAGTCGACCGCATGAGCATGGCGGCGTCGCTCGAAGCGCGCGTGCCTTTGCTCGACCACAAATTGATTGAATTCGTCACGCAAATCCCGACCGAACTGAAATTAAAAGGCCTCGAAACCAAATACATTTTCCGCAAAGCCGTCCGCGGACTCGTGCCGGAACAGATTCTCGACCGCCCGAAACAGGGCTTCGGCGTGCCGCTGAACGAATGGATAAATTTGCAGCTGCGCGACCGGATACGCGAAACCCTGAGCGAAAAAAGAGCTTTGGAGCGCGGCTATTTTGACGCGAAATACATCAAAATTCTGCTTGGCGAACACGCCTCGAAAAGGCGTGACCATTCGTATTCGCTCTGGATTTTGTATATGTTGGAGCTTTGGCACAGGCAGTTTTTGGATAAATAAATTGATTCGCGCTTTTTTGAAACTAGGAAAAATTAACCACACAGGAAATTCAAACAGGATGGACAAGATTTACAGGATAATTCACTTTTCAACTTCGCGTTCCGCATATGGAAATCTCCGTGTCTCCTTGTCTCTGTGGTAAAAATCAACGTAAATGTCTGCAAACGAAACAAATTTCCTGACAAAATTAAAATGGAATCTGCCGTGGCTGATTCGCTACCCGTTTGGGCGCGGAAAATCTTTTCTGGAAAAAACGGCGTTTGAGAAAAAGCACATTATTTTTACCGTCGCCAACCATTTCGAGCCGAGCTGGAGCGCAAACGGGCTGCTCGATTTAAGCGCGCAGCACCGCCGTCTCGACGATTATTACAAACTGGCGCGGACGACGGGCGAAGCCGTGCGCGACGCCGACGGCACGAAATTTCGCCACACGAACTTTTATCCCGCCGAGCAATACGACCGCCGAATTTTGGAGACGATGGCCGCGATGCAGGCCGAAGGCTTGGGCGAAGTCGAAATTCATCTGCATCACGGCGTCGAACGGGCTGACACGGCGGAAAATTTGCGAAAAAGCCTGGTTGATTTTCGCGACGTTTTAGCGGAAGACCATTTTTGCCTGTCGCGTTTTGCGGGCGAAAGCCAGCCGAAATATGCTTTTGTTCACGGCAATCTGGCGCTCGGAAATTCGTGCGGCGGCAGATTTTGCGGCGTCGACGAGGAAATGCAGATTTTGCAGGAGACGGGCTGTTACGTCGATATGACTTTGCCGTCCGCGCCCGACGAGTCGCAGGTAGCGATGATAAATCAAATCTATCAGTGCGGCCGGCCTTTGACCGAAAAAGTTCCGCACCGGACGGGGCGCGCGGTCGAGATTTTTGGAAATCAACCGCAATTACCACTTATATTTACCGGGCCTTTGGTCTTTAACTGGACGAGGCGCATCAAAAGATTGCCCGTCCCGCGTCTCGACGACGGCGCGCTCGTTCATAATCAGCCGTCGGATTTGGCGAGATTAAATCGCTGGCTCTCGGCAAACGTGACGGTCAAAGGCCGTTCGGACTGGATTTTTGTCAAACTTTACTGCCACGGATTTTTCGACCATGACCAATCGGCCGCAATCGGCGAAGACGCGCAAAAGTTTTTCGGCCGAATTATCGAAAATGGCGAAAAGACAGGCAAATACAAAGTTTATTTCGCTTCGGCGCGCGAAGCTTTCAATATGGTTTTGGCGGCAATCGACGGCAAAAAGGGAAATCCGGGCGAATTTAGAGACTACAAACTCGGGGCGATTATGAATGAACGGTCGCGTAAAATTGACGAAACGCGGGAAAAATTAGCATTATGTCAGTAGAAGCAATGGCAAATCCGATAGACAAACTGAAAAAAATTAAAGGAAAAAGCTGGTCGGAGCTTCGCACGCGCAGCGAGCAGGCGTTCGCCGTCTATTCCGAGCAGTTCGGTTTGAGCGGAAAACTGCCGACTGACGAAGAGCTTTTGAAATTAATCGAAAAATCTCATTTCGGCACGGAAAAAATCACGCCGTCGATGCTTTTTGATAAATTCTGCGAAAATTCCGAATACGCCTTTTTCCCGTCATTTCGACAAAAAGATGAGACGCTCGAAGCATTTCGCCGCCGGTTCGGCGAAAAAAGCGCGCGCTTTTTTATTGAAAAAGCCGACCGGATGATGCAGGGAAAATTTGACCTGCTCGGCTATCTCAATCTCGATTTCGGCGCTGAAGTCGATTGGCATTACGAACCCGTTTCGGACAAACGCATTCCGCTCAAACACTGGAAACAGTTTGATGAAATCGACACGACCGAGACCGGCGACAAAAAAGTCGTCTGGGAACTTAATCGTCACCAGCATTTTTTCACGCTCGGCGTCGCTTACTGGCTGACCGGAGACGAGCGCTACGCGCTGACGTTTGCGCGGCATCTCGAAAGCTGGATGGACCAGAATCCGCCCGGAATGGGAATCAACTGGTTCAGCAGCCTGGAAGTCGCTTTCCGCTCGGTTTCGTGGATTTGGGCGTTTAATTTTTTCAAAAATTCAAAAAACTTTACGCCCGAGCTGTTTCAGAAAGCGCTCAAATTTCTGTATCTTCACGGCAAGCACATCGAAAAATATCTTTCGACTTTTTACAGCCCGAACACGCATCTGACGGGCGAAGCGCTCGGACTTTTTTATCTCGGAACGCAGCTGCCTTTTTTCTCGCGTTCGAAACACTGGTGCAAAATGGGCGCGGAAATTCTTTTCGCCGAGCTTGACCGGCAGATTTTGCCCGACGGCGTTTATTTCGAGCAATCAACCTGGTATCAGCGTTACACCATCGATTTTTACACGCATTTTTTGATTTTGAAAACTTTGTCGGGCGACGACACGGAAAAGAAATTGCAGGATAAGCTCGCCGCCAAGATGCAGTCATCGCTCGATTTTTTCATGTATATAACTCGTCCCGACTTGACGACGCCGCTCATCGGCGACGACGACGGCGGCAAATGTCTGCCGCACGCAAACGCGGAGACAAACGATTTTCGCGCCTGCCTCGCGACCGGCGCGATTCTTTTCGAGCGCGGTGATTACAAATTTGTCACGCACGATTTCTCGGAAGAAACGCTCTGGCTGTTAGGCGCCGATGGCGCGCGGAGCTTTGAACATTTACGCGCGTTTCGCCCGCAGCTCAATTCGAAAGCGTTTGCCGACGGGGGTTATTTCGTGATGCGCGACGGCTGGGCGGAAACGGATAATTACATGCTCGTCGATTGCGGCCCGCTCGGCGCTTTGAACGGCGCGCACGGCCACGCCGACGCTCTGTCGATAAATCTGGCCGTCGGCGGCACGACCAAATTAGTCGATTCCGGCACTTATACTTATCACGAATCCGGCGAGCTGAGAGATTTTTTCCGCTCGACCATCGGTCACAACACGCTGATGATTGACGGAAAATCGCAGTCCGAGCCGGGCGGGAAATTTAGCTGGAAAACAAAAGCCGACACGCGGCTCAACAGTTGGATTTCGCAGGACAGGTTTGATTTTTTTGAAGGCTCGCACGACGGTTACGAAAAATTAAATCCGCCCGCAACTCACACGCGCAGCATACTTTTTCTAAAAAACGATTACTGGATAATGCGCGATTTCGTCAAAACCGACGGCGAGCACGATTACGGCTTGAATTATCATTTTAATATCGGCGCCAGCCCCGCGCTCGAAAGCGCCGAAAACGGAAATTTGTGCATCAGCGAAACTGACGGTCTGCGGCTTTTTACCTTTGGCGACAACGGAAACTGGCAGCGCAAAGAAAGCTGGGTTTCGAACTGTTACGGCCAACGCGTCAACGCCCCTTTTCTCCGCTTTATCTCGAAAGGCAAGGGCGCGCAGGAATTTTTTACGTTTATGCTGCCGAACGAGCGCGATTTCGCCTCGACCGAAGTTTTTGAAACGGAAATCAACGGCGGCCGCGCCTTCGTCATAAAATATCGCGATTATCAGGATTTGTTCGTCTTTACGGACGGCGAGCAAGTTGTTCGGACGGAGTTTTTCAACACGAATTTCCAGTTTCTCTGGGCGCGTCTGAGCAAAGGCGAAGTGCTGCCCGAAGAATTTGTTCTGGTCAACGGCACGAATTTTTCGCTCGACGGCCGCGAAATCGTCAATTATCCGAACAAATTAAAATTCGCGATTGCCCGCCGCCTGGGAAATCGCCTGAACGTCCGCACCAGCGAAAGCGTTTTCAGTGTCTCGCTCCCGCAGAAAAAATCGACTACATACGTTTTGAAAAATTCAGAACAATCTTAATGAAGCTTGCAGAGTTGCAGAGTTAATTTTTTCTTCAAATTTCCTGCAACTCCGTAACTCCGCAACCTCAGGCAGCTTGCTGCAACTGCGCAACTTATTTCCCGTGAAAAAAAACGTCTTACAACTCGTCGGCAGTTTTCATCAGGGCGGCTCGGAGCGGCAGGCGGTGCAGCTCGCGCGGCTTTTGCGCGAGGACGGAAATTTTCACGTTTTTCTCGCCGCTTTGAACCGGGAAGGCGTTTTGTTTTCGGAAGCCGGAAAAGCGGGTTTCGCGGCGATTCCCGAATTTCCGCTGACCTCGTTTTACGATTTAAATTTTCTCAAACAGATAAAAAAATGCGCGCGTCTCTTGCGTGAAAACAAAATCGAAATCGTTCACACGCACGATTTTTATACCAACGTTTTCGGCATTTTGGCGGCGCGTCTGGCAAAAGTTCCGGTCAAAATCGCTTCCAAGCGCGAGACGGGCGGCATGCGCAGCGGCGCGCAAAAACAGATAGAAAAAAGAATTTTTTCGGTCGCCGACGCGATTGTCGCAAATTCAAAAGCCGTGCGCGAATTTTTGCGCGAGACGGGCGTTCCGTCCGAAAAAATCGATGTGATTTATAACGGGCTGGATTTGGCGCGTCTTGAGCCTGCCGGGACGACGCGCGCCGAAATCTGCGCCGAATTCGATTTGCCGGTTGGTGAAAATATAAAATTTATAACGCTCGTCGCCAACCTGCGTCACAAAATAAAAAATCAGCCAATGTTTCTGCGCGCGGCGCATAGAATTTCGCAACGCGTGCCCGGGGCGCATTTTGTTCTCGCGGGCGAAGGCGAATTAAAAAACGATTTGGAAAGTCTCGCGCGTGAGCTGAACATCGCCGGAAAAACGCATTTTATCGGCAGATGCACAAAAATTCCCGAGCTTCTTTCGATTTCTTTCGCGGGCGTTTTGACTTCCGTCTCGGAAGGCTTTTCCAATTCGATTCTTGAATATATGGCGGCGCGGCTACCGGTCGTGGCCACGCGGGTCGGCGGCGCGGGCGAAGCGATAATTGAAGATGAAAACGGCTTTTTAATCGAATCGGGCGACGACGAAGCGCTAGCCGAAAAGCTGAATTTTCTGCTTGAAAATCCGGAAAAAGCGCGGCAGTCGGGCGAGCGCGGAAGAAAATTCGTCGAGGAAAGATTTTCCTGCGACGCGCAGCTTGAAAACACTCTCAAGCTTTACGAGCGCAAATTAAATGGCAAGTAAGAACGGCAAAATCAAAGTCTCGCTCGTCGCGCCGTCGATGAAAATCGTCGGCGGGCAGTCGATTCAGGCAAAGCGACTGATTGACGCGTTTGCGGCGGACGACGAAATCGAGCTCGAATTCGTTCCGAATAATCCCGAAGCGCCGTTTCAAAACGTAAAATTTTTGCGCACGATTGCGCTTTCAATCAAATTCTGGCTTTTGCTTTTTCGCAAAATTCCGAAGACGGACGTCGTTCATGTTTTTTCTTCGGGGACAACAAGCTATATTATTTCAACACTTCCGCCGCTTTTCACGGCAAAACTTTTCGGCAAAAAAACGATTTTGCATTATCACACGGGCGAAGCCGAAGCGCATCTCGAAAACTGGAAGCTGACGGCGCGACCGACGATGAAACGGTTTGACGAAATCGTCGCGCCGTCCGAATTTCTGGTCGACGTTTTTGCCCGCTTCGGCTTAAAGGCAAAGTCGATTTTTAATATTGTCGAAGCGGAAAAGTTTTGTTTTCGCGAAAGAAAATCTCTAAAACCGGTGTTTTTGTCGAATCGAAATTTTGAAGCGCATTATCGCGTCGCCGACGTTCTGCGGGCGTTTCGCCAGATTCAAAATCGCTTTCCCGAAGCGCGCCTTTTGATTGCCGGCAGCGGCGGTGAGGAAGAAAAATTGAAAACTCTCGCCCGTGAATTAAAACTCGAAAACACCGAATTTCTCGGGAGAATCGAAAACGCGGAGATGCCGGAAATTTACGAGCGCGCCGACATTTATCTCAATTCTTCGATTGTCGATAACATGCCGCTCTCGATTATCGAAGCGTTTTCGTGCGGCTTGGCCATAGTTTCGACCGACGCGGGCGGAATTTCGTATATCTGCGAAAACGGCGAAACGGCTTTGCTCGTCGAAAAAAAAGATTGCGATGCGCTGGCGCGGGCGGCGATTGAATTGCTTGAAAACACTGAGCTGGCACAAAAAATTATCGAAAAAGCGCGGCGCGAGTGCGCCAAATATTCACCGGAAAACGTTGGCGCCGAGTGGCGGAAACTTTATCGAAAACTGGCAGCTTGAATGAGCGAAAAAAAACTAAAAGTCATCGTTTTAACTCACGGCGGCGCCGGGCGTCTGCTGGAAC
Organism: Pyrinomonadaceae bacterium; assembly: GCA_036403235.1. Classification (GTDB taxonomy): domain Bacteria; phylum Acidobacteriota; class Blastocatellia; order Pyrinomonadales; family Pyrinomonadaceae; genus JBGTFE01. The sequence goes on along the minus strand of DASWRI010000033.1, from coordinate 50,655 downwards.
TGCTGGCTGCGCTCGAAACAGTCGAAATCACCGGAATTTACATCGAAACCGCGACCGAGCCGAAACGGGACTTGAAGCAGAAAATTAAGCGCTCGATTCGTTACGACGGCTATCTGGCGACGCTGAAAAAATTCTTTAGGCCAAAAGGTTCGGAAGAATTAAAAAGTGTTCAAGCGAGCCAAAATGATTTGGAAAATACGGCCGAAAAATTAAAAATTCCGATTTACAAAGTCGAGAATTATCACTCGCAAGACGCGCGGAATTTGATGCGCGCTGAAGCAGCCGACCTCGGTATTCTTTACGGCACGAATATCGTCAAAGAGCCGGTTTTTTCGATTCCGCGACTCGGTTCGATAAATATTCACCAGGGACTCGCGCCGATTTATCGCGGCGGCCCGACCGTCTTCTGGGAGCTTTTTAACGGCGAAAAGGAAATCGGCATCACGGTTCATTTCGTCGCCGCAAAAGTCGATACGGGCGATATAATTCTGCAAAAAAAACTGCCGCTTGAATACGATTTTTCGCGTTACAACTTAAATTACGAAGATTTTCTCGCAGACTTTCGCGCTTCTCTGACGGAGCCTTCGGTGCATTTGATTGCCGAGGCCGTCGGGCAAATCGCCGAAGGCTCTGAGCGCAGAACAAAACAGGATACGAGTCTCGGCAAACGCTATCGGCTGCCGACAAAATCTGAAAAAAATGCGCTTTTACGCGTTTTAAAGAAACGGCGGAAAATGTCCAAAGTCTAAAGTTTTTCGACACTCGACTTTCGACCTTGGATTAACTTTTTATCGTGAAAAAGACTTTACTGAAAACAATTTATAATCTCGGCGCGTTCGCCCCGTTTCACCGGACGACGCGCGATAAAGTGCTGATTTTGACATATCATCGCTTTAGTCCGGAGGCGCATCCGCATAAAATTTCGAGCGCGGAATTTGCCGCGCATCTTGAATATTTGAGTAAAAACAGCCGCGTTTTGCCGCTTGAGGACGTGATTGATTTTTTGCGCGACGGAAAAACTCTGCCGCCGAACACGGCCGTCATTACGATTGACGACGGCTACCGGGACGCGTTCGAAATCGCATTTCCGCTTTTGAAAAAATTCAAAATGCCCGCGACCATTTACGCCGTTACCGATTTTCTCGACGGAAAATGCTGGCTCTGGACTGATTTTATGCGGTATGTTTTATCCGAAACCCGGAGCGAAAGCATAAAAATCGAATTCGGCGCGGATAAAATCGAAAGCCGCTTGAACGGCGAAGCGCAGAGATTGGAACTGGCAAGCCGTATCAATTCGCGTTTGAAAAAAATGCCCGACAAGCAGAAACAAATTAAAATCGAGGAAATCGCCGAATCTTTGGAAGTCGAAATTCCGGCAACCGCGCCCGCCGAATTTGCGCCGTTCGGCTGGCGTGCGGCGCGCGAAATGGACGCCGGAAATCTACGAATCGAATCGCACACGGCGACGCATCCGATTTTGACGCGCGTTTCTCAAAATGATTTGGACTTTGAACTCAAATCTTCAAAAAAGCGTCTCGAAGAAGTTTTGGAAAGACCGGTCGAGCATTTTTGTTATCCGAACGGCTCATTTAACGAAGCGATTCGAAAAGCGGTTGAAAAAGCCGAATATAAAAGCGCCGTGACGACCGATTACGGGTTTAACGAAAAGCACTCTGATGCGTTTGCGCTCAGACGAATCAGCGCGCAGGGCAGCATCGCAAATTTTGCGCAAAGCGCGAGCGGTTTTGAAGCTCTCAAGCAGAAAATTACGAATTAAAATGTGCGGAATCAACGGAATCGCTTTTTCGAGCCGTTCCAAAAGACAAATTAACGAAAACGCTTTGCGCGCCATGCGCGATGTGATTTTTCATCGCGGGCCGGACGACGGCGGGATTTTTATCGACGAGCGAGTCGGCCTCGGCCATCGCCGTTTGTCAATTGTCGACGTTACGCGCGGGCATCAGCCGATGTTTAATGAAGATGGCTCGCTCGTCATCACATACAACGGCGAAGTTTACAATCACGCCGACTATCGCGAGGAACTGGAAGCAAAAGGGCACTGCTTTCAAACGCATTGCGACACCGAAACGATTCTGCATCTTTATGAAGAATACGGCGCGCAGGCGGTCGAGAAATTACGCGGAATGTTTGCTTTTGCCGTTTGGAACCGGCGCGAAAAAACGCTTTTTATCGCGCGCGACCGGCTCGGCGTCAAACCGCTTTATTACGTTTTCGACGACGAGGGAAATTTGTTTTTCGCCTCGGAAATCAAAGCGCTTCTGGAAGCAAAAGCCATCGAGCCGGAACTTAATTTCAACGCTTTGCCCGACCAGCTGGCCAATCACGGAACTTCTTTTGACGAGACTTTGTTCAAGGGCGTCAAGCGCCTTTTGCCCGGACATTTTTTGATTTGGCAGGACGGGCGTTTGAAAATCGAAAAATACTGGGACGCGTCGTTCGAGCCAAAACACGAGGAAAAATCGGACGCCGAATTTGTCGACGAGTGGCGCGAGCTTTTCCGCAAATCGGTCGAAATGCGCCTGATGGCCGATGTTCCGCTGGGAATGTTTCTCTCGGGCGGCATCGATTCGAGCGCGATTTGCGCGATGATGGCCGAGATGGTTTCCGGGCCGGTAAAAACTTTTTCGGTCGGTTTCAAGGAGCGCGAAGCGAACGAATTTGAATACGCGCGCATCGTCGCCAAAGCTTTCAACACCGAGCATCACGAAATCACAATCACGCCCGAGCAGTATTTCGCGGAACTCCCGAATTTAATCTGGCACGAGGACGAGCCGATTGGTTTCGTCGCGTCCGTTCCGCTTTATTTTGTGTCGAAATTGGCGCAGAAACACGTCAAAGTCGTGCTTACGGGCGAAGGCAGCGACGAAATTCTGGGCGGTTACGGGCGCTATCGGAAAACTCTCGCGCTTTTGAAATACGGCGAAAAATACGAAAAACTAACGCCGCAGTTTGTGCGCGAAATCGTCAAATCAACAGTCGGCGCGCTGCCCGACGCACTGAACCGGAAATTAAAACGCACATTTTTGACGCATCCGGCCGACGTCGAAAATCTATATTTCGACAACTTCGCGATTTTTCCGAAAATAATGCAGGAAAAGCTTCTGTCGGCGGACGCGAAAGCCCGAATCGCGGAGAAAAATCCCTATTTTTATCAGCAAAACTGGCTCAAAGAAACCGATGCGAAAAATTTGCTCGACAAACTGCTCTACGCCGACACGAAAACTTATCTGCACGAGCTTTTGATGAAACAGGACCAGATGTCGATGGCGGCTTCGATTGAATCGCGCGTGCCGTTTCTCGACCACAAACTTGTCGAATTTACCGCGCGAATGCCCGAGCGAATGAAAATTCGCGGGCGCGATACGAAATGGATTTTGCGCGAGGCGATGAAAGGCATTTTGCCCGAAGAAATTTTAACGCGCGGAAAAATGGGCTTTCCCGTTCCAATCGGCTCGTGGTTCAGAAACGAATTCAGGCATTTGATTGACGAATACGTCCTGAGCGAGAGAGCCGTCGGGCGCGGTTTGTTCGAACGGGAATTTTTGCGCCGATTAGCCGCCGAGCATCAGTCGGGCGCGGCCGACCACGCCCAGAGACTCTGGTTTCTGGTCAATTTCGAAATGTGGTCGCGGCAGTTTCTCGACGGCGAAAAATTGGCCGGAGCGGAAAAAACAGAAGTTTCGGAACAGGAATTAGTCGCGGTTTAGAAATATATTCTAAAAATGAAAATCGTTTTATTTTCCAGAGTTCCTCGCTGGTATTCGTTCCGAAACGAGCGATTGGTGAGCCGTCTCGCGGCGGAAGGACACGAAATCGCGGGCATCATCGTCGAGCAGACGAGCACCTTCAAATCAATTCGCGAATGGCTCTGGAAACTGGGTTTTAGAGTTTTTATAAAAAAGGCGCTGCAAAAAATTGCGGGTAAAAAAGCGCCGAATCGAGCGGCGAAAAACATTCTGCCGAGCCGGAAAGTCTCGCCGAAAGTCTTTTTCGTCAAATCGCATAATTCAATTGAGTGCGCGGCGATTTTGAAAAATTTAGAGCCGGAAATCATCGTTTTGCGCGGCTGCGGCATTATCAAAAAACAAATTCTCGAAATTCCGCGCATCGGTGTCATCAACCCGCATTACGCGCTTTTGCCCGCATATCGCGGCATGGACGTGACCGAATGGTCGGCGCTTCACGGCGCGCCCGTCGCCGTCAGCGTCCACACGGTTAATGAGGGCGTCGATACGGGAATCGTTTTAAAATCCGAAGAGATTTTAATTTCGTCCGAGGACACGACCGGAACTTTGCGCGACAAATGCGCGGCGCTTGCCGTTGAATTGATTGCCGAAGCGCTTTCGGAAATCGCCGTAAAAAGAGTTTTGCCCGAAGAATTCGGTAAAGCGGGCGGAAGGCAATATTTTCAGATGCACCCGCGACTCAAAAAGCTTGCCGACGCGCGCATCAAAAAATTCGGCGCGACGGAAAAATCTATTAACGAAGACCAAAAATCGAAAACCAAAAACCGGCAAGCGGCGACTTTCGCCGAAAATTAAATGACTCTGACAGCAATCAGCAGAAAACTAAAAAACGCGCCGCTTTCCAAGCTTTCGGGCGCGGCGTTTCGGGCTGCAAATCCGTCAATCGGCTATCTTTGGCTGAGAGATTTTTTCGGCCGTCTGCGCGCGGCGCGTTCGACGCAAAAGCATCTTGAAGAAACGATAAACTGGCTGATGCGGGCGCAGGACAATGCAAAATCGGGCGGCGTTTCGGGCGGTTATTCGGTCATCGAAGGCTGGCTCGCGCCTTATCCCGAAACGACCGGTTACATAATTCCGACGTTTTACGATTACGCCGCGTTTTCGGGAAAAGAAAATCTGCGCGAGCGCGCCGCACATCTGGCTGACTGGGAAATCGAAGTTCAGATGCCCTGCGGAGCAGTTCAGGCCGGACTTTTTTACGGCAGGAATTCAGAGCAAAAAGCGGCTGTTTTTAACACCGGGCAGGTGATTCTAGGCTGGTGCCGGACATTTTCGGAGACAAAATCGGAAAAATATATGCTGGCGGCGCGGCGCGCCGGCGATTGGCTGCTCAAAGTGCAGGCACAGGACGGCGCGTGGCGCGTCGCCAGCTCGGAGACGGAAACGAGCGTTCACGCCTACGACGCGCGCACCGCCTGGAGTCTGCTGGAGATTTACGCGCTGACGGATGAAAAAAAATATCTCGACGCGGCCGTGCGCAAACTCGATTGGGTTTTAGCGCAGCAGCGCGAAAACGGCTGGTTTGCCGAAAACGCTTTTTTTGTTTCAAAAGATAAATGGACTGTTCCGCCGACGCACACGATTGCGTATGTGCTCGAAGGCCTGCTCGAATCTTTTCGCATTACAAAAGACGAAAGATATCTGCGCGCGTCGGAAAAAACCGCCGAAAAATTGCTGAGAATTTTTGAACTGCGGCGCTTTATGGCGGGCGAATTCGATGAAAAATGGAAGTCGAAGGCGAAATACAGCTGTCTGACCGGAAACGCGCAGATGGCGGGCGTCTGGCTCAAAATTTTTCAGATTACGTCCGACACGCGTTACTTAAACGCTGCCTTAAAGCTCAACGATTACACAAAATCGACGCAAAACGTCGCGACGCTTCACGGCGGAATTCGCGGCGGAATCAAAGGCTCGCAGCCGATTTTCGGTCGCTACACGCCGTTTATATACGTCAACTGGGGCGCGAAATTTTTCGCCGATACGCTTCTGCTCGAAGAAAAAATCATGTCGCAGTTTGAAACGGACGTTCTCGATGGAAAAAACTTAGGCGCGCAAAATCCGGAAAATTAAAAAAATGACGACAGCAGTTTTGGAAAAACAAAAAATCAAAATATCAGAGAAAATTTCCGGCGCTCTGCGCGGGCGCGACATCGTTTGTTTCAGTCACGACTGGACGGGCGACCCGCTTTCAAAAACTCACCTGATGCGCGTGCTTTCGCGCGACAACCGGATTTTGTGGATAAACGCGATTGCCAACCGGATGCCAACGACATCTTCAAAGGACATCTCGCGGATTTTTAAAAAGTTAAAAAGTTTCGCGGAGCCCGTCCGCGAAGTCGAAAAAAACATTTTCGTCCTGAATCCGCTGGCGATTCCGGCTTACGGGACGGAAGCGGTAAGAAAATTTAACGAAAAATTTCTTGTGCGGCAGGTCAGAAAAGCGATGCGCAGGCTCGCGTTTAAAAATCCGGTAAATATAATTTTTAATCCCGCCGCCGGGCTTCTGGCGGGAAAGCTCGGCGAAAGCGAATTGATTTATTACTGCGTTGACGAATACACGGCTTTTACGGGCGCTTCAAAGGGTTTGAAGGAAATCGAGGAAGATTTGTTTAGAAAAGCCGATTTGGTTGTCGTTTCGGCGGAAAAATTGTTCGAGTCGAAACGGAAATTTAACAAAAACACGTTTGTCATCAGACACGGGACGGATTGGGCGCATTTTCGAAAAGCTTTGGACAAGGAAACAAAAATTCCCGCCGAAATCGCCAACTTGCCGCGTCCCGTCATCGGTTTTCACGGCCTTTTGGCCGATTGGGTCGATTTCGAATTGATAAAAAAGACGGCCGCGCATTTTCGCGACGGCTCAATCGTTTTAATCGGAAAAATCGCGGTCGACGCCGAGCAGAAAATAAAAATTCTGGACAATATTCCGAACGTGCATTTTCTTGGGCGTAAGCCTTACGCCGAGCTGCCCGCCTATTGCAAAGGCTTCGACGTCGCGCTCAATCCTTTTGCGATAAACGATTTAACGCTCGCCGCCAATCCTCTGAAAGTGCGCGAATATCTGGCGGCGGGACTCGAAACCGTTTCGACCGACATTCCCGAAGTGCGAATTCTGGAGCATTGCCGCGTCGGCGCAACGCACGAAGATTTTATTTTTCAAATCGAAGAAGCGCTTCGGAGCAAGCTCACGCGCGGGGAAATCAGCGATTCGATAAAACGCGAAAGCTGGGACGCGAAAATCGAGGAGTTACGGAAAATTATCGAACGGGCGAAAATGTGAAAAAAGCAATACGCGAAAAGATTTCGGGCACAGGCTTTAAGTTTTTAAGCCTGAGCCTTTTGCTTTTTCTAATTTGGATTTTTCTCGCGCCGCTCTTAGCCGAAAATTTAATCGTCGAAAAACATCTGGAGCGCGCCGACGCGATTTTAATTCTCGGCGGCTCATCGACTTACATCGAGCGGACGCACAAGGCGGCCGAGCTTTTCAAAAATGGAGTAGCGCCGAAAATTTTTTTGAGCAACGACGGGCTGCAGGGCGGCTGGAACACACAGGAGCAGCGAAATCCGTATTTTGCTGAGCGCGCGCGTTGGGAATTGATAAATCAGGGCGTCGCCGAAGACGCCGTCGAGATTTTGCCGGCCGTCGTCGAAAGCACGCACGACGAAGCGATTCTGCTCGAAAAAACGCTGAAGGAGCGCGGCTTCAAATCCGTCGTGCTCGTCACGTCCGGCTATCACACGCGGCGCGCGCTGCGGACGTTTGAAAAAGTTTTTCGCGACAAAACGGACGCAATCGAAATCGGAATCGAATCGCCGCCGCCGGGCGCGCAAACTCCGACGCCGTCGAAATGGTGGCTCTCCATGCGCGGCTGGAGTTTTGTGGCGGGCGAATATCTGAAAATCATTTATTATTGGTTGTTTTATTAACACGATTGCGAATTAAAAAATAAATCCGGCATTCGTAATTAGTAATTTATAAGCTTATGAAGCGTCTCGAAAAAACAAACTGGCAGAAAAAATCGGAAAAGCGAAAATCGCTGAGAATTGTTTTATTATGCGTATTTCTGCTCGTTCCGCTTGGCGCGGGCTTAGGCTTTGTCATAAAAAATTTTGCTTCTCGTTCAAATATAGTCGTTACCGGCTCAACGATTTACGTCAAATCGGGCGGAGATTTTCAAGCCGCGCTCAATCGCGCCAAAGCAGGCGACACGATTGTTTTGCAGTCGGGCGCAAAATTCGTCGGCTCGTTTACGCTGCCGGTTAAAGCCGGAAGCGAATTTATCACGATTCAATCGTCGGAGCTCGCCAAGCTTCCTGCGGACGGCGTCCGCGTCGGCCCGAAAGATGCAGTTTTTATGCCGAAAATTTTAAGCTCGGGCAAAGGCGAATCGGCCGTTAAAACCGCTCCGGGCGCGCATCATTATCGATTTGTCGGAATCGAGTTTGCGCCGTCGAACGCCGATTATATCTACAATCTCGTCGCGCTCGGCTCTGACACGCAGACCGAGCCGGAAATTCCGCATCACATCGAAATCGACCGCTGCTACCTGCATCAAAATTCGCAGGGCGTGACGCGGCGCGGCATCGCCCTGAACAGCGCCGAAACCGACATCAAAAACAGTTATCTTTCGGGATTCGCCGGAAAAGAGCAGGAAACGCAGGCGATTGCGGGCTGGAACGGAAGCGGAAAATACAAAATTATCAATAATTATCTCGAAGCCGGCGCGGAAAACGTCCTCTTTGGCGGCTCCGACCCGAGCATCAAAAATCTCGTGCCGACCGATATCGAAATTCGCAATAATCTGATGACGAAACCGCTCGAATGGCGCGGAAAAGTGACGATAAAATGCACTTTCGAATTAAAAAACGCGCGCAACGTTCGCGTCGTCGGAAACATTATCGAGAACAGCTTTGACGAAATCGCCGTTCGCATCACCGTCAGAAATCAGGACGGAAGCGCGCCCTGGAGCACGATTGAAGATGTCGTAATGCAAAACAACATCATCAGAAACAGCGGCGGCGGAATTAATTTTCTCGGCACCGACGACAACAACAAAAGCGCCGTCATGAAGCGCGTCGAGGTGACAAATAATTTATTCACCGGAATCGACGCCGACAAATTCGGCGCGGACGGGCGTTTTATCTTAATTTCCGACGGCGAGGACATAAACGTCTCCAACAACACCGTTTTTGCGAGCGGCAACGCCATTACCGCGCACGGCGCGGCGACCCGGCGCTTTACCTTTCGCGGCAATATTTTTTCATTCAACAATTACGGTTTTTCGGGCGACAACGGCGTCGGACGCGGCGTTTTCTCAAAATATTTCGCCGACGGTTTAATATCGGATAACGTCATCGTCAATTCAAAAAGAATCCCGAAAAGCGATATCTATATCCCGCCGCGCAATTATTCGGCGGACGATTTCGGCGCGGTCGGCTTTCTTAACTGGCAAAGCGGAAATTACAGGCTTTCGCCAAATTCAAAATATAAAAACAAAGGCTCAAACGGAAAAGATTTGGGCGCGGACATCGACCAGATTGAAACTGAAACCAAAAAGGCGGAATAAAGATTGATAGGAAATATTCACCACAGAGAGCACAGAGAAAATTAAAACAGCTTTAAAAATCTCTGCGCTCTCTATGGTTAAAAATAAAAAAATATGGCGGCTAATGTTCAGGAAATAAAAAAATGGGAAAGCGTCGAGGTCGAGCGCAGCGCGAGCGAAGCGAAAAAAAAGGACGCCGGCGATTTGCGCGTGCGCGAGGAAATTATCGAGCGTTACGCCAACCCGCCCGCCGACACATTTTACTCGCTTGAATATCTGTATCATCTTTTGGGCGACGCGGCCGGAAAACTCGTTCTCGATTACGGCTGCGGCGCGGGCGACAATTCGGTTTTAATCGCATCGCACGGCGCGCGCGTCGTCGGCGTCGATATCTCGCCCGAATTGATTGAGTTGGCCGAAAAGAGGCTCGCGGCGCACGATTTGGCCGCAAACGCGGAATTTCGCGTCGGTTCGGCGCACGCGCTGCCGCTCGCAGACGAATCAATCGACGTCGTTTTCGGCAACGCGATTTTGCATCACCTCGATTTAAAGCTCGCTTCAAAAGAAGTGTTCAGAGTTTTGAAAAAAGGCGGGCGCGCACTTTTTCTCGAACCCGTCAGAAACTCGAAATTCGTCTGGTTCGTCAGAAATTTGATTCCCTACGAGCAGCCCGATTTGTCGCCGTTCGAACGGCCTTTGACCGACCACGAATTAAAGGAATTTGCCGCCGCGTTTTCCGGCTATCAAAGCCGCGCTTTTTCGCTTCCGTTCGTCAATCTGGTCGAGGTTTTAAGTTTGCCGGAAAAAATTCTGCACTCGGCCATCAAAATAGACGGGCGCGTTTTGAAAACGGCGAAGTTTCTGCATTACTATGCCAGCGTGCGCGTGATTGAGATAACGAAATAGCCGCTGATGAGCTAAAAACTGAAAGCTGAAAACTGAAAAGTAAGTTTATACAACTTTTCAGTTTTCAGCTTTCAGTTTTTAATTTTTTAGTGCGAGATTTCGCCTTCGATTTTATCGAGCAAATCGTTAAAGCGCGAGTCCGAGCGGAGCGAATCGAGACATTCGTTGTTTTCATACCAAGGCTTGTTTTCGTTGCCGAGCTTGACGGCGCGTTCGAGCCATTTGAAAGCCAAATCCTTTTCGCCGAGCGAAGCGTAAGCCGAGCCGACCCAGAAAGCCATATCGTGGTCGGCTTTCGAAAGCGCGAGCGCTTCTTCGGTCAATTCTTTCCGCGCTTCTTCGTCGCGTCCGACGCAGGCCAGATAATTTGCCAGCAGCGGCCGGATGCCGTCCATTTTCGGATTTTCCCTCAAAACTTCGCGCAGCATGTCGATTCCTTCTTCGGTTTTACCGCTGTGAAAAAGCGCGTTCGAGCGAAAAATTTTGAGCATCGGGTGATTCGGTTCGGCTTTCGCGCCCTTGTCGAGCTCTTCGAAGGCTTTTTCGTAATCGCCCTTGTAAACAAAAATTCGGGCGCGGTTGTAAGCCGACACGACGCGCGCCGCTGGGTCGAGCCGCGCCAGCTTTTCAAAACTTTTCAAAGATTGCTCGTAATCCCCGTCGAGCCGGCTCATCACGCCTTTGACGAAATAGAGCGGCGCTTCGTTCGGAAACTGCTCCTGAAGCAGACCGATTTCGGCGCGCGCCTTTCGCTTTTCGCCGCGCGAAAGATAAATCATTATCATCAGGACGCGCGCTTCGGTGACATCCGGGTCGTAGAAAAACGCCTTTGAAAACGCGGCTTCGGCGTATGTGTAATCTTCCGCCTCGCCGATTCCTTTGAAAACGCGGTTGGCGTAGCACGCGCCGAGACCGCTGTGGGCGAGCGCGAAATGCGGGTCGAGTTCGATGGCGCGGCGGAAATTATGAATCGCCGCTTCGCAGTCTTCGGGCGCGAGCGTGCGGAAAATAAATCTGCCGAAATTGTCGCGGCCGCGCAGAAATTCTTCCCAGGCATCGATGTTTTCCGTCGGACGACGACCGAGTTTTTCCTGCTCGCGGTCGGAAAGCTCAAGTTTTAACCCGTCCAAAATGCGCAGTGCAATCATATCCTGCAAAGCGAGAATGTCGGCGCTTTCGGCGTCGATTTTATCGCTCCACAGAATTTCGCCCGAGACGACGTCGAGCAGCTGGGCGCTGACGCGCATTTTATCGCCCGAGCGCAGAAAGCCCGCCGACAAAACGGCGTGAACTCGTAATTCCTTTCCGGCTTCGCGCGAATCGACGTCGAGGCCCTGATATTTGGCAATCACCGAAGACGGGCGGACAATCAGCGAGCGCAGCTGCGCGAGCTCGGTGATAACGGCGTCGGCGAGCGCAAATTCGTAAAAATTCGCCGCCGGGTCCTGACTTAAATTTTTAAACGGCAAAATCGCGATGCTTTTCTTTTCCTGCCCGGTCGCGGTCATCGTCATCTCCGGCGCAAACGAAGTCGGATTCGGAAAAGAAGGCGTGCGCTGCGACGAGCTGCTTTCGCCGGTTTTGCCGGTCAGCCAGTTCCATGCGCGTTTGACGGGGCTTTCGTTGTCGAGATGGCGCGGCAGATAGGTATCGCCCTGCATCATCGGAATTCCGGAAGTTTCCTGCAAAATCTGCCGCAAATCGTCGCGCATATCCGAAATTTTCTGGTAGCGGTCTTTCGGCTGTTTGGACAAAGCCTTGTCGATAATCTGCTGCAGTTGCGGCGGAAGCGGTTCGGGACGCATATCGGCGAGCGGCGTCGGCGTCCCGTATAAAACCTGATGACGCACGTCGATGACGGTTTTCCCTTGAAAAGCCCAGATTCCCGTCAGCATTTCGTAAAGCAGGACGCCGGTCGAAAAAACGTCGGCGCGATGGTCTGTCTTTTCGCCTTTCGCCTGTTCGGGCGCGGCGTAAGTGGCCGTTCCGTAGGGAATTCCGAGTTCGGTAATCTCGGTTCTATCGACGCCTCTCGCGTTTTCGGGGATTTCCGATTCCATCAGCTTCGCGAGGCCGAAATCGAGAATCTTTACCTGCCCGTTTTTCGTCACCATTATATTTCCCGCTTTGATGTCGCGGTGAATGATGCCGCGCGAATGCGTGTAGGCGAGCGCGTCCGTCACCTGAACGGCGATTGATAAAGCGCTTTTGAGCTCAAGCGGGCGTCCGGCAACGAGCTGGCGCACGTTTTTGCCTTCGACATACTGCATGACGATGTAATAAATTCCGTTGGTTTCGTGAAAATCGAAAATCGTGCAGATGTTCGGATGGTCGAGCTGCGAGCAAAGCTGGGCTTCGCGCTCAAAGCGTTTGAAGTTGGCGGTTCTGGCGGTCAGCTCGGCGGGCAGAACTTTGATGACCACCATCCGGTCAAGTTTCGTGTCAAGTGCCTTATAGACAGTTCCTTGTCCGCCTGCGCCGAGTTTTTCGAGAATTTTATATTGATTAATGGTCGTGCCAACCATAGCTTACTTGGATTTTATTCTCCGGTTTTTGGTTGGTTTTTGAATTGAATTTGTGCGAAAAAACATAGCAAATCACAAATTGCCGAAAAATAAAAATAATCGATTGACGAGTTCAATGGATTATTTTTAATCATCGGCGAAGCAATGTCAATTATAAGATAAAAGATTTATTTTTTTGTAACACAATCGGCAAACTGCCGACTAGCCCGGGTTAATCGTTCAGCCGCGCAGAGGGCTGCCCCAGCCCGATTGAATATATTCGCCGTTTTCGACGATGCACGGCACGACCAAATCGCCGCCGGAGATTTCGAGCATCTCGTTTTGCGCCCGTTTATCGTTCTGCGCGTCGTATTCGGTAAATTCAACGTTGTTTTCGCTATAGAAATCGCGCGCCTTCTGGCAGTAAGGACAACCCGGTTTGGTGTATATTACTAAAGCCATAATTTTACAAAACTCCTTTATGTAAATAGTTTATAGCTCAAAGTTTGAGGTTTCAAGTTTGCAATTTCGGGCAGGAGACTTAAAACTAAAGGTTATGAATGATTCGGACATCTTCGAGCCATACGAAAAGCTCGTCGAAATCGAAATTTGCGGCCGGCGAAAGGAAGTTCCCGAAAACAATTCGCTTCTGCGCTGTTTTCAATATCTTTCGATGAAAACCGTTTCATACGGCGATTTTTGCTGGAACGGCGACTGCGCCAACTGCCAGGTCTGGCTCGAAGGCGCGGCGCGCGACAGGCCGGTGCTGTCATGCCGGACGAAGGTTGAAGAAGGAATGAAAATCGTCAGGATGAGCCCGGAAATCAAGCTCGACGAAAAGTAAAATCGTTTAATTTTGACCGGGCGCGCCTCTGAAAGAAGCCATATCCGCTTCAATCCACGCGGCGAACATACCGATATTGTTGCTGCCGTATTTTATCCAGCCGAAGCCTTTTTCGCCCCATTCCGCGCCCCACGAATTTTTGACGCGCCACGCTTCTTTCGCATCGTCCCGGCCGACGAGCAGCACGACGTGATTAATCGGTCTCAAATCCATTTCGTTAAAAACTCCGCCTTTATAATTTTCGAGACATTTGTCGTAAAAGATTGGCGCGGCAATCGGCCCGTGCTCGATTAAAGCGGTTTTCAGCTGCGCTACGGTCGGCAATTTATCGGGCGGTGAATTTACATAATCCCACGAAGTTGACTTGAAGAAACCGGCGCTCGGCCGGCACGCGAATTTTTCGCCGCGTTTATATTCGCGCCGCGTAACCGTTTCTTTGCCGGTGCTTTCATCTTTTATGACAAAGCCGTCGCCATAACTTTCGGGAACGCCCAGCCCGTAAACCATAAAATCGAAAGCCCGGCCGTGCCAGCCGCTCTGACATATCTCTTCTTTTTTTATCGGCATACAATTTAGCAAATCCTGCGCAAAAGGCGCGGGAAGCGCGCCCAAAACAAAGGTTGGCCCCAAAAGATTGGAGACCGTTCCCATAATCAATCCGGGATGAGTCTTTAAAAGTTTTTGAGTTCGGGCTTCGGGGTCGGTATCGGGCGCGCGCGTTTCGGTAAATTTGGCGAGACCGAAATCTAAAACTTTAACGTAACCGTCGCGCCTGACCATGATGTTTTCGGGCTTGATGTCGCGATGAATTATTCCGGCTTCGTGCGCCGTCGTCAAAGCTTCGGCCGTTTGAACGGCAATCGAAAGCAGTTTGTCTAATGAAAGCTCGCCTTTTTTCAGATGTTCGCCCAGCGTCTGCCCGTCGATAAATTCGGTGGCGATAAAATGAACGCCGTTTTCGACTCCGATTTCATATACGGTAAGAATATTCGGATGATTTAACGCCGATACGGTCTGAGCTTCGCGGATAAAGCGGGCGAGCCGTTCGCTTTCGGAAGCGGCCTCGACCGAAAAAAATTTCAGCGCGATTTGCCGTTTGAGTTTCGTGTCTTCGGCCAGATAAACCTCGCCCATTCCGCCCGCGCCCGATTTTCGAATGATTTTATACGAGCCGATTTGCTCGCCGTCGGCAGGCATGGCCGAGTGTGAAACGTCAGGCGCGTCGTCCACGCGTTCGACGTCCGGCGGCTGTTCGGACGCCGCTTGAAAAATATCATTAACTTGTTCCGAAACATCGTCCAAGATTTTGATACCGGCCTCGTTCAAAAGCGTTAATTTGCCTTTGAAGCGCACATTTTTTAATGACTGCTGATAAAAAGGAGTTGACGCACTATAATACACTACTTCTTCGAAAAAAATGAAGTTTTATTTTCTCCTCACGAAATAAAAAAGCACGTCCGAAACGCGCTTTTAATTGATGATATGGAATTTGTTTTCGCCCTTTGCTCAGACCTTCTCCGGGTTTGCGAACAGTGATTTGGGCAATCCGATTTTTAGATTTTTAATCCGGCCTTAATATTTCGGAATGCTTCTGTCGACCTCGTCCGACCAGGCCGTGATTCCGCCTTTTAGATTTTTTAAGTTTCCCTTAAAACCGGCGCGCTCGAGCGCCATGATAGCCTGAGCGCTGCGGCCGCCCATTTTGCAGTGAATGACGGTTTCGCGGTTCGGGTCGATTTCGCCCATTCGCTGGATGATTTGTCCGAGCGGAATGAGCTTTGAGCCCTGAATTTTGGCAAAAGCGTTTTCGTCGGGCTGACGCACATCGATTAATTGAATGTCGCGCCCGTCGTCCATAAGCTGTTTTAGTTCGGTTGCGGTAATTTCCTGCATTTCGGCCTCACCTCTGAAATTTTACTTTTTTCTCTATTAATTTTTATAACTTTATCCCGCCATTTCCGCAAACGGGCGCGGATAAATCTGCGCGAAAGTATTGTTGCTAACATACTAAAGGCGGCACTCTTTACAAAAATTTACATACTGAATTTCCTATAGAGTAATCTAATTGTTATAAAATCGAATACAAACGTATTGTTATGAAGTTAAAATTTTTAACGAGGCAGAAAGCTTTTCTCAGAACATTCGTCGCCGTTCTGGCGCTTTCCGTTTGCCTTGCCTGCGGCAAAACTCAGACCCAGGGAAATAGCCGCGCGAACACGAATCAGGCGGAAGACAAAAGCGAAACGATAGCGATTACGGTCGAAAAAGCGGTTTCGCGCGATATTCCCGCCTATATTCAATCGACGGGAAGCCTGACTGCCAACGAAACTTCCGACGTTGCGCCGAAAGTCGCCGGGAAAGTGACGAACGTTTCGGCAAACGTCGGGCAGTTTATCACGCAGGGCAGCGTCATCGCCAAGCTCGACGAGCGCAACGCGCGGCTCGAACTGGCGCAGGCGCAGGCGAGCGTCCGGCAGGCCGAAGCCGCCGTTCGTCAGGCCGAAGCGCGTCTCGGACTCGCGCCGAACGGAGCGTTTAACGCCACGACGATTCCCGAAGTGCGCGCCGCCAACGCCAATTACGAGCAGACTTTGGCCGAGCTTCGTCAGGCCGAAGCCAACGAAAAGCGTTATCGCGATTTGGTCGAAACCGGCGACGTTTCGATGATTAATTACGAAACTTTCCGCACGACGCGCGACACGGCGCGGACGCGCGTCAGCAACGCCAAACAGCAGCTCGAAGCCGCAATCAACGCCGCCAAACAAAGTAATCAGGCGATAAAAAGCGCGCAGGCCGGAGTCGAATCGGCGCGCACGCAGGTTTCTCTGGCCGAGCAGGCGATTACCGATACGGTTATCCGCGCGCCTCTGTCCGGCTTTATCAGCAGCCGTCCGGTGGCGGTCGGCGAGTTCGTTTCGTCCTCGACCGTCGTGGCAACTATCCTGCTGACGAATCCCATCAAAGTCCAGCTTCAGGTGGCCGAAGCCGACGTGCCGTATATCTCGATCGGGCGCGGCGTTTCCGTCGAAGTCGATGCCTATAGGGACAGAAAATTCGGCGGCAGCGTGACGGCGATAAATCCGGCGCTCGACCCGACTTCGCGTTCGGCGACTGTCGAAGCGGCGATTGAAAATAACGACAACGCTCTGCGCTCGGGAATGTTTGCGACCGCGCGAATCGTCCGCGAGGGCGGCAGCGCCGGAGTTTTTGTACCGAAAGCGGCGATTTACAACGACCAGACGACGCAGTCGTATCGCGTTTTCGTCATTCAGGACGGCATCGCCAAGCTGCGCGTCGTCCAGCTCGGCACGGAAGAAAACGGGACTGTTCAGATTCTGAACGGTGTCAACGCCGACGAAATAATCGCGACGAGCAGCGTCGATAAGTTATACGAGGGAGCAAAGGTTAGTTTCTAGTTTCCAGTTTCAGGTTTCAAGTTGAAATGAACTGAAACCTGAAACTGGAAACTTAAAAAGTTTTTATGCAATGGTTAGCTGAAATTTGTGTTCATCGTCCGGTTTTCGCCACGGTTATCGTATTGTTTTTGACGGTCGTCGGCGGCTTTAGTTTTTTTACGCTCGGCGTTGACCGTTTTCCGAAAATCGATTTGCCGACGATTTCCGTCTCGACCTCGAATGCGGGCGCCGCGCCCGAGCAGATGGAATCGGAAGTCACCGATATTGTCGAAGGCGCGCTCAACACCGTTCCGGGCATCGACGAAATGCGTTCGACTTCATCGAAAGGCAGCTCGAACGTGACGATTACCTTTAATCTCGAAAAAGACCCCGACCAGGCGTTTCAGGAAATTCAGCAAAAAATCTCGACCGTCGCCAATCGCCTGCCCGAAACCGCCGACCCGCCGGTCGTACGCAAATCCGACCCCGATTCGCAGCCGGTTCTAATTTACGCCATCAGCGCGCCGCGCTCGGTCATCGAATTGACCGATTTGGTGACGAATCAAATCCAAAAGCGCATCGAAAACGCCGACGGCGTCGGCGAAGTCGTTATTTTCGGCGGACGCCAGCGCGAAATAAAAATTTACGTCAATCCCGACCGTCTGCGCGCCTACAACCTCTCGGTGACGGAAGTTTCCAACGCCGTCCGCGCGCAGAACACCGAATCGCCGGGCGGCTCGGTCAACGAAGGCCCGACGACGACGGCGCTCCGCACGCTCAGCAAAATCACCGACGTCAACCAGTTCAACGAGATTGTCATCGCCACGCGAAACGGTTTTCCGATAAAAATCAAGGACATCGGGCGCGTCGAGGACAGCGGCGCCGACCCGACGACGGCCGCCTCTCTGAACAGCGTCCCGTCGGTTTATCTCGGCATCAGAAAACAATCGGGCTCGAACACGATTGCGCTCATCAATGCGGTCAAGCAGCGAATGACCGAAATTCAGAAGACTCTGCCGCCGGATTTGACGATTGCCGTCACGCGCGACCAGTCGGAGTTTATCGAAAACTCGCTTCACGCCATCGAAGAACATCTTGTGCTCGGCGGTCTTTTCGCGGCGGCGATTGTCTTTCTCTTTTTGTGGAATATTCGCACGACCTTTATCGCCGCGCTCGCCATTCCGACTTCGATTATCGCCGCCTTCGCGCTGATTGCGTGGCTCGGCTATTCGCTCAATCAAATGACGATGCTCGCGCTGACGCTGATGGTCGGCATCGTCATCGACGACGCGATTGTCGTGCTCGAAAACATCTATCGCTTTGTCGAAGAAAAGGGAATGCGGCCTTTTCAGGCGGCGATTGAAGGCACGCGCGAAATCGGTCTGGCCGTTCTGGCGACGACGCTCAGCTTGCTCGCCGTTTTTATTCCGGTCGGATTTATGACGGGAATCGTCGGGCGTTTTATGTCTTCGTTCGGTCTCACGTCGGCGGCGGCAATTGCCGTCAGCTTAATCGTTTCGTTTACCTTGACGCCGATGCTCGCCGCGCGTCTGATTAAGCCGAAAGAAGAAAGTCTGACGGCGGAAAATATCGAAAACGTCGAGCCGGTCGGTTCGGGCGAATCGAAAAAAATCACCGGCGACGCGCTGCGGGCGAGCGAATACGAAGAGCCGAAGACAAATCAAAATGCCGAAGTTTCCGAAGAACACAGCAGCAAGGACAGCTGGCTTTACAGCAAAATCGACCGCGCCTATACCTTTCTGTTAACGCTCTCGATGCGTTTTCGTTGGGTGGTCGTGCTGATTTGTATCTTGGTCGTCGCCTCTATTTACCCGCTTTTTAAACTCGTCGGAATGGCGTTTTTGCCCGACGAAGACGAATCGGCGTTTCAGATATCGATTCGCGGCCCGCAAGGCACGAGTCTCGCCGCGACGCAGAGCATTCTCGACCGCATCGGGCGCGACATACGCGACCAGCTTCCCGGCGTCAAAGATACTTTGGTGCAGGCCGGCGGCTTCGGCGGAGGCGGCAGCTCGGGCAATTCCGGCAACGTCAACGTCAGTCTCAAACCGGTCGCCGAGCGCCAGTTTTCGCAGGCCGATTTGATTAACCGGACGCGCGGAATCGTCAAAAAATATCAATCGAAAGATTGGCGCGTCAACGTTTCCGGCTCGTCTTCCATCGGAAACAGCCTCGGATTAGGGCGCGGCGGCTCGGGCGTCGGGTTTTACATCGCCGGGCCGGATATGGCCAAGCTCGACGAGTATTCGAATCAACTGGTCGAAAAACTTCGCGCCGACGAAACCTTCCGCGACGCCGACCGCTCGCTCGAGCTCGGAAATCCAGAAATTCGCGTCGAGATTGACCGCGCCAAAGCGGCCGATTTGGGCGTCGAAGCCGGCGACGTGGCGACGGCGATAAACATTCTTTCCGCCGGACAGCGCGTTTCCACTTTTGCCGAAGGCTCGGAGCAGTACGACGTGCTCGTGCAGGCCGAAGAAGAATTTCGCCGCTCGCGCGACAATCTGCGGTATTTTTCGGTCGCTTCTTCAAAAGGCGGCACAATCGGGCTGGAAAAATTAGTCAAACTCGAACAGGGCACTTCTCCGGCGACGATTAACCGTCTGAATCGACAAAGACAGGTCACGGTTTCGGCCAGTCTGCCGCCGAACGCTTCGGAATCGGACGCGCTCACAAAATTGCAGCAGCACGCCGCGTCGCTCAATATGCCGGAAGAATATTCGACCGGCGTGACCGGCCAATCGAAAGAATTGCAGCGCGCATATCGGTCGTTTCTGCTCGCGTTTCTGCTTTCATTCGTCTTTATGTATCTGATTCTGGCAGCGCAGTTCGAATCGTTTATCCATCCGGTGACGATTTTGCTGACGCTTCCGCTGTCGATTCCGTTCGCGCTCGTCTCGACCCTGATTGCCGGGCAGACGCTCAATATTTTCTCGGCGCTCGGCATTTTGCTCCTGTTCGGCATCGTCAAGAAAAATGCCATTTTGCAGATTGACCATACGAACACTTTGCGCTCGAAGGGAATGAATAGATACGACGCGATTATCCGCGCCAACCGCGACCGCCTGCGTCCGATTTTGATGACGACGATTGCGCTTATCGCCGGTATGGTTCCGCTTATCGTCGGCAGCGGCGCGGGTGCGGCGACCAATCGCTCAATCGGAATTTTGGTCGTCGGCGGGCAGTCTCTCTGCTTATTGCTGACGCTTTTGGCAGTTCCGGTTTTCTATTCGCTGTTTGACGACGCGGCCGAATCGCGCGTCTGGCGCGGCGTCGCGATTGGTTACGACAAATTCAAAATCGGAGTTCTGCGCCCGGCGTATCAGCGCGTTGCGGGCGTGCTCAGGACTTCAAAAGGCGAAAAAAAGGCGAAGGAAACGAATCTGGGAAGCGATAAATATGCCGAGCCGACTTCGACCAAATAGACGGGAGCGCGGACTGATTTATTCGAAATTTTAGCGTTATGAAAAGAGTAGTAATTTCAACATTTTTTGCGATTTTTCTGACAGCTTTGACGGCTGCGGCGCAAACGACGCCGCAGGCTACGCCGCCCGTCACGACTCAGCCGAACCCGTCGCAGCAGCAACAGCAGACGGAAATTCAGCAGCAAAATCAGCAGCCGGTTCAGCAACAGCAACAGCAAAATCAAACGACGAATCCGGCTCAGCAGCAAACTTTGCCCTCGCAGAATCCGACGACCACGACGCCGGGCGTCACGCCGAGCGGTCAGATTGCCAATCCGAACACGGTCATACAGCAAACGCCGACGCAGAATGTCGGAACGACGAACACCGTCGCACCGGCCGATTTGCCGAACGAGCCGCCGCCGGTCGCGCCGAATTTCGAAGCGCAGACCAGGCCTTTGCCGAGCGCCGAGCGCGTCGGCGTCGATATCGCCAACCAGTTGCCGATGACGCTCGAAGAAGCCATCGAAATGGCTTTGCAGAACAACAACGACATCGACACATCGAAAATCGACGTTCAAATTGCCGAATTTAATCTGCGCGGCGCGCGCGGCGTTTACGACCCGCAAATCGCTTCGGAAAGCTACTACGAAAGCGCGACGACGCCCGTCGCTTCGACCATCGGCGGCGCGACCGGCGATTCGGTGACGCAGACCAGATACTTCGGCTCGGCCGGCGTGAGCGGTTTTTCGCCGTGGCAGGGCGGCTCTTATGCGGTCGATTTCAACTCGTCGCGGACGACGACCAGCAACACCAACGCAACGCTCAATCCCCAATTTCCGTCCGCTCTGACCTTTTCGTATCGCCAGCCGATTTTTCGCGGCCGGCGTTTTGACAACAATCGCCGCCAGATTGAAATCGCCAAGAAAAATCTGAGCTTGACCGACGCGCAGTTTCGCCAGCGCGCGATTGAAGTTATCACGCAGGTCGAACAGGCTTACTGGGACTTGGTTTTTTCGCTGAGAAATCTGCAAGTCCAGATTGACGCCGTCAAACAGGCGCGGACGCAGCTCGAAAGCAACCAAAGGCTCGTCTCCAAAGGCGTGCTCGCGCCGATTGACGTAGTCGCCGCGACGACGCAAATCACGACGTTCGAGCAAAGCGTCTACACGGCGCAGGAAGACGTCACACGCGCCGAAAACACTCTGAAAATGCTGATGCTGCCCGACCGGACTTCCGAAATCTGGTCGCGCCCGATTACGCCGATTTCCGAAATCAGTTTAGAGCCGCCGCGCGCGCCGCTCGAAGTCGCCATCAGCGACGCTTTGAAAAATCGACCGGAAATCACACAGCTCGCGACGACCGCCGAAATCAACCAAATCGACCAGAGATATTACCGCGACCAGACCAAGCCGCAGGTCGACCTCGTCGGCTCTTATACATCGCAAGGGTTGGCCGGAACGCCGAACCCGGCGAGAACCGTTCCGCCGAATCTGGTCGGCGGGTATATCAACTCGCTCGGAAATCTCATCGGGCAGGATTACCCGACCTATCGCGTCGGCGTGAGCATCGCGCTGCCGTGGGGAAATCGGACGGCGAAGGCGAATTACGGGCGCTCGCTGGCCGAAGCCAATCAAATCGTCAACAACAGGGAAAAGCAGGAACAGATTATCGAAGCCGAAGTCAGAAATTCTTTACAGGCGCTGCGTTCGGCCGAAGCAAGACTCGCCTCGGCGCTCGCCGCGCGCGCTTCCGCCGAGCAACTTTACGAAAGCGAGCAGCGCCAGTTTCGCGCCGGAATCACGACGTTTTATCTCGTTCTCCAGCGCCAGACCGAGCTTTTGACGGCGCGCGGCCGCGAGCTTCAGGCGCAGACCGATTTGAATAAAGCGATTTCCGAATTTCAGCGCGCCACCGGCACGACGCTTTCGGCCAACAACGTCTCCGTCTCCGGCGGCGGAACTTTGCAGATTATAACCGGCCGCCGCAATACTCTGAGCACGAAGCTTTTCGAAAAGTAAGAAGATTTTTACGATAGAGGGCACAGCGGATTTTAAGCAGGAATTAGCCGCGAATTACACGAATTATTATTTCTTTTATTAGTGCAATTCGTGTTATTCGCGGCTAAAAAATCTCTGTGCTCTGTGTGGTTAATTATCTTTCAAAAATCTAAAACTATTTTCGCTCAAGCTCCGTATCAACAAAGCAGAGTTCATATCACGCAATTTTAAAATTTGAGGAGAATTTATGAAACGAACAGCAAAGATATTTTTGTGTTTGTGTCTTTTGGCTCTGATTGTCACGTTAAATAATATTTCAGCCATCGCGCAGGCAAAAACAAAAAACATTAATGTTCCGGTTACTTATTACAAACTTCCGAACGGTCTGCGCGTCGTGCTTTCGCCCGAGCATAGCTCGCCGCTGGCGGTCGTCGGCGTTTATTACAACATCGGTTTTCGCATCGAGCCGAAAGACCGCACGGGATTTGCGCATCTGTTTGAACACCTGATGTTTCAGGGTTCGAAAAATCTCGGCAAAATGGAATATATCCAGCTCGTTCAATCAAATGGCGGAATTTTGAACGGCTCGACGCGGTTTGATTTTACGAATTATTTCGCCGTCGTTCCGTCGAACAAACTGGAAACGCTGCTGTGGGCCGAAGCCGACCGCATGCGCGGCCTCGATATCACGCAGGAAAATCTGGCAAACCAGCAGGGCGTCGTCGGAAACGAAGTAAAAGTCAATGTTTTGAACGCGCCTTACGGCACTTTCCCGTGGATTGATTTGCCGATGGCGGCTTTTTCAAACTGGTATAACTCGCACAATTTTTACGGCGATTTGAAAGATATCGAAGCGGCGACTTTGACGGACGCGAAGGATTTCTTCAAAAAATACTACACGCCTTCAAACGCCGTCCTCGTCGTCACCGGCGATTTTGACGAAGCGGAAGGCAAAGCTTTCGTCGAAAAATATTTCGCGGGCATTCCCTCACAAAAAGCCGAGCCGCAGCCCGACATTTCCGAGCCGCGCCAGGAACAGGAAAAATCGGTTTCGCGCGTCGATAAACTGGCCAGCAAACCGGCCGTCGGCTGGGGCTATCAAATGCCGAAACGCAACACGCCCGAATATTACGCGATGGGACTTCTCGAACAAATTCTGGTCAACGGCGACGACAGTATGCTCTACCAGGAGCTCGTCAAAAACAAAAAATATACGAACGGAATCAACGGCGGCATCAATTATCTCGGCAATATGTTCAATTACAACGGGCCGATGCTTTTCGCCGTCGATTTGATTCACGATGAGAAATTTACGCCGCAGGAAATCCTCGCCGCCAACGACGCCGTCGTCGAGCAGATTCAAAACAAACCTCTGCCGCAGAGCGAGTTAGACCGCGCGATGGTCAAGCTGCGTTCGGGTTTGTATGACACGATGACGCAGCTCGGCGGTTTCGGACGCGCCGATTTGCTCGCGAGCTTCGCGCTTTTTGACGACAATCCGCAGGCGATAAACCAAATCGAAGCGAATTTCCGCAAAGTGACGCCCGCGCTGATTCAGAAAACCGCGAAAGAATTCTTGCGCAAAACAAACCGCACGGTCGTCATCATCAACACCGAAAAACAGGCGGATAAATCGGCGGAATAAGGAGGAAATATGAATCAAGCAAAAAGTGAAAAGTTAAAAGTGAAAAGTAATATGCTTAAAAACCTCGTTGTTCTCTGTGTCTCTATGGTGATTCTTTCTTCCGCGTTTAGCGCGCTCGCGCAGAAGGAAACGCCGCCCGTCGGCGGTCAGCCGAAAGCGTTTGTCTTTCCGAAACAGGAAACTTACACGCTCGCCAACGGAATGCGCGTGACGCTCGTGCCTTACGGTTCGGTGCCGAAAGTTGCGGTTCAGGCCGTCGTCCGCGCCGGAACTCTGAACGAAAAAGCCGACCAGCGATGGATTTCCGACGTCGTCGCAAATCTTTTGAAAGAAGGAACGGCGACGCGCTCGGCCGAACAAATCGCGCGCGAGACGGCCGAAATGGGCGGCAGCATTTTCACCGCCGCGCAGACCGACAAAACCGTTATCGGCGGCGAGGTTTTATCCGAGTTCGACACGCGTTTCGTCAATCTTTTGGCCGATGTTATCTTAAATCCGAAATTCGCTTCGGAAGATTTGGAAACAATCCGCACCAACAAAATCCGCAATTTGACGATTGCGCGTGCGCAGGCCGGAACCATCGCGCTCGAAAAATTCCGCGACGTAATTTACCCGAATCACCCTTACGGCTCGATTTATCCGAGCGAGGCGACGGTTAAAGGTTACACGCTCGAACAGGTCAAGGCTTTTTACAACGACGAATACGGCGCGGCGCGAACGCATCTTTACGTCGTCGGGCAGTTTGACACGAAAAAAATCAAAGACACGATTGAAAAATCGTTCGGCGGATTTAAGAAGGGAACCGAATCAATCAGAAACGTTCCGGCGGTGACGGCCAAACGCTCTCTGACGGTCATCGACCGTCCGGGCGCGCCGCAATCGACGATTTATCTCGGAATGCCCTCGGCGACGCCCGCAAGCACCGACGAATACATCAAATTTCAGGTGATGAACAGCATCCTCGGCGGCAGCTTCGGCTCGCGCATCACGTCGAACATACGCGAAAACAAAGGCTACACGTATTCGCCGAACAGCACGGTTTTCAATCGCTACAAAACCGGTTTCTGGTATGAAGCGGCCGACGTGACGACGCAGTTTACCGGCGCTTCAATCAAGGAGATTTTGTATGAAATCGACCGCCTGCGGAAAGAGCCGCCGACGGAAAAAGAGCTGCAGGGCATCAAAAACTTTATGGTCGGAATCTACGTTCTGCAAAATTCGACGCGCGCGGGAATCATCAACCTGCTCGAATACAAAAACTACAACGAGCTCGACCAGAATTATCTCGACACATACATCCAGAAAATCACCGCCGTCACCCCGAAGGACATTCAGGACGCGGCGGCGAAATATCTGACCGAAGACAAAATGACCATCGTCGTCGTCGGCGACCGTTCAAAAATCGACGAGCAGTTAAAGCCTTACCAGCAATAATCGGCTTGTTTTTATCGCGCAAAAAAGATGACGGAAATTCGAATTTCCGTCATCTTTTTTATAAAATTCAGTTGTTGTCGATTACTTTTCAAGAAAGATAATGACTCAAAAGCGGCTGGAGATTTTCAAAATGGAGCGGTTTGATAAGCAAATCGTCGAAACCGGCCTCGATGGCTTTATCAAACGAAGTATTTCCGAAGGCGGTCAAGGCGACAATCAAAATCTTATCGAAGCCCTCGATTTCCCTGATTAATTTCATGGCCGTCACGCCGTCCATGAGCGGCAAAGCCAAATCCATTAAAATCAAATCAGGGCGGTGCTGCGTCGATTTTTCAATCGCTTCATAGCCGTCCGCCGCTTCGATAACTTCATATCCGTGCCAGCGTATCAGAATTTTCATCATCGTCCGCACATCTCTGAAATCCTCTACAATCATCACGGTCTTTGCCATATTTTTACCCGCCTTATCGATAAACCCTTTTTTATAGAATATAAAATCGAGCGCGGAAATACAATTATTATTTTTTTTACAAAATTTAACAAACAAAAACCTTTTAGCTTCAAAAGAAAACGTGTTGTAGTTTAAAATCAAAAATCGAACCGCGAAATAACACAAAAACATACAAAAATTGTTGTCTTTATTTTTCGCGGTTCGATTTTTCTAAACACGCTCGCGGTTTTGCGAGCCGAAGGGATTTTCTTTTAGTTCGAGCCATTTGGCTTTCAGGCGCGTGTAGATTTCGTAATAATCGGACGCGGGGTCGTTCGGTTTCGGAACTTCGGCAGGCGGATTGTGTTTTTTGGCCGCCTTTTCTTCGGTATCCCATTTTTGCCAGAGATATTTGAGCAGCGAGAAACACGTCGACGCGCGCCCGCAGGCGACGAGAATTTTGAATTGTTCTCCGGTCATCCAGAGCGTCGTCGGCATTTCTTCGGCAACTGTGGCGATTTTTTGCATGTCGCCGGTCGGTTTCAGCTCGGGGTCGAGATTCCAGAGCCATTCGCGCCCGTCAATTATATTCAGCGTGTAAATAAGATTGAACGAGACGAGGCGGGCGCGCGATTCGGCGTTCAGCAAATTATTGAACTGCAATTGGCGGATGCGCTTCATAAAAATATTCGTCGTCAGCGCCATTACCGAGTTGACGCGCGTTTTGACTATTTCAATCGCGTCGGGCAAAGCCATATTTTTGAAATAATGCCAGAGACGGAATTTGGCGTCGGCGATGACGACCGTTTTCGCCTTTAGAAAAAGACTGTAAATCCACGCCAGCACTCCGATTAAAAGAAACGCGGGCAAAATCGAAATGATGTAGCCGACGATAATCTGCCACGGCGCGAAATGCATCGCACCGCCGGTATAAAAAAACGAATAAGCGATGACGCCGATGGCAACGAGCGACAAGACGAAAAGCGCGACGGCAATCCAGAAAAGCGTCTCGAGCGAAACCCATCCGCGGCGCGGGCAGGCGTCGGGCATATTGAGTATGTCGTTGTCGCGCTGGCTCGTGTCGGAAACCAGAAACAACCCGAAATTGTTTTTGTTGTCGGCCAAAATCGCGCTGGCAATGCCTTGATTATCGAAAACTCCGCCGTCCATTAAGGGAAGCGGAATGCATTTTCCGCCGCCGTTAAAGCCGTTTTCGTATGTTCCGTGCGGCGGGAACGGCTCAACGACGTCGGCGACTAGTTTGCCGCGAATCGTGTCGAGCGAGCTCTGCCAGCGAAAGTCGTCGGGAAAGCGAAACGGCTCGAACGCGCCCGGAAAACACGACGAGGACGCGACGATGTCCGCCAGCGAAACTTCGTCCGCCACTTCGCGCGGCACGGCAAAATTCTGATTGCCGATAAAGGTCGTTTTGTCCCAGCTGGCGCGAAAACGAAACGAATTTCCTTCGCGAAACTCGGTCGCGTTAAAGATAAGCTCTTTAAAACGCGCGTCTGCGCCCGCAATGTCGAGAAGCTGTTTAAATGTTCTCGTCCCGAAAAGACACGCGGAATAGGATTTTGCCGCCGAGCGAATCAAGCTCAAATCGGTCGAACCCGACGGCGAAGGCGTGTCGTAGAGGTCTTTCAGCGCGTTGTCGATACAGTTTGTATTTTTCAAAAACGTGCTGAAACGCTCATAGAACGCGCCGAAAGTCGTGCCTTCGCTCTGCGAGACGGCGTATGAGACGCCGGTAAAAGTTCCGCCGGAAACGGTGGAAAGAAGCTTTACGTCGGCGAGCAAATCAAGCTCGTCGAGCAAATCGAGCGTGCCGAGCGCGTAAGTCGCCGCGCGATAACCGCCGCCCGAAAGGCAGAGCGCAATCTCGCCGAAACGCTTTTGCGGAACATTCTCCGGTGTCATATTTTTTATCTCCTAGGAAATCTTTGGTTGGAATGGAAAATCAGCTGAACTTTATACCTTTTTGATAAAAATTTCAAATAAAAACAAATCTCGATAATAGTCCGTTTTCCGTAGCGGCGTCAGATTTCATTAATTTACGTTTTTCATCGCGCTGCTCTGCAAAATCTCCGCGCACCGGCGGTGAAAATTTCCCGGCGGTTTTGCATTCGATTTTCGGCAAAGAACAAAACAAGATTCGTCTCGAACTAGATGTTTTAGATTTCGGGCGCGGAGCAAAAAGTATTTAATTCAAAAGGGGAAATATTTATAATGAAAATGTCCTGAAAATAAACCACAAAAGAGGAAATTTATGAAGAAAATTCTATTTTTGTTGTCACTTGTGTTAATGTTCGGCGCGGCGCAAATCCGGGCGCAGGCGGACGGCTGCCAATAAATTTATGAACAACAGGTTTGCTCCGGTCGCAAAAAAGAGCACTTTTCCGAAAGTCGATGTCGATTTTGCCTATGCGCGGCTCAATGAAGTTAATATGGACTCGGTTTTTCCGTATTAATCCGGAGAAAAATGTTTGATTTGAAACTGAAAATGCTTTTACTGCTCCCGCTTTTTGCGATTACGGCGTGTTTTCCCGCACACGTCGCGGCGCAGCGAATAAAAAACGGGGAATCCGACTGGTATTGGCGGACAAAACCGGACAAGGACAATGTATCGTATCAACTTTCGCTGTCGCTCAAGATAAAGGGAAAAATAGTGACCGGATTTCTCGAGGCGCGAGGACTTGAAAACGAGGAATGGAACGGCGGCGACGGCGCAGCGACGCCGTTTGTCGGCCGCGTCGTCGGCAATACGATTCAAATCGAATACAACAACGCCGACTGGCGAAACGCCGAAAGCGACGATTTTTTCAAGCAGTATCTCAGACCAAATAAAAACAAGCGTTTTACCGCAACGCTCAAGTTTCGCGGAAAATTTCTCGAATTACTGCAAATATACGGCCGACACCAAACGGGCTATCCGACCGAAATGACAATGGTCACCGAAGAGGATTTAGACAAGACAGGAAAGTGAGAAGTAAAATAAATTACTTCTCACTTTTCACTTTTTACTTCTCACTTATTTTATAATCTGATATTTGCGCGCTGCATCATCGATTCGAAGTTGGGTTTATCGACGGCTTTGATGTAGGCATCGCGCGGCTCGACCAGTCCTTTTTGAACGAGACTCATCAGCGCGTCGTTAAGGACGCACATTCCGAGCTGTTTTCCGGTTTGCATCGCTGACGGAATCTGGAAGGTTTTGCCTTCGCGGATAAGATTCGAGATGGCGGGCGTAACGATTAAAATTTCGAGCGCGGCCACGCGACCGCCGCCGCGTTTCGGCAGAAGAGTCTGCGAGATAACGCCTTTTAACGATTCGGAAAGCATGACGCGGATTTGCTGCTGGCGGTCGGCCGGAAATTGGTCGATAATGCGGTCGACCGTTGAGCAGGCGGTCGTCGTGTGCAGCGTTCCGAAAACGAGATGTCCGGTTTCGGCGGTTTCAATTGCGATTGAAACCGTTTCCAAATCGCGCATTTCGCCGACGAGAAGAATGTCCGGGTCTTCGCGCAGAGCGGCGCGCAGGGCGTCCTTAAAGCTGTCCGTGTGATTGTGAACTTCGCGCTGGTTGACCAGGCATCTCTGATTTTCGTGCGTAAATTCAATCGGGTCTTCGATGGTGATAATGTGGTCTTCGCGCGTTTTGTTGATATGGTCCATCATCGCGCAGAGCGTCGTCGATTTTCCAGAGCCGGTCGGCCCGGTTACCAAAACCAGACCTTTCGACAAATCGCAGAGATTCATAATCGCCTGCGAAAGTCCGAGCTCCTGAGCGGTCAAAATCTTCGACGGGATGATGCGGAAAACGCCGCCCATTCCTTTGCGGTCGGCAAAGATATTGGCGCGAAAGCGTGCCAGGCCGGAAATTTCGTAGGCGAAATCGGTGTCGTTTCTTCTGGCAAATTCTTCCTGGTTTTTTGCGGGAATAATCGAAGTCAAAAGCTCGCGCATCGCTTCGGGCGAAAGCATCGGCTCGCTGCACTCCAATTTTTGCATCTTGCCGTCCTTGCGAATCATCGGCGGCATGCTCACCGACATATGCAAATCCGACGCGCCGACCTGCGCCATTTTTTGAAACAGCGCGTCCATTCTCGCCTTTGCCTGCGGATTGGCCGGCGCGGGCGCAAAGCTCGGCGTCGCTTCCTGCGGGACGTAAAGCTGTTGTGCGGGCGGCTGGACAAATTGCTGCGGCTGATATTGCTCCGGCGGCAGAAATTGTTGTTGAGGCTGAAATTGCTGTTGCGGCTGGTAATCGGGCACGCTCGGCTCGGCAAAATTATCCGACGGCGCGTGTTCGATTTGAAAATCGAAATCGTCGCGGCGTCCGGGCGGCTCATACGTCGAGGTGTCCGAGAAAACCGTTTGAAAATGAGGGTCGTTAAACGGAATTGTCTCGACCGGCGGCGCGGAAACGCTTTCAATCTGCGAATAAACGGAAACTTCTTCGGTTTGAAGGTCGGGTGCTTGATAATTTGATTCGGACGTTTTGGTTTCCGACTCGTAATTTATCGAAGAGCTTTCAAGCGCGTAATTTTGCGCGTCGCTCGCCGTTTGATTGACTTCGTTTGAAAAAGAAGCGACGGTCGGCGCGAAATTATCCGGCTCGACCTGTATAAAATCAAGCCCTGCATCTTCCGGCGTTTCAGCAAGTATCGGGCGAATCGTGACGTTAAATCCGGCGGGCGATTTGCGAACCTGAAAATTGAAATTGCCGAGAGTGTGCGTGTGTACAAATTCGATTTCGTTTTTGTTCGGCAGCTCCATCTTGACGGCGGTCGGAATCAGAGGGAAAACCAAAGTGCTGATTTGCGTCCCCAAAAGCGGCGCGTTGGCCACGTCCGACGAGCCGCTGGCCGAGACGATATAAGGAATCTTGTTGGGTTCGAGATGCAGCTCGTAGCTGCACGTCGACAAAAGAGTTTGCAGATATTCGTTTAACTTTTCCATTATTCTTTATTTGATGTGTTCGAGATTTCGAAAGACGGTTTTTGAATTTGGAAGATGTTTTTGCAGAAGTCCGGGACAGACTTAAATAAAGATTAGCACAGCTAAACGTTGTTTGTCACCAGAAAAGTGAAAAGTGAAAACTGAAAACTGAAAATCGTTTTAACTTTCAGTTTTCAGTCTTCAGTTTTCAGTTATTTTTACTGGTCGTAGAGATAAAGTCCGAGGCCGAATTTGGCCGCGCTGCGACGGAGCGCCATGCTTTCGGCGTTTGACGACGGGTCGCCCCACGAATCGGTGTTTTCGTCTTCCTGTCCGGTCGCTTCGCGGAAAACGATGCCCTCGGCGCAGGGAACGGAAAGCCGAATCGTCAAAATCAATTTTCCGGCGATGGAATCTATCGAGCGCACTTCATAGCACCAGCCGGGCGCGTAGTGGTCGAGATATTTGACGGCGTCGTGCCAGGCGATATAAGTTAACTCCTTTCCGCCCTGCTTGCGCGTGCGGAGATGACGCTTGGCGACGGGTTTTGATAAATCCCTGACGATGTCGCGGATTGAGCGAAGCTCGGTCGATTCGTTTTTCGAGTCTAATTCTTCGATGTTTTTTTCTTCAGCCATAATTATTTATTCTACAATGCGCGTCGCCTGATAAGCTATGATTTGCCACGCGTCGCGCTTCAGATAAATTCTCGTGAAGCGATAACGCCCGCTCAAATCCTGATTTTCATAACGGCTTTTAAGCGTCGCGCGTCCCGTTACCGTCGCCGTTTCGCCGAAAACATTTACTTTTATTTCGTCGGTGACGATTGATTCGTTGACTAGTTTCGCGTCAAAATTCGTCATCATTTCCTTTCCGAATAAATCTCCGAAAGGCGTGATGAACGTTAATTCATCGGCCAGAATTTGCCGCAGAAAATCGGAATCGCGCCGCAAAATTGCTGCGATTAAATTCTTTTCAAGCTCTCTTATTTCGCGTTCGATTTCGTTTATTTTCTAAACCGTGACGGCTTCGCGATATTCGCCCCAGACTCGCCGCAATCGATGCGAAATTTCGCCGACCGTGACATAATTTTCGACCGCGTTTAAGATGTGCGGCAAAAGGTTTTCCGTCCCGCGAGCGGCTTCTTCGAGCTTCGCCAAACAGTTTTCGGCCTTTTCCTTATTGCGCCGGTCGCGGACGGCGCGGACTCGCTCGATTTGATTTCGCTCGATGCTCGGGTCAACTCTCAAGATGGGAATCGATTCTTCCTCGTCGATTTGAAAACGGTTGACGCCGACGACGATTTCAGCTTGTCTTTCGACCGCTTTTTGATATTCGTAAGCGGCTTCCTGAATTTCGCGCTGGACGTAGCCCTGCTCGATGGCGCGCAGCATTCCGCCCATCGCATCGATTTTTTCGATATATTCGACGGCTTTTGCTTCGAGCTGATTGGTCAATTCTTCAATCGCGTAGCTTCCGGCCAGCGCATCGACCGTATCGGCGACGCCCGATTCATAGGCGACGACCTGCTGCGTTCTGAGCGCGATGCGCGCCGCCTGCTCGGTCGGGAGCGACAACGCTTCGTCCATCGAATTGGTGTGCAGCGACTGCGTTCCGCCCAGAACGGCGGCCAGCGCCTGAATCGTCGTGCGGACGATGTTTACTTCCGGCTGCTGCGCCGTTAAGGTCGAGCCCGCCGTCTGAGTATGAAAGCGAAGCATCAGGGATTTCGGGTTTTTCGCATTGAAACGCTCTTTCATCAGTTTTGCCCAGAGACGGCGCGCGGCGCGAAATTTGGCGATTTCTTCCAAAAGATTGTTGTGCGAATTAAAAAAGAAAGAAAGCCGCGGCGCGAATTTATCGACTTCCAGACCGACGTCGATGGCCGCCTGAACGTATGTAATTCCGTCGGCCAGCGTAAAAGCGATTTCCTGCGCGGCGGTCGAGCCGGCTTCGCGGATGTGATAGCCGGAAATCGAAATCGTGTTCCACGCGGGAACCTCTGCCGCGCAAAAAGCGAATGTGTCGGTAATCAATCTCAACGACGGTTTCGGCGGGTAGATATAAGTTCCGCGCGCGATGTATTCCTTTAAAATATCGTTTTGAATCGTGCCGCTGACCTTTTCGAACGAGACGTTTTGCCGCCGCGCGACGGCCAGATAAAGACACAAAAGCGTCGAGGCGGTCGCGTTTATCGTCATCGAAGTCGAAACCGTATCGAGCGGAATCTCGTCAAACAAGCGCATCATATCTTCCAGGCTGTCAATCGCCACGCCGACTTTCCCGACTTCGCCCGCCGAGAGCGAATCGTCCGAATCGAGCCCGATTTGCGTCGGCAAATCGAAGGCGACGCTCAAACCGGTCGTGCCCTGCGAGAGCAGATATTTGTAGCGCGCGTTCGATTCCTCGGCCGTCGCAAATCCGGCGTATTGGCGCATCGTCCAAAAACGCCCGCGATACATATTCTCGCGGACGCCGCGCGTGTATGGAAATTCTCCCGGCTTGCCTAAGTCCGTCTCGTAATCGAAATTCGTATTTGCCGGGTTAAAATCGTTCGGCAGCTCGATGCCCGAAGAAGTTTGAAATTTTTCGCGTCGTTCCATAGTTCAAGTTTCAGGTTTCAGGTTTCAAGTTTCAAGTTGAAATTAGCGGAAAAAAAGCTAATTTATAAAATTCGGCAAAGAAAACTCGAAACTTGAAACCTGAAACTTGAAACTTTTCAAAGCCTCGCGTAGCATTTCTAATAACAAAATGGAACTCGACGACAATACCAAAGAAGCCGTCCGCGAGCTCGGCGACGCCATCAATTCGGCGGTTGAAAAAAGCGCGCGCGTGGCCGACGCCATAAAAGCTTTGCGCGAAAGCGGTTTTGAGCCGAATCTGACGCTCAAACTGGAAATCGGGCTGCAGGAAATCGAAGACTTTGAAAACGCTCACCAAGACGTCGAACTCGAATTAACCGACGAAGATTTGCACACGCTCCGTCGAATGAAAATAAAAATTGATGAGTAGTCAGCTAAAACTGGCCACTGACCACTGATTACTACTGACCACTACCCTTGAATTACTTTAATTATTTCTCAGAAATCGAAGAAACTTTTGTCCGCCGACGCGGAAAGCATCTGCTTTTGTCGCCGATTGATTGGGCTTTAATCGAAACGTGGCAGGAGCGCGGCGTGCCGCTTCACGTCGTTTTGCGCGGCATCGAAAAGGTTTTTGACGGCCGCGACCAGAAATCGAAACAAACGCGCTCGGTAAAAAGCCTTTTTTACTGCAAGGAAGAAATCGAAGCGCAATACGCCGAATGGCTCGACCGCCAGGTCGGAAAAAACGGCGCGGCCGGGGAAGATACGGAGGAAAGCGCCGAGTTTTCCGCGGAATCAATCAAAACGCATCTGGAGGAAGCCGGCAGCCGTTTAAAAAACGCCGTGCTGCGCGCCAAAGGCAATTTGCGCGAAGTCCTGGAAAGAGCTTCCGAGCGGCTCGACCAGCTTAAAGAAACTTACGCCGACGCGGAAAGTCTGGAAAGCGCGCTCGAAGATTTGGAAAAGCTGATTGACGCCGAGCTTCTCAAAAAGCGGGACGCTCAGGAAATCGAAAACGAAATCGAGCGCTCGCTCGCCGCCTACAAAAACAAAATGGAGACGGAAATCTACCGCCACACGTTTGACCTGATGCTGCTCAAGCGTTTGCGCGAAAAAGCGGAAATCCCTCGTTTGAGTTTGTTTTATTTATAAATTGTGGTAAAAAAATGCAGCACCAAAAATTAAAAACAGGAGAATAAAGCATATGGAAATTCAATCGGGCGCGGTGAGTCCAATCGGAAGTATTCAAAAAGGCTGGGAAATCATAAAAAGCGATTACTGGATATTTTTTTTAATGACTCTGGTGGCAGGCGTCATTTTATTCGTGTTGGCAATGGTTTTAGGCTTGATAGGTAACTTGATTTCGGCCACAATCGCGGGCGTTCTCGGAATGGCGACGAGCGGCGCGAGCGATGCGGTGAGAGTTTCGGCGTCAATCGCCCCGCAGCTGCTTTCGATGTTTATAAGTCTTTTCGTCAATATCATCGTCGGCACGATTGCGGGCGCGCTGTTTTGCGGACTTTATTCGGCTTTCGCGCGCAAGGCAACTACGGGCATTGCCGATTTCGGCGATTTATTTTCCGGCTTTTCAAAAATTCAGGCGTGTTTGATAGTCGTCACGGTCGTGTCGATAATTCAATTTATCGTCAACGTCGTCTTATTATTCATCGGCGGCGCGCTCGGCGTTTCGGCCATCGGAATGGGAATAGTTACGGCCGACGGAAAATTAAACACCGCCGTTCTGAGCGGACTGCTGGGCATGGCGGCCGTGCTAGCGCTTGCTTATATCATTGTAAGTCTGATTATTTCCGCTCTGACGTCATTCGCTTATCCGCTCATTGCCGAGCGTGATTTACCGGGCGGGCAGGCTTTAAGTTTAAGCGCCAAAGGCGGTCTGGCGAATATCGTCGGAATGATTCTGCTGCTGATTTTACTCGGCTTGATGTCGTTCTTCAGTCTTATACTTTGTGTTTTTCCGTTTTTTTTCGTCTTGCCGATTGTTTTCGCCTCGATTTTTGCCGCTTATCGAAGCGTTTTCGGCGCAGCGCAGGATTCCTTCCAGCATATGCCGCCGCCGCCGCCGAATTTCGGCAATCAGCCGGGATATTGAAACTTTGTTTTACCGGACTCTAAAAATAAAATTTGAGCAGCAGAGTTTTTATTGAGAAAGAGGACAAATTCGGCAAAACGCTGGACGTAACCGTTGAGAAAATAGTTCCCAACGGTTACGGTCTGGCTTTTGCCGAGAACTTGACCGTTTTTGTCGCGCTCGCCGCCGCGGGCGACCGTCTTCGCGTTCGCATCAGAGAAAAAAAGGGAAAAGTCGCTTTTGCCGAAATCGTCGAGATTCTTCAGCCTTCGCCCGCCAGAACCGTTCCCGAATGCGTTTATTTCGGTCGCTGCGGCGGCTGCGATTTCCAGCAATTAAACTACGAAGCGCAGATGGAGGCAAAAGTCGAAATCATCCGCGACTGCCTGACGAGAATCGGCAAAATCCGATACGAAAAAGAAATCGTTGCAATCAAAAGCCCGCAGGCTTACGGCTACCGCTCGCGCGCTCAATGGCACGTCGATTCACGCCGTAAAAAACTCGGTTATTTCAAACGCGGCTCGCACCAGATAATCGACGTCGAAGACTGCCCGATTTTAACTCCGGAGCTGTACGAAACCCTGGTTGATTTTCGCAAAAACATCGAGTGGGAAAGTTTCTGGTCGGAAATTGCGGAAATCGAAGCGGCCAACGCGGGCGAACAGATTTCAGTCTACTCGTCGGAAATCGTCGAGCCGACGCGCGAAATCGCGTTTTCCGCCGCGGGCGAAAAATACTTTTACGACGCGCAGAGCTTTTTTCAGGGAAACCAGTTTTTAATCGAGCCGCTAATCGAGGCCGCCGTCAGCGGCGCGGAAGGCCGCGGCGCGCTCGACTTGTATTGCGGCGTCGGGCTTTTTACGCTGCCGCTCGCCCGAAAATTCGAAAAAGTCGTCGGCATCGAAGGCAATCAAAAAGCGATTGAATTTGCGCGGAAAAATATCGAGAACGCGAGGCTCGAAAACGCCCGGGTTTTTGCCGAGGACGTGAGCGAATGGCTGGCGGAAAACGCTTCCGACTTGAATGCTGTCGATTTTGTCCTGCTCGACCCGCCGCGCGCCGGAACGGACAAAGCGACAATCGAAAACTTACTCGCCATCAAGCCGCGGCAGATTTCCTACGTTTCGTGCGAGCCTTCGACGTTAGCGCGCGATTTGCGCGTTTTGTGCGAAAATTCCTACACCATCGAATCAATCACCGCGATTGATTTGTTTCCGCAGACGCATCACGTCGAAACGGTCGTCCGGTTAAAATGTTAATTTGACGGAACAAACTGCTTTGTTTGCTGCCGGATAGCGCGAATCGTTATTCCTTCGTTGGCCTCGTAGAAATCGTTCGGATTGTCGAGCTTTTTCATATGGTTGCCGCCCGCGTGATGGAGAGCGACGACCTGCCAGCCGAACTCGTCAAAGACGGGACTGCCCGAGCTGCCTTTTTCGGTCGGCGCGCGATAATGAAGAAGCTTTTCGGTGGCGCCGATTAAAAGATTGTCTTCCAGCGAAAATTCGAGGTCGCGCCCGCCCGGATGACCGATGACGAAAAGACGCGGCGGGGGCGGCTCGCCGAGAATGACGGATTCTTCAAACAGAGGAAGCGGTTCGGCCGACGGCTCGCCGTCGATGAGCAGAAACGTCGCGTCGTATTCGCCGACGTCCGACGTCCAGAAAATGCTTTTTATTTGGAAAATCTCGCCGTGAACTTCAAAATGAACCTGCGCCTGATTGGGCAGCAAAGCTCTCGGATAAGCAGGAGCGGGGCTGATGACGTGATGATTCGTCAAAACCATCAATTGACCTTCCTGCCCGGTAAAAAAGCTGCCGCCGTCGACGAGCCAGCCCGTGCCGTGACCTTTGCCGTCGAGTCTTTCGATGCGGGCAATCGATTCGCATCTTTTCAGGCCGGTTTTGAGCCAGAGCAGAGGCCGCGATTTCGAGTCGCCGAATTTTGCTTCGAGCTCGTCAAACGCCTGCTGAACTTTTATTTGCTTTTCGCCGACGCTCTCGGTCGAAACAATCGTCGAAGCGCCTCTTTTTTGCAGGTGCGACGCTTCCAGAATCGACAGAATATTTGC
Source organism: Pyrinomonadaceae bacterium (assembly GCA_036403235.1). Taxonomy (GTDB): domain Bacteria; phylum Acidobacteriota; class Blastocatellia; order Pyrinomonadales; family Pyrinomonadaceae; genus JBGTFE01. The sequence continues at coordinate 13,073 of DASWRI010000033.1, read as the reverse complement.
GCCCGGCGAATTTTTATCCGTCAGCTTCCAAACTTCCTTTAACTGCCGCAAAGTGCTGTTTATTTCAAAAGCGTCCGACCACTGGTGCGCGGCGTATCGAAACGCGGCTTCCTCGGCCAGAGTATAATCGGCGGTGGCAATCAGCGCTTCGATTTTTGTCGCGATATCCCACGGGTCGAGCGGGTCTTCGGGAAGTCCGGCCAGCTCCGCGGCGGTCAGCGTCTTGCGCTTTTCGATTGAGTTTTTTTCGCGCTCGTCAATCGTTTCTATGATTTCGATTGCCAGTTGATTCGGATTCGGCGCGCCTGCAAGCGCAATTTTGTCTCGCTGCGCGCGTTTGATAATGGCGACGGCATTGACGCCGTGCCAGATTTCGCCCGTCGCTGATTTATAAACGTCGTAATACGCTTCAAAGGCTTTTTGCAGATTACTGCGCGAACGGGCGGTGTCGTGCGCATCGGAATTTACGTAGAGCTGTTTGTAAATTCGCCCGATTAAACCGCGCGCTTCAAAGTTTTCGCGTTTTATATTTTCGTCCGGAGAGCTTTCGGAATTAGCGATAATAAAATTTAGGATGAATTCCGGCGCGGTCAGATTTCCCCGGTCAATCAGGCTTTGCGCGTATTGCCGCAGTATTTGCAGGGAATTCGAGCCCGACCGGACGAAGGCCCCGGCCACCGAGCTCATCAAATCAAAACACTGCTTGCGGCGCAGCGCGGACAAAATCTTTTTGGCGTCTTCTTCGGGGAAAATTTCGTCAGTGCGATAAATTTCCCCGATTAAGTCGTTGCAGATTTTTTCGACTTCCGACCAGTTAAAAGCATTCAGCGCGGCGGACAAATCTTTTTTAATCTCGTCTGTGTTCCATGGCATTTGGGAAAATCCTCAATTTTTTAACCTTTCCAGGCGAAACCGGCAAAGCTGCGAACGGCGTAATAAGCGACTTCGCGTTTCCATTTCGGTATGTCGGATTTTTCCATCAGTTCGAGAAAAATTCCGTCGACTTCTTTTCGCTGAAATTTTTTGCCGTCGCTCGGATTTATTTGATTGCCGGGCAAAGTGCCGCCGCAGCGATAAAGCAAATCGTGAAAAACCGGCGCGGCGAGCGAAAGCTCCTCTGCCGAAAGAATCGCCCAGAAAACTCTCGGAATGCTGGCCAAATCCGTTCTGAAACCTTTCAAGGCGGTCACCTCGTAGCCGAGCTTGGTCTTGTATGAGCAATCCTGAAAAAGCACCCAGTCGCTGCCGTCTCTGGTCAAAACGATTTCGGGAACGTCGGCCGAAGCTTCAAGCGGCGGGACGCTGTCGATAATGTTCGCGATTTCGCCGTCGGAAATATCCGCCGCCGACAAATTAAAATCGTATTTGTCCGTCGCCTCCTCGTCGTCCATCGCTTCGAGCGAGTCGAAAGCGGCTTCCTCCGGCGTTTGCGGTTTTGCGGAAACTTCTTCGGCTCCGCTCGAATCGACTTCGAGCCGGACGTCTTTGCCGCCGTCGTTCAAGTTGATTTGAACGGCCTCGCCGGCGTCGATTTTTTTCTCGATTTCTTCAAATTGTTTTTTCAGGTCTTCTATTTTCATATTTCTCCTTCTTGTGATTTTTTATTGATATGGGAAAAAAGTGCGAAACGCGTTACAGGCTTTTTTGTGCGAATCGATTCGGGCCGAAAAGATTGTGGAAGCTTAAAACCGGGCTGTCCGGAGAAAGCTAATTTGAAACAAGACGATTTGCCCGAACGTATAACCTTTTGATTTGAAAATATTGAAGCAGCAGTTACAGTCGAAAATGATTTCCAACGCTCAAATCCGTTTATCTTTCCCGCTTCTATCGGAACATTTATTTAATAGCGAGTATTTTGTGTCCAAAAGAAATTTTTGTCAACGAATTTTTCCGGAAAACGAAAATTTGCTCGTCTGGACTGTTTTATAACTCTAATTTAAACTGAAATTTATGCCAAAAAAGAATACTGACGAAACCATCGCCAAAAGTCATTACGTTCGCTGCCGCTACTGCGGGCAGAAAAACAACGTCCGCGAAGATTACGAAAACAATCAGGCAAATTGCGGAAAATGTAAACTGCCGCTTTCGAACGAGCCGCACAAAAAGTTTGCCGATTTGAGCAAGCACGAATACATTCACCCGCTCGACAGCAAAGCTCTCGCCGCGCTGCGCGCCATTCCCGGAATCGACACGGCGCTCAAAAAACTGCTCGCCGTCACGGGCGAATCCGCCATCCGCGTGATGTTTACGGCGAGCGCCGTCAAGGTGACGCCGAAACAGTGCCCGGATTTGCACGCCAAGCTGCAAATCGCCTGCACGACTCTGGGCGTCGATATGCCCGACCTTTTTATCCAGCAAAACCCGATTGTCAACGCTTTTACGGGCGGCGTCGAAAAACCGATTATCGTTTTGCACTCGTCTTTGATTGAGCGCTTAAACGATGAAGAAACGCTCGCCGTCATCGCGCACGAAGTCGGGCACATCCACGCCGAGCACGTTTTGTATCTGACGGCGGCGCGCCTCATGGAAGCGCTCGCAAACGCTTCGATTGCGAAATTGATTCCGGGTTCGGAAATCATCAAATTTATCGTTTCCGCCGGAATCAGCAGCGCGCTTTTAGCCTGGGCACGCCGGGCCGAGCTTTCGTGCGACCGTGCCGCTCTGCTCGTCACGCAAGACCCGCACGTTATCGGCCGGACGATGATGAAGCTCGCGGGCGGAACTTTTGCCTCGAAAATCGATTACGATTTGTTTTTGGAGCAGGCGCGCGAATTTCAGAAAAATTACGACGAAAAATGGCTCGACAAATTCTGGGCCGACCTGATTAACGCCGGACTCTCGCATCCGTTTCCGGTTTGGCGCGTCTCGGAAATTTTGAAATGGACCGAAAGCGGCGAGTATGACGAATTGATGAAAAAAGGCAATTAAATAGTCCCGGCCGACGCTTCGAATGATTTATTTCAAGCTTCGAACGGCTCATTTAACGAGTTAAATGAGCCGTTCGAAGCTTGAATCGATTTATATTAACCGGCTTTTTATGATTTTAATTGTATTAACCACAGCTCCGAACTCGGAAGAAGCCGAAACTCTGGCGCGGAAGATTGTCGCCGAAAAGCTCGCCGCGTGCGTGCAGATTTTGCCGGAAATGAAGTCTGTTTATTTCTGGGAAGGCGCGCTTCAGAGCGAAACGGAACATCTGCTTTTAATCAAAACTCTGCCCCGGAAATTTGAAGAATTGGAAAAATTCATCAAGGCGAATCACAGCTACGCGATACCGGAAATCGTCGCGCTCCCGGCCGAGAAAGTTTCGGAAAGCTATCTCGGCTGGCTGCAGAATTATTTAAGTTAGACGCGCCGCCCTACTTGATTAGTTTTTTCTTTTTCGTTTTCTGCTCGCCGTTTCTTTTGTCCATCTCGAAAGTTTTTATGACAAAATCGACCGCGTCTTTCGGCGAATCGGTCAGGTGAATCAAGCCTAAATCTTCGGCGTTGATGTTTTTTTCGTTGAGCATCATCGAGGTCAGCCACGCGAGCAGCCCGCGCCAGTATTGCGAGCCGAAAAGAACGACCGGGAAATTGCGGATTTTTCTCGTTTGAATCAGCGTTAACGCCTCGAAAAGCTCGTCCATCGTTCCGAATCCGCCGGGAAAAATTATGTAAGCGTTGCTGTATTTGATGAACATCGTCTTGCGGACGAAGAAGTATTTGAACGAAAGAGATTTGTTTTGATACGGGTTCGGAATCTGCTCGAACGGCAATTCGATGTTGCAGCCGACCGAGATTTTTCCGGCATCGCGCGCGCCGCGATTGGCCGCTTCCATGATGCCGGGGCCGCCGCCCGTAATGATTTCAAAACCCGCTTCGGCCAACAGACGCGAAGTTTCGCGCGCCGCCGTATAATTTCCGTCGAGCTCGCTGGTGCGCGCCGAACCGAAAATCGAAACGCCGCGCGTGATGGTCGCTAAACTGTCGAATCCGCCGACAAACTCGCCCATAATGCGGAAAACGCGCCACGAGTCCGACGTTTTATACTCGTCGTCCTCTTCGGGCGAGCGCAGCAAAACTTCGTCGTCGGTGAGCTGCCAGTAATCGTTTTTTTGCTCGAGCTGTTTGGCCTCGGCGACCGTTTTCGGTTCGGCCGGTTTTACCTTGTCTTTTTTCTTTTTCGCTTTGTTTGCGTCTGTGTCTGCCATAATGAGTTTACCGGGTTACAGAAAGTTACAGAGTTACAGAGTTTTGGAGCTTTAACTCCGCAACTTTCCGTAACTCTGTAACTCTGTTAACTTCAAATTCCTATAATATTAAAGCCGCAGTCAACGTAAATCGTTTCGCCGGTGATTCCCGATGAAAGGTCGCTGACTAAAAAAAGCGCCGTGTCGCCGACTTCCGAAGCCCGCACGTTGCGGCGCAAGGGGGCGCGTCCGGCGACGAATGGGAGCATCGAGCTCATGCCTTTGACGCCGCGCGCCGAAAGCGTGCTGATGGGCCCGGCGCTGATGGCGTTGACGCGAATATTGTTTTTGCCCAAATCCGCCGCTAAGTATCGAACCGAAGATTCGAGCGCCGCCTTGGCGACGCCCATCACGTTGTAATTCATGACGACTTTTTCCGCGCCGTAGTAGCTCATCGTGACGATGCTGCCGCCGTCCGACATCAAGGGCTGCGCGGCAAACGCGAGCTGCGTCAGCGAAAACGCACTGACTTCGAGCGCGGTGTGAAAAGCGTCGCGCGTCGTCGCCAAAAATTCGCCTTCGAGCGCCTCGCGCGGCGCGTAGGCGATTGAATGAATCAGAAAATCCAGTTTGCCGAATTTTTTATCGACGGCTTCAAACGTCGCATCGACCTGTGCCTGATTCGTTACGTCGCACGGAATCAAAATCGTGTCCTCGATATTGTCGGTCAGACGGTCGATGTATTCCTTTAAGCGCTCGCCCTGATACGTAAAGGCGATGCGCGCGCCGTGTTTCATACAAGATTCGGCGCACGCCCAGGCGATTGAACGCTTGTTTGCGACACCGAAAATTATTCCAACTTTGTTTTCTAACATAATTTTAAAAGTTTAAGAGTGAAAAAGTGTAAAAGGGAAAAAGTGAAAAAGCAAGCGGCAGAAAAAATAGACGCCGCCGAATTTCAACAAAAAACCCTTTTCACCTTTCACTTTTCACTAAACTCATTCTTCGGTAAAAATCTGCTGTAAATGCTCGAAATCGAAAAAACGGATGTCGACATCGACCGGCGTTTCGGCAAATTTTTCGACTAAAGATGAGCGCAAATCGGATTCGGCGGCAGCATCGAGCTGGGTGACGACCGCGAGCAGCAGCCGAAACTTCGAGTTTCGGCGAATGTGCTGGAAATTTCTTTTGACCGCGTTGATTTTCTTAAAAATCCGGTCGATTTTCTCCTGCGAAATGTGCGGCGCGACGAGAAACGTGACTTCGACAAACGCCAGCACGTCGCGGCTTATAAAAACGGCGTCAAACTCGGCGTCGCCGACTTTTATATGGCGTTTGAGCGGAAGCTTTTTCTCCTGCTCGATTTGCCGCAGCGCCAAATCTTCGGCCAGAATGTAGGCCGCGCGCAAATCGCCGAGCTGCTCTTCGGAAATATCCATCACCAGCGCCAGCTCCTTGACCTGCGAGTTTAATTTCTGCCGCTGACCTTCCGGCGACATCAATTCCAGAATCATGCCTTCGTATTTTGAAAGCGCGAAAAGCCTCTGCGAATGGCGATAAATAAAGCCGGTCGCCAGAATCAAACCGGCAAACGGCAGAAGAATTATCACCACGACAACGGCCGTCGCCTGCGAAGTCTCAAAATAATTTAAGGCGACGGCAATCGAAAGGCTTATCAAAAACAGCACAAAAACGACGAGTAAAATCACGACCGCCAAAAAATTGCGCGTCGGGTTTGAAGTGTTTACGGGAATCGGTTTGTCTGTTTCCATTATCTGTCCGAACCATCTGCGGTAGCGGATGAATTAAATAAAGGTTTCAAGTTTCACGGTTTTACCATGAAACTTGAAACTTGAAACCGTTCGCGAGCCCGCCCGCTACCGCAGGCGGGTCTGACTAGATTGCCGTTGTTGCGCGCTCGAACGGAATTTCTTCAAAATGCGTGAATCGTTTGAAATCGCTGAAGCGTTGATTTATTTCCAGATAGCCGAGATCGGCGACGCGTTCCGTGCCGAATTTTTCGACGTTGAACGAAGCCATCACCGAGCCGTAAATCATCGCGCGGCGCATCGAGTCTTCGTCGATTCGCTCCTGGCTGGCGAGATAGCCCATAAATCCGCCTGCGAACGTGTCGCCCGCGCCGGTCGGGTCAAAGACGGATTCGAGCGGATAGGCCGGAATCGCAAAATACGAATCGCTGGTAAAAAGCGCCGCGCCGTATTCGCCGCGCTTGATGACGACGGCTTTCGGCCCCCACGACAAAATCTTTTTCGCCGCCGTGATGACGTTCGGAACTTCGGCCAGCTGGCGCGCTTCGGCGTCGTTGATGATGACGCAATCGACGATTTTGATGGTATCGATAACCGCTTCTTTCATTGAATCAATCCAGAAATTCATCGTGTCCATCGCGACGAATTCGGCATCCGGGCATTGCTCGCGGACTTCTTTTTGCAGCATCGGCAGAATGTTTGCTAAGAAAAGAAGCCGATTATTTTTCGAAGCGTCGGATAATTTCGGCTGGAAAGTTTCAAAAACATTGAGCTGCGTCTCGAGCGTATGCGCCGTGTTCAAATCGTAATCGTAACGCCCGCGCCAGAAAAACGTCTTGCCGTCGGCGACGATTTCGACATCATCGGTGTTGATGTGATGACTGCGAAAAACTTCCCATTCTTCCTCGCCGAAATCGTTGCCGACGACGCCGACACAGCGAACGTCCGTAAAAAAGCTCGACGATAAAGAAAAATGTGTAGCCGCGCCGCCCAAGATTTTATCGCGCTTGCCGAAAGGCGTTTCGAGCGCGTCGAACGCAACCGAACCCACAACTGTTAAAGACATATTTAAAAAATTCCTCTGTTATTGATTTATAAAATTGCAGGAAAAAGCAAAATCAAAGATTAGCACAAGTTTATCGAGAAAAATAAACGCCGCAGCGCAAATTTATAAGCCGGAATGAAAGTTTTTTGAGTTACAGGAAATTTTCCGATGCTTCGTAAGAGACATTCGGGTGCGGGAAATTACTTGCGGCAGACCGATACGACTCATCTCGGCATTGATATGAGTCATATCAATGCCGAGATGACCGGCGTTAGCGCAAATAGATTCGCCGCAGACTGATATTGGTCATATCAACAGCGAAATGGCTCATATCGGTGTGCGGCAAACCGTTACGGCGCTGAAACGAGTCATTTGTTAACGCGCCACGGCGGATTACGGCGGTTTTCGCCCGCATAAAAAAGACAGATTTTGTTTCCGGCGGGATCTTGCAGATAACCTTCGCGCCAGAGCCACGCTTCGTCGCGCGGTTTTTGTTCGAATTTCAGACCGAGATTTTCGAGCTCCGCGACGCGCGCGTCCAAGTCTTCGCATTCAAAATAAAGCACGATATTTGAATTTGCAGAATCTTCTCCGGCCGTGTGAACCGAAAGCGTCGCGTCGCCGTCCGGACACGCGAGGCGAGCGTAACGCGGCAGAGAATCGACGATTAATGCGAGTCCGAGCTTTTGATAAAATTCGACCGTTTCGATTAATTTGCTCGTATAAATCGTAACCTGATTTAAGTTCATAGAAAATCAACGAAAAATGGATAATCGAAAATTTAAGAAACTCTTTTATTCCCGATTATCCATTTTCCTTTTTCCGTTAAAAGACTATTTTTTCGCTTCCAGTTCCTTCAACATTTTTTCGGCTTCCGTCTTAAACTGGCTTTGCGGATATTTTTCGGAAATCGCCGTAAAATACGCGACCGCGTCGTCGCGCAGTTTTGCGGGCGCGAATTTCGTTTTTTCCTGCTCGGAATTTTTGTCGATTTTCTGCTTGCCCTTGTTGTTTGAAAGATAAAAACTGCTCATCGCCGCGTAGTACAAAAATTCGTCCATCTTGGAAAATTCCGGATAAGCGGCATATGTTTCTTCAAAGCGCATGAGAACGGCTTTATAAGCTTTTTTGGTCGTAAAATACTGGCGCGCGACTTCCAGATTGTGCGTCGCGTCGGCTTCGAGAATCGGGTCGCGCTGAATCTGCGGCTCGATTTGCTTCTGCGCCGAAGCGTTCAGCGAAAACGCGAAAAGAGATGCGAATAAACTTAAAAATAAAAATGCTTTTTTCATAAATGCTTTGTCTCCGACGCAAAGTTTGATGCTCGGAGATTTGTTATAGTTTGTCAGTCCTGTTACTTAAAAAACGGACTCACCTGTTGTTCGTAAAAATACCCGAGCAGAAATAAAGATAGAGGCGATGACGTGACGTAAAAAAGCAGTGTTAAATCCATTGAAAGCTTAATCGTCTCTTCTTTAATATATTTAATTACATACAGCGAACATGCCGCTAGTGCCGAAACAACATAGGCAGCGATTCCAAAAGTGAAATCTATACCGGCCGGGGCAAATTTCGCCGCCAGCACCAACGACCAGATTACAAATATCACAATTACTAAATAATTTTTGTAAATCTTATCAGGCATATTATTTCTTCGCGTATTTTCCGATAATCGCGTCGAGTTTTTTCAAAGTCCCGGCCGGCCACGCTTCGGGCGCGGTAAAAATCGCGTTTCTGGTCGCGCCTTCAAACGGGTTCGGCGTTTGTTTTTCCGAAACGCGGCGGACGGCTTCTTTCAAAACAAGCTGCGCGTTGCGGACGTTTTTGTTCAGATATTCGATGACCATTTCGACCGAGACCGAATCGTGGTCTTCGTGCCAGCAATCGTAATCGGTGACCAGCGCGAGCGTCGCGTAGGCGATTTCGGCCTCGCGCGCGAGCTTCGCTTCCTGCAGATTCGTCATCCCGATAATGTCCATTCCCCACGAGCGATAGACGTTCGATTCGGCTTTTGTCGAAAACGCCGGGCCTTCCATGCAAATATATGTTCCGCCGCGATGAATTTTCAGATTTTCGACGGTTTTGCACGCGTCTTCCAAAATATCGCCCAGTTCTTCGCAAACCGGATGCGAGAAAGTGATGTGCCCGACGATGCCGCCGCCGAAAAACGTCGATTCCTCGGCGCGTGCGCGCGTCCGGTCAAAAAACTGGTCGGGAATGACCATATCCGTCGGCGCGTATTGTGCCTGCAAAGAGCCGACCGCCGAAACGGACAAAATATAATCGACGCCGAGCATTTTCATCGCGTAGATGTTGGCACGAAAGGGAAGCTCGGTCGGCGTCAATTTATGTCCGCGCCCGTGACGAGGCAGAAATGCGACCCGGACGCCGTTCAAATTCCCGACGATAAGCGCGTCCGAAGGCTTTCCGAACGGCGTTTCAATCTCAACTTCTTTCGTGTCGGTAAATTCCGACATCTGATACAATCCGCTGCCGCCGATTATTCCGATTTTTACTTGTTCCATAAATTATTTACCTTCTTTTTTTCCGCAAGCGGCGGCTTCGACTAAGGTTTTCAGTCCGTCGCTGCCGCGCTTTACGAGTAAATCGTCCAATTCCGCGTTTTTCGCCTTTTCATTTGCGGCAATCATCGCTTCGTAGGCTCGCAGCATGCTTTCCAGACCGGCCAGCTGCGCGGCATTTTCGTCGTCTTTTTTATCGGGATTTTCCAGTTTGAAAACCGCCATTCCGAATGTGAATTGCATCAGCAGCTCGCCCTTAAATTTATTTTTCTTTTCAGGAATTAATTTCATCGTTCCCGAACAAAGCACGACGCTTACGTCGTCGGTGTCGGTGATGTATTGAAATCCCCATTTGCGCGCTGCATCGGCATTCGGGTCAAAAGGCTTTTTTTCCAAAAGACGCGTATTGCTTATAAACGCCGCCTTGTCTTTCTCTTTTTGAGATTGAGCAAAAGCGAATTGGGCGGTTAGACCGACAATCAAAAGTGTTGATAAAATCGTAAATCTTCTCATTTTTGTAATATTTCCTCTTTAATTTATTTTTTCGGAAACTTTTATTTTTCCGTCAACCTCGGCCAAACGGCAGAGCGGCCGCTCAAAATCGTGATAAAAAAGACACAGCCAGTTTTCTCTCACGGCTTGCGGCAGAATTTGTTTCTTAAATTCCAGAGTTTCGGTCGGAAACAAATCGTAGCCCATAATCCACGGCAAAGCGAGATGTGCGCTGGTCGGAATCAAATCGGCAAAACCGTAAAGCGTTTCGCCCGCGCGCCGCAGACGAACGGTCTGCATCGTTTCCGAGTGACCTCGAATTTTCTGCAAGCTGAGGCCTTCGACGACTTCGTAGCTGTCAGGCTTTAATTCAAGCTGTCCCGATTCGAGAACGGGTAGCCAGTTTTCCGCGAGATAGCTTGCGCGGTCGCGCTCGTGCGGGTTTTGCGCGTGCTCGAATTCGCTTTCCGAAACAAAATAACGCGCGTTCGGAAACTGCGGAACAATCGAATCCGGAACGCGGAAGCCGGATTGCGAATTTCTCGTCTTATCGTTTTCCGTTCCGCATTCCGCATTCCGCACTCCGCATTTATCTAAAATTGTGTTTCCGCCCGCGTGGTCGAAATGCAGATGCGTGTTGACGACAATCGAAATATCCTCTGCGCGACAGCCGGTTTTTTCAAATAAAGTCTCGGCAAAAGGCTTTTCGCGGAAAATGCCATAGATTTTAAGTTCTTTTTCCGACCATTTTTCGCCGATTCCGGTTTCGACGAGGATTTTTTCCTTCGGAGTTTCGACGAAAAGACAATTCATATTGAGCCGGACGCGGTTCAGCTCGTCCGGCGGATTGGTCTTTTCCCAGAGAACGCGCGGGACAACGCCGAACATCGCGCCGCCGTCAAGTCTGAATTCGGTGTCGGGAATTATTTCAACTCGATAATCGCCAAAAATCATAGCGAAAAACAGAAAACGGAAAACGGAAAATGTTTTTTATTTTCCATTTTCCACTCTCCGTTTTTCGTTAAATTTACTTACCTTTCTTCGGTTCCGGTTTAGCTGCCGGTTTCGGATTCGTCTTCGGATTCGTTTTTCCGTCGGTCGGCTGCATGTCCTGCGGCATTTGCTGTTGCTGCATCATCTGTTGCTGCTGCATCATTTGCTGCAATTGCTCGTCGGTAACTTTCGGAATCTCGAAATCTTCGGCGACTTCGACCGGATTGTTGGCTACGATTTCGTCGAGAACTTTTTTCTGCTTTTCCTCTTCGAGCTTCGCCTGCGCGGCCTCTTTGGCCGACATCGGCTGCGACATCGGATTGTCGGGGTCTTTAACGGTCGTCAAAAACAGAATGTGACGAACGTCGTAAGTCTGCTTGACCGTTCCGTCGTTGCCTTTTACTTCGCCGCCTTTCTTTTCGAGCTTGATAATGTGATAACCATATTTGGTTTCGACCAGATCGGGAGCGATTTGTCCCGGTTCGAGCGCGAGCGCGGCTTTTTCAAATTCGGGAACCATCTGTCCCTGCGGCGTGTCTTTGTAAAGTCCGCCATTGTCTTTGCTGCCCGGGTCTTCGGAAAATTCTTTGGCGAGAGCCGCAAAATCCTCGCCGTTTTTGGCGCGCTGCAAAACTTGCTGGGCCTTCGTTTTTATTTCCGGCGAAGGCTGCATCTCGGGATGGTCGGCGAGATATTTCTGAACGTCTTCGTCGGTCACCTTTGTTTTATCGACCAGAACTTTTTTAGCGTAGAGACGCGACAGATACTGAGCTATCTGGAGTTTTGTCGCGAGCTCGACTTTTTTGTTAAATTCCGGCGACAGTTCGCCTTTTTTCTGTTCGGCTTCTTCGGCGTAGATGCGCGTTTTGGCAAAATATTCCTTCGCCTGTTTGATGTCGTCTTCGGAAGGCTCGCGGTCGTCGGTAATTTGCCCGTCTTCTTTCGCCAGAGCTACTTTCGTGTCGAAAAATTTCTTGAAGTCGGCTTCGTGAGCGCCGTTTGCCCAAAATTCGTTAATGCGGTCTTCGCCGATAAATCCGAACGGCGGCATCGGGCCTTTGTCTTTGTTGATTTCACGGTCGTAATTAACCGCCGTCAACTGAATGCGAATATCTTCAAGCTCGGCCGCAATGCGCTCGTCTTTCGTCAAGCCTTCTTTCTGCGCCGCGCTCGCCATCGCCAGCATCTGTTTGAGGCTTTCTATCTGCTGCTTTCTGATTTCCGGGTCTTCCAGACGTTTGAGCGCCATCGGCGGCGCGTCTTTGAGAAGAAACTCCATTTCTTCTTTTGTGATTTTGGTCATCACCGTGTCGGTCGCTTTGTGCTGTCTTAATTTCCAGAAAAGAAGACCGCCGCCAAGCAGCGCGATGATTAAAACCACAATCAAAGCTTTGCCGGTAGCGCTCGTGCCGCCTCCTCCGTAATTACTCGCAACGGTCGCCGTTGCTGCCTGCGGCGTCACGACATCGTCGGATATTTCGTCGGCCGTTTTCGCTTCTTCGACAGATTCATCGCGAACATCGTCGACATCGCTTCCGGTCAATTCGGCCGTTTCGCCTTCAGTCGCGTTTTCGACGGCGTCGGCTGCTTGCAGCTGAGCGTTATCGTCGGGACAAAACTCGTAAGTTTCGTCATATTCTTTATTACATACAGGGCATACTTTCATTTAAATTTTCCTCTAAACTAATTATTAATCTTTATTTTGTACCAATTCGAGCAAAACGCCGTTGGCAGATGACGGATGGACGAATGCGACGAGGCATCCTTCGGCTCCGATTCGGGGGCTTTCATCAATTAAACGCGCGCCTTGTTGTTTTAGTTTCAATAAAGCCGCGTTTATGTCTTCGACCTCGACGGCGATATGATGAATCCCGCCGCCGCGTTTTTCCAAAAATTTTGTTATCGGCGAATCTTCCGACGTCGGCTCTAAAAGCTCGATTCTCGATTCTCCGATGGGAAGCATCGCCACGCGCACTTTCTGGTCTTCGACGATTTCGGTGTGCACGTTTTCCAAACCCAAAGCATCTTCCCAAAACTTGAGCGCTTCGTCGATTCCTCTGGTGGCAATGCCGAGATGATT
>DASWRI010000032.1:0-15433 GCA_036403235.1 Pyrinomonadaceae bacterium | reverse complement strand
CGAAACAGATGATTGTTTTCGCCGGCGAAAGCTCCGCCATACGCTTTTTCAAAATGGCTTCAAACCAGCTCTGCCCGGCAATCGCGCCCGGCTCGCCCGTCGCCCAGTGCTCGTCATAAGCCATCAGCATCAAATAATCGGTCACGCTCGCGTATGCCCGATAATTCCAGTCGGGATTATCAAACGGAACGGCCTGCGCGAGCGTCAGATTGCGTTTCTGAAACTCGGCGTGAAGCTCTTCCATAAACATAAAAAGATTTGTCTGCGCTTTGGCCGGAACTTCTTCGATGTCAATCGTGATGCCGCCGAATTTGTATTTCGCAATCGTGTCGAGCAAAGATTTTATCAGTTTTTGCCGGGCGTCTTCGGTCGAAACCGCTTTTGCCAGAATCTGCGAATTCCACTGCTCGTCGGCATAATTTTGCAGCAGCGGAAGAACCGGCATATCCGGCTTTTCCTGCTGAATCAAATCGAGCGCCTGCTGGTCGACGTCCAGAACGAGCGCATTGTTTTCGTCGCCCGAGAGCCGAATCCATTCGGGCACAAGCCAGTCGAGCTGATTGATGTTTTGTTTGAGCGAAGCGTAGCTCGAATCGTCCCAGTTGACGTAAAACCCGATTGCGAGCGGTTTTCCGTTTTCCGCGGCGGGCGGCGTCGGCACCGGATTGGCCGCCAGAAACATTTCCTTGTAAGCCAATTTCTCCCGCTTGATTTCATCGCGCCGGCTTTTTTCGTACTTTGCCTTTTCGCTGAACTGCTTCAAAACCGGGTCGTGTTTTGTGAAAACCGGCAACTCAGGCAGCGTCAGCTTCGTGTCCTGCGGCTGCGGCAGAGCGGCCACCGTTTTCAGGCGAATCTGCGGGAGAAAAGGATTTATCAGAACGCTGACGACAAAAAAAGCGATAAAAGCCGTCGCCACCGTTCCCAGCAACAGGCCGAGATATTTGAAAATCCGTCCGCGCCTGCCTTTTTTATCGAAAAAGACAGGTTTTTTCTCGTTTAGAACCGCATCGTTCGTCATATTTTTTATAACCTTATAATTTCAAATTATATAAACGAAATTTGCAGGTTTATGTTTTGAAAAGTTTTAAGATTTATTCGGCGGCCCGTCATTCGACGGCAATGCGCCGGTTTCGACATGGTCGCCGCTCGATTCGCGCTCGTATTCGCCGATTTGCTGCAGCAATTTACCGATTAAACCCGTCCAGCCCGTCTGATGACTTGCGCCGAGACCGCGCCCGTTGTCGCCGTGAAAATATTCGTAAAAAAGCGGTAAATCGCGCCAGTGCTCGTCAGTTTGAAACTTTTCGATTGTGCCGTGAACGGCGCGAACACCGTCCGCGTCCCGCAAAAAGATATTTGCCAGCCGCCGCGATAATTTCTGCGAAATTTCCCAGAGCGACAGCATTTTTTCCGAGCCGGTCGGAAATTCGATTTTAAAGTCGTCGCCGTAAAAGAAATCAAATTTTTGCAAAGATTCGATTAAAAGATAATTGACCGGAAACCAGATTGGCCCGCGCCAGTTCGAGTTTCCGCCGAACATTCCCGAACGCGATTCGGCGGGCTCGTAGTCGACCGTATAGGTTGTCCCGTCAAGCTCCAGCACATACGGATTGGCCTTGTGATGACGCGAAAGAGCGCGAATGCCGTAGTCGGACAAAAACTCGTTTTCCGAGAGCATATAGCGCAAAATGCTTTTCAGCTGATTTTTCGTCACGATTGAAAGAAGCCGCCGGTTTTCTCTCCCCGGTTCCTGCAGACACGCGATGTCGTCGGTCAAATCGGGGCGATTTTTCAAAAACCATTCAGTGCGTTTTTTAAATTCGGGCAGATTTTCGAGCCATTCTTCTTCGAGCGTTTCGACGGCGAAAAGCGGAATGAGACCGACCATCGAGCGCAGCCGAATCGGGATATTTTGCTCGGACGGCAAATGCAGGACGTCGTAATAAAAACCGTCGCGCTCGTTCCAGAGCTCTGTGTTTTCGTGGCCGAGATTGTTCATCGCGTCGGAGATATAGACGAAATGCTCAAAAAATTTGCTCGCCACGTCTTCGTAAACTTTGTCTGTCTTGGCCAGTTCGAGCGCAATCGCCATCAGATTCAGGCAATACATCGACATCCACGAAGTTCCGTCGGATTGTTCGAGCTGCCCGCCCGTCGGCAGGCGCGCGCTGCGGTCGAAAACGCCGATGTTGTCCAAGCCTAAAAAACCGCCTTCAAAAACGTTGTTGCCCTCGGCGTCTTTGCGGTTGACCCACCAGGTGAAATTCAAAAGCAGTTTATGAAAAACTTTTTCGAGAAAATCACGGTCGGCGACGCCGCGCCGTTTGGCTTCGATTTGATAAACGCGAAGCGCCGCCCACGCGTGAACCGGCGGATTGACGTCGCCGAAAGCCCATTCGTAGGCGGGAATCTGGCCGTTCGGATGCATATACCATTCGCGCAGGAGCAAAACAAGCTGCCGCTTGGCAAAATCCGAATCGACCAGAGCGAGCGGAATCGTGTGAAACGCCAAATCCCACGCCGCATACCACGGATATTCCCATTTGTCTGGCATCGAGAGGACGTCGTCGTTGTAGAGATGCTTCCAGTCCTTGTTGCGCCCGTTAAAACGCGCGGCCGGCGGCGGCCCGAACGCTGGGTCGCCTTCAAGCCAGTCTTTGACGATGTATTGATAAAACTGCTTCGACCAGAGCATTCCGGCGAGCGACTGCCGCATCACGTTTTTCTCGTCCGGCGATAAATTATCGGGCACGATTTCGGCGTAAAACTCATCGGTTTCTGCGATTCTCCGCTGAAAAACCGCTTCGCATCGATTGATGAAATCGTCGTGGCTTTGAAACTGCTGACCGCTGACCGCCGACCGCTGATTGCTTAAACGCAGATAAATCGTTTCGCTCGAACGGGGCGACACTTCCAAAACGTAATGCGCGGCGGCTTTTGTGCCCGTCTGATTCGAATTTATCGCCCGGTGATTTCCGTCGACGACAAAATCGTTGATGCCGTCTTTTGTAAAAGGCGATTTGTTTTCGCCGTTGTAGATTTTTTTGTAATTCGTTTCGTTTTCGCAAAAGAGAAGCTGCGACGAGCCTTGGCACAAAAGTTTGTAAACGCCGAAACCGCTTTTTTTGAGCTCGATGGCCGAAAGATTTTCCGCGCCCGATTCGGCTTTCTGCAAAATCGGTTTTTCCTGGTTTTCCGTCCACGACCACGTATTGCGAAACCAGACGGTCGGCAGCAGCGTCAGCGGAGCGGCTTCGTCCGAGCGGTTGAAAACGGTGATTTTTATACAAATATCTTCGGCGTCGGCCTTTGCGTATTCGATAAAAACGTCGAAATATTTATCTTCGTCAAACGTGCCCGTATCGATTAATTCAAATTCGGGCTGCGATTTGTCGCGTCTCAGGTTTTCCTGTTTGAGCAGCTCGTATGGAAAAGCGGTTTGCGGATATTTGTAGAGAAATTTCATGTAGGAATGCGTCGGCGTGTTGTCGAGATAAAAATAATATTCCTTGACGTCTTCGCCGTGATTGCCCTGATTTCCGCCGACGCCGTAAAATCTTTCCTTCAAAATCGCATCTTTTCCGTTCCACAGAGATAAAGCGAAACAGATGTTTTGCTTGCGGTCGCAAATGCCCGCGATTCCGTCTTCGTTCCAGCGATACGCTTTGTGCAAAGCGTGCTCGAACGGGAAATAATCCCACGCCGCGCCGTCCGCCGAATAATCTTCCCTGACTGTTCCCCAGGCGCGCTCCGAAACGAAGCAGCCCCACGTTTTCCAGTTTTTTTCCTTTTTGCGCGCTTCTTCGAGCCGTTTTTCTTCTGCCGTCAATGCTTTTTCCTCAAAATAAAATGTAATAAGAGAATGGCATAAAATATGATTTAGATAAAATATAATAGACTCGGAAAGCAAAATCTGTTAAATTTCAAAGTAGATTTAACCGATTCCGAATTACCCCTTATAAAATTTTAAGATTTTGTTGCTGAAAAAGAGCTTGGATTAGTAGTTTTATCTGGTTGCATCGCAATGAAAAAAAGTTCGCTTTCGACCAAAGAATATTTCAAGTCGGAAAGTTCCTCCCATTTTGGAGCGAGGGCTGAAGTGCGCTCGCGCAAATTAAAAAATATCTCGGAAGAAAAATTATCGGAAACGCTGACCGAAGTCCGGCGCGAGCTCGATGAGGGATTATCGGGCGCGGCGGAAAAAATTATCCGCGAAACGCTGGACAATCACTCGCTCAGCGTCGAGCAGCAGGCCGAGCTGCAGCGTCTTTTATCGTTTACGCTCGAAACGCAGGGACGTTACGCCGAGGCGCTGGAAATTATCGCGCCGCTCGAATACGAAGAAATTTTGTCGAATCTCGAACCGGTCACCCGAATTCAGGTTTTGACGCAGATAGCCATCTCGCACAGCAATCAGACCGATTATCCGAAAGCCGTCGCGCTGCTCAAACGCGCGCGCCAGGAAGCCGAGCAAACTCATTTAAATTATCTTTTAGGAAGTATTTACGCGGGGCTTGCGCGCGTTTACCGAAAGCTCAATGAGTTTCCGATTTCGCGCGACCACGCTTCGAAAGCCTTGAATTATTATCGCGAGCAGGGCGATTGGCGCGGAATGGCCGAAGGCTATTATATGATTGCGGCGACATATCATCAGGAAGGCAACAGCGAAAAATCTTTGGAGTATTTTCAGCAGGGAATCAAGATTGTCGGCTCGCGCAGCGCGTCGTTTCTGCTCGGCAAGATTTATTCGGATATGTCGGGCGCGTATTGGTTTCTGCGCCGCCCGCAGGAAGGCATCGCGTGTCTCGAAAAATCGATTAAATTTTTCGAGCAGACCGAGCACAAAATCCATTCCATCGCCGCCTACAACAATCTCGGCATTAACTTGATGCTGCTCGGCGATTGGACGAAAGCCGAATCGGTCATCAAGCGCGCATTGGAGCTCGCTTTTGAGACGAATCACGTTCATCTGGCCGGAATTCTCGACTCGCTCGGCGAGATTAAGCTTTTGCGCGGCGATTTGCAGGAAGCGCAACGATTGCTCGAACGCGGCGTCGCCTTTGCGAAGGAACGCAAAAAGGAATGGTATGAAATCCAGGCTTTGCGAAATCTGGCGCGAACGCTGCTGGCGCAGGGAAATCTGACCGAAGCGAGAGCCAAAGCCGAGGAGACAATCGAGATTTGCCGGCGCATCGGCGAGCGCCAGATTTCGAATATGGCGAGCCTCGTGCTGGCCGAAGTTTTTCTCCAGAAAGAGCATTTTGCAGATTGCGAGCGCGAGCTCGAAGCGATTGAAAAAACCGAGCCGACGTCGGACTTTTTCGTGCTCGGCAACATTCAGCGCGTCCGCGGCCTGATGGCGCTCAAACACGAAGACGAAGAGCTCGCCGTTCATCATTTCAGCCGCGCTCTGACGATTTTCGAGACGGCGGAAGATTTATATCACACGGCGCTGGCGCATTTTCTGATTGGAAAAAACATCGCCGACGCGCAGCCCGAAAGAGCTTCAAAACACGTTCTTGCGGCCGCCGAGATTTTCCGCAAGCTCGACGTCAAGCCGTTTTTAGAAGAATCCGAAGAAATTCTCGGACAGCTTAAAAAGGCGGAAGCCCGGAAACCTTCGGACGCGCCCGCGAAACGCGCGACGACGGCCGGCTCGCAGCTCCTTATGCTGCGTCTGGCCGAAGCGACCGCATCGCGCGAGCTGCTTTTCCGCGAGCTCGTCGCCATTTTGCAGCAGGAAAGCCGGTCGAAAAAAATCGTCATCGCCGAGATGAACGACCAGAAAAGATTTTACCCGTTTATCACGCACGGCTATGTGCCGAACGAAAGCATGGAGCTGGTCGCGCGCTACAATGAGGCGCATATAAAATCGGAAGTCGAAGCGTTTGCCAAAACCAAAAATCTGCAGATTTTCCAGCTTCGCGCGCCGAGCGCAACGCCCGCCATTCTGATAATCAGCCCGAATTCGAGCGCGGTTTTAAGCGACGGCAGCTCGATTCAGCCGCTTCTGCGCGTTGTCGAGCTCGGAATGGACGTCTGCGCTTTGCGCGACAAGGATAAATCGAGCGTCGGCGAGCAGGAAACCGGCGCGTTTACTTCGAATTCACTGATGCCGGGCTTTATTCACTCGTCGCCGGCGATGACCTCGCTGGTCGAGGAAGTTTACAAAATCCGCTCGTCGGACGTGACGGTTCTGGTAACGGGCGAGTCGGGCACGGGCAAGGAGCTCGTTTCGCGCGCGATTCACACGATTTCAAACCGCAAGGACAAAGTTTTCGTTCCGTTTAACTGCACGGCCGTGCCGAAAGAATTGGCCGAAGGTCATCTTTTCGGCTACAAAAAAGGCGCATTTACGGGCGCTGTCGTCGATTCGCCCGGCATTATCCGTGCGGCTGACGGCGGAACTTTGTTTCTCGATGAAGTCGGCGATTTGCCGATTGACGTGCAGCCGAAATTGTTGAGATTTTTGCAGGAAGGCGAAGTTCAGCCGATTGGCGAAAAGCGTCCGGTCAAAGTCGACGTGCGCGTCATCGCCGCGACGAATATGCCGCTCGAAGCGAAAGTCGCCGACGGCAGCTTCCGCGAAGATTTGTATTATCGACTGAACGTCATCCGCCTGCGCGTTCCGCCACTGCGCGAGCGACGTTCGGAAATTCCGCCGATTATCAATTATTACGTCAATCATTACGCGTCGAAATTCGGCCGCCGCGATATCAGCGTGACGCCGCAGACGATTGATTTGCTGATGGTCTGCGAATGGGAAGGCAACGTCCGTCAGCTTTGCAACGAGATTCAGCGCGTCGTCGCCCGCGCCGAAGACGGCGACGTCATCACGCCCGCCAATCTTTCGCCCGAACTCAAGCGCAGCGCGACGCCGATTGCCTTTAACGAAAGCGACAACGTCCGCCCGATTGCTTCCTACGACAAATCTTTCAGCAGTTTTAACATCGGCTCGGACAGCGGAACGCTCGAAGAAGCCGTTTCGGAATTGGAAACGCAGATGATAAACGATTCACTGCGTCGTCATAACTGGAATATCTCGAAAGTCGCCCGCGAGCTCGGCTTAACCCGACGCGGCCTGTATATGAAAATCGCCCGCTACGGCATCGAAAAGTCGGCGTGAGAAAACAGAATTAAAATTAAAAAAGCCGTTAGTTAAACCGGAAAGTTTAATAAAACGGTTTTTTTAATTTTGCATTTTTAATTTTCCATTAACCAGAAAAACGCTCAAGCCCATCAAAATAAAGAAAACCATCTCGACCTCCTGGTCGCCGAGATTGTAATGCACCAGACCGCTTGTCAAAAATCCGGCAAGACCGCCGAGCGAGCCGAGCAAAACGCCGATTTCGATTGCTGACTGCTTTTCGCTGTCTTCAATTCGCAATTCGCAATTCGCAATTCGTAATTTAATCTCCCGCCAGAGCGCGCGCGCGTAAACGCCGACAATCCAGAGCCAGAGCAGAAGCGCGGGCAGACCGCGCTCGACCGCAAGCTGCAAAGGCGTCGAATGAAAATGTCCCTGCGGAAGCCGCCCGCCGTCGTATAAATTCCACTCGCGCCAGTAGCGCTGAATCGAATCCATGCCGACGCCGAGCGTGAAATTTCTGGCATTGTCAGTCCAAAGCCGGTAACCGTCGCGCCACATCGTCTGCCGGTAAATGGTCGAATCGTCTTTCGCGTCGAAAAATCCGACCTGCCGGCTTTGCTGCAAAAAAATCAGCCCGCCGACGATTACCGGCAAAATTATCGCGGCCAGCGCCAGAATCAGTTTGCGATTGCCGTTTGCCAGCACGACGACGACCGCCGAGACGAGAAAGCCGAGCTGCGAAGCACGCGTCACCGTCAAAAGCAGCGCGAGCGACATCAGGGCAACGCAGAGGAACATGAAAAGTGAAAAGTGAAAGGTGAAAAGTGAGGAAAATTTTCCGCCATTTATTTTTTCCGTCTCTGCGTATCTGCGTCTCCGCGTTGAAAATGAAGCTATAAACAGTCCGAATGTGAGCGAGAGAATCAACTGCAAAACTTCGGCGTAGGTCGCGTAATGGCCGTAAAATCCGGCCGAGCGCCAGTTTCTGCTTTTTTTCCAGCTTTCGATGCCGAGTCGTTCGAGCGCATTTCGGCCGCCGAGCAGATTTTCGCGTTTGATGTCGACGACGAATTCAAAATCGGGACGATAAAATTTTACTTTCGTCACGTCCGACTTTTCAATTTGCGCGACCAAATCTTCGGGCGCGCGCAACTTTACGCCGTCGGCTTCGAGCAAAGCGTCGCCGTCGATTAAAACCGCTTTGGCGAGCGGGCTGTCGGGCGCGACGCCGTGAATTTCGACGCCGCGCCCGATTATTCTTTGAATCGGCATCCAGACGACGTTGACCATACACGAAAAAACAAGCGCGAGCGCCAAAAATCGGACGGCGCGCGCGTTTCTTAAATTATTGATGACAAAATAAAAAATCAGAAAAAGCGCCGCGCCGCGCAGTTTATTAATCGAAATATCGGGCGCGTAGGAAAAAATCGAGGAAACGATTGACCAGACGAAAAACACCCACAGCGGAACGTCCAAAACACTTCGGAAAAGACGCGGGCGCGGGCTGATAAAGAGCCGAATCAGCCAGACAAACATGCCCGTCAGCCACGCCGTCTGCGAAGCGGCAATCGAATGCGGCGCCGACAAAATCATCAAAATCAAAAAGGCGAAGGCGATTCTTTCGAGCCAGCGCGCCTTTGTATTTTCAACTTCGATTGCGGCCAGCGCGTCGAATTTTTCGAGGAAATTTTTCATAAAATCGAGATTCGATTGAAACGAGTTTCCCACAAACGTTTGAAACACGCAAAAACAAACGGATTTTGACATTACCGCCGCCGCTAAAGTAATCTGACAATCGCTACTCAAGCTATGCAAACATCCACTGAAAAACTGCCCGACGATTTTGAATCGTTCGTCGAAAATCTTTTGCCGGAAGTCGCCGGCGTAGAAGGCTATCTCGCGCCGAACGAGATGCGTTTTCTCGCTCTGCTGGCGGCGTATCCGAGCGCGCCGACCGGCGAAATTCTGGAAATCGGCTCGTTTAAAGGAAAATCGACCGTAATTCTGGCAAAATCCGCTTCCTTGATGAGAAAAACAAAAGTTCACGCCGTCGACCCGATGACCGCGCCGTCCGAGACAGACCCGGATTTGCGCGGCGACGCGAGCTCTTTCGCCGATTTTCAGAAAAATATCGAGGCGCACGGCGTTGCGGACAAAATCGAGTTTCACCGGATGTTTTCTTATGAGCTGGCGGCCGTCTGGAACAAACCTCTACGGCTTTTGTGGATTGACGGCGACCACACGTATAAAGGAACAAAGCTCGATTTTGACGGGTTTGAGCAATATTTAGCGCCCGGCGCGATTGTCGCGATTCACGACGTTCTGCACGAATTCGACGGCGGCATACGCGTTTTTATGGAAGACATTCTGCTCTCGCCGAAGTTCGGCGCGTGCGGTTTTTGCGGCTCGATTGCGTGGGCGCAGTTTAACCCGGACGAAAAGGAAAATCTACAATTTCGCGACGCAAAGCTTGCGCTCTATAAAAAACTGGGCCGGCTCATTCCGTTTGTCGTTTTAAAAAAGGAATTAAAAGGCTTCGAAAAGAAAAAATACAAAATTTTCCGCTCGCTCGTGCCGCACGGCGCGGTCAACCCGCGCGAATGGGTGGAAAAAGTTAAATAATTTATGCTGCAAACCGATTTATCATTCAAAACCGAAATCAATCTTTATTACGATTTGCACGTCCCCGAAAACGCGGAAGAGCCTTTGCCTCTGTTGCTCGCGGTTCACGGCTACGGCGCGCACAAACGCTATATGATGCGCGAGGCGCTAGCCGTTGCGCCGGAAAATTTCGTTGTCGCCGCGCTGCAAGCGCCTTATCAACATTTTCGCGAAACCGAAAACGGCTACCGGACGGGATTCGGCTGGCTGACCGATTACAAATCGGACGAATCGATTCCGATTCATCACAATTTTCTGCTCGAAATCGTCGAAAAGCTGCGAAGCGAAAACCGCATCGACATGAGCAAAATTTATCTCTACGGATTTTCGCAGGCCTGTGCGCTCAATTTTCGCTTTGCCTTTACATACCCGCAGCTTTTGCGCGGCGTTATCGGCGTCTGCGGCGGAATTCCTTCGGATTTGGAGACGAACGAAATTTACAGGCCGCTCGCGGCGGACGTTTTTTATCTATACGCCAACGATGACGAGTTTTACCCGCTGGAAAAATATCAGGCTTTTAAGGAGAAATTGAAAAAACGTCTGAACATCTTCACTTCGAAAGGCTACGACGCCAAACACGAAATTACCGACGAAATGCGCGAAGATATGAAAACGTGGCTTAAAGGACGGTAGGGTTTTAATTGCGAATTACGAATTACGAATTGAAGAAAAAAAAGAATGGCGGAATTGAATAAATCAGTTCCGCCATTCGTAATTTGAAATTCGTAATTCGTAATTGATTTACGTCTTACTTGTTGTAGCGATAGGTCGTAAACTGCGAATCCATTCTCGCGTCCTGACCGCTGGTAAACTGGAACATGCACGAATCGTCCGTGTAGTCCATAAAGTTTGTAATCGGGTCGTTGCCTGTGCCGCTGCAGGTGTTGCGTCCGCTCGGACAGCCAAAGGCCGCGCTCTTTTCAGCCGGCGTGTCGGAGACGAAATCGCCGCTGCCGGTGCATCCGCCCTGGAACGTGTGATACAAGCCCATCCAGTGTCCGATTTCGTGCGTCGCCGTGTCGCCGAGGTTATACGGCGTGGCACTGCCGCCCGGAAGCGAGCTGTAGAGAATCACGACGCCGTCGAGCTTCGGCTGGCTGGTGTAGCTCGAAGGAAACGTCGCGTAGCCTAAAATTCCGCCTGAAGGCGAGCAGGTGTAGATATTCAAATCGTCCGCCGTTCCCTGACGAAGCGCGTTTTTCATGGCGCTTTCGCTCGAGCCGTAGCAGTTCGTATACCACGTCGCGTTCGTCGTGCGGTCGGTCGAAACGAGATTAAAGTGCCAGCCCCAGCTGCCGTATGCGGCGTTAAGGACATTCATCTGGTCGTTAATCATCGTCGTCGAGATGTCGCCGTTGGCAATGCCCGTTCCTTTGCGCACGACGTGCAGGTAGACGTTGATAGTTCCGCCCGTCACGTTGGCAACGGTAGCGCCCGATTTTTCCGCCGCGCTGAGACGATTGGCAAAGTCGGCTTCCATTTTACTGATTTTTATGGGATTGTGGTCGGTCGCGCAGAGACGCTCGCCTCTGACCTGAATCGGTTCTTTAACGACCTCTTTATCCTGATTAATATGAGCATTGGTCGTATATTGCAACGCCAGAAAACCCAGAGCAATCGCAAATGCGCCCGCGAAGGCCGCTAAAACACGTAATTTTTTCATCTGTCGGTAATCTCCCTTGAATGTTATTTTTTGAATTTAGGAAAACGGTTTGTATGAATTTTAAAACACCGACTAAAAATTGGGTTTTATTTACAATACAGATTTTCACCCGACAAATCAACAAAAATTTTCGGCGCACGCGGAACGAAAAGGCGTGAAAAATTATCTTCACGCCTTTTTTATTAAAAGCTGCACGCAGCATAAACTTTTCAACACTCTACTAAAGATTTTCTGCATGCAGAAAATCTTTAGCGAGACGCATCGAGAGCATTTCAACGCGTCAAAAAATGTTTTCAACACTTCGAAAAACGTTTTCAACATGCGGAAAACTTTTCGAAACACATCTATCGTTTCGACGGAAGCTTTATAAAATCTTTCAAATCCAGCCGAAGGATTTTTTAGACTCCGGCCTTTTATTTTTTACATATCTAGTATCATTTGCCAAAAACTAAAATTACAAAACTGTTCGGCACGATGCTCGGCCGCGGATTCGGGCGTTCCTTGGTCGGCGCGGGAGTTTCACCAAACTCGGCGGTCGGCAGATAAATATTACCGGTTTTTGTGTCGAGCGTCATCGTTCGAGCGCCGCGCTGCGTTTGTATGCTTTCGACAATGCTGAATTTATCGGCGGAATCTTCACGTATAATAGTCAAATTTCCTGCCCCATTTGAGCTGAAAGCGAGCTTCGTTTTTGGGTCGAATCCAGCGGCATCGGTACCTTCGCCAATTGCTAAATCGGCTATAACCTTGCCTGTATCGGCGTTTAGAATAATCATTTTCTCGTTACTGCAAACGATAAATAAGCGATGTGTTTTCGTGTCAATTGCCATTCCTGAAGGCTCTTCGCCGGGTGCAATCGACCAATGCTCTTTAGCAGTTAAGCTGCGCGAATCAATCGCGACGACTTCGGATTTATCTTCGATATTAACGAAAATCATTCCTTTGCCGTTTGAAGTAGCAAATTCGGGTTTGCCGCCCAGGTCAATTGTCCCGACCACCTTGCCGCTTGCAGCGTCAATGACGGTCGCATCGAAACTGCCGCCGTTAAAAGCGAAAACACGTTTTGTTGCCTCATCGTAAATGATTGCATCAGGATTTTTGCCGACTTTTACGTCCTCCAATCTTTTAAGCGTTTTCAAATCAAAGATGGTTACCGAATTATCGCGCCCATAGCTGGTAAATCCGCGTCCGAGTTTGTCTGCGATGGCAATTCCGTGAACGCCGTTCGTATTAGTAATTTCGCCGATTTTGTTTCCCGATTCGGTGTCGATGACGACGACTTTCGTTGAGTGCGAAACATAGAGGCGATGAGTTTTGCTGTCGGCAAAAAGATAATCCCATCCGCCTTCGCCGCCGATTTCAATCTTTTTTAGAAGATGATAGCCGCTCAAAGTCTGCGGATTTGACGCCGGTATTTGCGCAACACAAACGCTCGCGCCGAAAATTGACAGAAAAAGCAACAGGAATGATATTTTAGTTAATTTTTTCATAGGTTTTAGTTGAACAATTTATTGATATACAAGAATAGCCATTAAAAACTAAACTGGACTTCAAATCTGACACGGCGATCGCCTCCGCTTTGACCGCCGCCGCCGAAACCGAAACCGCTGGCGAGCGAGACGGGTTCGCCGAAAAACGGCGAGCGCAGATTGACGACGAAAAACGACGTCCCGCGACCATAATTTCGCGGGATAATCGTATCGCCCGCGCCAGGCGTCGGGTCAAAAGCGCCGAATCGGGTGACGATAATTCCGGGTTCGGATGTTCCGTTAGCCGTTTGCTGGGCGTTAGCGGCGATTAAGAGTGCTGCCGCTAATAAACATAAACTTATACTTTGTCTTATTAATTTCATAAACCGTTAATAATATCTAATGATTTCGAAATTCAGTAAACTTTAAAGTACAAACGCCTGCAATCATCCCATTTTAAGAAGTCAAAACAAAAAAGTGATTAAAGATTTCAACCGTAAAAGATAGCAGCTAAAATGTCTTTTATATGTTATTTTCAACGTCACCGGATTGCTCTACTTCTGATTATCGAGTGTGTTGATGACAGCAATCAATGCTTCCAGGGAAGCACTGCATTCTGCATCATTTGGTCGCACGGAGCGCACTTTCTTCAGGACGTCATCAATGGCATTATCCATTAACGTCCACTTTTCAGGACTCATTGGACGCAGACGTGCCTGTGCATTGTCCCACGCCGACTCCAAATCCCCGGCTCGCGACTTAGCGCCGGACATATCACCGGCACGAACCAGACGCAGCATATCCTCTGCAATTTTCCTGAAAGCAGAAAGATCACCCAGCGGCTTAGTTGACGAAACCGGCCCCGGTGTCTCAGTTCGGGGCTGCGCCGCCTGATTGCCGAGGTTATCCATCACATTAATAAATGATTCTAATGAATCACTGATTTCTGCACCGTTTTGTTGCCCTGACCGTACTTTCGTCAGAACATCGTCAATAGCACTGTCCATCAGTATCCACTTTTCTTCATTCATCGGACGGAGTCGCGCCTGAGCGTTGTCCCAGGCAGTTTCAAGATCATCAGCTCTCGTCTTGGCGCCGGACATATTACCGGCACGCACAAGGCTAAGCATATCTTCTGCTATCTTCCTGAAAGCGGTTATGTCTCCGAGCGGCGCAGTTGGCGAAACGGAGAGTGCCGCCTGATTTCTGAGCTGTGCCCGTCGTGCGTAGTAGCCTGAGCCGCCTCCGATCAGCAACAGCGCCACGACTGCAACAACTTGCCACATAACTCCAGTTCGGTTCTTTTCGGTTGCCCTCTCCGTAGACGTATCGGCGATGAAATCTCTTTGGGTGACGGCAAGGTATATGACGACCGCAAGAATCGCGATAAGAAATATCGCGCTGGTGATTGTCGCGCCGAGTCCCAATCCGCCGTTAGCTTGAGATTGAGAGAGATAATCCCCAAGCGATGCTCCCAGAGGTCGCGTCAGGATGTAGGCGATCCAGAATGCCAGCACCGCGTCCAGTCCGAAACGCCAGGCGATTGCTGCCGCGGCGATGATGCCCAAAACTATGAGTCCGGTTACAAGATAGCCAAGACCGAGACTTTCTGCCATCAAATCTCCCGTCGCAGTGCCTAGGGCGAAGGTGAAAAGGATAGCTAACCAATAGAAAACCTCCCTTCTTCTGGTAAAAATGGAATGGATTGAAAGCGTCTTCTCTTTGGCGTACCAGATAACAAAAGTGAGCGCCAACGCGACACTAAAGATGATAGTGCTTGCTTCGAGCGGGAATCCGAGACTGTCGGTCAGAATGTCTGTAACCAGCGTGCCGAATATACTGATGAGCACGACCGTGAGCCAATAAATAGCTGGTATATACTTCTTCGCCCTGAACTGAAAGAAGAGCACGACCAGGAGACAGATTCCGGCGGCGATGGAAGTGCCTTTCAGTCCAAAACCGAGATTGACGTTCAGGAAATCCGAGACAGTTTCACCGACAGTAGTGCATAAGACTTTTATGATCCAGAAAAATACGGTTACCTGGGGGACTTTGCTCAGTATTTCGTCGGGTTGCAGTTTGCTTTCAGTCATGTTGCTCTATCTCCTTTCTTCAATCTGTCTTTCCGGCTAGCTGCTTATTGGCACCAAAACCGTTGATAATCCAAATACTTTGAATTACTACTGCTAAACAGCACCCGCTTTAACCTTTGTAGTAAATTAACCTGTATGGATAATCCACAAAGATTTAAACAGTAACGGTATCAAATCAAAGATGAATAAAAGATGAACAGGGAAAAATATTTATCCGCGATTTTATTTAGCTGCGATAAGCAAGTTGTTTTCACCGACGCGAACTTTTTTATTTCAAGAAAGCGAACATTTTTTTCGGAGCGCAGTCTCCCGACTTCCCAGACTCGTGTTTTTTTGCCTGTGCGAATACACAAAAACGGGTATCCGTTTGTCTTGGCAAAATCGGTCAACCGGCGAAGCACGTTGGCCGCCCCGTTAACTTCATGAAATGTGTCGGCAAACAATGCCACACGCG
>DASWRI010000031.1:0-49120 GCA_036403235.1 Pyrinomonadaceae bacterium | reverse complement strand
CGAGCGAAACGTCATCTTCGGATTATGTTTGCTCATCACTTTGGTGATGGCGGCGGTTAATGTCGTTTTGCCGTGATCAACGTGCCCGATCGTCCCGATGTTCACGTGCGGTTTGCTTCTGTCAAACTTCTCTTTGCTCATAATTTTAAGTTTTCCTTTTTCCTAAATTTATGAAAAGGACGAAAGATTTTAACCCTTTCCTTTCGCCGACTTTCATCCTTTTTTATTAGCTGGTAGCTCCTTTAACCTTTGCGATAACTTCTTCGGCGACGTTACGCGGAGCCTGGTCGTAACGCTCAAAATGCATACTCGATGTCGCGCGTCCCTGCGTCGAGCTTCTCAAATCGGTCGTGTAACCGAACATTTCCGAAAGCGGAACGAAGGCCGTAACGACCTGAACGTTACCCGGACGCGGCTCCATTTTTTCAATCTGCCCGCGACGACGATTCAAATCGCCGTTAACGGCGCCCATATATTCTTCGGGCGTAACGACTTCGATGCGCATAATCGGTTCGAGCAAAACGGGTTTCGCTTTTTTCACCGCATCCTGAAAAGCAAAAGAGCCTGCCAGGTGGAATGAAATTTCGTCCGAATCAACTTCGTGGTATGAACCGAAAAGCAATCTGACTTTAATATCGACTAATTCATATCCGGCGAGAAAACCGCGCTGCATGGCATCTCTGACGCCTTCCATCGTCGGTTTGATAAACTGACGCGGAATCGAGCCGCCGGTAATTTTGTCTTCAAAAACAAATCCTTCGCCGGGAGCCGGTTCGATTTCGAGCTCGACGTGTCCGAATTTGCCGCGACCGCCAGATTGTTTCTTGTAAATTTCTTTACCCGGCGCGACTGCCGTAATCGTTTCGCGATACGCAACCTGCGGTTTGCCGACGTTGGCTTCAACGCCGAATTCGCGCTTCATGCGGTCAACGATAATTTCAAGGTGCAGCTCGCCCATTCCGGCAATGATTGTCTGACCGGTTTCATGGTCGCTGGAAACCTGAAAACTAGGGTCTTCCTGTGCCAGACGATTGAGCGCGATGCCCATTTTATCTTGGTCCTGGCGTGTTTTCGGTTCAACCGCGACACGCACGACCGGCTCAGGAAATTCCATCGATTCGAGAATAATCTGTCTGTTTTCGTCGGAAACGGTTTCGCCCGTCGTAACGTTTTTCATACCGCCGATAGCGATAATTTCGCCCGCCGACGCCGATTCGACATCTTCGCGTTTGTTGGCGTGCATCAGCATCAACCGACCGACGCGTTCTTTCGAACCCTTAATCGTGTTATAAACGTAAGTGCCTGTCTTAACCGTTCCCGAATAAATTCTAACGAAAGCAAGCTGTCCCAGGTGCTTATCGGCCATCAATTTGAAAACCAAACCGGAAAACGGCGCGGAAGGCGAAGCTTCGCGTGTCTCGATTTCGTCAGTTTTCGGATTGATTCCTTCGATTGCGGGAACGTCTAAAGGACTCGGCAGAAAATCAACTACGGCATCGAGCAATGTCTGAACGCCTTTGTTTTTAAAAGCAGAGCCCGTGACGACCGGAACGATTTTTAAATCGATTGTTCCCTGACGAAGAGCTTTGCGGATTTCCGCTTCGCTGACTTCTTCGCCTTCGAGATACTTCATCATTAAATCGTCGTCAATCGCGGAAACCGCCTCGACTAATTTTTCGCGCGCTTCGGTCGCCGCATCAACCAAATCGGCCGGAATATCGACTGTTTCGTATTGCGCGCCTTTGGTTTCGTCGTTCCAAATCAGACCTTTCATGGTAATCAGGTCAACGACACCTTTCAGATGTTCTTCGAGACCAATCGGAATTTGCAGAGCGACGGCATTGGCGCCGAGACGTTTAATAATCGAATCGAAACTTCTTTCGAACGAAGCGCCCGCGCGGTCTAATTTATTAATAAAGCAAATTCTCGGAACGCCGTATTTGTCGGCCTGACGCCAAACGGTTTCCGATTGCGGCTCAACGCCCGCGACGCCGTCGAAAACGCAAACCGCGCCGTCGAGAACGCGCAGAGAGCGCTCGACTTCCATCGTGAAATCGACGTGTCCCGGCGTATCGATAATATTGATGCGGTGTTCGACACCGTTACGAGTCCAGAAACAGGTCGTGGCAGCAGAAGTAATCGTGATTCCGCGCTCTTGTTCCTGTTCCATCCAGTCCATCGTCGCCGTTCCCTCATGAACTTCGCCGATTTTGTGCGAAACGCCGGTGTAATACAAAACGCGCTCGGTCGTCGTGGTTTTACCCGCGTCGATGTGCGCCATGATTCCGATGTTTCTAAATCTGTCTAAACTAATCTTCGACATAAAATCTTTGTCAGTTGTCAGTTGTCGCTTGTCAGTTGCTTTTTGCTACGGACAAAGGATAACGGACTAAATATTTACCAGCGATAATGCGCAAACGCTTTGTTTGCTTCCGCCATACGGTGGACGTCGTCTTTCTTTTTCACCGCGTTTCCGCGATTGTTGGTTGCATCGAGCAATTCGCCAACAAGGCGGTCTTCCATTGTTTTTTCGCCGCGTTTGCGCGCGTTTCCGACAATCCATCGAATCGCCAGAGTATTGCGGCGGTCTTTGGTCACTTCAAGCGGCACCTGGTAAGTCGCGCCGCCGATTCGGCGTGATTTGACTTCGAGCGTCGGCGCAACCGTGTCAATCGCTTTTTTGAAAACTTTCAAAGGCTCTTCGCCGGTTTTATCGGCTAATTTCTGCATCGCGCCGTAGAAAATCTGTTCGGCGATGGATTTTTTCCCTTTCCACATCACGCCGTTGATGAATTTCGTAACCATCACGCTGTTGTAAATCGGGTCCGGCAATATTTCTCTTTTTGCGGCAACTCTTCTTCTTGGCATATTTCTATTTCCTTAAATTATTTCTTGCCCGGTGCGACACCTTTCGGGCGTTTTGCGCCGTATTTCGAACGAGCCTGATTTCTGTTTGCGACACCGGAGGAATCAAGCGTTCCGCGAATAACGTGATAACGAACGCCCGGCAAATCCTTGACGCGGCCGCCGCGAATCATCACGATTGAGTGTTCCTGCAAATTGTGTCCGATTCCCGGAATATAAGTCGTAACTTCGATTCCGTTGGTCAGACGAACACGTGCGACTTTACGCAGCGCGGAATTTGGTTTTTTCGGCGTTTGCGTGTAAACGCGGGTGCAGACGCCGCGTTTCTGCGGGCTGCCCTGGAGCGCCGGAGATGCGGTTTTGTATTTCACCGCCTGGCGACCTTTACGAACAAGTTGATTAATTGTCGGCATCTTTTATTCTTTTCCTAAACTAAAACGAAAAGCGAGCACCTAACCTGCCTCTTACCGAATCAAATTCAGCAGTCAGCGCAAGCGGTTACTTGCAAACAAAAATAATTAAACTATGTCGGGATGTCCTTAAATAAAAGCGCAGCGAAGATGACTTCCCTATTCAAACTTTTCTGTGGCGTGGCTTAATTTTAGATTAGCAAAACAATATTTGATTGAATTGCCCTAAACGTTGGAACGTTTTTCGTAAAAAACCGCGACGTTTAGTTTTACGCCACAATAACTGTTTCTACACTTGAATTTTCAAATGCTCTGCGCTTTGGTGCAAACCGAAAGTCGAAACCTACTGTCTGCCTCAGACGAAATGTCCGAAACTTCAGACTATACCGAACCGGGCGGCCTGATGTCAAGCACGCTCCCGTGAACTTTTGCACAAATCGAATTTTCTATGTAGAATCTCTCTTTTTGATAATTCGTATAAATTACAATTAATATTATGACAGCAAAATTTATAGATTTTTTAGATAAGTTCAGCGAACGCGAGTGGTTACAGACGGTCGAGCGGCTTCTGCCCGAAATTCAGGAAGTTGACCGCAACGCCGTCCAAATCTGGTTTCGTTTTCATCCTTTGGAGCTTTTTCGCTATCTGCAAACGGCGGAAGATAAAGCAAAAGCGATTCAAAAATTCGTTTTGCAGGGCGATTTCGACTTAAAAGACCAGATTGACTCGTCGCACAAATTTCTTTACGGGCATCGTTTCTGGAAAGAAACAAAAGACGCAATCGTCGCGCACGCGGAATCGAGCAGCAACGAAAACGGCGATTTGACGGTCGTCGTCAAGGAAATCGCCAAAGACGCCGCGCAGCGGGCGAAAACAAAGGAATGTTTGACAAAAGCGATTACGCTGGTCGGTTTGATGACGCTCGTGCAGGTCGGTTTCGACGCTTTTAAGACAGCCGAAGGAAAAGTTTATCTCGACGCCAGACAGGCGAAAAAATCCGCCAAGGAGATTCTCGAAGAGCGCGCCAAAGACGATTCGCAGGGACTTCTCGGGTTTCTCAAAACCGTCGATAAAAAATTTACCGTCACTTACGACGAAACTTCCAACAAGGCGAAATTTAGAATTATAAACGACGAGGAAATCGCTTCGGCGGCGGCGAAAGACCAATCGCAAAACTGGCGCGAAACGGACGAACGCTGTATCGAAGGCGTGATTCCGGTCGAATGTCGCTCGGCCGCCTGCGGAACGTGCTGGATTGGCGTGCTCGGCGGCCAGGAAAAGCTTTCTGACGTTTCCGAGCGCGAGCGTCGCCAGATGAAAATTTTCGGTTACAACCAGCCCGACGACGCAAAACCGTTTATGCGGCTGGCGTGTCAGGCGCGCGCCTACGGCAACGCGACGATTGTCATTCCGGCGTGGAACGGCGTTTTCGGCAAAAAAGTTTACGGCAACGTCGAGGAAATCGATTTGGAACCGGCGACGACTTCGGCCGCCAAGCTGCGCGAGACGGTTGCCGACGCGATGAACAATTCAAAGTAGTTTTTACCACAGAGACACGAAAACACAGAGACGGCAATAAAAAACTCTGTGTCTCCGCGTCTCTGTGGTTTATTTTTTTTGTGAATAAAACAAATCAAATCTCAACGCTTCCGCCGGTAGTTTTTGTGCTGCTGGCGGTTTTGCTTTGGTCGACGGGCGGGCTTTTTATCAAGATGACGACGCTCGACGCTTTCGCCGTCAACTGCGGCCGCTCGCTTTTCGCGGCCATCACGGTCGCGATTTTCACATACAAAAAAGGCTTAAAACTTGACCGGTTCACGATTTTGACCGCGTTTCTCTACGCCGGAACTTTGACCTGTTTCGTTTACGCGAACAAAACGACGACCGCCGCCAACGCGATTTTTCTGCAATATACCGCGCCGATTTATATCTTGATTCTCTCTCCGTTTATTTTGAAGGAAAAATTTCGCTTTTCGGATTTGATAACCGTCGTCGTTTGTCTCGCCGGCATGAGCTTGTTTTTTCTCGAAGCGCCGAGCGCCGAAAACAAGCTCGCATCGAATATTTTTCTCGGAAATCTGGCCGCGCTTCTTTCCGGCGTTTTTTTCGGCCTGTATTTTATCTTTCTGCGCCACCCGCGCTCGCTCGCCAACCGCAATCCGGCGCTCTCGGTTTTTTACGGAAATTTTCTGATTGTCATTTTTATGACGCCGCTGCTCGCCCAGAATCCGCCCGCGCCAAACGGGAAAGATGTTCTGGCGATTTTGTTTCTCGGCGTTCTGCAAATCGGCGTCGCCTATATTTTATTTACAAAAGGAATCGCCGAAGGCGTGCGCTCGCTCGACGCGAGCATCGTCGGTTTTGTCGAGCCGCTGTTGAATCCGATTTGGGTTTTTTTGATTTTAGGCGAACGGCCTTCGGTCTGGGCCATCGTCGGAGGCGCGATTATCATCTCGGCCGTCATTTTTCATACGCTCAAACAGAGTCATGCGCGGCTCCGCGAAAAACGTGCGGCGGCTCTGTAACTTTTTCTTTTATATGTTAGAATTTTATATATTTTGTTCGGAAAAGGAACAAAACTTTGGTATCCTAAAAATTAACTAAATAATTGCCGCATTTATTCATTTAATAGAATATTGGCGGCATAAAAATTTAATAAACAATCATTTTTTATCGAATATTTTTTGCTATTTTTGGAGAAATTTATGTCAAATCTAAATATTCCTTCGAACGTTACAAATAAAGAGCTAATCCGATGGGTTTCGGAAATGGCCGAGCTGTGCAAGCCGGAAGCGGTCGTCTGGTGCGACGGCTCGCAGGAAGAATACGACCGCCTGTGCGAGCAGATGGTCGAAAGCGGAACTTTTATTCGCTTGAACGAAGAAAAGCGCCCGAACTCGTTTCTGGCGCGCTCGCACCCGTCGGACGTCGCGCGCGTCGAGGACAGAACCTACATCTGCTCGCGCAGCAAGGGCGACGCCGGCCCGACTAACAACTGGATGCAGCCGGGCGAGATGAAACAAACTTTGACGCCGAAATTTGACGGCTCGATGCGCGGGCGCACGATGTATGTCATTCCGTTCTGCATGGGCCCGCTCGGCTCGCCGATTTCGCAGTTCGGCGTTCAGCTTTCCGATTCGCCTTACGTCGTCGTCAATATGCGGATTATGACGCGGATGGGAAATAAAGCGCTCGAAGCGCTCGGCGACGGCGAATTCGTCCATTGCCTGCACTCGGTCGGAATGCCTTTGGCGGAAGGCGAGGCGGACGTCAAGTGGCCGTGTTCGCCCGACCCGAAAGACAAATATATCGTTCATTTTCCTGAAGAAAGAATGATTTGGAGCTATGGCTCGGGCTACGGCGGCAACGCGCTTTTAGGGAAAAAATGTCTCGCTCTGCGCATCGCTTCGACCCTCGGACGCGAGCAGGGGTGGCTCGCCGAACACATGCTCATCGTCGGAGTCAAATCGCCCGACGGCCGCAAAGATTATGTTTGCGCCGCGTTCCCGTCGGCCTGCGGAAAAACGAATTTCGCGATGCTTATTCCGCCGAAACCGTTTCAGGAAGAAGGCTGGGAAGTGACGACCGTCGGCGACGACATCGCCTGGATTAAGCCCGATGAAACCGGCCAGCTTTACGCCATCAACCCGGAAGCCGGATTTTTCGGTGTCGCGCCCGGCACAAATTACGCGACGAATCCGAACGCGATGGAAACAATCAAGGAAAACACGATTTTCACGAACGTCGCGCTGACCGACGACGGCGACGTCTGGTGGGAAGGAATGGACGGCGAAAAGCCCGCGCACGCGATTGACTGGCAGGGCAACGATTGGACGCCCGAAAGCGATGCCAAAGCGGCGCACGCCAATGCGCGTTTTACCGCTCCTTCGACGCAGTGTCCGGTTATCGACGAAAACTTTGACAATCCGAAGGGCGTTCCCGTTTCGGCATTTATGTTTGGCGGACGCCGCAACGCGGTCGTGCCGCTCGTGATGCAGACTTTTAACTGGACGTTCGGCGTTTATTCGGCCGCGACGATGGGCTCGGAAATGACCGCCGCCGCTTTCGGCAATATCGGCGAAGTCC
Organism: Pyrinomonadaceae bacterium; assembly: GCA_036403235.1. Classification (GTDB taxonomy): domain Bacteria; phylum Acidobacteriota; class Blastocatellia; order Pyrinomonadales; family Pyrinomonadaceae; genus JBGTFE01. Next base: position 41,758 of record DASWRI010000031.1, on the reverse strand, counting down.
GCCGCGACCCGTTTGCGATGCTTCCCTTCTGCGGCTATCACATGGGCGATTATTTCGGCCACTGGCTCGATTTCGGTCGCAATATTCCGAATCCGCCGCGCATTTTCTCGGTCAACTGGTTCAGAAAAGGCGCGGACGGCAAATTCTTGTGGGCCGGATTCGGTGAAAATATGCGCGTTTTGAAATGGGTTGTCGAACGCTCGCGCGGCGAAGCCGCATCGGTTGAAACGCCTTTGGGCTGGATGCCGCGCTATGAAGACCTCGACTGGCGCGGAATGGAAGATTTCACGCCCGAAGATTTTGAAAAAGTAATGAGTCTCGACCGCGATTTATGGATAAAGGAAATCGCCTCGCACGACGAGCTGTTTTTCAAGCTCTACGACCGCCTGCCGAAGGAAATGACGTTTATCCGCCAGCTTCTCGCCTCAAGCCTCTGGCGCTCGCCCGAAGAAGGTTTGGCAACGCCCAGACCGGAAGCGGCCGAAAAAGCGAAAGAAACAAAAGAAGCCGTGCAGGCCGCGCCGACGGCATAGTATTTCAACACGATTAATTACTGCGGGCGAGACTTGTTCTCGCCCGTTTAATTTTGCAAATTCGTGTTATTTGTAAAAACCGCGCAATTGCGAATCCTAACAAAACGCTTTACTATCTTTCACATCATTTCTCGTATGGAACGGATTTATCTATGAAACATCTATTTTTATTTGTCTCTTTAACCGTCTGTTTTGTTTCCGCCGCGTTTGCGCAAAAAGCGAATCAAATTCCCAAACAAACTTCCGCCGAAAGGACATTGCTTCAGCTCGAAGTGGAAACAAATCGCGCGACAAAAGCCGGCGACCGGAAGGCTCTCGAACAGCTTTACGCCGATGATTATTCGGGCGTTAATGCGAGCGGCGCACTATCGACGAAAAAACAAATACTCGATTTTTACGCTTCCGGCGGCCCGGTAATGGACATTCCCGACACAGACCAGACGACGATTCGCGTCTTTGATAAAACAGCCATCATCGCGGCTCGCTTAAAATACAAATACAATCAGCGAATGGCAGACCGGAGCGTTTTATGGATGCGCTACACCAGAATTTACGCTTTAAGAGACAAAAACTGGGTGATTATCGCGAAACATTTTTGTTTTATAGGCGGCGACAAAAAAGAAAACAGTTTAAGCGCCCAAAATGAATAGTTTTTTTTGTATAATTTCGAAAAGATGAATAGCAATCTTAAAAAATACAGCCGATTTCGACTCGTTACCGAACCTTTGACGGCGATTACTCACAACGAGGAAATTCGCAAGCCCGATTTTCCCTTTTCCGATTTGCTCAAGCAGTCGAAATATCCGGTTCGCGCGCTGCGCTACTGGTGGATGCACCGCGTCATCGAAGACGAAGTAAAAACTTTTGACCGAACCGTCACGATTGTCGATGTCGGCTGCGACACGGGAATCATCAAGCGTTTTATTCCGCCGGTGAAAAATTCGCGCTGGATTGGGCTCGATATCATCACGACCAGAAAAGGTCTGGAAGTCGCCGGATACGACGAGATTCACCAGTGCGATTTTGACGAAGGCCTGCCGCTCGCCGACAATTCAATCGATATCGTCATCTGCTCGCACGTTCTCGAACACCTGCCGCGCCCCGAATTTACGATGGGCGAGCTGGCGCGGATTTTAAAACCGGGCGGAATGCTTCTAATCGGCGTTCCGGTAGCGCCGAAATTCATCGCGCATTTTCGCCAGAAACAGATGCAAAAACAGCTCCAGACCGGAAAGCGCAAGATGGGGCAGCATATTCAAATGTTCTGGATAAAACGTCTGAAAAAAATCGCCGAAGAAAAAGGTTTGAAAATCGAATTTGCGACCGGAACGGCGATGATTCGCAAAAAAGGCAGCCGTCTTGAAAATTACGCTTTCTGGATTCGCCTCAATCAAATCTGGGCGGCGCTTTTCCCTTCGCTCGGCCAGGAATTATGCGTGCAAATCAGGAAAGTGAAAGACTAAAAGTGGAAAGTTCAGGAATCTTTTTAACTTTTTAACCTTTCACTTAAAAAATCTGGCATATTTCTTGCTTGGCAACGTGCGGAGGTGATACGTATGTATTCAAACATATTCAATATAGTCAAAAAAACAGCGATACTACTCTCCTTAGCATTCGGTATTGTTTTGATTTCGGACACGACTTCGCAAGCGCAGCAGAATCGATATAATCGACAGGGACGCGTTTACACGACCGACGAGTACACCGACGAAGGCTCGCAGGTGGCGCAGCAATACGGTTATGAAGACGGCTATCAGGACGGCCTCGACGCGGGTCGCGAACGCGACGCTTATCATCCGGAAAATTCGGGCGACTGGCAAAAAGGCACAAACGGCTACGAAGACCGCTTCGGCAATAAACGCGTCTACAAACAGGCTTATCGCTCGGCGTATCTCGAAGGCTACAAGGACGGTTATAAACGATACACCAACCGGACTTATACAAACGCCCGCAATTACCGGAAGCGTTATTAATTAAATAGGACATTATTACGGGCAAAGCGCAGTCTCCAACAAGATTGCGCTTTTTTATTTTAAAGGCGGAAGCTTGGTTAGACGCTTTTTGTGTCATAAACTGACAGCGGAGTTTTTATGATAAAAACCGTTTCAGCGGGCTGTATATTTTTATTTTTTATCCTGCTTGCGATTCAAAACGCTTTCGCCTGCTCGTGCGTCAAGCCGCCGTCCGTCGAAGAAGGCTTCGAGCAGTCGGCGGCAGTTTTTTACGGAACGGTCGAAAGCGTCGAAAGCACGGATAAGGAAATGACGGCTGTTTTTAACGTCGAAAAATCGTGGAAAGGCGCAGACCGAGACCGTGTTACGGTCAAAACCGACGCGACTTCGTGCGGCATCGATTTTAAGACGGGCGAAAAGCATTACTTGTTTCTCGACCAAGACGGCGGCATCTACAAAACTGTTCCCTGCCGCCGTTATGCGGGCGCGCAGGAAGAATTTCTGAAAGACAAACCGCCGCTCGCGCTGCAAAAAGCTCTTGTTACAGTGCCGCGCACCTTCATCGGCACAAAATTACTGCTCGCCGCCGCGTCAATCACCGCCGCCGTATTCATTCTAGCGGCGCTCGGCATCGCGCTTTACGTTTTCAAATCGAAAAGACGGAAATTAAATTAAAATTATGGACTTGAAAAAGAGTAAAAAGAAGCTCAAGCAAAAACTTCGCGAGGCAAATCCGTTTGTCGGCGTTCACGTTTATCGCTCTCTCGACAAAAACGCGCCGTTTTCCGAATGGGAACGCATCACGACAAGGCCGGTTCAGAAAGATTTCACCGACGAAGACGCCAAGCGCCGCGCCGTATTTTATTATTACAAGCTGACCGATGTCGACCACGAAGGCATCGAAGGCGAGCCGCGCAACCAGAATACATTCACGCAAAATGGCCGCCAAATCGAGCGCACGCCCGAAACCGCCGTTATGGGCAGCTATCTCTACTGGACGACCGACGCGGATTTGCCGCTCGACCAATGGACAAAAATCGACGAGCTCGTCACCGACGAAAACGCTTCTTTTCAATCGCCCGTCAAAGAAACGTTTTATGTTTATTCGGTCTCCGTTAATTTCTTTGGCCGGGAAATTCAGCGCTCGGGCATTCAAAAAGTAATCTACAAAGGCCCGAAATAAACGATAAAAATTGATTCCATCTCATTTCGACGCCGAATCCGAAAGCGCGAGAAGGTTGGCAAACATTTTTATATGTTCCGGCTTGAGCGCAACTTCGGCCGCGCCAATCTGCGCCCGCACGTTTTTTCCCTTGGCGATTTTGGCGAGCTGCTCGCGCGTCAGCTTAAAGTTTAGATATTCCATATCCTTGCCGACGTAGCGCGCGTCTCCGAGGTCTAAAGTCTCGCCGTCAATCGTAAATTTCAAAGAATGCGACGCGGCGAACTGAGGCTTTTTCCCGTCCGCCTGAAAAGTCAGATTAAAACTGTCCGGCGACGCTTTAAGAGTTTGTCCGGCAAAGAAAAAGGCGAGCCCGAAGCGCAGAAAATCGAGTTTATACTTCCCCGCTTCGTCAAAATTTTCGCTGAAACCGTAAATCTTCGACACGTCCGAAGCTTTATCGTAAACCAGCGCATAAGTCTTTTCGGCCTTCAAAGCCTTTAACTGCTTAGTCATCTCCGCGCTCGTCTTTCCCTGCGAAAACGCCGCGACCGCCAGCATTAAAATTATAAAAGTCATCGAAAAAGTTTTTATCATTTCGGCAAATCTCCCTTAAATAAATCTTAAATCTTTAGCCGCATTATAAAAAATGGAGGCGCAATATTTTTTTGCAATTTGCGTCTTTTTCAGCGTTTTGCGCGCACTGTATCAATGTCGGGGCGGTTTTCGCTTTTCGCAAGATACGAGAAAAATTAAATGTATCGTTATAAGATTTATTCTGATATGTTTGATAGTTTGACCGCCCCGGCTATTTGAATGACATACTAAGGACAGTAAAAAGGCAGCTCTGCCCTCCTGAGCTGCCTTTTTTTGTTTTTTCTCAACTTTTTCTCAAGCCCCGGCGGGCAGAATAAAATTACGAGTTTTCTGCGACGAGGAGGTTTTATGAAAAGATTTTTGTTTATCGCTTTTTTGACATCAATTTTGTTCGCGTCTTCAGCGCTGGCCGGCGCGTGGGAAATGGGAAGCGTGACGAACGCGTCGGGAACGCGCAATTATAAGCTCTGGATTCCGCGCGGTGTCGTGCCGGGAAAAACGCTGCCGCTCGTGATGATGCTTCACGGCTGCCAGCAGACGCCGGACGATTTCGCCGCCGGAACCGATATGAATTCGCTTGCCGACCAGTATCGCTTTTTTGTCGTTTATCCGGAACAACCCTCTTCGGCCAACAGCACGAATTGCTGGAACTGGTTTTTGCCCGAGCATCAGGCGCGCGACGCGGGCGAGCCTTCGATTCTGGCCGGAATTGTGCGAAAAATACAGGAAACATACGGCATTCAAAATAATCGCATTTTTGTCGCGGGAATGTCGGCGGGCGCGGCGATGTCGGTCATTATGGCGGCGACTTACCCGGATATTTTCTCGGCCGTCGGCGTCTCGGCCGGTCTCGAATACAAAGCGGCAAACGATTTAACTTCGGCGCTAATCGCGCAGCAGAGAGGCGGGCTGCCGCCGGACGAGCAAGGGAAAACCGCGTTTGAGATGAGCGGAAACCGGGCTCACAGGATGCCGACGATTGTTTTTCACGGCTCGCTCGACCAAACCGTCAACGTCGCCAACGGCGCGCAAGTCATCCAGCAATGGGCGCAGACGAATGATTTTATCGACGACGGTTTTGACAATAACAGCGTCGACGCCGCGGCCGACGATATTTTAGCGGGAACCGCGCCGAACGGCGGGCTCAATTACACGCGCTACATTTACAGGGACGCGCAGGGACAGACGCTGCTCGAATACTGGCTCGTCGATACGATGCTGCATCGCTGGTCGGGCGGCTCGAGCGCGGGCTCTTACACCGAGCCGCGCGGCCCGAACGCTTCCTACGAGATGATTCGATTTTTTGGTCTCAACGTCTCGCGTTCAAAAGCCTTGTAGTTTTTTGTTATTAAAGCTTTTCACCGCAGAGACGCGTAGAGATTTTATCTGCGTTCCTTTGGGCATAGCTCTGCGTCTCTGCGGTGAAAAACTTATATCCATTCGCTTTTCCTTTCTTCAAATGCAAAAAATCTCTCGTCCGTTCGTCTTTGATGAGTAAATAATTTTCGTTTATTTATTCAAATATGCAGCAGAATTTTACAAATCTCGAACAGCGTTTCTGTTACAAATGTCATTATCCGGCCGGAAGCATGGATTCGAACTGCCCGCGCTGCGGCAGTCGCGCGCTGCGAACTAAAAAAACGATTCGACTGCTCGGCGTGATGCTCGTCGTTCTCGGCGGCTTTATCGCGGCGATGATGGCGGGCGTGATGATTTTAATCGCGGGAGTTTTTGCAAACCCGGAATCTGCCGTGAAACTGAAATCCGACGAAACGGAGATGCTTTTCGCGTTCGGCATCATCGGCCTGACATTTACCGTCGGCGTTTCGTTTGCGCTGGCGGGCGTCTGGCAAATCATTTTCGGCAGGCGCAATACGATTATTGTCTGGATTGCGCTGATTCTGGTCGGGATTTTGGTTATAGCGGGGAGAATTTTCACGTCCATGCACAGATAAAATTATGAGAATCTTAATTATCGTTTCGGTCATTTTCTGGTTAATCGTCGGTTTCGCATTCGGTCAAACGTCAAAAAAGACCGTTTATAAACTGCGCGTAAAAAACAACGCCCTGGTTTTGAGCTATCAAAACAAGTCTCACAAATTGAATCTCGCCAAACAAATCGACGCGGCAAAGATAGACGAAGCCGAGGTTTTGTTTGCCAACCGCGCCAATAATTTTACGTATCTCGTCATCGACGTCACAGGAATGTCGAAAGAAAAATCCGACGACCGCCAGTGCGGCGCGGGCGTTGAATCGAATCTAATCTGGGTCAAGCTCAACGCGAGCTGGCGCGTTTCTGCCGCCGATTCGGTTCTTTACGAATCGTGCTGGCTGCCGATTACTTCGCACGACAGTTTCAAAATCAGCGACGATAATTTAACGCTTGTTTATGAAAATCTGCGCAACGATACGGAAATCACGGTTTCCTACAATGCCGCACAGCCCGAGAAAGGCTTCGTAAAAAAAACGGCCGCAGTCAATAATCAGTAATTAAATAAAAGCTGAAAACTGAAATCTAGATTTCAGTTTTCAGTTTTTTTTGTCTCTAAAAATATTTTCTCGCTCCCTGTCTTTTTCAATTCATCCTTCGCACTGTTAGCTGTCACCCTAATGTTCACAAAAAGAAAATTTAAGGAAGTAAATGAAATGAAAAAATTATCACTCTTTATTGTTATGCTGGCTGCGCTCGTCGTTATGCCGAACCTCGCTCTGGCAGGCGTTCAGGACCGCCTGTTTGATTTTATCGACCCGTATTATTACCAGAACGGCGTCAACGCCTCGGTTATTTCCGGACGCCGGCAGGTCACCGGCAACGGCAACTCGATTTTCGACACGCCGAATTTCTGGTTTCAACGCAACGTTCGCGCGCAGCGCGTCAATCCGGCCTATTCCGACAACGGCACGCCGACTTACTGGGCGGTAATGGGCGATATCGACAATAACGGCTTCACCAACGATGCCGCCGGACGAAACGCAAAAGTAATTGCCAATCGCTACACTTTATACGTTTTCCCGACGCGCACCGGAAATCAGATTGGTCTCGGAAACAACCGTCAGGCCGACATCGTCGATTTGAGCGGCGGCTATTTCAGCAACGACCCGCTCGCGCTCTGGATTCACGTCTGGGTTAGCTACACCGACAAGGCTTTCAACACCCGCGACGGTCAGAAAGCGCTGGCCGATTTGCAGCAGAAAAACGGTCTCGCGCTCGACGGAACACCGATTATCAAGACCTTAAGCGATTTGAACAATCTTTTGAGCAAAGGTTTCGCCGCCAAACGTTTCCGCAATCCGGACAACTCGGAAGGCACGATGTACGGAATCTGCCCTGTCATCAAAGACCCGACGAACGGCGGAATCGCGCCCGCCGATACGCTCGCGTATGTCAAAAAAGCCGACGGCTCGCCGCTTGAGCCCGACCTTCTCCGTCAGTTTACGAGCCTGCAGACGACCGGAAGATGGGCGAAATAAGTAAAAATTAAAAACTAAAAGTAAAAAGTGAAAAGTTTAGGAAATTTTTGAAAATATTCCGACACTTTTTACTTTTTACTTTTCACTTTATTCGGCGTTATCATGTAGTTGCAATTTTCAAAATTAAAAAGGAGACGAACTTATGGGATTTTTACGAAAATACGAACCCTACTTTTACGCGCTTTTGCGAATTATCGCAGGCTTTTTAATTCTGTGGCACGGCGCGCAGAAGCTGCTCGGATTCCCGCCGATGCAGATGCCGCCGGGCGCGCCCGCACCGCCGCCGGGAATATCTCCGTTGATGGCGGTCGCCGGAACGATTGAGCTGGTCGGCGGAATCCTGATTTTGATTGGGTTTTTCGCTGGAATCACGGCTTTTATAGCAAGCGGTTTGATGGCAGTTGCATATTTTATGGTGCATTTCAGCATGGCAAAGTTTCTCCCGATTCAAAATCAGGGCGAGCTCGCCGTAATTTATTGTTTTGTGTTTCTATATATCGCCGCGCGCGGTTCGGGCATTTTGAGCGTCGATGCCGCAATGCGCGGTAACGCGTCGCCACCCGTTGAGACTTAAAAAGTGAAAAACTAAGAGTGAAAAGTGAAAAGTTGAAAACATTCTTTCACTTTTCACTTTTCACTTTCAATTTTATTGGTCGTCCTTGTAATAATCTTTTATCCGCATTACTTTTGTCGTTTTTTTCCACTTTCGGCCGATGAGCGTTTCGGTAATCAGACGGACTTTATCGTCGCCGCGCGAGGCGTCTTCGGTAAAAACGTAAATTTTTGTGAGCCGGTTGCCGGTGAATTTGTAACGCGTCGTCTGATGCCAGCAGCAGCCGCTTTTTGTGTAGGCTTCGATGGTTTTTTTCTTTTTATCGGTGTCGAGCATCATACTTTCGCTCGCTAAACCGCTCAATTTCTCATTAAAGACGAATTTTCCGGTGGTTTTCGAGAAAAGAAAAATGTCGTAGGAAATCCCGCCGTAAGGCCCGTAGTTGCCGTTGCTCAAAGCCAAATCGTCCGCGCCGTCAAAATTAAAATCTTCAAAATAAACGCCGCCCACGCCGTCGCCGGAAAATTCCGCCGCGTCGATTTTCGATGTCTGTTCCTCGGTTAGACGAAGAAACATCTCTTTCATTTCAATCGTCTGAAACGCTTTCGACTGATTTTTTTTCATCAGAAAAGCCGTCGCCTTATCGTTACAACCGTCCTCATCGCAGCTCCCGATTTTGATTTTCACGTCAAAATTGTCCGAAACTTTTTTAAAGATAAAAGTTTTCTGCGCGCAAATATTTGTCACCGCAAAAAGAAAAATCGAAATCAAAAAAATATATTTTTTCATAAAAGTTTAATTATTCAACAAAATCCGCAAGCCGTTTTATTCGCTTGACATAATAAGCTAAAATACCCGTAGTTAGACAGATTTCCTGACACTTTTTGCATCTAATATACAAGTTTTTTCGTAAAGGAGAAATATGGAAACTTATACAACTACATTCGGTCAGACGGCGGCCGAAGCTCTGCCGCAGGAACGCGCGGCGTTTATTCGCAAAACATACGCTCATTTAGCGGGCGCGATTGCCGTCTTCGTCTTACTGGAAACAATTTTACTCGGCTCCGGTCTCGGCGAGATGGCGGCGCGAACGATGATGGGAAGCAGCTTTTCGTGGTTTATCGTGCTGGCGGCTTTTATCGGCATTTCGACCGTCGCCAACTCCTGGGCCATCTCACAAACGTCCAAATCGAAGCAGTATCTCGGCCTCGGGCTTTTCACACTTGCCTGGGCGGTTATGTTTCTGCCGCTGCTGTTTATCATCAATCATTTCGCCGGAAGCAGCGTGATTGCGCAAGCCGGCGTTGTCACGCTCGGTTTGTTTTTGGGAATCACGGCGGTCGTTTTTCTGACGCGCAAAGATTTTTCGTTTTTAGGTCCGATTTTGACCATCGCCGGTTTCGTCGCGCTCGGATTTATCGCGATAAACCTGATTTTCGGCTTTAGTCTCGGAAACGTTTTCGCGTTTGCGATGGTTGCCTTTGCGGGCGGCTCGATTTTGTATCAGACTTCAAACGTCCTTCATCAATATCGCACCGACCAGCACGTCGCGGCTTCGCTTTCTCTTTTTTCAAGCATCGCGCTTATGTTCTGGTATATTCTGCAGATTTTTTATTCGAGAAGATAACGAACAGATTAATTTTTCAATCAAAAGACGGATTCAAAAAGTCCGTCTTTTTTATTTGCGGCAAAATTGATAACTTAGATTTTATGGACAAGGGGAATACAAAAACGGAGATGGGCGAATCTGCGGATTCCCCATCGCTTCCGAACACTTTTCGGGCCTTAAAACATCGCAATTTTCGGCTTTTTTTTACCGGCCAGTTTATTTCCTTAACCGGAACATGGATGCAGTCGGTCGCGCAGAGCTGGCTCGTCTATCGTTTGACCGGTTCGGTCGTCCTGCTCGGCTTTATCGGCTTCGCCTCGCAAATTCCCGTTTTTCTGCTCGCCCCGATTGGCGGCGCGGTCGCCGACCGCCACAATCGCCGCAAGATTCTGATTATCACGCAGACGTCGGCGATGATTTTCGCTTTTATACTGGCGACTCTGACTTTGACCGGCGCGGTTCAGGTCTGGCATTTGTTCGTCATCGCCGCCTGTTTCGGCATCGGCAACGCCTTCGACATTCCGACGCGCCAATCTTTTGTCGTCGATATGGTCGGCAAAGAAGACCTGCTCAACGCCATCGCGCTCAATTCCTCGATGTTCAACGGCGCGCGGATAGTCGGGCCGGCCATCGCCGGTCTGCTCGTCGCGGCGGTCGGCGAAGGCTGGTGTTTTCTTCTCAACGCTTTGAGCTACATCGCCGTCATCAGCGGATTTTTTATGATGAACGTCGAGACGGTCATTCGACCGAAATCCGGTTCGACCTTTGCCAATATCGCCGAAGGTTTCAGCTTTGTGATTAAAACGCAGCCGGTTCGCGCCCTGCTTCTGCTGCTCGGTCTGGTCAGCTTGATGGGAATGCCGTACGCGGTTTTGATGCCGATTTTCGCCGATAAAATCCTCGGCGGCGGTTCGTCGACGCTCGGTTTTCTGATGGGCGCTTCGGGCACGGGCGCGCTCGTCGCGGCGCTTGTTTTGGCTTCGCGCAAAAGTGTCTTCGGGCTCGGACGCTGGGTGGCGTTTGCCTCGGCGGGCTTCGGCGTCGCTTTGATTTTATTTTCGTTTTCAAAAATATTCTGGCTTTCGGCTGTCTTGCTCATACCGGTCGGATTTTCGATGATGACGCAGATGTCTTCGTCAAACACTCTGATTCAAGCGATGGTGCCCGACCATCTGCGCGGGCGCGTGATGGCGGTTTATTCGATGATGTTTATGGGAATGGCTCCGCTTGGCGCTCTGATGGCCGGTTCGCTGGCCGGTCTGCTCGGCGCGCCCGAGACGGTTGCGCTCGGCGGCGCGGTCTGCATTCTCGGCGCGATAGTTTTCAGTCTGCGCCTGCCGAAACTTCAGACGGAAGGCCAGCGAATCATCGTTTCCCTGCAAATGACCGCCGGCGCGCCCGCCTCGAAAGCAAGCTTTCAGCCGCCGACCTTGACGACCGAATCAAACAGCGTCGATTAGCTGAAAACTGAAAGTTAGTTTTTAGTTTTCAGCTTTCAGTTTTCACTTCTTTTGAAAAATTCCTGTGTTAAAATTACAAAATGTCCTTGCTTCAAATTAACGATTACGATTCGGACGGCTGGCGCGCGGACGCAAATTCCGCGGAACGCGCCGCATATTATTGCGAGCGGCTGGAATCGGGCCGCGTTCTTTTTTTTGATAATATTCCGTTTGATTTGCCCGCCGCGCACCAGGATTTTCTGCTTTCGCAAAAACAAACCGGTTCGGCTTTTCACAAAAACATCTCTTACCGGCCGAAGCAAAAAGCGATTCGGGGGCTTTCTTCCGGCTCGGACGCGGCTCGCCTGCGCGAGATTATGGAAAATTATTCGCGGGAAACGACGCGTTTTGTTTCGGATTTTCTCGCGCCCTACGCCGGCAAACTGGAGCTTGATTTTGCGAGCTTTCGCCCGCTCGAAGAAAAAGGACGCAACCTCCCGTTCAAAAAACGAAACGATTTGCTCCACGTCGATTCGTTCCCGACGCGCCCGACCAAAGGCGCTCGAATTCTGCGCGTTTTTACAAATATAAACCCGTCGGAGTCGCGCATCTGGAATATCGCCGAGCCGTTCGATTTGCTCGCCGAGCGTTACGCCGGGCAGGCTGACTTGCAGAAATTTGCCTTGAAAAAAGCGTCCGGTTTGGCGCGCGTCTTAAACCGCGTCGGCCTGCCGGTCGGCGAGCATTCGGCCTACGACAAATTTATGCTGCATTTTCACGACTGGCTCAAAGCGAATGAAAATTTTCAGGCGAACTGCGATAAGGTCAGGCTCGAATTTCCGCCGCGCTCGACGTGGCTCGTTTATACGGACGGCGTTCCGCACGCCGCGCTTTCCGGGCAGTTTGCGCTCGAGCACACCTATATCGTTCCGGTCGGCGCGCTCGTCGCCGCCGCCAAAGCGCCGATTTCCGTTCTCGAAGCGATGTGCAATCAAAGTTTATCCGAATAAAATCTTTCGGCGTTTGGAAAATTTCTGCTAAAATGTGCTGGAAATTTAGCGCGTAAAATACCAAAACTTATGGATGAATACGCTTCGTGCCCGAAATGCCGCGGCGCTAAGGCCGAAAAAGTCTCTTTTACATGGTGGGGCGGGATTCTCGGCCCTAAACTTTTTAGTCATGTCAGATGTCTTTTGTGCGGAGCGACTTATAACGGCAAAAGCGGAAAAGACAATACGATAAATATTTTGCTTTATCTTTTATTCGTCCTGGCGATTTCTTTCGGCGCTTTTTTTATCGTCTTTGCCTTGCGATAGGAAATTTCAGAGCCGGATTTTGGACGTGAAATTTTGATTGGCAATATCAATTTTTGGTAACGCACATTGTATTCCGATTGAAATTTATTGTTTGCAGATTTTATTTAATTATTGATGTCGGGCAGGGCGTTCAACTCCGGCAAAATCTGCTCGGCGATGTCCTTAAAAATCGGCCCGGCCACTTCTCCGCCGCTATACTGGCCTCCGCGCGGCTCGTCTATGACAACCGTGATTACGATTGACGGATTATCCGCCGGAGCAAAACCGACAAACGAAGCAATAAATTTGGCTGGATTATACTGCTTGAGAATTGGGTCAAATTTCCAGGCAGTTCCGGTTTTTCCGCCGGAGCTGTATTCATTTAACTGCGCTTTTTTGCCCGTCCCCTGCACCACGACCTGTCTCAACATCTCGCGCAGAGCGCGCGCCGTTTCCGAGCTGAAAACCCGTGTTTTTTCGGTTTTCTCATTTGAAACAGTTTCACCGTCGGAGTTGCGAATCTCTTTTATAATGTGCGGCTTGGTTCTGACGCCGTCATTGGCGATTGTCCCGTAAGCTGAGGTTATCTGCAAAGCCGTCGTACTGATTTCGTACCCGATTGCAATCGAAGCCAGCGAATCGTTGTTCCACATTTCGGGCAGACGCAAAATTCCGCTCTGCTCGCCGGGCAACTCGATTCCGGTTACTCTTCCAAATCCTAGTTTGTAAGCGTAGTTATAAAATTTATCTTTGCCGAGGTCGAGTGCGGTTTTGATTGTGGCGAAGTTGCTGGAAGCCGCCAGGGCTTCCGTATACGTCATCATTTTCGCCGGACGCGAATCTTTAAACTCTCTGCCGCCAACTTTTATGCTGTCTTTCACATCAATCTGCCCGTCCGGTGCAATTAATTTTTCTTCCAAAGCTCCGCCAAAAACGATAGTGCTGAAAACAGAACCGGGCGAATAGACGTTTTGAAATGCGTTGTTTTTAAAAAATTCCGGTTCGGCTTCGTTAAATGAATTCGGGTCGTAGGAAGGATAACTGGCCATCGCCAGAATCTCGCCCGTATGCGGGTCGAGAACGATTGCCGTTCCTGATTTAGCTCCGGTATTTTTAATTCCCTCTTTAAGAGCTTGTTCGGCTTTGTACTGAATCGAAGCGCGGATTGTTAAAATGATATCCTTCGGCGGGTCAAGCTTAACTTCTTCTCTATCGTAAACTCTGCCCAGACGGTCGCGGTCTCGCCAGCCTTTTACCAGCGCACCATATAAAAGCGTGTCCTGCGACTGCTCGATTCCGGCTGAGCCGATATTTTCAAAGTTGCTGAAACCGATAACCTGCGCGGCAAGTGTGTTATACGGATACATGCGTTTTTCCTCTTCTATCCAGTAGAGTCCCGGCTCATGAAAATCGTCGATTTTTTGCGACGTATCTTCGTCCAACTTGCGCGCCAGCCATACGAATTTTTTATTATTTTCTTTACCTTCCCTAAGCAGCTTTAAGATTTCATCGCTCTTAACTTCGAGAACTCCCGCGACTTCATTAGCTATTTTGTCGGCATCTTCAATTCTTGAAGGGTCGGCGACAAGAGATTTTGTCTTGATGCTTATTGCCAGATAATGCCCGTCACGGTCCAAAATTGTGCCGCGCAGCAATTTCTTTCTTGTTTGGTCGCGGCGCTGGTTTAAAGCGGCGGCGCGCAGCCATTCGCGCTGGCTAACCTGTAAATGGACAAGCCGGATAGAAATTATTCCCATCCACAAAATAAATAATGCGACAAGCAGCATAAAGCGCGTAAACGCCATCTGCATTGCTCCTTTTTTGGAGTTTCTCGGCTTATCTGCGTTTTTAAGCATCTTTGGCACTTTTTAAAGTTAAACTTTGCGTTTTTTTAATGTCTCTATTACACCGAATATATTATTTGCGGACTATCGGCAAAAGTATTCCTGATTTTTATATTATTTACTTATTTTTGCCGTTTGCTTTTCTAATTCGAGTTTTAAGTCTATCGTGTCCTTAAGATATTTGGCTTCGCTTCGCTCAAACCGTTCTTTTAACACCCTATTCTCAGAATCTAATTCATCAATTTTTTTTTGCAGCAAATCCTTCTCCATTTTTAATTGAATCGATTCGTTAAATGAAATAACCATTTTGCTGGCTAAAACTATGACGAATATTACTAACAGCGAAATAAATATAGCGACACTGAGAGTCTTTTTGACACCCGCCCGATAGGCTTCTTTCTGCCGCCTAATCTCCGCGTCGGGCATATTCTCCCGTATCCAGTCCTTATCAAAAAGCTCTATATAAATTTGGTTTCTGATAAAAACGTAACTTTCATTCAGGGAAATAATGCCCGACAGATGCAGCACGTTAAGCAGCGGATTGGTTCTATCTGTTTTTATCGAATCTCCGTTGTAAATTTTCGTGTATAAATGTAATAAATCCGCCCGGTTTACATTACTTTTCAGGATTCTGTCACGGACAAAAATTAAATTATCGTCCTTGTCCCTGGATTGTGCCGATAAAAAGATTTCTTCGCACAGCAAATCTACGCTTTCTTCTGTTTTAGTCGGAAAGTCGGCCATATTTCGACAAAGCTTTTGAGTGAGATACGGATGCCCGCCAGTCCAGTACAAAATCCGCTGCATGATTTTCTTACCTGAAATCTCGTCGCAGTTTAATCCTCTAATAAGCGGAAGGGTGTCTTTTAGCGTAAAATCGTCCAATTCAATCCGTTTTCCGATATTGAACGGAGTCGTTCGCGGGTCGGAAATAAGATCGGAAGGACTCACTACTCCCAACAAACAAAAATCCAACTTCAACAACGCCGAATTCTGAGAGCGTTCGTTATAAAGCTGGCGAATTCCGGCAAAAAATTCATCGGTCGAAAACGGCAGGCTGATGACACAGTCAATCTCGTCTATAAAAATTACCAGATGCGATTTTTGCTCCGGCAAAACTATTTCACGGACGGCGTTTAACCAACGCTGCAAGCAACTCAGGCGGGAGGTTTTAAGCCAGTAATCATCCAATTCCTTTTCTAAATTTAATTGTTCCCCGACTTGCGTCAGCAATCCGTCATACCACTGCTCAACCGACAAGTTTTGTCCTAAACTCGTTAAGTCCAATACAACGGTTGAATATCCGTCATTTTGTAATTTTTTTCTGGTGCGAATCATCAAAGAAGATTTTCCCATCTGTCTTGAAGTCAAGACGTAGCAAAAATGACCTTCTTTAAGATTTTTATAAAGTTCTTCGTCAGCGAGCCTGGTAACATAGCTGGGCGCGTTGGTGTGCATCGTGCCGCCGGTAATGTAATAAGAGGAACTTGCCGAACTCATATGAATTTGTTTTCTAGATTAAATGACGCCGTAAATAGGTTTCGTAGACATGACACCTGAGTTTCGCGCTTCGCGCCGACTCGCCGATTAACAGACCGGCGCTCCGCAACCGGTAAAAAGTCTCTTGCGACGGGCAGGGATGCCCTTTCAGGACTTCTATTATTGCTTTACATAAATCTTTTTCGGGAGACAGCATGACCAGAAATCTCCGTAAATGGTCTCCGAACGGGCCGTCTTCCTTGGTGAAAATTGACTCGAAAAAATCAAACTGTAAATTTTGGGTGGCTATTTCATACAAACCTCTTCTGACCAGATACGGATGTCCGCCCACCAGAAAATTAAATCTTTCCAGCTCTGCTTTGCTTTTTAACGGTTCTCCGTAGCGCCTGTTCAGCTCGTTTATTTGTTCAAAAGTAAAATCTTCCAATACCAATCTGGTTCCTACATTAAACGGAGATTGATTGAGGTCCGTAATAAATAAATGAGCTTCGGTAGCATAGACAATGGCCATCGTCAGACGCGACCATGGCGAATCGGGGTCGAGAGCTCTGGCATTGTGCAGTGAGCGAAAAAATCCGAACACTTCACTTCCGTAGGAGCAGGAAAATAATCGGTCTACTTCATCTAATCCCCAGACGACCGGCGTTGAAACTTTTTCTAAAACTTCACGTCTCAGATAACGCTCGAAATTTATACTGGGAGAGCGTTTATCTTTCCAGACATCGTCGGGGAAAATGTCTATATCAAGCTGCTCGGCAATGGTATATCCAAGCGTTATATAAAAAGATTCAATCGTATTCAAGTGGGTGGAATTGAGCTGCTGGAAATCCGTCAAAACAATTTTTGACTTATTTTCACGCGCCAATTTCAATCCGCGGGCGAGAAGCGACGTTTTGCCGACCTGTCGTGAGCCTTTTATCAGAATTATGCTGTCTTTTCTTTCAATCGCGCTGAGCAGCTCTTTATCGGTTCGGCGCGCGACGTAAAAGTTTGAATCTATCGGAATTGCTCCGCCGGTCGTTTCAAATTTCAAATCTTTACGATTCTTCTTTCCCGGCGTCGAAAGAGCTTTTAATATATTTTTTACCAGTTTTGAATTTTCCGAAACATCGTTCCAGAGAGTGTATTGAAATTGGTCAAGGTAACCGGAAATTGAGGATGGCAAGTTGCCTTCATACCCAACTCTGATAGGAATTAAATACGGCGGCCCATTATTTTTTTGCGATTCTTCGTAAGCAATTTGCAGCTCATACGCCAGCATTTCGCTATGAATCGCAGATTCCGAGAGCAGGCAGATTATCGCATCGGCAGCGCGAATCTGATTTTCGATTTCTTTAGCCCATTCGATGCCGACAGTAATATTTTTATCGATAAAAACGTGATGACCGTTGAAGACAAGTTCGGCGGTTAAAAATTTGACAAGCTCCTCGTCAGGATGAGCGTTGCGTTTGTATAAAAATACTAATTTACGGCCGTCATGCTTATTGTTTACGTCCTTGTGCTCAATCGCGTTGATAATTGAATCTTTGGTGCTTTGCAATTCGGTTCGGATAAATTCCTGCGTGCTGCTGCCGACAAATAAATTCACTTCTTCATTACGCCTGCCCTGTTCGATAACCAGACTTTTAATTTCGGAAACTTCGTTGATAAATAATTTCCGTAACGCTTTTTGCTGGTTGGCCAAATCCGGCAGCATCGCGCAAAAAAGCAGCAATTTATCAACTTCATCTTTTCGCTGATTCTTTATCTCAAGAAAAATTTCCTTGTTTTCCAGGTGCAAATCTGCCAGCTGGTTTTCGAGCCGGACTAATTTTTCGGAAAATATCCCTCCCATTTCTTCATAAACTTTTGTAAGAGATTCAATCGAAGAACCGGAAAAAGACTTGCCGTCTTCTACATCTTTAACATACAAATTTGCCAGCAGCTGACTTTGAAAGATATTGGCGACAACCTGATTGTGTTTCAGTTCATAGGCAAAAGAATTGCAAAGTCCGTTAAACCAATCGACCTTTACTTCCGTCCCGTCCGCGTTGATTTCATTCCAACCGTTTTTCATTGCATTTATAAATTGTTCGGGCGGATAAGGATGCCGGAGGCGAATTTCTATTAAAGTAGTTTCAAGTAAATCGTCTTTCAACCTGGAAAGCCGCTTTTCAACAGCTTCGTTTTGAGGAATTAATAACAACTCGATTTGAGATTCTATCTGCGTCGAAGGAGCACTATAAAAGGGCTTTGAAAAATCCTTTAACTCCTCCATTAAATCCTCACACAATTCGGTCAGCCAAATTTCTTCCGCATTTCCGCGCGAGACAATATTTTTTGTTTTTTTCCAAAGCGCTTTCAGAACGCTTTCCGAGCTGTAGCCTTTTTCTCTTAAAAGAATTCCGCAAATGCCGATTATGGATTCGAGTTGAGCTTTCCTGATTGATTTTTGAATATCATGATTGGTTTTAGAATCACTATTTTTCATCTGCTGCCAGAAGTGATTCATGCATTTACAAAAAAGCGCGTCCGCACGATTTCCCGTAATACCGCCGATTACGGCTTCTTTGCTGATTAGGGAGCTAACTGCTTTACCTATGGTAAAAAATGTTAATGTAAGAGCATCCATATAAAGCTTAAACTGAAAATTTATTCAAATTTATTTTAGAGTTATCAACAATAAGGTTTATTTGACTTGAAAATTCTTTTATCTATTTAATTTTTCCTTGTGCTTAGCTTGAGCGGGCTTTTAAGCTCAATCGTTTTAAAGTTCAAGCTAATTACAATTCTTCCGTCATAATTTTTAAAGATTTACATGATTCCCAACCAGAGGTTTGGTAAATCTTAAAAAAATAGCTTCGGTTGAAAGTGCGGTAATGCGGGCTTCATCCAACCAAAATCGCAAATAAATTCATTGTTATGTCTTAGTTTCTAGGGCATTGTCCACTTTTTGAGGGTATTTTTCAAGGTTAAATATAAAATTTCAATACCCGCTTTAATGAATAGCAACATCGTTTGTTTTGATAATCTTCAAAGTCGAATCCCGGCGCGGCGCGGGTAGTCGTCCACCCGTCAAAGCGCCTTTGACAATTTTTTTGCCAAATTGTTTTGTTTCCATTACAATTCAGGTTGTTTAAATCTGACCTTTTGTTTATCTAGAATGGAAAAGCAAACGTCTCCGGACGTGACCGGCTTACTGCTTGATTTCAGCCGCGGAAACAATCTGGCTTTTGATGAATTGTTCCCGCTCGTTTACGAAGAATTGCGAAAAATAGCGAAGGCTCATTTGAAACGCGAGCACCGCGGCGAAGAACACACTCTACAGGCAACGGCGCTGGTTCACGAAGCTTATCTGAAAATGGTTAATCAAAAAGAAGCGCAATGGGAAAATCGCGCCCATTTTTTCGGCATTGCCGCCCAGGTTATGCGCCATATTTTAATTGACCACGCGCGTTCGAGATTGCGCGAAAAGCGCGGCGGCGGCGATTTCAAGCTGTCTCTGGACGAAAATATAAATCTTTCGGACGAAAAATCGGCCGAGCTCGTTTCGCTCGACGAAGCCTTGAAAATCTTTGCCGAAATTGACCCGGTCAAGGCAAAAATCGTTGAGCTGCGTTATTTCGGCGGATTGTCGAACGAGGAAATCGCCGCCGTCCTCAATATCGGGACGGCCACCGTCACGCGTTCGTGGCGCACCGCCAAGGCGTGGCTGCAAACGCAGATTTCCGGCAGTAATTCAGCAAAGTAAATTATAAGCTCCGCAATTTGAAAATTTTTGTTTTATGTCGCCTGAACAGTGGCGGCGGGTCGAAGAACTTTTTGAAGCCGCGCTCGCCTTACCCGCTCATCAAAGAGAAAAATTCCTCCGTGAATCGTGTGGTTCTGACGACGCGCTGCGCCTGCACGTCGAAGCGATGCTCGCGGCCGACCAATCCGAAAGCAATCTGGATACGAACGTCGCCGATTTGGGAGCGGCCATTCTGCTCGGAGAAAAAAGCGAGCTTGACCAAAACATCAACCGGCGAATCGGAAATTACAAAATCATCCGGGAAATCGGACGCGGCGGCATGGGAACGGTTTACGAAGGCGTGCGCGATGACGATGAATTTCTCCAGCGCGTCGCCGTCAAACTTATCAGGCGCGGCATGGATACGGATTTTATTCTGCGCCGCTTTCGTAACGAGCGCCAGATTCTCGCCAATCTCAACCACTCTTTTATCGCCCGTCTATACGACGGAGGCTCGACCGACGACCACTTACCTTATTTCGTCATGGAATACGTCGAGGGCGAATCGATAACTCATTTCTGCAACCGGAATAATTCGAGCTTAATCGAACGACTGCGGCTTTTTGAAAAAGTCTGCACTGCGGCCGCATACGCGCACAAACGCCAAATCGTCCACCGCGACATCAAACCGGGAAATATTTTAGTTACGACGGAAGGCGAAATAAAACTGCTCGATTTCGGCATCGCCAAGCTCTTAGATTCGGAAAATCCTTCCGCGGGCGACACGCTCGATTCGATGACCGGCCGGCTGATGACGCCCGCCTACGCTTCGCCCGAACAAATCCGGGAAACTGCGGTAACTCCGGCGAGCGATGTATACAGCCTGGGCGTGCTGCTTTTCCAGCTTTTAACCGGCGTTCACCCGTTCAAAAAATCAAATCCCGCGCCCTATGAACTGGCCCGCGCCATCTGCGAAGATGCACCGCCGACGCCGTCTTCGGTAATTTTGTCGAGACGGCGGGAAAATCCCGTCGATGAAGATTTTGCAGAAACTCCATCGAATGAAAAAATCAGCCCGGAACTGGATAATATTGTCCTCAAGGCGCTGCAAAAAAATCCGGCCGAGCGTTATTCTTCGGCCGATGAGCTCGCCGCCGACATCAATCGATTTACCGACGGGCAAGTCGTTTCGGCCGAAATTCATAATTCGATTCACCCAATTAGCGTGACGAAGCAGGCTGGCCTGAATACGAATTTTTCAGAGGCGCGGACAATCCCAATCCAGCCGAAAAAAAATTTATCTGTCGTAGTTTTGACGAGTTTGATTTTTTTTGCGGCAATCGTCGGAGCGAGCTTCTGGTTTTTCTGGAAATCCGGCAATTCCGCCTTGACCGAAAAACCGGCGTATTTACAAGATAAAATAAAAATCTCCCGCATCACGACGAGCGGTCAGGTGACGCAGGCGGCAGTTTCTCCGGACGGTTCTCTGGTCGCTTATATTAACGAAGAAAACGGGCGGCAAAGTATCTGGTCGAAACAATCCGACAATCCTAACCCGACGCTTATCATGCCCGAAACCGATTTAAAGCTGGGCAGCTTGGTTTTTACGCCGGCCGGCGATGAAATTTATTACATCGCCCAGAAAAGCGAAAATCGAGTCGGGTCGCTCTTTCGCTTTCCGGCGGCGGGCGGCGCGAGCAAAAAAGTTCTGGACGACGTTTCCGGTAAAATCGATTTTGCGCCTGACGGGAGCAAATTTGTATTTCGTCGTCGAAACGGCGGCAAAGATTTTCTGCTGACAGCAAGCGCCGACGGAACGGAGATTCGGGAATTACCGTTTCTCGATTTTCCCGCCTTAATAGGCAGCGCTTCGTGGTCGCCGGACGGCAAAACGATTGCTTTCTGCGTTTTGGAAAACAACGAAACCAACCAGCAGTTAGGCGCCATATATCTTCTTTCGGTCGAGAGCGGCGAAACCAAAAGACTGAGCGATAAAAAATGGGGCGTGCTGACAAACGTCGCGTGGGAGCCGGACGGAACGGCCGTCTGCGTCACGGCGCAGGGCGATTTGTCGGCCAATAATATTCAAATCTGGCGCGTCACAATTGATAACGCCGTCGTCGAACGCGTCACCAACGACACCGATAATTACAGGGGAATCAGCATCGCCCGCCAATCAAATACGCTCGTTTCGGTGAAATCCGAGCTGCACACAAAAGTGTGGTCGATGGCGTTCGACAACCGGGCAAAAGCGACCGAAACGTCTTTGACTCAATTATCTTCCAGCAATCTCGCCGGGATTTGGGGCTTGGAATGGACGCCCGACGGGAAAGTCGTTTACACGACCATTCAGGACGCCTTTAGCGAGCTGTGGCTGATGAACGGCGACGGGACGAATCAGATGCGGCTGACAAACGCCGGGGCGGACAGTCTACTGCCTTCCGTCTCGCCCGACAATCGTTATATCGTCTACGTTTCCGAAGCGGGCGGACTCCGACATTTGTGGCGAATGAACGTCGATGGAAGCAACAAAATCGAGCTGACGCACGGCGACACCGATAAGTCGCCCCGGATTTCGCCCGACGGCAAATGGGTAGTTTTCACCCGCGAAACCGGCGGGAAACCGACTTTAGCAAAAGTTTCGATTGACGGCGGCGAACCGGTAATGCTTGGAGAATTTTCCGCAGATATGCCCGCAATTTCGCCGGACGGAAAAACAATCGCTTTTCTGCTGCTCGAACCGGACACGGCCGGAATCGCCATCATGCCGAGCGACGGAAAAACGGCGGCCAAAATCTTCGACACGCCGTTTCCAATCGCCGGGAAACCGTTTTATTCGACACTGCTTCGCTGGTCGCAGGACGGAAAGGCCATTTATTTTATAAAAAATGATAAAGGCGTTTCAAACCTCTGGAGTCAACCGGTTGGCGGAAAATCTCCCACCCAGTTGTCTGATTTCAAGACCGAAGAAATTTTTTATTTCGGTTTCTCGCCCGACTTCGCCCGACTTGCTTTAACCCGCGGAACACAAACGAGCGACGTGCTTCAAATCAATCTTCCCCGATAATTCCCTGTCGCTTCAACCATCAAAAATTTCAATTTTTATACTTCTTTAATTTAAGATTTTGCACTCCGGCGCAAAAAAATTTCCTGAATTCGATGATTCGTGATTAGCAGAGCGCAGAAAAAGCGCATTAGTTAGTCGAGAACTAATTTTTTCTAATTTGGAGGAATTTATAAATATGAATGTTTACTTTAATAAAATTTTTACCGTTTTTTTAGCAACGGCCATCGTTTTGCCCGTAACCTGCCTGCCGGCAAACGCGCAGAACCGCAGCGGCAATCCGCCGCGAATTGCCGCTTTGCAGAAAGCCGAACCGAGAAATACGGCTTTAAATACGGATTCTGCCAATGACGCTGTGGCCGCAGATTTGCCGAATTCAAACCCGAATTCGGCCGAGATTTGTGCCGCGCCGACCGAAATTTCCTACGAGGAAATGCCCGATTACGTTAATGATTTCAACAAACGGCTGACGGGCGAATGTTTGCTCATCAGTAACGTTCCGGCGTTTTCAAATATCGTCGACGCGGCCGACGAATACGGCAACCACAAAGGACTGTTTTATCTGGAAATCAACGGGCAGACTCAAGTCGGAAACAGTTTTGTGACGTCGGACGAAATGGCCCACATCCTGCCTTCACGCTTAAAGTCAAACGCAATAAGTCTGCGTGTAACGGCGGTTCTGGTAGAGTTTTCCGACGAGTTTGAAATTTTTCGCTCGCCTTATGCCGCCAAAATCGAAGGCCTCGACGAAAACAATAACATCCTCTGGGAGGCGACCGTCAAAATGCCGCGAAAGCTGAAGCTTCCCGCGTAAAAAGTTACAAATATTTCTTTAAAAAATTAATTGGGAGAAAAAAAACAATGTCGGAAAATGAAATGGCGCTTTCCGCCTACGGGCAAAAGGCTTTTATAAATACAAAACTTTTAGGTGTTTTTGGAATAATCTGCGCGCCGATGCTTTTGGTCGAAATGATTACGCGCGCTTTTATGGCCGAGCCTGAAAAGCTAAACGACCAATTTGTCGGGTTTTTGGGCGTTTTTTATATCGGCGGCTGGATTGCGACCGCCGTCGGAATCAGACAATCGCGAGCGTTGGGCCGAGGCGTCGGAAGCAAAATCGTTTCCTTTGTTCAGATTACGGGACTAATCCTGGCTTTTCTGTTTTCTATTGAGCAATTTCTGGGCTTATGGGCGAAAAACAGCGACAGCTTACTTTTCACGATGACGGACATCGCTTATCCGTTCAGCCACGTTTTTATGATTGTAATCGGGATTTTCGTCTGGCGGGCGGGCGTTTGGCGCGGAATCAGCGTCGTCGCGCCTTTTCTCGTCGGGTTTTCTTTACTCGTGTTTTTTCCGGCTTCGTCCGTCATCGGGATAAAAGCGGGCGGCGTCTGTTTTTCTTTTTTCGCCGCGCTCGGTCTTGCTCTGGCGGCAAATGCGGTGCGCGCGACAACCGTCGATTTTTTTTCCGTGACCGATTAGCTCGCGCGAAATTTGTCGCATTTACAGGTGAACGAATTTTTTTTTAAGGAGATTAATATGAAACGAATACTATTATTTGCAATTTTTTCTTTATGTTTTTTAACGACGGCGACGGCCTTTGCTCAAACCACCGACAATCAGGTGCTGGCTTCCGGCAATCCGCCGCTGACGCGGGATATGGTCGATAAATCGCGCAATGTGTTTGAATTTGCGTTCGGCGGCGCTCTAACCGATAACGAGCGGCTGACTTATCAGACCGAATTGATAAAGGCCTGGAAAAATCAGGACGCCGGAACTATCAAAGCCGTACAGGATTTGGTCGGTTTGCAGGAAAAAGCGAACAGTTTAACCAATGAGCAGATTTTCGCTTTGCAAAAGCAGATGCAGCAGCCTCTGGTCGATGAACTGCGCTCACAGGCGGACAAAGATTCGTTAGCCAAATTGCTGGTTAATGCCTTTGACCGGATTCAGGGCTTGAACGCCAAGCAGGGCGCAAATCTGCCGCCGCCCGATGAAGCTTCGCAAACGGGCAATGCGCAGAATTCTTCGGGACAAGTGCCGCGCGAAATCGTTGGAGAATGGATTGAAAGCCACAGCTCGGGCACGACCTACACCAACGGCTACGGCGGCTACTCGTCGCCGAGCGCCGAAAAAGTCATTATGCACTTTAACGCCAACGGGACGTATTCGGCCGCTTATTATGTGCAGTCTTCGATGTCCGTCGGTTGCGCGATGACGGTTTATATGCCTTCGACCGGAGTTTACGGTCTTGAAGGCAGCGTCCTGAAAATGACCGAAAAATCGAGCCGCACAATCAGTAAGGATTCGTGTAACGCCCGTTATAATTACGAGAAAAACAATCAGGTCGGCAGCTATGCTTACCCGGCGCGATTTGCGCGCGACGAAAACGGAACAAAGCTCGTCCTGACGATGGGCGACGGAGTTCATGATTTTTATTTCAATTCGGGGAAAAGTTTTATCAGTAATTAATGACTTAACATTCAGTTTCTAAATAAAAAGCACACGGATTTCTGATAATCAGTGTGCTTTTTGATTTAATTACAACAAGCGAAAGGCCGCTTATATCCACGCGTCAAAACGGCGATTCGTCGTCATCGTCATCATCGCCGAAAACAATCCGGCGTTTGTTTTTCGTCCCGCGCACGTCCGCCTGCAAATCCCCGGTGTCGATGGCCTGCAGGGCCGGGTTGCCGTCTTCGTCCTTGAGCAAAATTTCGATGCGACGCTCGGCCTGATTTAATCTTTCCTGGCATTCGCGCGCGAGCTTGACGCCTTTTTCGAATAATTTGAGACTTTCTTCGAGCGACAAATCGCCGTCTTCGAGGCGGCGCACGATTTTCTCTAATTCCTGCAGAGAGGCTTCAAACGTCTGACTTTTTTCGCTCATAGATTTATTTGAAAAGTCCTTCGAGATTTTTCTGCACATCCTGCAGATTCTGGATTCCCATCTGCTCGCCCACTTTTTTCAAGCCTCCTTTTTGCGCGGCGGCGATTAAGCTCTGCCCGATTTTTTCGGCGATACGACGCGCCAGAACATCGTCCTTGATGGCGACGACCTGCCACCGGTCGCCGTTTTTTTTCATCGTCAGCTCGAGCGGCCGGTCGGGAATTTTGCTTTTTATCGTGGCTTTATCCGTCTCCTGCGCGATGTCCATATACCAGCGCGCGCCGACGGCGATTGCCCAGAACGGAAAACTTTCAAACGGCTTTGTTTTTTCGCGAATCAGCGCCGGAACTTCGGCACGCGCCTTTTGTTTTATCGCGGGCATCAGCGGTGCGGCCTGTTGTTCGACTTTTTGAAGGACGGCGGGCGGCAGACCGCGACCGTACAATTCGATGGCTTTGGCCGTCACCTGCGGCATAAAATCATCGACTACGGCATCCGTATTGACCAGCTCGTCAATCGCTTTCTGGTCGTCGCGTCGCGCCGCATCGACCAGCAAAGCCAGCGAATACTGCGGCGTCGATTTTAAGCTCTGCCAGTAAAAAAACAAGCCGACCGCCGCCACCAGCAAAACGGCGGCCAGCGAGATTCCGATAATTTTCAGTGCTTTCGCCAGATTGCCGCGCTTTTTCGGCTGCTCGTTTTCGCCAAACTGCGGCGCGTCCGATTTTTGCGACACAATCGTCTCGCTCGCTTTCGGCTCGTCTAAATTGATTGTAAATTTCGACATATCTTTTTAGTGAGCCGTGAGCGGCGAGCGGAAAGCAGAAAAAAAACTGCTCACAGCTTACCGCTCACGGCTCACTTTCAAAACTCTCGCTTCAATTCTACCTTTTGCCAGGCGAATTTTCACCTTGTCGTCCGGTTTTACATTTTCCGCGTCGCGCAAAATTTCGCCCTTTTCATTTTCGGCAATCGAGAAACCGCGATTTAAGACCGAAAGCGGCGAAAGCGCGTCGAGCGAAGCCATCCGGATTTTTAATTTCTCGCTGCCGCGGTCAATCGCGTTTCGGGCGGCGGAATTCTGCTTTTCGCCGAGAAGTGCGAGGCGAATTTTCTTTTCGCTGAGCTTTGACGCCAGCTTCAAAGGCGAGAGACGATTTGTCAAAATCTCCAGACGCTTCTTTTTCGCTTCGATTTTTTCGGCAAAAACGCCGCGCATCTGTTCCTCGAAATCTTCAATCTCGTACTGCAAATCCCTGACGCGCTGCGGAAATTCGACAAAGACCGGCGAAAGCGCGAGCTCCTGAAAATCCGAGCGCATATGCAGCAGCTTGTAATTCAGGATTTGAAACAAATCCTGCTTGAGCTGCGATATAAAATAGCGCAGACCTTCTTCGGATTCGGCGACGATTTCCGCCGCCGCGCTCGGCGTCGGCGCGCGTCTATCCGAAACAAAATCGGCAATCGTAAAATCGATTTCGTGGCCGACGGCGGAAATTACCGGAATTTTTGAATTTCGAATCGCGCGCGCCACCCGTTCTTCGTTAAAAGCCCACAAATCTTCCGACGAGCCGCCGCCGCGCCCGACAATCAAAACCTCGATTTTTTCGCGTGCGTCCTCGTTGTATTCGTTGGCCAGCTTTATCGCCGCCTCGATTTCTTCGCCGGCGCTTTCGCCCTGGACGCGCGTCGGAATGAGAGTGATGTGAACCGTCCGCGTGCGTCTGGCGAGAACGTTCAAAATATCGTGAAAAGCCGCGCCGTTCGGACTCGTAACGACGCCGACGCGTTTCGGCAAAACGGGCAAATCGCGTTTTAAATCTTCGTCGAACAGGCCCTCGCGCTTGAGCTTCGCCTTGATTTGCTCAAACGCGACTTTGAGCGCGCCTTCGCCGACCGGTTCGAGCGATTCGACCAAAATTTGATATTCGCCTTTCGGCTGGTAAACCGAAAGTTTTCCGCGCACGCGCACCTGCAAACCGTCGAACGGCTGAAAACGAATCCGCAGATTGTTTCTGACGTAACACGCCGCCTTGAGGTGCGAAAAACCGTCGTGCAGACTGAAATACCAGTGGCCGGAATTGGCCGCGACGAAATTGACGATTTCGGCTTCAACCCAGACGGACGCAAAGCCGCGCTCGAGCGCCGCCTTGACCTGCTCGTTTAGTTCCGAAACGGTCAGAGGCCTCCGTTCCTGTTCGTCGAAAAGTGTTTGTAGCAGAGAGCTTTTCATTTTAATTTTGCCGGAAAAAGCCTTTCGGCTGCGTGATTTGCAGTTTTTGTTTGCGCAGCTCG
Organism: Pyrinomonadaceae bacterium; assembly: GCA_036403235.1. Taxonomy (GTDB): domain Bacteria; phylum Acidobacteriota; class Blastocatellia; order Pyrinomonadales; family Pyrinomonadaceae; genus JBGTFE01. The sequence goes on along the minus strand of DASWRI010000031.1, from coordinate 13,842 downwards.
GGGTTGATTATCTCGATTTCGATTTCCTGCATCGCGTCTTTCGACGCTGCGTTCGGTGCAAAAGTTATTTCATACGTCGAACGCAGGTTGTTTTCGAACGCTTTGAGCTGTTCGGGAAAATCCTTAAGCTTGCTTTTCGGCAGAATCAAAGTCGCGCCGGTCTCTCCGGTCAGTTTTTTGAGCGTTTTTTTATCGGCTCCGCCGTAATAGTCGTCCCCGATGCCGATGGCGTAGACGGGAATCTGCGCTTTTATCGAGGCGGCGACCGCTTCTCTCAATTTGCCTTCACCAAACGTATTGATGCCGTCGGAAATTAAAACGACCACGCGACGCGCGTCGGTTCTCGGCGTTTTGTCAACAGCTTCGACGACCTGTTTAATCGAATCCCAGACCGAGGTCGCTCCCATCGCCATTTTAGGATCGTTAATGGTCGGGAGCGGGCTACCGACTATTACAGCTCCGGCTTGAGTCTTCCCGACATATCCTTGCGGCGGCGTCATAACTATCTTGTCAATCTGACCTTTAGCTTTGCCGAAATCGCCGGTCAAATCCTGAACGAGCGAGACTTCACCGGTAAAACGGATGATTGCCGCTTTATCCTTTCCATTTTTCAATACGTTGTCGAGCAAAAAAGCGGCGGCTTTTTTCTCGTCCGGCAGCACTGATTCCTGCGACAAACTGGCGTCAATCATAATGATGATTTCGAGCGGAATTTCCGTTTTGGCGGCGAGCGAAAGAATCGGCAAATCCGTTTTGTTTTGCCGGACGCGAATGTCGGAAGCTTTCAAATCGACGAAAAAATTTCCGTTTTCGCCAAAAACGCCGAACCGCATTTTTACTTTTGCTTCCTGCGCCGAAGCTGAAAAGGCCGCCAAAGCCAGCACGAAAACGAATAAAATTGATTTGAATTTCATAACTTATTTTTTGAAGCGAAAACTTATTGGTTCGTAACTTCGACGACCGAGCCGAGCTTGATAAACGAATTCGGGCGTTTGACTCTGACTTTGAGGCGCGGCGCGGTGATGCTGTCGGTTCGCTTCTCCTTCAAATCCGAACGAAAAGTTACGGTGTAAGCCGTCCGCAGCTGAACGACAATATCGTCGTAGGCTTTTTGCAAATCGGCGAGCTGGCGTATCGGATAATAAACGCCGCCGGAAATCTGCGCAAGACGCTCGCCTTCCGCTTCGGCTTTTGAAGTCAAAGCCATATAGCGCGTCCGGAGCGGGTCAATCGTCGAATCCGGATTGTTTGTCGCCGTCGCGGCAATCAAATCCGACGGAACATACAGCGGGTAGACGAGCGCGCCGCTCTCCTGAATCGAGCCGAGAAGCGAATCGAACGACAAAAACGAACGATTGTCGTCGCCGTCGGTCAAAGCGATAATCGCCGTCCGGTCGCCTCGCAAGGGGCGCAGGGTTTCGACTAGAGTAAAAGCGAGCGCGTCGTAATAAGCCGTGCTTCCGCCCGCGTCGAACGTGTCGAGCGATTCCGATAATTTTCCTTTATCGGTCGTAAAAGTCGAGATTGTTTTGACGTCCTCATTAAAAATTATAATGGCGATTTTATCGTTTCGGCTGGCCGTGTTGACAAAATTTCTGGCGGCTTTGCGGATAAAATCGACGTAGTTTTCGACGCTGCCCGAAACGTCGAGGAGCAAAACCAGATTAAACGGCGCGGTCGTCGGCTCGACCGATAAAATCTCGCGCTCGTCGCCCGATTCGGAAACCTCGAAATCGTTTTTGCTCAAATCGGCAACCGTCCGGTTGTTGATGTCGGTCACGCGGACTAAAACCTTTTTCACCGGCGCGATTATCTCTTCCTGATTTTTCTTGGCTTCGGTCAGAACCGGAGTTTTTTTAAGCGGCGGCAAAGTCGCGGCGTAATCGCCGAAATATTTCGGGCTCGCGCGCCGAATCGCTTCCATCAAAAGCGAATCGCCGCTTCGGATAATCGCTTTCGCCGCGTTCGTCAAAGGCCGCTCGCGCAAATCCGAAGGCACTTCGCTCGGGTTTACGTTAAGCAAAATTATGCCGCGCGCGGTCGTGAAATTTAACGAGATGGTTTTGGATTTTTGGTCTTCGGTTTTGGATTTTTTCTTTTTCTCTTGTTTATCTTTTTTGGAATTTTTCTCGCCGTTTTCGGAGTTTTCGGTCGTTTCGGTTTCGGAAGTTTCTTCGACGGCTTCGCTTTCTTCGGTTTTCGCGTCTTCGTTGACGATTTTGCCTTTGAGCGTAAATCTTCCGGCGGATTTTTCCTTTACTTCTTCGAGCGTCACGTCGCTGACGTAGCGCGGGCGCGAAGCCGTCCAGAGAAAATTATATCTCAGATTGTCGAGCGGAACGTCCGCCGCAATCGTGCCCGTTTCGGTGAAGGCTTCGGCCGATTCCAAATCGCCCGAAACGCGCACCTCGCCTTCGCCCGTCGTGATGCGAACGCGAACGCGCGGCGGCAGCTTTATCGTCAAATCGACTCGCGCGTTCGCGTTTCGCGGTGTGGTTTCGATTTTCAAATCGCCCGCATTGTCAAACTTTATGTCGGATTCGGCGAGCGCTTTATCCGAATTTACCTGAACTAAGATTTTTTCCTTCGTCGCTTCGTCAGCGCGGACGAAGACGCGGCCGTGAAGATTGATAATATCGATTGTTGCGCCCGCTTTGTAGTCAAATTCGCGCTCGAAAGTCTGCGCGACGGCGACCGCCGTAAAAATAAGTATGATAAAAACGAATTGACTGATTTTAAGATAAAACTTCATCTTTTTAGTCGGAAGAGCAAAAATAAAACATCAAAGACGGATTCAGCCCGAAGTGACTTTTTTACTGCCCGTGACTCTGCCGGACTGCACGAGTCTTTCGCGGACGCGCTCCTGCCAGCGGCTCGGCGGGCTTTCGCTTTCTTCAAATTTTTCCAGCAAATCCTGTAGTCTTTCGCCGCCGGCCTGTCTGGTTTTGAAATAAAGCAGCGCCGTTACAACCGATGTAAAGGACTGAATCAAAACTACAATCGGCAGCCATAAAAACTCAAAAATCTGCGCGGAGACCAAAGGCGCTACACCTTCTTTGGCTTTTTCCGGCGCTGCATCCGACTTATCATTAGAATCATTTTCGGCATCATCGGTTGTTACGGTTATTCCGCCTGAGCCGTATTTGACGCCGTAATTCTCTTCCTTTGCGCCAGTTGACGACGCCTGCGGCGGATTCAGCTCGAGAGCGACGGATTTTACAATTCCGCTGATGCCGAGGGCAATTATCAAACCCAAAATGACCGGGACAAAATAGACCAGAAAAGCGGTCGCGAAAACCGTCCGGAAAGAGCGTTTGACAAGCATTATCGAACGGCGAAAGGAAGCTCGCATATTGAGCTCTTCCATCATTATCGAAGGCGCAATCAGCATAAACATCGCCGAAACATAAACGCCGAGCCAGACGCCGCCGACAACGGTGATAAGTCCTCCGACGATAAACGCCAGTATTTTTGAGACGAAAAAATACAACGGCAAACCCGCGATAACCCCGGCTATACCGCTGGCGACAAAAGCGGCTATCCAGGCTCCCATCGCCAGCAGCGTGCTTAAAGTCACCGTCCCGGTCAGCGATTTCCAGCGGCTTTTGACTTTTTTGAAAGCCGCCCGAAGGCTTATCGGGCGAAGCGGAACGGCCAGAACCTGGGCGACAATCCACGTCGTCATTCCGACCAGAAACGCGGCGTAAAAAATCTGCGCAAAAAAAGCCAGTAAAGTTAAAGAAGCATTAATTATTGTGCTGACAGTCCCGCTTTCGACGATTTTGCTGATTTCCAGAAGCTTATAAGTAACCTTCAAAGTCGTCAGCAAAATATACGGCAGACCCAACAGAAAAGCGAGTAGTAAAAATTTCGGAAGATGCTGGCTGAAAATGACCAGCGCGCGTCTTAAAAGCTCGCCCAAGCCCTCGGAATTGGCGCGCAGCTTACTGGCAAATCCTTCCGCCGTCAACGGTCGTTTCTCCGTTTCCTTGGAGAGCGAATCCATTATGGTTTTTTTGAGTCGTTTCGGAACTTTTTTGACTTCCAGAGCCGGCGGCTCGGCTTCTTTGTGCGATTCCATGACGGTTTTGAAATCGCCGGTAAAAGGCGTTTCGCCCGAAAGCATCTGGTAGACAATAACGCCGAGACTGTAAATGTCCGAGCTCGGTGAGAGGCGCTCGCCGCGACATTGTTCGGGCGACATATAAAGCGGCGTTCCGAGAACCGCGCCGACGCGCGTCAGCTCACTCGTCGAAGGCGATTTGAGCGGAGATTTATCGGTTTCAAATTGTTCGGAAATCAATTTTGTTCCGGCTTTATCGGCAATCGCGACGGTTTTATTTTCCCGGCCCGGCAGGATTGCCGTTTTATCTTCCGCGTCCGCAGCGCCGTTAGGCTGGAGAATCGTTCCGGCTTCGGTGTCGAGAGCGTTGAATTGCTCGGTCTGCACAACCGTTGCAGATTCGGAAATGATGGTCGAACTGCGGTTTTCGATTATCGTATTCGGCTGAGTCGGGTCGGCGACCGTCGTGGTCTGATTCGAATGCGTCGGCGTTGCCGGAGAATTGGCGAGCGCCGCGCCCGATAAGTCGGCGGGCATATGTTCTTCGAGCTTGGCGATGCCGAAGTCGAGAACTTTGACCGTGTAGCCGCCGCGCTGGTTCGGCTCCAGCCAGATATTGTCGGGCTTTAAGTCGCGGTGAATAATTCCCTGTTTGTGTGCTTCCTGAACGGCCGAGCAGACCTGTTCGAGAATATCAATCGTCCACGAAACCGGCAGTTTTTTTTCTTCTTCGAGAACCTCGCCCAGAGTTACGCCGTCCAGATATTCCATCACCAGATAAGCGACTTTTCCCTTTTTGGTTTCGGCAAAACCGAAGTCGGTGACGTTGACCACGTTCGGATGACGGAGGCGCCCGGCGGCGCGCGCTTCGCGGCGAAAACGCTCGACAAACTCGAGACGCTCCATAAACTGCGGCGCGATGATTTTCAGCGCAACGGGACGCTCCGTGCCGACGTGCGTCGCCAGATAGACCGTTCCCATTCCGCCGCGCCCGAGTTCCTTCTCGATTTTGTATTTATGGTCAAGCGTCTGCCCGATGAAATTTGCTGATTCCATATTCTTTCCCGCCAACTCTATCCGCTCTGCGTTTTTTTCCGCAAAATTTTATTTAACCGAAATAATAACGAAAAGTACGAGTTCTGGAGTTTTCGGTTTTTTATTATAGACGCTTTCGATAGTTTAGGAAAATTGGACGCGAAAAAGTGGATAGTGAAAAACAAAGGCAATAATATACTTTCATCACCAATATTCGTCAGAAGACCGCGTAAGCGTAGACTTTACTACAGCGATTTTATTAATTCCGCCTAAGTCTCGGCATCACCCGCGCCCCAAAGTTACGAACATGAAAGGCAACTTGACGGAGCGTCGGGGCGTGCCGTTGTTCCGATGGCTTCACGATGAAGTAAATCCGGAGTATTTGCGGAGCGGTTTACAAAAAATCTTTGAAATAAAATAACACACATAAATGTTGAAAAAGCTTCACTCAATATCTATGAAAACAAAATCTCTATTTACTCACTCTACTTTCAATCTCGCTTTCTTGCTGATAATCGCAGCCTTCGCGCTGACGGCGCGGGCGGCGACTTTGTTTGTTAGCTTGTCTGTTAAATTTCGGCGGGCGTAGCGAGAGCGCCTCACGTCAGCTCAAGCGTTCGGTGAGTAAAGTTTATTTTTGCCAAAACAAACTGTTCACTCTCCACTTTCAACTATCGACTAATTTTACTGTTTTTTGATATTGATTCTTCCGCTGTAAGTCGTCAGGCTGAGCGCTGCTTCGCCGTCGCCGATTTGACCGGTGAGATTTTTGACGCTGCCCGGATTGGTTATTTTCTGGTTTTGCAGCGGAATTTCCGAAGTAAACTGCCCGCCGTATGAAGCGGTGATTTTGCACGAAGATTTTTCCGGTATCGTCAGCAGAATCGAGCCGTCCAATGTGCCGAAAGTGTATTGGCCGCCGCTTAAAAACTCGCTGTTAAATCGAATCGAGCCGGAATTTGAACTGATTTCCGCCAGCAAATGCTCGATTTGCTGGAGGGTAATCATTCCGTTTATCGTTTTCGCCCTGAAAGAATCGCCGATTTCGCTCGGGCTCACTTCGTAGGCGACGATATTGCCGTTTGAAGTTTCCAAAATCATCGGGCCGCTCGATTTGCCGACCGTGATGCTGCCGTAATAAGTTTTCGCGGAAATGCCGTATTTAACTTCGTTTAGAAAAATATTGCCGCCGCGATTTTCGACGTTTACCTTTTTAACCGATTCGATGGTCGTGTCGCATTCCGCGCCTTTTACGGTGACGGAAGCGCCGCGCGGCAAATCGATTTCGATTTCGTCGCCCGAAAGACATTCTTCGGCGTCGGCCTCATTGTTTTTTGCCGGGTCAAAACCGAGAATTTTTACCAGCGCCGCTTTGCCCGACGCTTTGTCTTTTTGCTGAATTTGAAAACCGACCTGGCTTCCGCCGTTAATATAAGCGCGGATTTCGTTGCGGTCCCAGCCGTTTATCTTGATGTTTCCTTCCGAAACGCAAAGATTGACGGCCACGTTCGGACTGACGGTAATCGATTTTTCAGCCGGCGTGTCGCCTTCGTTCAAAATCTGCTTTTTGTTTTTTACTTCCTTGATTTTTTCCTTGTTTTTGCTGACAACGGGCGGAGTCGGAGCAACTACGATATTCTTGTTCGGAACCGTAACTACGACTTTATTAGGATTTGTCGGCGGAGGCGTTGGCGTCGGTTTATAACTCGAATTGTATCTCGGAATATTACTCGGAATTTCCTGTCCTGAGACGAGAAAGGTGCTGGCCGCGAAAATGGCGAAAAGGATAAAAGGCAAAACTCTTCCCTTAAAATTTTTAAATTTCAAAATCATCTCGTCTTTTCCTTTTCTTTACCGTTTTCCCTTATCTCAGTGAAGCCATCAGCTCGGTTTTTCCGGCAACCGAATTCAGCAAATCGACTTTGCTTTGATACGAAGCAAGGAGTATCTGTTTGGCCGATTCGTTTTTCGGATTTTTCTTAACCTCGGCCTTCATTTTACCGATTGCGTCGTTGACAATCGCCAAATCTTTTTCATAAGCGATGCGCGAAGAAGGTTTTAGAGTTTCGTCTTTGCGCGAGTCAACCGTTTTTTCCAAAGTCGCAATCGTTTTGATATAGCTTTCCTCGCCGGGCAGATACTGGTAAACGGCGGGCTGCGCTTTCGGAGTGGCAAAATTGTTCGGCGCGTTTTCGGCGTCCGTTTTCGGTCTGTTCGAATTTAGATTCGCGTTTGTCGGTCGATAATTTTTAGCGTCCCTGTCGGTCGCGGCGACTCGCGTGTCCTTAAAGCCTTTGTTTTCCGGTATTGCATCAGCCGGATTTTGATTATTCGTCTGATTTATCGTATCGGGTTTTGAAATCGGAACGATTGCCGCCGGTTTGTTTTGCGGAACGTCGGCAATTACCGGCGAAGAGTTATTTGCCAGATTCAGATAAGCGACGAAAAGCCCGAAAACAATCAGGAATGCCGCAAACGTAACCATTGCCGGATTTCTGAAAAATGCCAGAATCGGCGTCCAGAATGATTTTCTTTCTCTTTCAATCGTGTTGTTGATTTTCGTCCACAGCCGGTGCGTCGGGACGAGCGTGTTAAATTCCTGTTCGAGAGCGTTAAAAGCAAAAGCGGTTTCTTCTTCTGCGTCGGCCAGCTGCAAAGCGCATTCGTCGCACAGAGCCAGGTGGCACGCCACGTTTTCGAGCGTATCGGAAGCGAGTTCGCCGTCTAAAAAGGCTTGAATTGTTCCTATGTCAAAACAATTTTCTTTCATAAAATGTTATTTCTCCCGATTTTGCCGTAATGCCGCGCAAATTCCTGCCGCGCGCGGGCGATAAAAGTGCCGATGCTCGTTTCCGTCAACGAAAGCGTCTCGGCGATTTCCTTATAAGAAAGTCCCTGCTGTTTGAGCACCAGACAGCTTCTTAAAGGCTCTTTTATCAAACTCAAAGCTCGATGAACTTCTTTTGCCCGTTCCCGCTCTTCAAAATCAGTTTCAACCGTCGTCGCGCTCGCTTCGTCCGTATCTTTGACGTAAATTTCCTCGCGCGTGTTTGCCCGAATATTTCCCCGAATCGTGTTGCGCGCGACGTTCAGCGCCACTCGAATGAGCCACGGCCGGAGCATTTCCTCATCTTTTATCGCGTCCTGATTATGATACAGGCGAATAAAAACTTCCTGCGTCACGTCTTCGGCCAGCATTTCGTCGCGAACGACCGAACGCGCCGTGCGAAAGACAGTCCGGTGATGAAGCGTAAAAGCCTCATCAAACCCGATTTTTTCTCTCGCTACAGTTGCTCCAGCTTCGGACATCGCGTCCATCAATGTTTTCACGCCTTCGGTCATTTTTGTAAAGCACCAACTACGGCTTTCATAGGTAATACACCGCAGAATTGCTTTTTGTGACAAGAAAATTTTATTTCACCACAGAGGCACAGGGGACACAGAGAAATTTATGCAATCCATAAAACTTTTTCTGGGAATTTATTAGTTTCTCCAAATAGTTTCTTGATTTTATATGCTAATGCTTCCACACATCTATCATCAATATAAACAACTATTTGACATTGTGGAATAACTTTTGAAATTATTACCGGTTGCCAAATGAAAAACTCCCAAAACTTCTCCGTATTCCATGTGTCTCTGTGATGAATATTTCTTAAAAACCAACAATCTCGGCTTTATAAAATAATTCGCCGGGAAATCCCGACTTGTTTTCCGCCGTTACCAGAAATGTATAACTATTTTCCCTCTCGGTAAAGAGTTCTTCCAGAGTTTCGGCGGAAAATTCTTTATTTTCGTCAAAATTCGGCTCGATTAGCGCGAGCCGTTTCAGACATTCGTTCAGATGCTGGCGGCCGATGCCGAACTCGCCCGCCGTTTCGTCGATTATCAAACGAATCTCGCCCTGTTCTTCGGCAAAATGCGTCAAAATCGAAGCGGCGAGACTGACGCCTTTTTCAAAACGCTTCGAAGCGGGCGAAAGTTTCCCCTTTTGCTCGGCCTCGATTTTCTCGCGCAGAGTGAGCGGCTTTTCTTCCAGTTCGGGCACAAAACGCGTGTCGAAAAAGATTGTCACGCGTTTATCGTCCTCGGCGGAAAATTCGCGGACGATAAGGCGACGCGTGCGCGCCGTCGCTTTCCAGTCGACGTGCCGCAAATCATCCATCGGCTGATAATCGCGCATCGAGAGCAAATCCTGCCCGAGACCCTTTTTCTGCGTCACGAATTTTCCGATTTCTAATGGCAAATCAATTGTTTCGCGGTCAAGCGGCGCTGATTTCGGAAAAATTACAATCTCGGCTTCCTGCGCCGAAAGACGCCTGCGATGCCGGAAAAAACCGAACGGAAATTTGGTCGAAAGCTCGAAATCCTTGATGATAAATCGCCCGCGAAACGGAAAAACGTGCTCGACCTTGTTTTCCACGTCCGAGCGGCGCGGAACGTGTACGAAATAATCCAGAGTATGCTTGATGACGGGCGGGCGCGTGATTTTCTCCGCCCATTTCTCGGGCAGAATCTTTTTTATATCGGCCAGCACAATCGATTTTTCGCGCTCTTTCCCGCGTACTTCCGTAACGACCGAAAAAGTGGGGAAAATCCGTTTCCGGTTGTTCAGGCTGACGAGAATCGGCGTCGCTTCTTCGGCAAAAATCGTTTCGGGAAAACGCATCTTGATGTCGAGTTTTTTCAGGGCAAAGCTTCCGATAAAAAAGCCGACGACGAGCGCCGAGACGAGCAGCGAAAGCACCAGAAAAAGCAGATTGTTGCCGGTGTTCCACGCCGAAAAACCGACGATTACGATTAAACCTAAAATTATCGCGCCGCCGACCGTAAATTCAAACGGCAGATTCATCTGCGAAGCTTCGGCGCTGGCCGAACGCGCGAGCGGCGGGACAACAAAAATCAAAATCAGCAAAACGAAAACGATTGAAATCGCCGCAAAAACTCCGGCCAGCGGTGCGTTTCCCGATTGGTGCGCGTAAAGCGTCAGAAAAGCCAGACCGAGCCCGCCGACCACCACAAAAAGCCCGAGAATCGCATTGCGAATATCGCGCAGGCTGAAAAGTTGGCGAAGCGTCTTGAAATTCATCAAATTATTAACTACACAGACACAGAGTTTTTTATTATTCTTTCACTCTCTGCGCCTCTCTGTGTCTGTGTGGTGAAATTCCTTCCTAAACCGGCACTTTCGTTTTCTGCAAAATGTCGTGCAAAATCTGTTCGGCTTCAAAAGTCCGGCGTTTCGGATTCAGGTTGCGCGAGTTGACGATGACGCGATGCGCGAAAACCGGCAGGACAAGCCGCTTGATGTCGTCGGCGATGCAGTAATCGCGGCCTTCAATCAGGGCGAAAGCCTGCGATGAGCGAAACAGCGCGAGCGTTCCGCGCGGGCTGATGCCGAGTTCGAGAGCTTCGTTTTCGCGCGTTAAGGCGACGATATTTAATAGATAATCGACCAGCGCTTCGTCGACGCGAACTTCGGAAACCATCTGCTGCAATTCGGAAACGTCCGCTTCAGTCATGACGGGACGCACGAATTCGAGCGGATTTTCGCGCTCGCGGTCGCGCAAAATTTCGCGCTCGTCCGCCTTGCTCGGGTAGCCGACGTGGAGACGCAGCATAAAACGGTCGAGCTGCGATTCGGGCAAAGGATATGTGCCGTGATGCTCGGCCGGATTTTGCGTGGCGACGACCATAAACGGCAGCGGCAGCGGGCGCGAGACGCCTTCGACCGTAATTTGTTCTTCGGACATCGCTTCGAGAAGCGCCGACTGTGTTTTCGGCGTCGCGCGGTTGATTTCGTCGGCCAGCACGATATTTGAAAAAATCGGCCCGGCGTTCCATTCAAAATTCCCGCTTCGCTGGTTGAAAATCGAAAGCCCGATAACATCGGACGGCAAAAGGTCGGAAGTAAACTGAATTCTCTGAAAAGAAAGGTCGAGCGCACGCGCCAGAGCGTTGGCGAGCGTCGTTTTTCCGATGCCGGGAACGTCTTCAATCAAAAGATGTCCTTTGGCGAGAAGTGCGACCAGAGCAAATTTGACGGTCTCCGATTTTCCTCTGATAACCGTCTCGATAACCGATTTTATCTGATTGATTTTGGCGACGGCGTCGAGGGCGGGCGCTTTTAATTCGGCTGTGGTTTCTGTCTGGTTGATAATCCAATCTCTCATTAATTTTATTTAAAAACAAAAATGCCAAATCTATTTTACAAAATTTATCGGAAAATCTGCATCAAAATTTTGCAAAGTTGTTTTGTTATGATGACGGAGGCGGAAAAAAGTTCGTAGAAGATTTCTCCTGCTTGCAAATTTGCCGCAAATGCATCTAAAATTTTGAAACTTATTAAATAATTCTTCGTGAAACAAACCCGGAGGATAAAGAGTTATATTTATATGAAAAATTTACGTCGAAAATTTAAAAACCAGCAGGGTTTTAACTTAATCGAGTTGATGATTGTAATCGCAATCATCGCGCTTTTGATTGGCGTCGGCGTTCCCGCCTGGCAATCGATGGTCAGAAACGGAAACGAAACGACCGCCGTCCAATCTTTCCAAACCATCAAAACGCTGCAAGCCGGCTACAGCTCAAAACATCAGGGGAAATTTGCCGCGAATTTTGATGAATTGATTAAATCAGCTTCTTTTGATGAAAAATTTGCGGGAACGACTCCGGTTGTTAACGGTTATATTTTTACGATGAAAGTCGAAGAGCCTTCGGGCACAAAACCGGCTTTTTATTCAATCAACGCCGACCCGCAGGTCGGCGAAGGCATCCAGGCGACGGGAAACCGTCATTTTTATTTTGATTCGACCCTGGCGACGACGAAAGCCACCGAAGAAAATCGCCCGGCCAAAGCCGACGACCCGTCGATTTAACGGCAAAAGAATAAATTGTCCGACCTCTTTTTGACGTTTTGACAGGACATGTTTTCGAAACTTTAAAATTCCCGCGCCGACTTAGCTCAGTGGTAGAGCACTCGCTTCACACGCGATAGGTCACAAGTTCAAATCTTGTAGTCGGCACCAATTTTTTCAACGACTTAGAGGCATTTTGACAATGCCTCTATTTCATTTCCACCATATATTTCAATTTCTCATGAATTTAAACTAATTGTTTCTTAAACAGATTCTGTCGAGGTTAGCTTTGCGCAAAAATTGAATTTTTGTGCAAGGCCGTCGAGTTTTTTAAGAAATAATCAACGGTTGGAATTTTGCGCGGGCGGCTTAGGAAGATTTCTGTATTTCATCGAGATATTCTCAGTATCCACAATCTCCCATTTTCGTAGCGCCCAGCCGGTTTTTAGCTCCCACATTGTGCGAATTTGTCCGGCGAGGTAACGCGGGTTGTGCATGTCTGAAGCCGACCTGGTTTTGATGTCTAAGAGAATGGTCGCGCGCGCGCCTTCCATCTGTTTCTCGACGACGGTGATTTCTTTCGGCTCGTCTTCGTTGAATCTCCAACTAATCGGGTCGGCGGTTCCGTTTTCTTCGGGTATTTCTAAGACATAAGCGTCGTTGATTCGCTCGCGGATTATATCTTCGGTAAGTTCCGGCAAGTCAGCAGACGGACTTTGTTTACCGTCGTCCTGCGAAGAAGACGGCGCACAGCCGAACGAGCCGGCCAACAGCAAGGCTAATCCTAAAAATGTTGAAAGTAAGGATGCCCGGCGCGGCATATTCCGAGCGTACCGAAGCGCTCTCGTCGTTAGCGGTAAAAATTCATCCGTGCGCATAGCTTTCCGGTTAGTCGCCCGCATAGCTAATCTCCATGCGGCGTATGTGCAGGCTCGCGAGAAAGAGCACGACACCCGTAAATAGCAGCAGACTCGGCACGGAAATCCACGCGGGCGTCGGTTCGACGAGCACCGCGAACGGGCCTTCGGGCATTGACACGGGCACGAGCGATTGCAGGTAATGAATGACGCTCAACTTCTTTAATAGCGGCGGCAGCAGAAAGTTGAGCCACTCCCAACCATATAGCAAAAGACCCGGAATAATCGGGTTGCGGAAAAACAGTCCGACGAGCAGAAAGACCGCGCCGTATCCGACGCACGCAAGAATTGTAACTCCAAGATAAGCCAGCATTTGACCTGCGCCTGCGCCGTCGAAAAAAAATCGCGCGGACTCTGACGGGTAGAGCGAGAAGTAGAGTATTGACATCGAGCCGACTGTCGTGATGCTGAATAACAGAACGGTCGCGATGAGGCCTGACAGATATTTGCCGACGACGAGGACTTCGCGCCGGACGGGTGCGAGAAAATAGTAGTGCAGACTTCTGTCGACCACTTCGCCGCGAAATAAATTCATAAAAACCCACGCGCAGCCGAAGAAGACGAGCGTGCGAAGGATCAGCCCGCCGTAAATGGCTGCATAAACAATGCTCAATTCGCCGAAGTTTCCCGCATCGTCTGTCGGCATCCGAAAGAGCGCGAACAGCGATAGCAAGCCGAGCGGCGATCCCGCGATCAAATAAAGCAGAAGAGCGCGACGGCTCAAAAAGTTTTTCCTGATCTCAAGACGCATAATCGCGAGTGTCTGGCGCGTCCACAGCGACCAGGAAGACTTTCCCGCCCTACTACTATTGCTGCCGCTCACATTCGGCTGGCTCGCATTTGCGGCAGCGGTCTGTTGTTCTCTGATTTCAGACGTTGAACTCATCGAGTTTGCCCTCCGTCGGATGTAATTAAGTATTGATAGACGGCATTCAGATCGTCATCAACGGGCGCAACCGATTCGATTTGA
>DASWRI010000030.1:0-16661 GCA_036403235.1 Pyrinomonadaceae bacterium | reverse complement strand
GATTTTCAAACCGATAAAAGGCGTCAGCTCGGAAGGTTTCAAAACGACCGTATTTCCGGCCATCAAAGCCATCGCCGCCTCGCCGAGCGGAATCGAAAACGGGTAATTCCAGGCCGGAATAATGCCGACCACGCCGAGCGGCTGGTAGACGATTTTCGAAGTGCGCCCGAGACTCGCGTAAAGACCGATATTGATTTTGTGCGGCTTGAGAATTTTCTCCGCGTTTTTGGCGAAATACTGCATTAAATCCAAAACGGGCGAAATTTCCATCGAGAGCGATTCGGCAAAAGGCTTGCCCGCTTCGTCCGAGATAAGTCGCGCGATTTCTTCGAGCTCATCGAGAATCACTTCGCGCGCTTTCATGACAAACTTTCTGCGCTCGGCGAACGAAGTTTTGCGCCACGTCTGAAACGCCGCGCGCGATTTTTCGACGGCTGCTTGAACCGTTTCGGCGGAAGCGTCCGCGACTCTCCCGATTTCCTCGCCGGTCGCCGGATTATAGGAAATAATTTCGTTTTCTGTGGTTGGAAATAAAAGTACCGCGCTCATCGTTTTGCTCCTCAATAAAATGCTCCTGATAAATATAAACCGAAAATCTATATTTCAATAATCGCTGAAATCATTTAAATGGATTCAAATTTATTCTTGACAAGTGATTTTTAGAATATTATTCTTATAATTGAGGAATCTAGAGAATGATTAACGATATTGATAAACAAATACTGAATATAATTCAGAAAGATGCGCGCATTACCAACGCGGAAATTGCGCGGCAGGTCGGGCTTGCGCCGTCGGCCGTTTTGGAACGCATCAGAAAACTGGAAGAGCGCGGCGTGATTCGCGGCTATGCGACGCAGATTGATGCGGGCGCGGTCGGCTACGGCCTGACGGCGTTTGTTTTTGTAAAGACGAGCTTCTGCGGAAGCATCGGCGGAGTTTTAGCCGCCATTCCGGAAGTTCTGGAAGTTCACGACATCGCCGGGGAAGATTGTTACCTGCTCAAGGTTCGCGCGGAAAATACCGATCAGCTCGGCAAATTTTTTCGCGAAAAATTAAAAAATCTGCCGGAAATAATCTCGACGCGGACGACGATTGTTTTGCAGACGATAAAGGAAACGATTGCGCTGCCGATTGCTGAAAACGAGCAGGCAGAAACGACGAAAAAGCGCGCCAAAAACAAATAATTTGATAGAAACAATGGGTTTGAAATGCAAAATAGACAAATTACAAAAATTAATCCTGACCGAAGCTTGATTTTACTGATTGCGGCTTTTGCGGCGGTTTACATCTTTTGGGGCTCGACATATCTCGCCATCAAATACGCGATTGAAACCTTGCCGCCGCTTCTCATGGCGGGCGCGAGATTCACGTTTGCAGGTGCGATTTTGCTCATCTGGGCCAGATTTTCCAAAGATTACGAAAAGCCGAAAGCGGCGCACTGGAAAACGAGCTTTATCGTCGGAACGCTTTTGCTGCTGGGCGGAAACGGCGGCGTCGTTTATGCCGAACATCATCTTTCGTCGAGTCTGGCCGCGCTTCTGGTGGCGACCGAGCCTTTCTGGATTGTGCTTTTAAGCTGGCTCTGGCTGAAAGGCGCGCGCCCGAATTTGAAAGCCGTTCTCGGCATCGCCGTCGGGTTTTTGGGCGTCTGGCTTTTAATCAGCGGGCAGTCGCCGGGCGGCGCGACGGCGGGCGGCGATTCGATGCAGCTTTTCGGCACGATTGCCGTCATCGCGGCGGCGTTTTCGTGGGCGACGGGCTCAATTTACGGTCTGCGCGCGCCCGTTCCGAAATCGTCTTTGCAGACGGCCGGAATGCAGATGTTCGCGGGCGGCCTCGTTTTGCTCGCGGTAAGTTTAATCGCGGGCGAATGGTCGAATTTCAGCATCGCGCAGGTTTCGGCAAATTCGTGGTTCGGCCTCGTTTATTTAATCGTTTTCGGCTCGCTCATCGGTTTTACGGCTTACAGCTGGCTTTTGAAAAACGCGCAGCCGGCGATGGTTGCGACTTACGCTTACGTCAATCCGATTATCGCCGTATTTCTCGGCTGGCTGATTGCGGGCGAATCTTTTACCGGACAGATGCTCGTCGGCGCGGGCGTCATCGTCGGCTCGGTCGTTTTGATAACTTCGCAGGATAAAGATAAGGATTCGGAAGAGAAAATCGAGATTCACGAATCGCAGACGCCGAAAACCGATTGCCGGACTTTATCGGCTTCGGCTTAATTCGGAAGGAAATTTACAGCAGAGGCACAGAGAAAATATTAAAAATCTCTGTGCCTCTGCTGTCTCTGTGGTGAAAACTATCTCAGCATTTGTTCGACGACGCCGTAACTTGCCTGCAGAGCGTCGTTTAATTTGCTCGCGTCGGTTCCGCCGCCTTCGGCCATGTCGGGTTTGCCGCCGCCGCGCCCGCCGACAATCGGCGCGATTTCCTGCACGATGCGCCCTGCTTTCACGCGGTCGGTCAAATCGTCGGAAACGCGAACGATAAACGAAACTTTGTCTTCTTCAATTCTCGCCAGAACGACCACGCCGGATTTCATTTTTGCCAGAAGCGTGTCGGACAGGTGGCGCATTCCGCCTTTGTCCAAACCTTCGACCGATTGCGCCAGAACTTTTACGCCGTTGACGTCCTTTGCCTCATCGCCGTTCGACGAAGCCGTTCCGATTGCGCCGGTCGCGATTTTCATTTTCAAATCGTCGTTTTCGCGGCGCGCGCGTTTCAATTCTTCCTGCAAACGCTCGATTGCCGATGGCAAATTGTCGCGCTGAGTTTTCAGCGCCTGAAGCGATTCGGCAATCAATTTTTCGTCTTCGCGGAAACGCTCGAACGCGTCAAAGCCCGTAATCGCGCGGATTCGCCGGACGCCGGAGGCAATCGCCTCGTCCGCGGTGATTTTAAAGCTGCCGATGTCGCCCGTCGCGCGAACGTGCGTTCCGCCGCAGAGCTCTTTCGAGAAAACGCCTTCGCCGACCGAAAGGACGCGGACGTTCGCGCCGTATTTTTCGCCGAAAAGCGCCACCGCCCCGGTGCGCATCGCTTCTTCAATCGCCATTACGTTTGTATTAACCGGATGGTTTTCCAGAATATGACGATTGACCAAATCCTCGATTTCCTTGATTTCCGCGGCCGATAAAGGCTGATAATGCGTAAAATCGAAGCGCAGGTAATTCGGCGCGACGACCGAACCGGCTTGCTTGACGTGCGTCCCGACGACTTCCTTCAAAGCCGCGTGAACGAGATGAGTCGCCGTGTGATTTCTTCGGGTCGCGTCGCGTTTTTCCGTATCGACCGTCGCCGAAACGACGTCGCCGACTTTAATCGAGCCTTTTTCGACTTTAGATTTATGCAGAATCAAACCGACGACGGGCGCGAAAGTGTCCTGAACTTTGGCTCTCGTCGCTTCATTCGTCAAAAATCCCGTATCGCCGACCTGTCCGCCCGATTCGGCGTAGAAAGGCGTTTCGCTCAAAACGATTAATCCTTCTTCGCCTTCGTTTAATTCGTCAACTTCCTGCTCGTTTTTGAGCAAGGCGATAATGCGCGCGTTTTCAAACTGCGTCGTTTCGTAGCCGTGAAACTGATTTGCGCCTGCTTTTTCGGCGATTTGGTGATAAATCGGATTGACGACGGATTTGCGCTCGGTTTTTCCGACCGCGCTCTGCGATTGAATTTCCTGCAAAGCGGCATCGAATTTATCGTTAAATTCGTCTTCGCCGATTTCTATTCCCTTTTCTTCGAGCTTGACGCGCACAAGGTCGCGCGGCGTTCCAAAAGTATCGTAAAGCTTGGCAAATTCGACAAAATCAGCCGCGTCGTTTTTCGCAAAAAACTCATCGAGCTTGTGCAACCCGACCGTCATCGTATTGCCAAATTTTTCTTCTTCGAGGCGCACCATTTTGCCGATAAAATCGCGCTGCACGTCGAGTTCGGGATAAGCGACTTTCATGTGGTCGACGACAAAATCGCAGACTTTGTTAAAAAACAAATCGTTAAATCCGAGATGCTCGCGGCCGTGATAAATCGCGCGGCGCATGATTTTTCTGAGAACGTAGCTGCGGCCTTCGTTGCCGGGCAAAATTCCGTCGGTGACGGCAAAAGCGGTCGAGCGCGCGTGGTCGGCGACGACGCGCATGGCAAAGCCTTCCGTCGATTCATAGACATATTCTTTGCCCGCAAGCTCGGCGATAAAATTGATAATCGGCTTGATGAAATCGGTTTCATAAACCGATTCGACGCCCTGCAAAACGGTCGTGAACCTTTCCAAACCCATTCCCGTGTCGACCGACGGCGCGGGCAAAGGTTCGAGGCGATACGTTGGATATTTACCATCGGGAAGCGACTTACCTTCGCCGATGCGATTAAACTGCATAAAGACGAGATTCCAGATTTCCATCGTCTCGTCGCCCGTGTCGGCGTTGACGTATTCGGCGCGGTTTTTTTCGGAATTTTCCGGCTCGTCGCCGAGATAATAATTGATTTCCGAGCTCGGCCCGCAAGGCCCTATATCGGCCATCTGCCAGAAATTATCCTTGCGTCCGAAACGCAAAATACGGTCGGGACGCGCGCCCGCTTTTATCCATAGTTCGACGGCTTCGTCGTCCGCCGGAACTTCATCGTCGCCGCCGAAAACCGTGAACCACAAACGATTTACGTCGAGCTTTAATTCGTTGACGAGATAATCCCAGGCAAAATTTATCGCGTCTTCCTTAAAATAATCGCCGAACGAGAAATTGCCGAGCATCTCGAAAAACGTCAGATGGCGAGCGGTTTTTCCGACTTCGTCGAGGTCGTTGTGTTTTCCGCCCGCGCGGAGGCATTTTTGGCTCGAGACGGCGCGGTTGTAATCGCGTTTTTCGTTGCCGAGAAAAACGTCCTTAAATTGATTCATTCCGGCGTTGGTGAATAAAATCGTCGGGTCGTCTGGCGGAAAAACCGGGCTCGAATGAACAATCTTGTGCCCGCGTTCATTGAAATAATCGATAAATTTTTTTCTGACTTCGTTTCCGTTCATTATTTTGATAAATCTCTTGTGCTGAAAGCTTTTATTTATATTTTTATAAAGTCGGGCAATTCAAAATTACTGGTTTATTCTCGTTTATTGCCTTCAATATTATTCTGAGGTAAAAGAAAAACCGCGTCAAACCGCTCGGGCCGGGCGGCTTCGATTATCAATAAATTTCAAAAAACGATGATTTGTTGTCACAAAGCAGCGGCGGACGGTGTTTTATAAGTGAAAAATCTCTGACAAGATTTTATCGGCGAACAATTTTTAAGACGGATATTTCAAATCGAGATACAGACTTTTTATCGCCGGATAAAATCCATAAATCATACGGTCAGAATACTTACATTATAATTAAGGACTTATATTTGCTTTATGAAAAGAATTCCGACTTTTTGCATTCTTACTTTTTTATGCGCGCTCTGCTCGATGGCGCAGACGCCGACGCCGGGCGCTGAAAGTCTTTCGTCAAATTCGCCGTCCGCCGTTACCAAAACAAATGAGGAAGCGCCCGTTTCAAAATACGTTCGCAAAGATGCGCCCGCGCAGATTCCGCGTTTCGAAGCGCCGCCGGTCATCGACGGGCAGTTAAACGATGCGGTCTGGGCCAACGCCGCCAGTTTCGGCGATTTTTTGCAGATAAATCCGGGCGATAACGTCGCGCCGAACAATCCGACCGAGGTTTTGATGGGCTATGACTCGAAAAATTTATACGTCGCCTTTCGCGCCAAAGAAGAAAAGGGCAAAGTGCGCGCGACGGTCGCCAAGCGCGACGATATTTTTAACGATGATTATATCGGAATTTATATCGACACTTTTAACGACCAGCGCCAGTCATACGCGTTTTTCTTTAACCCGCTCGGCATCCAGGCCGACGGCACGTTTACCGAAGGACGCGGCGAAGATTACAGCGTCGATATCGTGATGGACTCGAAAGGCGTCGTCACCGAAGACGGCTACACCGTCGAAGTCGCGATTCCGTTTAAGTCGCTGCGCTACGAGGCCGGAAAAAACAAACAGTGGGGAATTCACCTATACCGTCGCGTCAAGCACGCCAACAACGAGCTCGATTCGTGGATGCGGAATAATCGAAGCATCAACAGCTCTCTGACTCAGGCCGGGCACATCACCGGGCTCGAAGGCATCGAAACGACGCGCCAGCTCGAGATAAATCCGAGCTTTACCGTCTCCGAATCGGGCCGCCGCACGCGGTACACTTTCGACGGAAATCCGGCCGGCCGCTACGTCAACGACGGCATCAAAGGCGAGTTCGGCATGACCGCGAAATTCAGCCTGACGCCGACGATTACGCTCGACGTCGCTTACAATCCCGATTTCGCGCAGGTCGAAGCCGACGCTCCGGTGACGACCGCAAACCAGCGCTTCCCAATTTTCTTTGCCGAAAAACGACCGTTTTTTCTTGAAAGAATCGATATTTTCCAGAGCGGTCTGAACATCGTCAACACGCGCGCCATCGTCGACCCCGACATCGCCGTAAAGCTGACCGGCCGGCGCGGGAAAAACACTTTCGGTCTGCTTTACGCCTCCGACAACGCGCCGGGCAATTATTCAAAAGACGAGCGCGAAGGCTTGCGCGCATGCCAGCAGGAACGCCTCGCAAATCCGAGCACCGTCTGCGGCATCGAGCGTTTCGTCGATAAAAACGCGGACATCGCCGTCCTTCGCTTCAAGCGCGACATCGGCCGCCAGCACAATATCGGATTTTTCGCGACGACCTACAATTTCGTCGAGCGGCACAATCACACCGCCGGTTTTGACGGTCGTTTTCGTCTCAGCGAAAAAACCGTCACCGAATTTCAGGTGACCGGGACAAACTCGCGCCGCTTTTTTTACGATTCGGATTTGGATAAAAACATCTATCGAAACGGCAACGGGCTCGGCTACAGGGCTTATCTCGAACGCGGCGGCAGAAATTTGTATATGAATTTTCTGGCCATCGGCCGGACGCGCGATTACCGCGCCGACGTCGGTTTTACGCAGCGCACCGATACAAATTATCTCGGCTCGTTCGTCCAATACCAGACCGACCGCGACGCCAAGAAAAGCATTATTTTCAAACGCCTCTATAACGCGACCAATATCAATTACGACTGGCTGGGAAGAATGCAGTCGTGGATTTCCGGCACGCAGGGAATGCTCGCTTTGCAGCGCCAGACGTTTATCGGCGCGAGCTTTCAATACGGTTACGAGCGCGTTTTTGAAAAAGAATTCGGCGCCAACCGGACGTCAACCAGGCAGGGCGCGTTTTTCGGGCCGGACTCGGAGCGCTCGGCTTATTCCAAGGATTTTTACGCCTTTATCGAAACGACGCCGGTAAAGCAGGTTTACGCCAACGTTCTCGTCGATTACACGTTCGGGCAGATGGATTACGACTTCGGAGCGGGGCCGAATTTTCCGCGCGTCAGCCGCGCGGCCGTAAATTTCGGGCAAAACGCCGCGTATGACCCGGGCCCGGGCAACCAGCTTTTCATCGACGCATCGGTTCGCTACCAGCCGACGAACGCGTTTCAGACGCAGCTCAATTACACGAAAACGCGGCTTATCCGAAACGATACCGGGCTCGTCGCGTTTGACGAAAATCTGATAAGCTCGCGCTCGACTTATCAATTTTCGCGCAGCATATTCGCGCGCCTTCGAATCGATTATTCGACGCTCGGCAGCCGCATCCGGCCGCAGTTCGTGCTCGGCTGGACGCCGAATCCGGGAACGGCGCTCTACGTCGGTTACAACGACGATATAAATTACAAAGGCTTTAATCCGTTTAACGGGCAACTCGAGCCGGGCATACGCGCCAACGGACGCACCTTTTTTATCAAAGCCTCGTATCTTTTCCGCAAGAGTTTTTAAGATTTGTGGGAAAATCGAAATGCGAAAAAGGCCGGACGAATTCGTACGGCCTTTTTCGTTTGAGCGTTTAGCCTTTATCGCCGTTGGTCGGCGCAACAACCGGAACATTGCCGTTTCCGTTGCCGTTTTTCTGCATCTGGTCGCGGAAAAGATTGAGCAGCAGCAGAGTTCCGATTCCGCCCCCGCCATCGCCGTTTCCGCCGCCCGAAGCCATAATGTCGGGCGTGATGCGGACGCCTTTTTCACCGATAACTTTCAAAGTTTCGACCAAAGCGACGCCGTTTGCGCCGAGCGCTTTGACCTGTTCGTTGTAGGCGACGCCCTGCGCTTCGCCCATCAGACGGACTTTTTCGGCTTCGGATTTGCCTGTTTCCGAGATGTAATAGGCTTCGCCGTCAGCTTCGCGTTTGCGCTGTTCCGAGCGTTTGGCGGAGATTTCGACGCCGACCGTCGCTTCCATCAAACTGCGCTGGTTGTCGGCCTGCGAGCTGGTTTTTTCCAGTTCGATGCGCTTGATTTCGGCTTCGCGCTGGGCGTTGAACATTCCCTGTTTCTGCTCTGCGAGAATTTTTTCGGTCTGCGTTTTCATCAGCTCTTCGGGCAGATGAATGTGGCAAATAAGCACGTTGACGACATCGACGTGATATTTCAAAAGGTGCATCCGAACTCTCGCTTCGGCTCGTTCCTGTTCTTCGTGGCGATTTTGCAGATATGCCATCGCCGAAGATTCCGACGCCTGATTTCTGAAAATCGAGTCAATCAAAGGATGCATGACGTTTTGAACTAATTTCTCGGTGCTTCCGATTTTCGCCACCATAAACGGCGCGTCTTCCGGTTTGACGCGGAAAACGACGCGAACTTCGAGCTGCATCGTAAAACCGTCTTTGGAAATAACGGCAAACGGGTCGAACGAATTCGATGTGTCTTCCGCCGTCCATTCGACGGTCATATTCGTCGTCGGAATAATAATCGGCGACGTTGCCAGCGTATTCATGTAGTATCGTCCGGGTCCGACGACGGCTTCCTGAATGCCCCGATAACCTTCGGGCACGACGTATGCTTCGTGCGCGCCGCTGTCGAGCCGTTTGTCCGCCGGGTCGCTCGTCAGTTCGGCTTTGATTTGCTCAATCGTCAAATCGTCGCCGTCAACTTTGTCGAGCTTTTCCGCCGCGATTGTGACCTGTTCTTCTTCTTCGCGCTCCAAACGCTCACGAATTTTCGCCGCCATCGTCCGCCGGATTTCCTCGCCCGGGTCTTTGCCGACGTTGGAAACGATGACCGCGACTTCGCCGGGTTTTATCTCTTTCGCCGATTCCAAAATCACTTTGAACATCAACGGGTTGATGTAATAAGTTCCGGGCAGAAGAATGTCTTTCTGCGGCCCGCGCTGTCCGCCGCCGGTGATGAAGGCGTTCGAATCCTGAAAATTGTCGTGCCCGGTAACGGCCTGCGCGACATAATCGCGCGGGTCGAGCTGCGCGCCGTCGAGCGCTTCGACGAGTCCGATTTGATTTTCGGAAATCATCGTCGCGTCAAACAAACGAACGGTAAAGAGTCCGGGCTTGATGTCGCTTCCGTCGACAATCGAAATCGACTGCGTGTGAATACGATATGTTCCGGGCGAGAGCGTTTCGACCTGCGGCCCTTTCTGACCGCCGTTGTAAACAAAGCTTTCCGCGTCCTGAAAATTTTTGTGGCCTTTAATCGCGCTGCCGTGCAGTCGGCCGGGCTCAAGCTGCGCGCCGTCGGCGGACGTGATGACGCCGATTTTTCCCGGTGGAATCATCGTCGTTTTCGCCACCGAGACATTAAACAGATACGGGTGAATCGCCCATTTTCCCGGCGGGAGCGTGCGAAGCTGAATGCCCTTGACGCCGCCCTGCTTGATAAACGCAATCGGGTCCTGAAAATTATTGTGCGCGTTCTGCGCACGGTCGGGCGCGAAGTTGCTGCCCATCGGCATCGGCTCGCCGTCAATCGCCTCGATGACGCCGAGCTCGTCCGCGCCGATTTCGACGAGCGACACTTTTTGAATCACGCGCTCAATCGGATACATCACGAAATGAAGTCCGGGTTTGAGGACGTCGGCTTGAATGCCGACTTCGCCTTCGGTCGCGACGACGCGTCCCTGCGCCATTTTTCGACCGAAATAACGGCGCTCTTTAATGCCGACTTCGGTCGCGCCGATATTGACCAGAAAGCGCGTAATAACATACCAGATAATGCCCAGCGCAACGAGCGCAAGCACGCCCAAAACTATCAGGGGTATAAATTGTTCCATTTTATTTTCCTCTAAATTTCTGCAAGTTTAATTTTTTCCTACGAGCTTCCGGCGCAAACCTGCAATCTCTTGTTTTAACCAAAACGCAACGCCCGAAGTTCTTTCTTTATCCGGCAGAAGCCAAAAATGACTTTCCAGAATCTGCGCCAGCTGTTCAGCCGACAAATCTTCAATTTTATTCGCGTGCCACTCGTCAATCACGCTTTCAGCCGTTTCGGAAAAGATTTTTCCCGATTCGCTCTCGGCCGCCAGACGCAGCAGCTGCACGGTGTTTCGCCGGTTCATCGCCAGCTCCCAGAATTCCCGAAACTCGCGCACCTTTTCCGCTTTTTGCGCGAAAACAAGCCGCGCATCCTCGGCTTTCTGCGTCTCGATGCGCGATTTTTCTTCGTCGGCGCGCAGGCGAATGTCTTCGGCACTCGGCTCGAACAGACTGCGCTGAACGGGCGACTCGATTTCTCTTGGGATTTCCGAAGAAAGAAGTTTCCGGTCTTTCTGAGTTTTCAGCACGACCGAAATTGTTATGACAGCCGACAAAACGACCAAAATTGTAAGAAGGATGAGCATTTTAGCCCAAGCAACCAGCCGCAAGCGTTTCAAAAATAAATCTTCCGAGCGTGTTGCCCTCGTAAATATTAATACGAGGGAAATCTACATCAAGTTCTAAATTTCTTCAACCACGGAAGTGCCTTTTGATAAATCTCCACTCGTCCACTGCCAGTTTTCGTGCAGGCGAATTTTCCCATTTCCTAGAATTTCCGGCGCGGAGACGCATTTTCCGGTCATCAATTCGCCGTTTTTATTTAAATGCTGGTAGCGCATATCCAGATTGCCTTCTTCATCGCATTTTGCAATCAAACTGCCGAAAACAATCCGGCCGCCCGCGTATTGTGCCCAGACGAGATTTTCCGTCTGGTGATAATAAAAGCGCGTCTCGCTCGAAACTTCGCCGGTTTCCGAATTTTTAACCGATTTGAAAATTCTTCCGTCGTAGTTGATTTTATCCATTTTATTTAACGCAAAGCCGCGAAGGCGCAAGGACGCAAAGGAAATAAATAAAAAGCTTTGCGCCTCTCTGCGTTTTTGCGTTAAAAATCATTCTTCCTCAATCTTCGCAATCTCGCGCATTTTGTCGCGCACCAAATCGTAGGAAAAACCCTGCCGCAGCAGAAAATCGTAAAACTTTTTCACTTCGTCGCGCTCTTTCGGTTTGCCTTTCAAACGCAGGCGTTTTTCGATGGCGCGGTCGATGATTTCCGCTTCGGGCGTTTCTTCAAACGCTTTTTCGATTGCTTCCGAGACAGTTTCCTTGTCGAGTTTGCGCTGCGCCAGTTTTTGCTGCAAAACGCGTTTCCCGACCGGCTTCTGGCGGATTTTCGAGGCGGCAAAGCTTTTGGCGAACTGCGCGTCATCGAGATAACCGTAAGATTCGAGCTTTTTGATAACGTCTTCGACAATTGCGTTGTTTGTCCAGTCTTTTTCCAGCAGGCGCTCGCGCAATTCCTTTATCGAGCGCGGCTTGTAGGTCAAAAGATTGACGGCGCGGTCAAACGTCCGCTGGCGCGATTTTTCCGGGTCTTTGATAACGCGTTCGCTTTCGTCCAAAATTTCACGTTTTTTACGCCACATAGCTTAAATCTTATGCTTGATTTCCTCTCAAATCAAAAGTTTCATAAACTAAATGTATGTTAACCGAGCAAATTCGCCTTCACGAAAATTTCGGCTCGAGCTTTCTCGACGCGCCGCGCAACGTCCTCGTTTATCTTCCGCCCGGCTACGGCACGGACGCCGAACGGCGCTACTCGGTGCTTTATATGCACGACGGGCAAAATTTGATGAATCCGGAAGACGCGTTCGGGGGCGTCGCGTGGGGCGTCGACGAAACGGCGCAGAATTTGATTTTGTCCGGCGAAATCGAGCCGCTCGTCATCGTCGGAATTTACAACGCGGGCGGAAAGCGCATCGACGAATATACGCCGGTAAAAAGCACGGGCGGCAAAATGCGCGGGCAGGGCGGGGAGGCCGACCAATACGGGCGAATGATTATCGAAGAGCTGAAACCGTTTATCGACGAAGAATATCTGACCAAACCCGAGCGCGAGTTTACCGGTTTGGGCGGTTCGTCGCTCGGCGGTCTGGTGTCGCTTCATCTCGGTTTAAAGCGTCCGGACGTTTTCAGTCGTCTGGCGGTGATGTCGCCTTCGGTCTGGTGGGCGAACAATCAGATTATCCGCGAAACGGCGAAAATCGGCGAGCGCCTGCCGCTCCGCATCTGGCTCGATATCGGCAAGCGCGAAGGCGGGCGCATCAAGCATCAGGTGCGCGCGCTCAAAGAAATTCTGCTCGCCAACGGCTGGCGGCAAAATCTGGATTTCGCATATCTGGAAATTCCCGAAGCGCGGCACGAGGAATCGGCCTGGGCGGCGCGCTTCGGCGAAGTTTTGAAGTTTTTGTTTCCCGTTTTGTAAACAATTTCCGCATTTTGGCGCGGACGCATCTATTTTTGATTTGATGAACGGAATTTTAATTATCGATAAGCCCGCGGGCATTACTTCGCACGACGTGGTCGCGCGCTGCCGCCGGATTTTGAAGACAAAACGCGTCGGTCACACCGGAACGCTCGACCCGTTTGCGACCGGCGTGATGGTCGTCCTCGTCGGTCAGGCGACGCGCCTCGCGCAGTTTCTCGACAAAGACGCGAAGGAATACGAAGCACTCGTGCGGTTCGGTTTTGAAACCGACACGGGAGACAGGACGGGCGAAAAACGAATTACGAATTACGAGTTACGAGAAATTTCGGCCGAAGAAATTGAAGAAGCTCTGCCCGAATTTCGCGGCGAAATCGAGCAGACGCCGCCGATGTATTCGGCGAAAAAAATTGCGGGCAAAAAGCTTTACGAACTGGCGCGCGAAGGCATCGAGATTGAGCGCGAGCCGGTAAAAATTACGATTTACGAACTGGAATTGATTGAGCAGCGCAGATGCAGAGACGCCGAGATAAATGATAAAACGAAGGACGAAGGACAGAGGACAAAGGACTTTTGTCTTCGCGTCCTTTGCTCGGCCGGAACTTACATTCGCGTTTTGGCCGAAGACGTCGGGAAAAAATTAAAAACCGGGGCGCATCTTGCCGAACTGAGGCGAACGCGGGCGGGAAAATTCGGCATCGAAAAAGCCTCTACACTGGAACAGCTCGAAGAAACGGTCGCGTCGGGAAATTTAGAAACCGTCTTAATCTCGATGAACGAAGCCGCCGCCCACCTGCCGGAAATCGTTTTAAGCGAAGCGGACGTGAAAAAAACGCAAAACGGCATGAAATTGAAATTTGAAACGGACGAAATCGCCGACGGGCAGCCGGTGCGAATGTGTGACGAAAAGAAAAATTTAATCGCCGTCGGATTTTACAGCGCGGCGGAAAAACTTGTGCAGCCGAAAACGGTTTTGGTATAAAATGAGCGAGGGAAAATTTAAAGAAAATTTATGAATAAGAAAAATTTGGCATTGGGTGTCGGCGGCGCGCTCGGCGCAGTGGTCGCCTGGAAATTCCTGACGCGCGCCGGAAGCGTCGACTGGAGCGATTTCGCCGAGAAAGTTCATCACGCGGAAAACTCGAATTTCGTCGAAGTCGACGGCGCGACCGTTCATTTTCAGGAATTTGGCGATTCCGTCAACCCGACTTTGCTTTTGATTCACGGCTACACGGCTTCGACATACGTCTGGAAGACGGTCGCGCCCGTGCTCGCCGGAGAAGGTTTTCACGTCGTCGCGCTCGACCTGCTCGGCTTCGGTTATTCGGACAAGCCGGCGTCGTTTGATTATTCGATTGCCTCGCAGGCGCGCGTCGTCGAGCGTTTTATGAATCGTCTCGGCATCGGGCGCGCGAGCGTCGTCGGCAGCTCGTATGGCGGCGCGGTCGCTTCGGTTCTGGCGCTCGATTATCCGGAGCGCGTCGAAAAATTAATTCTCGCCGACGCGGTCTGCAACGACGACGCGCTCGCTCATCCGGCCCTGCGGATTGCCGCCGTTCCCGGCGTCGGCGAGCTTTTAGCGCCGTTTCTGATTGATTCGAAACGATTTCTGCGTCGCCGCATGATGGGAACGCTCGCGCCGGAAAATCATCATTTGATTACCGACGACCGGATTGAATCAATTTTGCGTCCCGTCGCGGCGGCCGACGCTCATCACTCGTTTCTGGCGACGGCGCGCGCCTGGGACGCCTGCCGGATTCAGGAAGACGCGCAGTATATCAAACAGCCGACGCTGATAATCTGGGGCGAAAAAGACACGGTTATCCCGAAAATAAACGGCGAGCGTCTGTTCGATTCAATCTTGAATTCGCGACTCGTCGTTTTCAAAAACTGCGGTCACATGCCGCAGGAAGAAAAGCC
This sequence comes from Pyrinomonadaceae bacterium, assembly GCA_036403235.1. Taxonomy (GTDB): domain Bacteria; phylum Acidobacteriota; class Blastocatellia; order Pyrinomonadales; family Pyrinomonadaceae; genus JBGTFE01. The sequence continues at coordinate 2,116 of DASWRI010000030.1, read as the reverse complement.
CGAGCTTTTCACGCGCGTCGTCTCGGACTTTTGCCGCGACAGCCGGAAACAAATTGAAGCGAACGAAGAAATGTTAACCGGAGAAGCGGCTTGAAACCCCAAAATGCAGCAGTTTGCCGATTTGCCGGTCTGATTTTTTTATTTACCGCCGGCGGCCGGAAAACAATTTAACTTTCCGTCGAAACTGAACTTTACCGGCAAAAACTTCGTAGGCTTCTAAAATAGCTCATTTTCAAAGCGAGGTTTTTATGTTCTGTCCAAAATGCAGTCAACAGCAAGTTTCCGATGAAACCAGATTTTGTTCGCGCTGCGGCTTCCAGCTAAACGTCGTCAAAGCGCTTCTTTCGTCCGAGAGCGCGACGCAAAGCGTCGAAACCGCGAAGCCCGACCGCTCTTTGCGCAAACGCGATGCGACAATCGGCGCGGCGCTGATGTTTGTCTGCGCTTTCGTCGTCGCCGGACTTACCGTCGATATGCCGGCGTCACACAGCGCGCGAATTCTTCTGCTCATCGTCGCCTGGTTCTTTCTGTCGTTGCTGATAAATATCAAGCCGATAATTCAATATTTTATGCGCGCCGAAAATGCGTCGCCTGCGTCGGACGATTTTTCCGTTTCGAAAACGATTTCGCAATTGACTTCGAGAAACAAAAACGCTTTGCCCGAAGCGCATGGCATTCCGGCGGATTTTGCGATGCCGGGCCTCAACACGGCCGAAATGGTCAAGCCGCCGAGCATTACCGAACGGACGACGAATCTCTTGGAGAGAGATTAAATTTTTTCTCAATTTGCAAAATAAAAACCGCCGGTTTCTTCACTTTGCAAAATCGACAAGCGCAAAAGGCGCGGTAAGTACGCGGTTTTTTTGTTTTGGCGCGGCTGGCACAAGCTTTGCGAAAGCGATTTGCGGAAGTCGAAAAACTTCAAAGGGAGAAAAATGAGATGACAACATCACAAAAAATTGCACGCGCGTTTGAAATCGCCGGTTACGTTTTGCTGATTCCCGCAGGTTTCGGCGCATTTCTGGGAACGTTTTTTATCGGCGGCGCGCCCTGGCTGACGCTTTTAATTTATGCGACGTTTATTTTCGGATGCGTTCTGCTAATCGGTTACTTCAAACATTCGCGCGGCCGGTTGGACGAAAATCGAATTCGCTCGTTGTGGCTCGCGACCGGCTTTTTCAACGCGTTTCTGTCGCTGCCGTATTTTTTTTACGCGTTGAATTTCTTTTCGATGCTAAATGCCGAACAGCCGTTTCGCGGTGAGATGATGAGAGCTCTCGGAGTTATCGTCTGCATCATTTTCGCCTATCTGACGGCGGTCGTTTTAGCCTGGAAAGCGTATAAATCCGAGACCGCTCAAACGTTGCCGTAACAAATTATAAACTCGCGCCGGAAAGCTAAAAATATCGGTAATGACCGATGATTTTCCATTCAAAAAGCCGGTCTTCCTGCATCGCGCCGCCGCCGATATTGTGAATGATTGAATATCTTCCGGTGTTTTCGTTAAAGACGTTTGAAACGACGCCGATGTGCGTCATTCCCTTGTTGTCCAAATCCCACGCGACGATGTCGCCGGGCGAATAATCTTTCGCATTTTCCGTAATCGGCAGGGCTTTCCCCCGGCTCGTAAAAAAGGTTTGCAGATTCGGAACGCGCCTGTGGTCGATGTTCGTGTCCGGTTTCGTCAAGCCCCATCTCTGCGGATAAAGCGCAAAATTTCGCTCCATGTCTTCGTGAACTTCCTTTTGCAAATCGATGCCGGCATTGCGAAACGCGCGGATTACAATATCGGTGCAGGCGCCTCTTTCGGGCGGAACGTCGCCGCCCGGATAAGGAATCACGACATACGCCGGGTCATATGTTTTTGTGATTTCGAGCTGACGGTTCGCGCTTTCGAGCAGCTTGCGAATCTCGGCGGAAGAAATTTCCGCAAGGCGCGGCTTTTCCGTTTTTGAAGACGAGCCCGAATTTTCCGCCGGAGAATAAATTTTCGAGCAGGCGGCAAAAGTCGCGAGCAGGCACAGGACGAGGATTATTTTTAGATTACGCATTCAAAATTTTTTTATGAATCAAATTCCGATGTTTATTATCAAGCGTTTTGCGCCGAATAATCAAT
>DASWRI010000029.1:0-19477 GCA_036403235.1 Pyrinomonadaceae bacterium | reverse complement strand
AATATCGTTTTCCTTTCGTGTTTGACTGCCCGCCGCGCCGTAAACCTTCAAAATAGATTCGGCAATCGCGCCTTTCGTACCGATTTCCTTTTCCGTCCAGTCGGCCGCGCCGAGCGCGCCGCTGAAAGAGCCGACGAGCGCGAACATGTGCGGGTATTTCAAGCCGAATTTTATAGAGCCGTAACCGCCCATCGAAAGACCGGCGATAAAACGATGCTTGCGGTCGGCAGCCGTGCGGTAATTTTTATCAATCTCGGGAATCAACTCCTGAATTATATAACTTTCGTATTTATCATTAGGAATCGTCGAACTATCAGTGTACCAGCCGTCGCCGCCTTCGGGCATCACAATCAGAAAATTATATTTTACTGCATATTCGTAGAGCTTTGTTTTGCCTGCCCAATTATCGAAATGCCCGCTCAAGCCGTGAAGCAGGTAAATAACCGGATATTTTTTTGACTTGTTCTCCGCCAAAGCATAGCTTTCCGGCACAATCAGATTGTAGGGCATCTGCCGCGCCATCAGCTTGCTGTCGAGTTTCTGTTCGCGAACGAACAAACCTGTTGTCGGCTCGTCCGCTCTTATTTTCGGAGTTACAGTCTGAGCCTGAATCGCAAAAGACAGGTTCAAGCCGAGGGCGAGCGATAAAATCAGTCTGGAAAAATTGCGTTTATATCCGTCCATTTCCGTCTAAAACCTCTTATTTGAAAAATCCGCCGAACCAGCCGCCGCTTTTTTCTTCTTTATCGATGACCTGCGCCAGCTCGCCCGCGTCGAACCAGACGCCCGAACACGCGTCGCAGACGTCGATTTTAATATTTTCAAAATCGGTTTCGACTAATTTCCCGTCGCAGCGCGGGCATTCCATTTCGGTCGCTTTTGCGTTTTCGGCGTTGATTTTCTCCTTCATTTTTTCGATTAGCTCCTGCTCTTTGCGGTGAAAATACTCGTTTTCCAAAGCTCTCCCGCGGTCTTCTAATTCTACTGACATAAAAAATTGCTCTCCTTAAAATTTATAAATCCGTTAGACAAAAAAATAACAAATTAAACTAAAAACTGAAAACTGAGAACTGAAATTAACTTCTTTGTTCCCAGCTCTCAGTTTTCACTTTTCAGTTATTTTACGCTTCGGTTTTGTGAATCGAGCGGACGCGCTGGCGCGCTTTTTTGGCGCGGCGAATGGTGTTGCGTTTTTTCAGATTCGTTTCGGCCCAATCGGAAACCTGTTTGAGCGGATGCCATTCGAAATGTTCGAGCGGCTGCACTTCGCTAGAAGCGTTACGCAGCTTCAAGGTTCCGAAAGCGAGAAAGAAAATCGCTCCGTTAAAAAGCAAACCGACCAGAACGACCAGCCAGCCCGGCGCGAGTCCGACCTGCGCGCGAAAGAAAAACAAATCCCAGAAACTCTGTTTCGCGTCCGGTATAATCGGAAACGGGTGAACGTAAATCTTCAAAGTCCAGCTCAGCGCGAGCAGAACAAAAATCCACAGATAATTGCTTCTCAATCGTCTTCCGACCGCTTCCCACTCGCTGATTGTAAAATGCGGATTGAGTAAATCCGACGAGATATGCTCGGCCCATTCCTTGTCGGGCGGAACCGTCCGGTGCGAAAGCATCGGCGCAAAATAGCCGGTTTCGAGAACTCTCACGCGGTTTGCCCAGACTTCGTAATATCGATAGCGGCGCGCTTCCATAAAAAGAAAAATCGTCACCAGAATCGAGTTTATCGGAATCGCGAAATGCGGATTGTCTGGCGAGCTGAAAACAAACGAAAGCGTCGCGCCCGCCGTAATCACCGCCCAGTTAGTCGTCGCGTCCAGACGCCCGCGCCAGACGTTCGAGCGCTGAACTTCGCCGCGGTAAAAATGCACCATCGCCGTGTTAAATTCGGAAAGCGAAAGCTTTTGCGGAATCGAAAGCGGCGTCGTTTTCGGCTTGTTGCTGCGCGCGCGGACTTCCTCGGCCAGCGATTTAAAGGAAGGCGGAAGCTGGCTGATATGTATATCGTCCTCGACTGTAGGTTCATTCGCAAGACGAAAATTGTCTCTCATAAGGCGGCTTTAAGGAAGAAATTCGGACGAATCGGTAAACGAGCGAGCCGATTCTCTTTTAAGTTTAACACTTTGCTGATTTGATGCAAGAAAAAAAATTGGAAGTAAAAAATAAAGCGCTCATCTCTTACGTTTTGACTTTTTACTTGATTCTGCTTGACTTTATTAAACGGGAAATCTATATTTTCAGTTTGCTCCCGGGGCGCGTCTTTAACAATTTTATGTCTTTTGAAGCGGATGAATTTTGGATGCGACGCGCGATTGAAGCCGCCGAGGAAGCCGGAAATTTTAACGAAGTTCCGATTGGCGCGTGTTTGATAAATGAAGCGGGCGAGCTTTTAGCCGTCGCGGGCAACCGCACGATAACGGACAAAGACCCGACGGCGCACGCCGAGATTTTGGTTTTGCGCGAGGCGGCGAGGAAAATTGGCAACTATCGTTTGACTGAAACTTGTCTTTATACGACTATTGAACCTTGCGCGATGTGCGCCGGCGCGCTCGTTAACGCCAGAGTCAAGCGGCTTGTTTTCGGCGCTTTGGACGAACGATTCGGCGCAGTCGAAACAATTTTTCGCATTTGCGATAACAGCTCTTTGAATCATAAAATAGAAATCGCTTCGGGCATTCTGCGCGATGAATGCAGGCAACTCGTTCAGGATTTTTTTCGTCAAAAAAGGCTTGAAAAAAAGAGCGATTTCTAAGAAAACGGAGAGGTGCAAGAGTGGTTGAATTGGACAGTCTCGAAAATTGTTGTGCCCTAACGGGCACCGTGGGTTCGAATCCCACCCTCTCCGCCATACACTAAATCATGAAAGCCTTGATTTTGCTTATTGTCCAGCAAAATCAAGGCTTTTGTTTATTCTCTATTTGTCGTTTCGTGTGATTTTGTGTCCGATTTCTTGAAAAAAGTCGTTAATATATCGGAGAATTTTTTAGTCTTTAAAGCCGAAAGAACGAGTCCGGGTTAAGTCTGAACCATTGCGGCAAATTCATCGCCGTAAATCGTAGCTGCCCGAGCTCGTGTCTTTACGGTTTCGGCGCGGATAATGATTTTTAATTTGAAGCCGATATTTTCCATTCGCCTTTCTCTTTGACGAATGTACGCTGCGACCATTCAACGTTTCCGCAGCATCTAAATTCGATTGTGGCGTTGTCGCCCGTGATTTTCTCGTTTTGCGTTTCGACCTCGCCTGGCTTAGTGGCCGCTGACGCGGTTTCAAGCTCCGTTTTCAAAATCTCGTCAAGCGTCTTATTTTTACCTTTCGCCTCGGCTTCGAGCAGGCGGGACGTATTTTCACTTAGCGAGTCTTTAAGATCCTGAAGATTTTTATTTCTTATCGCTTCAATATATGTCCTTATGGCTTTTGCGGGCGTGTCGCGCTTTTCCGACGAGCGCGACACGAGAAAGATGGCGAAAAGGGCGATTACTGCCAGCAACATCGCGCCGCCGACTGCGACGAGCGGCAGGCGTTTCGATTTCGGCGCGGCGGGCATTATCGCCTCGGCTTTCTGCGCCGGAACGTCCGGCATCTGCACCGCCGGTCTGACGACGGTTGGAATTTCAGCTTTAGTCTCTGCGGGAGTTTGTATCTCGGCAACGGAATCCGCCGTCGCGAGATTAATAAATTCAGTCGGCGGCAGATTGGTTTCGTGATTGGAAAGTTTGTGCGTCGCGTCCGGGTCGAACGGCGCGGACAGCAAAGAGCCGTCTTCAAGACAAAACGCCAGCGTATTATCGGCGTATGTGCGCTTGCATAGAGGACATTCTTTAATCATCGGTTTATACCGAATAATATTTACCTGTAATTTGGAAAAAGTCAATCAATATAAGAATTAACGATAACTCTCTCGCGTTGCGGGGAAAATACCATAAAAAAGTGAAATTGCAAATAATTCTCGGCTTATTTCAAAACATTCCCACACTCGATTCCGAAGACCGATGCTCGCAGTCTCTTCCACCCCAAGGAAGCGCGCTATAAGATTTCTGCCTTCTATCGTGTGTCAAGGTAGAGCTCTGTTCGGAGGAGAAGCTGGAAATATACAGGTTCAAGATAAGTATCGATGAAGAAGCGGCTCCAGATTTTCAAAGTGAAGCGGTTTGACCAGAACGTCGTCGAAGCCGGCTTCGATAGCTTTTTCAAAAGAAGTATTACTGAATCCGGTCAGCGCGACAATCAAAACTTTATCGAATCCTTCATGTTCGCGGATTAACTTTGTCGCCGTTACGCCGTCCATTACCGGCAGCGCCAAGTCCATCAAAATAAGGTCGGGGTGAAACTGCACGGATTTTTCAATCGCTTCATATCCGTCCGCCGCCTCGATAACTTTATAGCCGTGCCACTCTACTAAAATCTTCATCATCATTCGGGTGTCGGCATAATCTTCAACAATCATAACAGTCTTAGGCATATTGGGAGTCTCCTTACTGTATTTCAATTTACCATCGTTAAACATAGTTGGTATTGGTTGAGGAAAACTTGAGGTTTACGATTATTGCTTGCGTTAGCGCGTTTTACAGGCGACGACGGGAATCAAACGCCATGCACCTTTTCCAACGGAGCTTTACGCAAATTCGGGCGCGCTCAAAACCGCGTCGCTATGTTTTTCAGAACTCGAAGACGAGCAGTTCGTCCAGATTCCAAAAGTCAAAACCACGAAGCGCCGCCGCGTGCAAATGGTCGAAACGAAAACCAAGCTCGTCGTTTTGCTCGAATACCTTCGCCGACCGCATTGGAATCGGAAAGTTTTCGCGTGCCGGCGCGATTTAGCCGACGACCTCGAAATGCGTTACGAAAGACGGCAAAGAGTTTGACCGGACATACCGACACGCATATTTTGACGTATCTTTACGCCGACGAAAAGCACCGACGCGAAGCGATGAATAAGCGCGAAGGCAAGGAATTAAAGAAGGATTTAATCGAACTTTACAATCAAATAAAAAATGGTAATATTGATGTTTCTGTCTTCGTCGAGAAGGTCAGTTATTTGATAAAAAATGGTTAGTTTTTTTCAATAAAAACGGATAGAGTCGGTAAAATGTCGAATCGTCTTTTTGCTGGTTGCCGTAAGCGGTTTATTTTCAGCAGATTGTAGACAGCATAATTACCGCCTCTCCGCCATTGTTTAAGTTACGAATTTCAAATTACGAATTAAAGAGAAATGCTTTCTAATTCGTAATTTGAAATTCGTAACTGTTTTTGGAAAGGTGCAAGAGTGGTTGAATTGGCAGCATTGGAAATGCTGTGAGCTCGAAAGGGTTCCGTGGGTTCGAATCCCACCCTTTCCGCCAGAAATCAAATTGCGAATTATTGATTACGAATTACGAGCGACTTTCTTCTTTTTTAATTCGTAATTTGAAATTCGTAATTAATTTTTATGGCTTCAGGCTCCGCACAAGGTTTGAGTTGTGAACTCCGCTAGGCGAGGAATCGAGCAACGGCAGCAATTTCAGCTTGTGTTGCGGTAAAGTCTGAAGCCTCCACTTTTTAATACAAAAAAGCCGAAGTTTTTTAGCTTCGGCTTTTTTGTGTTTTGTCAGCTTTCTATTTAAGGAACAAAGGCATTTTCGGTCGGAGTATCGGTCGAGACGCCGAACTGCTGGGCGGTAAATCCTTCACTCGATTTCATCAGATACCAGATGCCGGTTGAAGGCCTGAAGACGGCAATGTCAGCTTTTCCGTCGCCGTCATAATCAGCCGGAACCGGTTTGTCTTCCGCTAGTCCAAAGTTCAGAATAGTCGACGTTAAAGTTCCGCTGTTGTAGATATACCAGGCGCCCGTTGACGGCCTAAATACTGCAAAGTCGGTTATACCGTCGCCGTCGTAATCGGCCGGTGCGGGAACATCGGTCGAGATTCCCCAATGTGTCGCGCGCTGAACATTATCAGCACTACTCTGCCACCACCAATCGCCGGTCGAAGGCCTGAAAATCGCCACATCTGATTTTCCGTCGCCGTCAAAGTCTCCGGTCACGGGTTTATCGCCGGCGAGGCCAAAACCTTTGTTCGATGCCGTTCCGTTATTACTCGAGATGCGATACCAGAAGCTGTTCGACGGACGAAAGACGACGTAATCGCTTCTGCCGTCGCCGTCGTAATCGGACGGACGGTTGAAATCGCCCGAAGCGCCCCAGTGCGCGTAAACCTGAGAGCCGTTGACGGTGCTTAAAGACCACCAATCACCCGAAGAAGGCCGGAAAATAGCAAAGTCCGTTTTTCCGTCGCCGTCGTAGTCGGCCGGAACAGGAACGTCGCCCGCAATCGCAAACACTTGCTGCGTAACCTGCCCGTCGGAGCTCCGCAGAACATACCATTTATTCTCTGACGGCCTGAATACGGAAATATCCGAACGCCCGTCGCCGTCGTAATCGAACGACGTTCTCGCTACCGTCGGCGCGTTCAATAACCGGACGATGCCGAGAGCGTAGACGCCGTTGACGGTTTCAAAATCTCCGACCATTATGATTTTTCCGTCTGATTGCTGGTCGATGTCTCTGACGTAGTAATTCGCGCCGTTTCCGCCCCGCAAAGTCACATCGAGTGTTCCGTTTGAATTGAGACGCGCATATCTGAAACGCGGAACGTTGTTAAAGGCGGTAAAATTGCCGCCGGTGAGAATTTTCCCGTCCGGCTGGATTTTTATCGTATAAACCGCATTGTTGAGTGCATGGTTAAAGCTCGAATCCAAAGTTCCGTCCGAATTCAAACGCGCCAGGTACGGGCGATTCGCATCAAAATTAATGCCCGTAAAATCACCGCCGACAAGCACTTTTCCGTCCGGCTGCAAGGCGAGGTCGACGATGGTGCCGCCGGTCGCGCCGCCCGGCGGATTAAATGTCGCATCGATTGTTCCGTCGGCGTTCAGACGCGCGATTTTGCCGCGAATCGTTGAGTTTACGTTTGTAAAACTGCCGCCGATGAGAATCTTCCCGTCCGGCTGAAGCGCGACTTTATAAATAGTTCCGGAAACGGTTACATTAAACGAGGAATCGATGCTTCCGTCAGTATTATGCCTGAATAATTTGGCTCCTTTGGCAACCAGCGATCGCCCGTCCGGCAGCGCTTTAATATCAGAAATGACGTTGCCGCCGCCGTCGGTGCCATAGTCAATGTCGAGCGTGCCGTTGGAATTTAATCGCACCACATTGTTTTGATCGTTCGTCAAAATTTTTCCATCGGGCAAGAGCTCCAAAGCGGTTATGGAATATAAAAAGAGATTTGTTGTATTAAAGCTCGTGTCGAGCGTTCCGTCGGCATTGAAGCGAACCACATTTTTTCGCACCGTGCCATTGACGTAAGTAAATTGGCCTCCGACCAGAATTTTATTGTCCGGCTGGACAATGACTCTACGGCCTAGACCGAAATTTCCGATGACCGGCTGAAAAGACGCGTCGCCCGAGCCATCCGTGTTTAATCTGACAAGCGCGCTGTTCGTATCAGCAAAAGGAGAACCGCCGGCGACGATTTTCCCGTCGGCTTGAACGGCCAAATCATAAAGCCAAAAGAAATTGTTTATCGGCGTAAACGACGCGTCGAGCGTTCCGTCGGAATTTAATAAAACGACGTTGTGTTTGGTCACTCCATTGTAAATAGAAAAATCGCCTCCGACCAGAATTTTGCCGTTCGGCAGATATACCAACGCGTGAACAGTCGTGTTGGCCGAGTTGGCATTAATATTAAATGTCGTATCGACGCTGCCGTTCGTGTTAATTCTCGCCACTTTCATCAGAGACGAGCCGTTGATAGTGGTAAACGCGCCGCCGATTATGATTTTGCCGTCCGGCTGAAGAATAATTTCATCGACTGTATTGTTCGGAGAAACGGTCGCAAACGAATTGTCGGCGGACATATCCGGATTCAAACGGTAAAGGATTCCGCTGCTGTTGGTTAAAATTATTTTCCCGTCGGTCTGGACATTAATTTTCCCGACATCAATTTCCGTTTCCGCGTTCAGAGTGCCGTCCGGGTTCAGGCTCATCAGGTAATTTCTTGCGCTGGAAGTGAACAGTTTAAGCACGGAAACGATAATTTTTCCGTCGGGCCCGATTTTCAAATCGCCGCCGTACCAGAAATTATTAAATGCCGGGCTCGAATTAAAAGCCGTATCGGGCGTGCCGTCCGCGTTAAGGCGGGCGACGGCGCTTCGCGGATTTGTAAATTGACCGGAAATCACGATTTTTCCGTCCGTCTGCAAAGCAATGGCCTGTATCGGATAGCCCGCGCCGCTCGAGTAAATTACCGGCGGATTAAAAGTCGTATCAAGCGTTCCGTCAGGATTGAGCCGGACGAGGTTCGGTTTCGCGACGCCGTCGACGAGCTTAAACTCACCCGCAATAATGATTTTTCCGTCCGGCTGAATTAGCGTTTTACTGATGACTCCGCGCGGCACGTCGCCGAGATAGGCATTAAATGACTGGTCAATTTCGCCCGCACCGAAAGCCGCGCTATAAAAAAACGTGCCGAAAATAAAGAGAATTGCTATCGAAAACATTTTCAAGTGAAAAGCTTTGATAAATTGAGTCATAAAGATTCCCTATTAAATTAATTTGTCGGTGAGGACACGGATGAAATATTATGCGCCGATTATACGCTTTTTAGATTTTTTAGTAAACGAATTTTCGGCCGACATGTTTTCGCTTGATTAAATCTTCGATTGCCGGTCGCGAACCTAAAATGAGCAAAGCAAAAGCCCGGCAAAACGAATGCGCGGGCATTTTTTCTTCACTATTAAAATCTGAAATCGCCTTTATATAATCCTAAACTTAAATTCGACCTCAATCGTTACGTCGCTAATTTTACACGTTCGGCCGGACAGACGTCGGAACGTTTGCTCGCTGCCGACTTGATTGCCGTTTTCAAGCGCGTCATAAAGCCTGAACTTCATCGTATAAGTGCCATTGGTCGGCTGCGAGACGGTTAAATCGGTAAAGCGTCCTTGATATGTGAATGCGGCGGTTTGCGCGGAAATCGAGACGCCGCAGGAAATAAGCAGCGCAAATATTGCATAGAAATGACAAAGCAATTTTAATTTACCGGACATAGTTTTCCTTTCAAATTGAAACGATATTTTGGGAAAATGGATTTTTAACAAAAATGGAGAAAAGAGCCTTTTGAAACGAGTGAATTATAGCGGCGATAAGATTAATTTGCAAGATAATTTTATTGTAGCTCGGACTCTGGCAAATCGAGGTTGCATTTTCAATACGGTGTATCTGAAAATGTATCTGCTACGTGCTATTATTAGTGATATACAGTGAAAAGTTTGACAGATTCTATTTGCAAATAACGCGTTGCAACACCCCGTAACTGTAATAAAAACAAAGCTTTTATGTCATATCAGGTCATCGCCCGCAAATGGCGGCCGCAAACATTCGAAGAAGTTACCGGACAGGAAGCGATTACGCGCACGCTGCGCAACGCCGTCGAGCACGACCGGCTGCATCACGCGTATCTTTTTTCGGGCGCGCGCGGCGTCGGCAAAACGACGACGGCGCGGCTTTTAGCCAAAGCCTTAAATTGTCATAAAACCGATAAACCGAACCCGACGCCGTGCTCGCCCGCCGACCCGATGGCGTGCGCTTCATGCCTCGAAATCTCGGAAAGCCGCTCGATTGACGTTTTCGAATTCGACGCCGCTTCGCATACCGGCGTCGACGATATCCGCGAGATAATTCTCGAAAGCATAAACATCGCCCCGGCGCGCGACCGCTACAAAGTTTTTATCATCGACGAAGTTCATATGCTTTCGAACTCTTCGTTCAACGCGCTTTTGAAAACGCTCGAAGAGCCGCCGCCGAACGTCGTTTTTATCATGGCGACGACCGAGCTCCACAAAGTTCCCGACACGATTCTTTCGAGAACGCAGGAATTCGAGTTTCGGACGATTCCCGTACAGAAAATTTTCGAGCGCTTAAAATTGATTGCCGAAGCGGAAAAAATTCAGATTTCCGATGAGGCGCTCAAGGAAATCGCGCGTTCGGGCGAAGGCTCGATGCGCGACGCGCAATCGAATTTCGACCAGGTGATAAGCTTTTCCGGCGAGCGAATCGAAGCCGCCGACGTGACGCTCGCGCTCGGCATCGCGGGCGCGGAAATCTTAACCCGGACGGCGCGGGCGATTGCCGAAAACACGCCTTCGGAAGCATTGAAAGTGGTTGACGACCTTATCAGCCGCGGTCAGGACTTGCGCAATTTCTGCCGCGATTTGCTTTCGTTTTTTCGCGATTTGCTGATTTTCAAAATGGCGGGCGAAGCGGAAAATCTGCTCGACACAGCCGTTTTGACCGAAAAGGATTTGGCGGAAAACGCCGCGCCGTTTTCGGAAAGCGATTTAATCAGATTTTTTAATTCGCTCTCCGAAACCGAAACCAAGCTGCGCGAAGCGACGCAGCCGCGCTACGTTCTGGAAATAGGTCTGGTTAAGCTGATTGAAATGCGCCGCGTCGCGCCGATTGAAAAAATTCTCGAACGCCTTGCAAAACTCGAAAACGCGCTCGCAAACGGCAATCTGCCAATTGGCGCGGAAAATAACGAGGAAATTTTAAAAGCCCCGAATTCATCCGGTTTCGCTGCGCCCGCTGCTGAAAAAAAAACTTTAGTTCCTGATTTTCCGCTCGAAGAAGTTCCCTTTCCGACGTCAAAACAATCGATTGCGGAACAATCAAATGCGGAGCGCGAAACGCAGAACGCGGAATTACGGGCGAGCGACGAAACTCAGACGAAACTTGAACCGCTGCCGGAAATTGAGGAAATTCAATCGCCCCAAATTGAATTCGAAATAAAAGCCGAAGAACCTCCGGTAGAGGAACTTCCGCCTTTCGAAACCGGCACTTTGGATTTGGCGGATTTTATCGCCTCGATGCCCGTCAAGCTTCCGCCGATTTCTTCCGAAGAGCTCGAACACGTCGAGGACAAATGGCTCGACGACGATTACGAAAGAAAATTGCAATTCTTGGGCGACAATCTGTTTCCGATTGAAAACGCTTCGAAAATCGTCGAATTCGTGCTCGGAACGAATCAAACGAGCGACGTCGGCGCGACGATGCAGACTTCAAACAGCAACGGTACGGCGGTCGCGCGCGCCAAAGATAAACCGATTTTCGTTCCGCCCGAATTCGACGACGATGATGCTGACGCGCCGCTTCCCGAGCTTTCCGACGACCCGACCGAAGAGGAAATGTGGAACTACGTCCACGCGCATCCTTTGGTCAAAAAAGCCCTGCGCATCTTTCGCGGAAAAATCATCGAGGTAAAAAAGGTGGAAAAGCCTTAAAAAAATTTCGGAACAAAACTTTCGCGTCCCGCGTATTAAAATTTTGGAGGTTATTTACAAAATGCGTGAACCTTGGATTGCAGGTATATTAAGTCTTTTAATTCCGGGCGTCGGACAAATTTATAACGGTAGAATTTTAATCGGTGTGCTCTGGCTCATCCTGACAGGTGTTTCGTGGATTGGCTCAGCCGGATTTTTAGGATGGGTCGTCCATCTTATCGCGGCCTGGTGCGCTTACAGCTACGCCAAAGATAATCCAATCAGAAGTTAGTTCTTCTCTCATACAATCCTCCTTTGCGCCCGATGTTTCCGGCATCGGGCTTTTTTTATTTCTCAAACTGACGTAAAATATGTGCAGTTGTCAGATGTTGGATGTTGGATGCTGGTTTTTGCTAACATCTGACATCTGATATCTGACAACTTTTTTATGGTTAAAGAAGGACTTCCGTTTATCATCACGCCGCTTTTGATTGCGGGCGCGTTTGCCGTCGCGAGCGAATGGTTTCTCGCTTCGTGGATTTTCGCCGCGCTTTTTTTCGCGGTCGCGCTTTTTATGATTTACTTTTTCCGCGACCCGCAGCGGACATCTCCGACCGAAGACGACATCATCGTTTCGGCCGCCGACGGGCGCGTGACGCGAATCGACGAGACGGAAAGCGGAAAGCTCGTCAGCGTTTTTCTCTCGCCGGTCGACGTTCACATCAACCGCGCGCCGATAAAGGGAAAAGTCACGAAAGTAGATTACCTGCGCGGCAAAAAAGTTCCGGCGACGCGCAACGACGCGAGCCTCGTCAACGAGCGCAACGCGATGACGATTGAAGGCGAAAAAATGACCGTCGTCTGCACGCAGATTGCCGGAATCATCGCGCGCCGGATTGTCTGCTGGTCGAAAGCAGGCGATAATCTTGATTTAGGCGAAAAATTCGGACTTATAAAATTCAGCTCGCGCACCGATTTGCTGATGCCGCAGGAAGTCGAGATTCTGGTCAAAATCGGCGACCGCGTCGTCGGCGGCGAAACGATTATCGCGCGGCTGAACAATTACGCGACCGAGCCGGGCGCGCAGCAGATAGCTGCCGAACAATATGCAGGATGAAGAAAACAAACCGGTTCATAAAGGCTTGAAAAAAGGTCTTTATTTGATTCCGACGTCTTTTACGGCGGCCAATATCGCGATGGGTTTTCTGGCGGTTTTGTGGTCCGTGCGCGGCTTTCAGCTCGTTCATTCAAGCGCCGAGATGGCCGGCGGTTATTTTAATTACGCGGCCGTCGCCATCGGTCTCGCGATTATTTTTGACACGCTCGATGGGCGGCTTGCACGAATGACGAAGACGGCGACCGAAATCGGCGTCCAGCTCGATTCTCTGGCCGACGTCCTGACTTTCGGCATCGCGCCGACCGTTTTGATGTACAGCTGGGCCGTCGGCGCGACGTTCGACGAAAAAAGCTCGCCGCACGGCATCGGCGTCTTCGTGCTTTTTATGTATCTGATGTGCGGCGCGTTTCGGCTGGCGCGCTTTAACCTGCAGGCGACTCGCCCGCGCGTTTTGATTGAAGGCTCGACCAAGGTCGATAAAAAGAATTTTGTCGGTCTGCCGATTCCGCCCGCCGCCGGGCTGCTCGCCGCGATTGTTCATTTCTCGCCGCTGCCGCTTTCGGCTCAAGGCGAAAATCTGGCGCGTTTTTACTGCATTTTTATAATCATTTTGATAGGCGTTCTCGGTCTTTTGATGGTCAGCACGATTCGCTACACGAGCTTTAAAACCGCCGGGACGGGCCGGCAGAGCATTTATTACATTCTACTTATCGGCGCCATCGGAATGCTGATTTGGCTCTACTCGCAATACATAATTTTGATTCTCGCCGGCCTCTACGTCTCACACGGAATCATCTGGTATTTCTTCGCTTTGTTTAATCCGCGCAGAAAAGAAATTCAGGCGGAAACAAACGAAACAGTCGTTTAGATTAAAAACGTTTACAGCATAGAGGGCACAGAGATTTTTAATTTTCTCTGTGCCCTCTGTGCTCTCTGTAGTGAATTTCCTTTTATTTCGTCGAAATAATCAAATGCTGCGGCGACGGCGAAAGCGGGTGGTGCTCGCTCGCGGAAAATCCGGCGTTTTGAAACATTTGTTTTAGCTCGGCGAACGTGTAAGCGTCGCCGCTCGGCGTGCTGCTGAGCATTATCAGGCTGAATAAAGCTTCGCCGGGCGGCGAGATACGGTCGTCGTTCGGCACGAATTCGAGCGTCAGAACTTTTCCGTCTCCGTCGAGGCTGTCGTAAATCTTTCGCAAAAGTTTTTCGTTGGTCGGCGCGTCGAAGTGATGCAGAAAATTCGTCAGCAGAACGACGTCGTAATCCGCTCCGAAATCAGCGTCGAAAGCGCTGCCTTCAATCGTTCGGTACCGTTCCGAAACGCCAAATTTTTCCGCATTCTCTTTTGCCACTTCCAAAACATTTTTCCAGTCGAGCGCGTAAATTTCCGCATTCGGAAAACGCTGCGCCATTTTTATTCCGAAAATTCCGTGGCCGGCGGCAATGTCGAGAACTTTTATTTGTTTGTCTCGTTCGAAAGGGAGATTTTCCGCCATCTGCTCGGCCGCGGGCATCATCATCGGCATCATCGAGCGCGCAAATTTTACCCAGACGGGATTTTCCGGCGCAACCGAACCTTCGTCCGGAATAGCCGTTCCGCCTTGTCTGACGGCATCGGTCAAACTCACAAATCCGTCCATCAACATCGGCGACATCAGAAAATCAACCGCAGTTCCCATATATGCGGGCGAATTTCGATTTAGAAAAACGGCGGCGTCTTCGCGCAAATCGTATTCGTCGCCTGTTTTTGTCAAAAATCCGATAACCGCGAGGCTGTCGCACAAAATTCTGACTCCGCGCTCGGCCGCTTCGCACGCTTCGGCAATCGCTTTTGCGGTTTTGCTTCCCTCGGCGATTTTTGTAAAAACGCCGAGCTCGATTCCAGCTTTGAGCGCCGCCGAGCGATGAAATGAATTGATGGTCGAAAAAACCTCCATCGGTGAAACGTCACTGTTTTGTTCCATTTTAAGACTCCTTTTAAAATTTTAATTTATTTATCTTCTGCGTTTTGCTTCAATCGGCGTCACGCTCGCCGAACGGCTTTTCCGGTGGCGTCGCTTTGAGCCGTCGTCGCTGTCGTCGATAAACTTATTGCCGCTGACGACGGTCAGCGCGACCAGAGTCACAAACAGATAAGCGACGGCGCTCGTGTGGAGAACAAAATCGAAAAGACTGTGAATCAATATCGCAAAACAGCCGGCGAGCGCGCCGACGGCGACACCGCGCCGGAACAGATTAACTGTTTTCGCGTTTTTCAGGCCGTTTCGGAACAGCTGAAAAACAAAAAATGCGGCGATGATTAATCCGACCAAACCGGCATCGGAGAGAATTTGCAGATAATCGTTGTGCGCCTGCTCGACACGTTCCATCCCGTTTAAGGTGTCGAAGTTAGTGTAAGCCGAGCTAAAGCCGCCGAGGCCCGTCCCGAAAAGCGGGTAAGTTCTTATCACGCTTAAAGTTATATTCCAGATATGCGTTCGATTCGTCGTAATGTCGTTTGAGGCGGCAGTTTCGGCGATGCGCGTCAGGGATGATTCGCCGCCGATAAGAATCGAGCCGGCAATAATCGTTGCGAGCAGCAGAACGGCGAGACCGACTTTGACGACGAGCTGGCCGTAGCTTTTTGTTTCGGTCGTCAAAATCAGCATAAAGAAAATTTCCGCCAGGAATGCCACCAGCCCGCCGCGCGAGCCGCTCAGAATCAGCGCGACGCCCATCAAAGCGATGGCCGTCACAACCAGAAGCCGTTTGTCGCGCGGCACCGCGCCCGCAAACATCAAACCGAGCGGGACGGCCATCGTCATCTCCATATAAGCGGCAAAATTGTGCCGATTGACGAAAGAACCGAACGGCTTGGCGTATTTCAGCTCGTAAATTCCGTAGATTTTGTCGGGACTCAAAACGTATTGCAGAATGGCGAAAAATGCGTAGACGAATCCGAAAATCGTAATCAGCCAGACTATTCTCCGCAGACGTTTGGCGCTGTCCGTATAGACGAGCAGCGCGGCCAGAAAAATCAAAAAAACGAAAAAATGGAGCGCAAACATTTTCGTCCAGAAAGGCTCGAGCGAAATCGTCCGCGCGATGCCGGAAAGTCCTCCGATTTCGGCGAGGCTTCCAAACGGAATAATTTGAATAAAACCGTAAATGACGGCCGCCGCAAGCGGAATCTGGATGAGATTTTTATTAAACCGCAAAACTCCGGTTCGGAAAGAATCAAGCGCCCACAAAATCACCGTTAGCACGCCGATTAAATAAAAAAGCGAGATGATCGGCTGATGCACGGTGCCGTAGGCGAGCGTCGAAAAAACGAGCGTCGCGCACAGCAGAAAAAATAAAATCCGGCTCGGCAGAGTTGTTTTTATATCAGTCGTCATTTGATTTTAGAGATTAGGTTTTAGATTTTTTGCTAATCCCTTACTTAATCTTCTCTAACTTAAAATCGTCCAGCCAAATCGTGCCGACAATCGGGCAGGCGTTTCCGCAAAAGGTGCGCGCCGTCCGAATCGTTACGGCCTCGGCGTTTTCCGGCGACGTAAAATCGATTTGCATTAGCTGCCAGTCGTTCGTTTCCGAGGGCAAAGCTTTGCCCGTCGCGATTATTTTATCGTCGTTGCTGTTGATGATTTCAAAAGTCGGCGTCCCGGCGCTTTTCAGATTTTCCGTTTTCACCCAGTAGCTCAGGCGATAGCGCGTCGAAGAATTGACGGCGACAATCTGGTAGATATTATTCAGCTCGGTGCCCGAATAACCGGTAAACAAGATGCGCAGACTGCGACTTCCTTCGTGCTTCTCGTTCGGGTCGGTTTTAACCTCGATTTTCTCGACCGGCAAAACGCGCCAGCTGAAATAAACCGGCGTCGTCTCGTCGCTGATTAAGCTTTCGAATCCGGCGTTTTCAATCGTTTCCATTTGCGCGTTGAACTCGATTCCGATTTGTCTGACGAAATGAACCGCCGCGCGATAAAAACGCTTGTCGTAAAGCGCCTGCGCGATTAATTTGGCGACGTCCAGATGAGTTTCCTTTTCTTCGGGAGAAAGCAAATTCCAGACGCGCAGACTGTTGTCGGCGCTTTCGCGGGCGGCGTAAAACTTCGCCAGACTCGCCCGGACAGCAGGCGAATTTCCCGCAATCTGTTCGAGCTTGGCGGTGTCTTTTTCGTAATAATCCCACGCAATCGAAAAAACCTGTTCGCGATAAACCGCATTGTTTTCGGCAACTTTTTGCAATTCGGCGAAGGCTTCCGTTTCTCTTCCCTGTCGAACGTAAAAATTTCCGAGATGCCAGTGCGGCATCGTGTAGTTCGGAGCGAGTCTGACGGCTTCGACGAGCGCGTTTTCCGCCTTCTGCATATCGCCCGCGTTTTCGTAGGCGCGACCGAGCTGAATCCACCAGTTAAAATCGAACGGCGCGAGCCGCACGGTTCGCTGAAAACCGACGAGCGCGTTTTCCTGATTTCCCTGCGCGAAATCTTCCGATTCGACGCTCGCCGCAAACCAATTCGTCATTGGGTCGTTCGGCGAAAGATTCGTCGCAACTTTTGAAACTTCCTTTGCGTTCGGGTCGGTGGGCAGAGTCAAAGACGCAAGCATATTTCCCAGTTGCCATCGAATCGAAAACCAGCCAAAAGCAATCGCGACCGCGACGCAGGCGACGAGAGCAATCCGAACCGGCGTTTTGCGCGCATCGAAAACGGCGATTTGTGTTTCGTCCTTTATATTCTGTTCAGCTTCAGTCGTCATTTTTTGAGTGTTTATTTATTTTTAGACTTTATTACTGAAAACGGCAAATCTAAAGTTGCAGATAGTTACAGAAAGTCGGAGAAAGTTGACGGAGCTGCCGAGACGCAGAGTTAAAAACTTCCTCCAACTCTGTAACTTCCGGCAACCCGGTCAACTCCATAAATTACCGAAGAAATTCCGCAATTTTTTTGACGACGTATTCCTGCTGCTCGGGTTTCAGTTCGGGATAAATCGGCAGCGCGAGCGTTTCGAGCGAAGCCTTCTCCGATTCGGGGAAATCGCCTTTCTGATAGCCGAGATATTCGAAACATTCCTGCAGATGCAGCGAGACCGGATAATAAACGTCCGTCCCGATTTCGTTTTCGGCGAGAAAACGTTTCAGCTCGTCGCGCCGCTCGGGAGCGCGTATGACAAATTGATTGTAAATATGACGCACGTTTTCGCGTTCGAACGGCAGAACGATTTGCTCTGTAAGCCCGGCGTCTGTAAAAAGCTCGCGGTAAAAATCCGCGTTTTGTTTGCGCTTATCAGACCACGCGTCGAGATGCGGAAGCTTTACTCTTAGAACTGCGCCCTGAAAACCGTCGAGACGCGAGTTCAAACCGACCCATTTGTGATAATAACGCTCGAACGAACCGTGAGAGCGAAGCGCGAGAAGTTTGTGCGCCAGCTCGTCCGAGTCGGTCGTCATAAAACCGCCGTCGCCCATTCCGCCCAGATTTTTCGAAGGATAAAAGCTGAAACAGCCGATTTCCGACATCGCGCCCGCGCGCCGCCCGGCGTCTTCCGCGCCGATGGCCTGCGCCGCGTCTTCGACGAGCGGCACGCCGTATTTTTCGCTCACCGCGCGCAAATCGTCCATATCGGCGCATTGGCCGTAGAGGTGGACGGGCTGAATCGCCTTTGTCCGTTCGGTAATTTTCGCTTCAATCTGCGAAATGTCGAGATTATAAGTTTTCGGGTCGATATCGACAAAGACGGGCTTCGCGCCGAGACGCGTGACCGCCGAAACGGTCGCAAAAAAGCTGTACGGCGTCGTGATAACTTCGTCGCCCGCGCCGACGTCGAGCGCCATCAAAGCAAGCAGAAGCGCGTCCGACCCCGAGGCGCATCCGATGGCGTGATTGACGCCGCAGTATTCGGCCAATTCTTTTTCGAGCGCCGCGACTTCGCCGCCGAGGATAAAACCGTTCGTGTCCAGAACGCGGCCGAGCGCGGCTTCGATTTCAGGACGTAAAAGTTGATTCTGTTCGGATAAATCGAGTAAAGGAACTTTCATTTTAAGTAGTCGGTAATCAGTAATCAGTAATCGGTTGAAATCCGCTTTTACGCTGACCGCCGACCGCTGAATGCCGAGTGCCTTTTGACAATTCAATTCTACCTAAACCTCTCCGGATTTGCATTTTCCGCATTTCTTTTTTAACCTTTTCGGAAATGATTTCCGACAAAAAAGCGCACGCCGCAGAGATTATTAAAAGATTAAAAAAAGAATATCCGGACGCGCACTGCGCCTTGAATCATACGAACGCTTTCGAGCTTCTCGTCGCCACGATTCTTTCGGCGCAGTGCACCGACGAGCGCGTTAACATCGTCACCGCCAATCTTTTTCGCAAATACCGCGCGCCGAAAGACTATCTCGACGTTCTTCAGGAAGAGCTCGAGCGAGACATTCATTCGACCGGCTTTTTCCGCAACAAAGCGAAGAATATACAGGGCGCGTGTCAAAAAATTATAGAGCTTTACGACGGCGAGATTCCAAGCACGATGGAAGAGCTTTTAATCTTAAACGGCGTAGCAAGAAAAACCGCTAACGTAGTTTTGGGAAACGCCTTCGGCATCGCTTCGGGCGTCGTCGTCGATACGCACGTCGGCAGACTTTCGCAAAGATTAGGCTTGACCGAAAATGAAAATCCCGAAAAAATTGAACAGGATTTAAGCGCGCTTGTCCCGCAAAAAGACTGGATAATGTTTCCGCACTGGCTCATCTCGCACGGCCGAAAAATTTGTCAGGCGCGCAAGCCGAAATGTTCGCAATGTGTTTTAAATGATATCTGCCCGAAAATCGGCGTTATTGCTTATGAATGAACACAGCGAGCACAGAGAAATTTATTTAAAATCTCTTGTGCTCTTCGGTGTTCTTTGTGGAAAAAATGTCTAAGGAACAAATGCATTAGGCGTCGGAACGTCGGTCGAAACGCCGAATTGCTGCGCTGAAAATCCGTTTGTCGAACGAAGTTGATACCAGACGCCGCTCGACGGACGAAATACGGCGATGTCGGCTCGTCCGTCGCCGTCATAATCGGCGGCGACCGGCTTA
>DASWRI010000028.1:0-11417 GCA_036403235.1 Pyrinomonadaceae bacterium | reverse complement strand
GGAAATTGGGGCGCGCCTTCATACATCAAAACGGTCGCGCCGTTCGCCATCGGGCCGTAGAC
Organism: Pyrinomonadaceae bacterium; assembly: GCA_036403235.1. Lineage (GTDB taxonomy): Bacteria > Acidobacteriota > Blastocatellia > Pyrinomonadales > Pyrinomonadaceae > JBGTFE01. Next base: position 11,355 of record DASWRI010000028.1, on the reverse strand, counting down.
GACGTAAGAATGTCCCGTCACCCAGCCGACATCGGCGGTGCACCAGTAAACGTCTTCGTCCTTCAAATCAAAAACCCATTTCGTCGTCAGCGCGACCTGCGTCAGATATCCGCCCGTCGTGTGCAAAATTCCTTTCGGCTTGCCGGTCGTGCCCGATGTGTAAAGAATATAAAGCGGGTGCTCGGAATCCAATTCTTCGGCGGGACATACGGCGGAAGCGTCTTTCATCAAATCGTGCCACCAGAAATCAAAATTTTCCTTCATTTCGATTTCTGAGCCGGTGCGCCGAAAAACGACGACGTTTTTGACCGAAGGCGTGCCCGCGACCGCTTTGTCGACCGTATCTTTCAAACGAATCTCACCGCCGCGCCGGAAACCTCCGTCGGCCGTCACGATTAATTTACATTCGCCGTCGTTGACCCGGTCGCGAATCGCTTCGGCCGAAAATCCGCCAAAAATCACGGTGTGCGTTGCGCCGATTCGGGCGCAGGCGAGCATCGCAATCGAGAGCTCGGGCACGAGCGGCATATAAAGCGCGACGCGGTCGCCCGTTTCGACGCCGAGCTTTTTCAACACGTTGGCGAATTTGCACACTTCCGAATGAAGCTGTCGGTAAGTCAAAGTCCTGATTTCGCCGGGCTCGCCTTCCCAGATTATCGCGGCTTTATTGCGCCGCCACGTTTCCAGATGGCGGTCGAGACAGTTGTAGGACACGTTTATTTTTCCGCCGACAAACCATTTCGCGTGCGGCTCGTTCCATTCCAGAACGCGCTCCCATTTTTGAAACCAGTGGAGATTTTCCGCCGCGCTCGCCCAGAACCCTTCAGTGTCTTTCTCGGCTTCGGCGTAGATTCGCTCGTATTCTTCAAAGCTTTTGATATGCGCCTGCTCGCTAAATTCGGCGGGCGGCGGAAAAACTCTCGATTCGCTTAAAACGGATTCAAAATTGGCGGATTCTGTTTGGCTCATAGATTTTATTAAAGTTTGTAAATCGCGCTTAGTCAAATTCAAGCCTAATTGTTTCTTCAGACGGTCTTTGATAACTTAAAATTATGAGCAATTCGGAGACTGCCGAGATGATTTTTATAACCGCGATGATGATTTTGATTTTAATCTTGTCGACGGTGGCGACATACATTTTTTTTCGTCAATACAATCTCGAAAAGAAAAACAAGGAGAAAATAAACGAGCAGGCACACGCCCGGGCAAAAAAAGAAGCAAAAGAATATGTCGAGAAATGAGGATTTACACGGCAGCGTACCCGACAACTCGCCGGTCGTGCTGCTTTTGATTGATATTATCAGCGATTTTGAATTTGAAGACGCCGAGAAAATCTTCAAATACGCGCTGCCGATGGCGCGGAAAATCGCCGATTTGAAAAATAAAGCCAAAGCGCACAAAATACCGTGCGTCTACGTCAATGATAATTTCGGCAGGTGGCAGTCGGATTTCAAAAAATTGCTCGAACACGCGCTCGATAAATCAAACAGAGGCGCGGAGATTGCCGAAATACTGCAACCGGACGAAGACGATTATTTCGTTTTAAAGCCGAAACATTCCGGTTTTTATTCGACGACGCTGGATATTTTGCTCGATTATCTCGGATGCCGAACATTAATTATTACCGGCATTGCAACCAATATTTGCGTTTTATACACGGCCAACGACGCTTATATGCGCGATTTTAATTTGCTTGTTCCCGGCGATTGCGTCGCCGCCAACGAGGCGAGCGAAAATGAAGACACGTTAAAATATATCGAAAAATATTTGAAGGCCGACGTCCGGCTTTCAACCGAGATTAATTTGGAGAAATTGATAGTTGATAATCGATGACTGATAGTGAAAAACAAACTATCAACTATCGATTATCAACTATCAACTATCAGTTATTATGAACCTTTTAGACAAAGACAAAACCGCGCTCGTCGTGATTGATATGCAGGAAGCGTTCCGGCATTCGATAAACGAGTTCGAGCAAATCGCTTCGCGCATCTCGATGTTGATTCGCGGGTTTCAAATTCTCGATTTACCCGTAATCATCACCGAGCAGTATCCAAAAGGCTTGGGGAGAACCGCCGAAGAGCTTTTATTCAGCTTGCCGCCGGATTTTGAATTCGTCGAAAAAACGGCGTTCAGCTCGTGCGGCGCGAAAGCTTTTGTGGAAAAACTCGAAAATTGCGGCGCGCGCCAAATTCTTTTGTGCGGTATTGAGGCGCACGTCTGCGTCAATCAAACCGCGCACGACCTTCTGAATTCGGGTTACGAAGTCCATCTTCTCGAAGACTGCGTCAGCTCGCGGTTCGGTCACGATAAAAAAGCCGCTCTTCGCAAAATGCGCATGAGCGGCGTCGTGTCTTCATCGGTCGAGATGGCGCTTTTTGAATTAATGCGCGATTCGCGCCACGAGCAGTTTAAGGAAATTCAAAACCTTATAAAATAGTGGAAAGTGGATAATTGATAACTGATAGTTTGTTTTCCACTATCAACTAGCAACTATCAATTTTTATTCATTTATTTGCGGCACGAATTTGCTGCGGCGAACGCGGCTTGTATATTTTGGTAAATATACAAGCCGCATCTTAAATCTCTTGCAGAATCCGCCGAACATCGAGCAGATTTTCCTTCAAAACATAATCGAACGCGCCCGCCTCGCGAGCCGATTGTCGAAAATGCGCGTCGTCGTAATTGGTGACGATAACAATTTTTGCTTCGTGAAAGATTGAAGTAATTTGTTTGGTGGCGTCAATTCCGCTTGTTTCTTTGAGGTGAATATCCATCAAAACCCAATCAGGACGATTTTCTGAATAAAGAGCGAAGGCTTCGCCGCCGTCCTCGCATTCGTCAATCCGGTCGGCTAAATCGGCGACGATCGATTTTATCATCAGCCGCATTTTCGGATTGTCTTCAACAATGAGCAGATTCATAAAATCCGAGACCTTTGGAAATTAACCGCGAGGCTAATAGCAACTTCGCGGTTAATTTCCATTTTCATCCAAATTATTCAATCGTCACTTCCGTGAATTCTTCGCTTGTATTCCCGGCGTAATCGGTGGCCGTAAAACCGATGAGATATTTTCCGGCATCGACATCGGTGCGCCCGACGGTGATATTATCGTCTTCGGTAACATTTAAAATGTCGTTTTCGTCATCCGAAGCAATCAGCGAAGAATCGCCGTTTTTATCAATCGAAAGATATACGGGGCGAATCGAGTCGCCCGCTTCGATTTCGACTTCACGCGGCTGATTTCCTTTGAATGAAAAGGCATAAACGAATTCACCGGCAACGTCTTCACCGTTAAAATCGAGATAAAAATAAAGCGTTACGTCGCGCCATTCTTTTGTGCCTTTGAACCGAACTTGCGCCGGAACTTCGACATAGAAAGTGTCCTGCTCGTCTTCGAGTTCCTCAAAACTCGTAATCGGGCAAATCAATTCCTTTTTGCCGTCGCCGAGCGAAAACCAGCTGCCGTCCCATTTTTCCTGCAAAACGCCTTTTTCGTCCGGTTCGGCGGGAATCGCGCCGATAATGATTTGCTCATTGTCGTGCGATTCGGCCAGCACAAACGTTGTTTCTTCGACGTCGTCGTCCTTGACCTGCGCCGTTATGACCGGAACATCGTTTGCGGCGACGTCATCATCGGTGGTTGTGACATTTTCGATTTTCGGCGCGCGCGTATCGGCGAGCTTCGCGCCCGTGTAATCTCCCAGAAAGGGAAGCCACTTGCCGGATATGGAAAACGGCGTTAACTGATATTCGCCGCCGAGAAGATTTTCCTTGTCGGGCGGAAAATAAATCGAAAGACCGCTCGAACGCGGATGCGCCGCGCCGCTGACTTTATAAACGACGGCGGATTTGACCGCTGCGATGGCCGCGTCGGCCGCTTTGACGGTTTCCGCGTCGGGCTGTTCGAGCTTGAGATTTTCGGCGTAATCAATGACGTCGTAAAAATGCGAGCCGCCTTCCTCTTCATCGCTTTGGCCGAATTCTTCCGTCTCGCTTCGCGCCCGCGAAGTTTTTATCCAATTATTTCGCCCGCCCGATTTCATAAACGATTGATTGCGAACGCCGAGATTGCTGACCGCCGTTTCGAGCGCGGGAATTTTTTGCAAATCAATCACGCCGAGCGTTACGCTTTTATCGCGATTTCCCTGGTCTTTACCGAGATAATAAGCGCGGTAGGTATCAACCGCGGTTTTTCCGAGCGCAACGCCGTCCATCTGGGCGTTTTTGGTTAGAGCCGTCAAAAGCGGCGTGTAATTCCAGCCGTTGCCCGGTTCGAGTTCTTCCGAGGCAACCATCGTTTTTCCAAACGGCGCGAGTGTTTTTGCCACTTCAAAATTTCCCATCAGACAGGCATCAAAGCCGATTAAATCAAATTTCCCCATCTGCGCCGTCGCTTCTTTGAAAACCGGCGGTAATTCGGTCGTGTCGAGATGGTCGCCGTCGGCGCTCTCGTCGCCGACGATGCCGACCCAGCCCTCGCCGTGGTCGCCGAAAATCAGGCCGAAATGTTTGGCGGGAAATTGCGCGGTCGCGGTTTGCAGAAATTTTTTCAGCGTCGCCGCGTCGCCCATATTGACTTCGCCCCAATCGGCGAGTTCGCGCAATTTGCCTTTCTCGATAACCATAAATTTGGCCGTCGTCCAGTTTTTCACGCCGCCGACCGCGCGATTCGTATAACCGCGCACGTCATCGCCCGTTAAACTGCGGTCGGAGAGAACGACAAGATTGACGCTCGCCGAGCTGCCGACCGCCATCATCTCCTCTAAATCCTTCATTTGCGGAGCTTCGAGGTTATTATCCGCATCCATATAAAACATCAGCGTCCATTCGGCTTCGGTTTGCGCCGAAGCAATCTGCGGAATTATCAAAATCACCGCAAAAAATAAAGCCGTCATCAACTTGCTTGTCATTGTTTTTCTCCTAAATTGTCGTCAAAAATAACGAATTTTACTTTGCCGCCGGTCTGAGCAGCCACGTAAAAATAATGGTCAGCAAACTCAGCGCGAGAATTACTTCCGCCCAGAAAAAAGAGCTGTAATCGCTGAATGTTCCGATTGGCGGAACGGCCGGCTGCGTATTACGCACGGCCACGAACGAAAAAATCAATGTGGCGATAAACGAAAACATCGCGATTTCGACCTTGCGCCCGCGCACGACGATGCTTAAAGTCAGAAATAAAACGGCTAAAGATACCGCCCACATCACAATCATCACGAAAACGGCAAAGAATTTGACCATCGAAGAACGCGCGACGGTCATTTCAACATCCACATAACTTTCATCGCTGTCTTTGCTTTTCGCGGTTTCGATCGTGTAGCCCGCCAGCGTCGGCGTAAAGTCCAACGTAAAAGGCACTTCTGCTTCCGTTTCCTCGATTGTCGATTCGGTTTTTGTTTCCGGCTTTGGCTCGGCCGCCGGATTTTCTCCCGTCGTTTTCGGCTTGTCGGCGGGTTTGTCGGGTTTGGTGGTAAACCAGAAAATTAATTCCGCTTTGTGCTTGTCAAACGGATAATCCGTCACCGAGCCGTCATACATATTCAAAATGGCTTCGGTCGGAGTCATTCGTTTGCCTTTTTCAAAACTGATTTCCTGTTTTCCGTTTGAACTGTTGATGTCAAACTTGACGTTTCGCGCCAGCGTTCCGTCTTCTTTGACGTAACTTCCGTTCGGTTCGAATTCGAGACGGACGGAAACATCGCCTTTAATCGGTTCAATCGAAAGAACTTTGGCGACGACTTCAATAAAATCCGCTCCTTTCGTCGAAGGATTACTATTTTCGCTCTGGGCCGCCGCCGTCAGCACCGAAGCGATGACAAAAACTATAATTATTCCTAAACTTACACAAAAATTTTCAATGCTTTTTCTGCCGGTAATTGACATACGTTGATTATCTCCAGTTTTACAAATTGTTTTTGATTGCTTTGAAAAAAAGCGCATTTTGTCAGTGAGTTAAGTTTAGAGCGGTTTGCGCGCCGTGTGAATAGAGTTCTTCACATATTTTTCTATGTGAAAACACACATTTTCAGGTTCAAGCTCGAATTTTTTCGGAGATAATTTTCCGGTTTAATCGCTCAATTCGGATTTGTGCGTGAGCGCGAAACGCAGGAGCGCGTTAGTGCCGTGAATGTCCAGTTTTTGACAGATATTGGTGCGGTGATTATCGACCGTGCGCGGATGTATAAAAAGCAGTTCGCCGATATTTTTGCTCGTTTTTTCTTCGGCAATCAATTTCAGGACGCGGCGTTCGGTTTTGGTCAGAGAGCTCAAGCCGTCGGTTTGCGCTTTGAATTCGGCTGTTTTTTGGCTCCGGTTAAAAAGATATTCGGTCAAAGCGGGCGTGATGTAATGTTTTCCCGAAGCGACCGTCTTGATGCAGTCGGTAATATCGGAAACCGCATTATCTTTGAGAACATAACCCCGGACGTTTAAGTCCATCGCCGCATTGAACATCGTTTCGTCTTTATGCATCGTCAGAAAAACGAGCGCGACTTGCAAATTTTTCTCTTTGATTTTTCGCGCCAGCTCGAGCCCGCCCATCTGCGGCATATGAACGTCGGCGACGACGACCAAAGGTTTAAGATTTTCAATCAAACTCAAAGCCGTCAGACCGTTTTCGGCTTCGTCAACGACTTTTAATTGCGGGTCATTTTCGATAACTTGTCGCAAGCCTCGGCGAAAAATCGGATGGTCGTCAACAATCAGAATTTTTATTTCGGTCATCATACAAATGTTAATTTTACAATCGTTCCGTCGTCCGGCGCGGAGTTTATGACGAGCTTTCCGCCTAAGATTCGCGCTCGCTCGTTAATTCCCGCCAGACCGAAACCGCTTTGTCTGGCGCGCGCCAGCGCTGCCTCGTTTGTTTCAAAACCCTTTCCATTGTCCCAAATCGAGAGCCGGATGCTTCCGTCGAAAGTTCGCTCGATTTCCACGCTTGCGGCTGTCGCTTTCGAATGCTTGACGATATTGTTGACGCATTCCTGAACGATGCGGTAAAAATTTATTTCCGCGTCTTTCGGAAAAAATCCGTCAATCGAATCAATTTTCCGTGCAAAATCAATCGTCGAGGATTTGGAAATTCGGTCGAGCATCGATTCGACGGCTTTCGTCAAACCGAGCTCGTCCAGATGAAACGGGCGCAGATTGTAGGCAATCTCGCGAACTTCATCAATCGCCAGCGAAGCAGTTTCGGAAATTTCGCCGAGCTGTTTGCTTGAATCTTTGCCGTTTTTTAAACCGATCAGCGCCCAATTTTTGATAATTAACAAATCCTGTCCCAGGCCGTCGTGCAGTTCGGAGGCGATGCGCTGACGTTCGGATTCCTGCGAATCAATCAGCTTTCGGGAAAATTCTTCCTGCGCCGCGTGCATTTTTTTCAGATTTTTAATGCGTAAATTAAAAACAAGTACAATCATTGCCGACACCAAAACCGAGCATACCGCCAGAAACCAGAGCGTCCGATAAAACGGCGGCTTGACCATGATTTTCAAGCTTGCTTTGCCGTCGCTCCAAACGCCGTCGACATTGGCGGCGGAAATTCTAAAAACGTATTCGCCCGGCGGCAGATGCGTAAAATAAGCGGTGCGCTGCGTTCCGGCATCGACCCATTTTTCGTCCAAGCCTTCGAGTTTATATTTGAACTTGATTTGTTCGGATTTATTAAAACTCAAACCCGTGTAGCGAATTTCCAAAGAGTCGTTTTCGGGCAAAATCCGAATGTCGTCGCAAGCGGTTTCCTTGCGGTCAAGCAAACAATTTTCGATAACGATATTAGGCGATTGAGTGTTTACGGCCAAAGTCTTCGGGTCTATTACCACAACTCCTTTCTGCGTCGGAAACCAAAGCCGGCCGTCTTGTTTTGACTTGAAACCGGCAGGCGATACGCCGCCGTTGCATTCGGCATCGGGCATACCGTCTTTCATTCCGTAAGAAACGCTTAAAACCGTATTTATTTTTCCGTCGGCAAAGTCGTTCAATTCCTGTTTATTAACCCGATAGATGCCGCGATTTGACGAAATCCAGAAGCGTCCGAAATCGTCTTCGAGAATTTGAAACGCCCCCTGGTCAAACAATCCGTCACGCACGCGTATGGCCGAAAATTTTCCGTCTTTTAATCTGGTCAGGCCGTTATCATAAGTTCCAAACCATAAAACGCCGCCCGAATCCTCATAAATCGAGCGAATATGATTACCGGAAAGCCCGTCTTTCTCGGTAAATGCGGTAATTTGTTCGTTCTCAAGTTTTGCCAATCCGCCGGTCGTGCCAATCCAGAGAACTCCGTTTCGGTCAAAGTGGAGGACTTTTATATCATCGGCCGGCAAGCCGTTTTTGGTGGTGAAATAATCAAATGTTTGGTCGGAATTGGGAATTAAACTCTGTGGTTTTATCTGCGCGTTTTGAAAAGCCTTCATTCGTCTTAACCCGTCGCCGGAACCAAACCACATTATGCCTTTCCCGTCCTGTGCGATGGCGGAAGTTGCTTTTTCAGGCAGAGAAAATTCGGCGGAATATTTTCCATTTTCAATTTTTCCGATTTGATTGTATGAGCCGACCCACAAAACGCCGTCGCTATCTTCAAAAAGTGAAGTGTAAAGTCCGCCGCCGGTGACTGTGCCGAGCCGGCCGTTTTCAAATTTATTAAGGCCTTTCGCGCTTCCCCAGTCTCCGATCCAAACTGTCCCGGCGCGGTTTTCGTAAAGCGGATAAATCCCTTTGCCCGAAAGCCCTTCATTACTCGAATATGAAGTAATAATTTGCTGGCTGAAACGCATCAGCCCGCCGTCTGCGGTCGCCGCCCAGATTCCGCCTTCGCGGTCTTCGTTGAAATTGGTAAAGCCGTCGCTCGAAAGCCCGCCATTTTTGGTTAAGTGCCGGAATTTACCGTTTTTATAAATCGATAATCCGCCCAGGGCTTTGCTTCCAAACCAGATATTGCCTTTTGAATCTTCAAAAACGGCGCTGATGATTCCGCCCGGCAAACCGTCTTTTTCAGAAAGAATATCCGCTTTGCCTTCGTGAAATCGGACGACATAGCCATCGACGACATCGTCAAAAGCCAGCCAGAAATTTCCTGACCGGTCTCGATACAAAAAAGTAAATTTTGATTTGGAAAAAAACTTCGGAATGAAAAGCGTTTCAGTGTTTTTGCCGTCTGCCGGGCGCAGCTCGTCGCCGAATCGCTGCCAAATCGCGCCGGTGTTATCAATTATTAACTTCTTAAATTGTTCGGGAGAAAACGGCGGCAGCTCGCAATTAACAAATTTTTCATTATCAAAACAGGCAAATCCTTCGGTCGTCGTGACGCGCAGTAAATTTTCGGACGCAAAGTATTGAAGCGACCATATCGAATCGGAAGGTAAACCGTCGGCAGCAGAATAATTTGTAAAAACGCCGTTTCGGTAGCGAATCAACCCGCGATTTTCGGTCGTCATCCAAAGACTCCCGTCACCGCTTTCAACCAGAGCGCCCAAACTATTGGTTACCAAACCGGGAGTGTTGGCGGTATTGAAAACGGTAAATTTCACGCCGTCAAAACGCGCCAGACCGTCAGACGTTACCGCCCAGATGTAATCGTCGCGGGTTTGCAAAACCGCCCTCACCGTTTTGTAAGGCAGGCCTTGTTCGGTCGACCAGTTTTCAATCCGATACTGGGCGAAAGTCGTGGAAATAAAAGCAAGCAGGCAAAGCGGTATCAAAAGGCAGAAAATTCCCGGAAATTTTTGCTTTAATAAAGGCGGGAGCTTTTTTAAGGGGTAGAAAAGTCGCATATAAACCCAAAAATTATTTTGTAAAGACGCCCGAAACGCCTTTTCTCAAAATGACTAGGCGAGTTCTCGTTTCATTATGCGGCAACTAATTAATTCAAAAAGAAAAGGGCATCTATAAAAGATTTCCTTTTTTTATTGACTTGCGCTTTCCACTTCGATTATTTGTTTTGCTTCGTTGCTGTTCGGATAGCGTTTTTTTATTAAATCTCCGATTTGCTGCTGCAATTCCAGATTGTTTCCGCAGCCGTATTTGTCCCAGCCGTTAGCTTCATAGACGATAAAAAGGCTTTCCAGCACGCGTTTGTCAGCGGGCGCAAGACGCGCCCATTCGAGAACTTTTGCGCCTAGAAATTTTGGCGCGTCGCCGATTGTCTTCAGTTTTTTCAGCTCGCTCTGCGCCGCGTCGCTTTGCAGCTTGGTCAGAAAAGACGGTCTCGGCGAAGGCTTGTGCGGCACCGCCTCGCCCGTTTCCTCGTCGTAATCTTCGTCGTAAGGCCCGCACCACCAGCGCGACGCGTACATTTTATAACTCTCGGCGGCCGTTCCCATTCCGCTCGGAATATACGGCGATAAATTTTCGCTTTTCAAAATCATGTACAGCGAAGCGTATCGTTTCGCCGCCAAAGTTTTCGCGGCCAAAAATTTGTTCATCAATTCTTCGGTTTCGGGCGCGAGTCTTATCACTTCGGGCGCAATCCGCGCGGCCAGCGCAAAATCTTCCAAAAGCGCGGCGCGCGTCCAGATGGCGAGCGCAAATCGCCTTTGCAGATAATCGGGCAAAGCCTTCGATTTTTCGGCTTCGACTAAAATCGTCAATGGAAAATTCTCGTTGACGATTTCGATTGTCTTTTCGTCAAACATCTCTCGGTCTTGCCAGAGACGCTCATTCTTGAATTGTTCATCGATGTCATGGTCGAAATCTTCCTTCGACTGCGTTTCGGATTTCGGGTCATACCAGGATTTTTGCAGTGCGATAAAATCTTCAATCGAGCCGGTCGTGCCGTCCCAGTCGAATGCGAACGGCCTGCGCTGCGCGAATTTGAGAAAATCGTCGAGCGTTTCGGCGACTTTCATACGCAACGCGAGAAACTGGTTGCGCGAGGAAATCGGTAAATCCGTCGCGGAATTCAAAACTTCGTCGAGCAGCTTTTCGGCTTCCGCCGGTTTGTTCTGCTCAATCAAAATCCGCGCCGTGTGATATGCGATGGTCGGATAGGCGGGCGACGAATTACCCACTTTTTTTGCGGCGTTGAGCAGCAGATTGAGCTCGGTAGAACTCTTTTCCGCTTTTGATAAAGCCGTCAAGAGCCATAAATCCGAATTGCTTTGCTTAAAGCGCGAAAGCGAATAAAGATAGCTTTCCGCGTTTTGAATCTGAAACGTAAAAAGCCAGTCGGTCAAATCTTCGTCGCGCAGAAATTCGGGCAAAATCAAAAGCGAAGTTTTCTCAGAGCCGTAATATCCGCCCTGATATTCGGATTTCCGGTCGTTCGAATAACGCGACGTATAAGCGAGTTTTTTGTTGTCGAGCAGGCGTTCCTTCATTTTATCCGTCAGCGGACGGCCCGAAACTCGCTCGGCTTC
>DASWRI010000027.1:0-21296 GCA_036403235.1 Pyrinomonadaceae bacterium | reverse complement strand
TCATCTTCGCCAGCGCGTCTTTGGCTTTATCGCCCGTCGCAAAAGCCGCCCCGTAACCCAAATCCTTTTCATTGATTTTGAAAAGAGCTTCCGTCGCGGCGACGCGTTCCGGCGCGACTCGCTTCAGATATTCGAGCAGTTTGGCTTTGCCGGTCTCGTTGGTTTGAATGTCGAAGCCGACGAATTTTACGCGTTTGTCAGCCGAAACGCTCTTGTTATACTCGCGCATCCAGTCCAGCATCGCCCGAACTTCTTCGGTATTCCATGTCCAGAAGCCCTGACTGTCGAGCGCCTTTGCGCCGTCGTCCGTTCGCCCCGAAACGTAATCGTTGATGTTTTCGCAAGCCGAATAACTCGCTTCAATCGCGAAAACGCGAAAATTCATTTCTTTGACGAGAAATTCGAGCATCCGGTGTTTGAACTGAAAAAACTCGCGCGTGCCGTGCGTCTCTTCGCCGAGACCGACAAAACGGACGTCTTTAAAAATTCGTTTGAGCGGCTGCAAATCGTCGAAATTGTTTCCGGCTTCGATTATTTTGACGGGAATCAAATCGTTTTTGAGCGACGCGATGACGGCTTGCTGTTTTCGTTTGTTGTCGGCCAGCCGCGCCGCATATTGTTGCGCGGAAAGTATTTCGCTGATTTTAATTTCATAATGCCCGGCGACTGCTTCCTTTTCGAGCGAAACGACCTCGATGCGATACGTCCCGGCAGTTTTGGCTTCGAGCTCGATTGGCTCGTCGCCCTGCGTGCCGTTCGGCGAATCGATTTCGGCGATTTTGCTCGCGTCCGGCGCGAAAATTCTGACAACGACGTCGATGCCGCGCTGATTGACCGCCGCGCCGAGAAACTGACCTTTTTCAAGCGCGATTGTGTAAGCATGCGTTTCCTCCGCTTTCAGCTCGCGCTCAATCGGCAGGCCGTTTTGCAGCGCGGCCGGAGCATCGACGCTCGTCGTTTGCGCGAAAGCGGCAATTCCAAAAACAAAAATCGCGCCAATCGTTTGTAAAAAGCGTTTCATATTTTCAGTTCTCATTCTGGCCGCGTTCGGTAAAATAACTTTTAATACAAATTTCCTTCGCGTTTTCTTCCGGTGTAATCGACATAGACGACTTTCAGCTCGGTGTAAAAATCGAGCGCGGTCGAGCCCTGTTCGCGCGCGCCGATGCCGGTCATCTTGACGCCGCCGAACGGAATGTGCGCTTCGCCGCCGGTCGTCGGTGAATTGATGTGCGTCATTCCGGTTTCGATTTCATCGACAAAACGGAAAATCAAATTCGGGTCGTTGGTAAAAATCGAAGAAGTCAGACCGTATTCCGAATCGTTAGCGACCAGCATCGCTTCTTCAAAATCCCTGACGCGCAAAACCGACAAAACCGGGCCGAAAATTTCTTCGCGCGCGATGCGCATGTCGGGCGTCACGCGGTCGAAAACGGTCGGCTCGACAAAATAGCCGTTTTCCAGATTTTCGCCTTCGGCGCGTCGTCCGCCGCAGAGCATTTCCGCGCCGTCTTCGCGCCCGATGTCGATGTATTTGAGAACCGTTCCGAACTGTTTTTCGTCGACCGAAGGCCCCATTTCGGTATTTGCGTCCGAGCCGTCGCCGATGCGCATTTTCTTGGCTCTCTCGACGATTTTTGAAACAAATTGGTCGGCGATTTTATCGACGACGACGGCGCGCGATGTCGCCGTGCATCTTTGCCCGGTCGAACCGAAAGCGCCCTGCGCCGTCGATTCGACCGCCAAATCCAAATCGCAGTCTTCCATCACGACGACCGGATTTTTGCCGCCCATCTCGCACTGAACTTTCGCGCCGCGTCTGGCCGCCTGCTCATATAATTTTATTCCGATTTCGGTCGAGCCGGTAAAGGAAATCGCTTTCACCGCCGGGTGATTGGCGATTTCGTCGCCGATTTCCGAGCCTTTGCCTAAAATCAAATTCAAAACGCCTTTCGGCAGTCCGGCTTCTTCAAAAATTTCGCAGATGCGAACGGCCGTCGCGGGCGTCACTTCGGCCGGTTTGAAAACGACCGTGTTTCCGGCGACGAGCGCGGGCGCGATTTTCCAGACCGGGATAGCGACCGGAAAATTCCACGGCGTGATAATGGCGACGACGCCGTGCGGCTCTTTTATCGTGTATGCAAAATTGGCGGGCAGTTCCGACTGAATCGTTTCGCCGTTTAAGCGCCTCGATTCGCCCGCGCAAAATTCGGCGACGTTTATCGAGCGCGACAGCTCGCCGCGCGCTTCGGCCAGAGTTTTGCCTTCCTCGCGCGTTAAAATCTGCGCCAGTTCTTCTTTGTGTTCTTCCATCAGCCGCGCCGCTTTGGCGACGATGCGCCCGCGCGTCGGCGCCGGCGTGTTTTTCCAGCCTTTGAAAGCGCTGTAAGCCGCTTCGACCGCCTCGCGCGCTTCTGAACGCGTGGAAAGCTTAATTGTGCCGATAATGTCGTTGGTGTTTGCGGGGTTAATATTCTGGGCGGTTTTGTCCGAAGACGACTCGACCCATTGCCCGTTGATAAAGTTGCGATAGACAATCATAAAAAGAAAAAGGAAAATAAATTTCCCGAATAATTTGTTCTAGATTTTGTAATTTAGAACCGAAAATGTGATTGTGTTAATTTATACGAGATGAAGCGAAAAAGCAACAAATTTAATATACGAAACGTGCGCGAACTGTTGGAAAAACGCGCCGCCGAGCAGCCGCAAAAAAAGTTTTTGTCGGAAGCCGTCGGCGGGCCGGGCTGGACTTACAGGGAATTCGACGCAAAAGTTAATCGCGTCGCCAATTTTCTCGCCTCCTACGGCATCGGAAAAGGCGATGTCGTCAGCCTTCTTTTGCCAAACAGCGCGGAATATGTTTTTGCCTATTTTGCCTGTTTCAAACTCGGAGCGATTGCCGGCCCGGTCAACTCGCTTTTGAAAGGCGAAGAAGTAAAATTCGTCGTCGAAAATTCCGACGCGAAACTGCTGCTCGTCGGCTCAAAGTTTTTGCCGCGACTGAGACCGTTATTTAAACCGTCCGAGATGGACGATAAATTGAATTATCTGGAAAGCGAGGTTGACGATAAATTAGATTGGTACAACTACGAGGAGTATTTGCCCGAAGGACATGGAGAATATATGTCGGCGCACTCGCATAAACAAATTTGCCACAACGACTATTTCTCGATTTTACGAACGCTGGCCGGCCAGTTTTCCGAAACGAGAAAACAAAAAAACGCTTCCGGTGCGAACGATTTGCCGAATCTCGAAAATATCTTCGTTTTTGACGACGTTTGGAAAGCGACGATCGATTTTCCGAACGTATCGCCGGAAACCGCGCTCGATGCGGACGACGAGGCGATTATCATATACACTTCGGGCACGACCGGAAAGCCGAAAGGCTGTCTTTTGACGCACGGCAATTTGATTGCCAACGCGCGGCAGATTACCGAATGGCTCGGCTTCGACGAAAACGACCGTCTGTTGACGATGATGCCGCTTTTTCATATGAACGCCGTTTCGGTGACGACGATGACCGCGCTTTACGCGGGCGCTTCGACGGTCGTCGCGCGAAAATTTTCCGCTTCGAAATTCTGGCAAATTATCTCGGATTTTAAAATCACTTCGTTCGGCTCGGTCGCGACGATGCTCTCGATGCTGCTCGCCACGTATCCGGGCGGCGTGCCGGAAGGATTGGAAAATAATTTACGCTTTGCGATGTGCGGCTCGGCGCCCGTTCCGGCGGAAGTTTTGCGCAAATTTGAAGAAACTTTCAACTGTCTCGTCATCGAGGGCTACGGTTTGAGCGAATCGACCTGCCGCTCGACGTTTAATCCGCCGAACACGAATCGCCGCGCCGGTTCGTGCGGGCAGCCGATTGGAAACGAGATGAAAGTTTTTGACGAAAATGACGAGGAAGTTCCGAACGGCGAGCTCGGCGAAATCGTCCTGCGCGGCGCAAATATTTTCAAAGGTTATTTCAAAAACGTGGAAGCGACGCGCAAAGCTTTCGCAAACGGCTGGTTTCATACGGGCGACATCGGCTACCGCGACGAAGACGGATTTTTCTATATCGCCGACCGCAAATCCGACATGATTATCCGCGGCGGCGAAAACATCTACCCGCGCGAGATTGACGAGCTTCTTTTTTCGCATCCGGCGATTCAATCAGCCGCCGTTATCGGCGTTCCCGATAAATTATACGGCGAAGAAGTCGCCGCCTTTGTCGTTTTGAAAGAAAGCGAAAATGCGAGCGAGGAAGATTTGATAAATTTCTGCAAAACGCGGCTCGCGGACTACAAATGCCCGAAGACGATTTATTTTGTCGAAGATATTCCGAAAGGCCCGACCGGAAAATTGCTCAAACGCGAGCTGGCGCAAATGGTGAAAAGTGAAAAGCTCGAGAAATAATTTTCCTTCACTTTTCACTTTTCACTTTTCACTTTTCACTATTTTTAGCTCTGATTGTGCGCTTCGACAAACCACAGAAGTTTATCGATGCCGCGCGAAACTTCGGTAAAAAGGTCGGCTGTGCCCTGGTCGCCCAAATCTCCGGTCTCGTCGATGTCTTCGCGCACTTTTTTGCCGAAATCAGAAAGCGCGTTTGAAAGCGCGTCGACGTGGTCGCGGCCGTCCGTAATCTCGAGCGGATATTCGCTCAAAGTCGATTTTTCCGCCGAAACGCGAACCGTGCCGAGCGCCGTTCCGCCTAAAGTCGTCGCGCGCTCGGCAATCAAATCCATAAACGCTTCGACTTCGGTCGAAACCTGGTCGAAAAGCTCGTGAAGCTGAAAAAAATGAATGCCTTTTACGTTCCAGTGCGCCTGTTTCGCCTGCGATTTCAAATCCAGAGCGTCAGCCAAACGCGCGTTTAGAGTCTCAATCACTTTCTCTCTCGTGCCCGCCGGTAAATCAATTTTTGTCTTGTGCATAATAATTTTCTCCTATTTAGAATTAGAATAATTCTAAATCATTTTTAAGTCAAATCGAGAGGCAACTTTATCTCAATTTTTGCTTTCTTATTCTTTAAGTTCATATTTAACAGGGGAAGTTTTTTTCACAATTTATGTTTTTACAAAACTCAAACACATCTAAAATATTGGATAACGCTTCACAGATAAGTCAGGTAACATACAATTCAATCAATAATTTAGTTACCTCCGTGGTTGAGCAGCTACCGTATATCGTCGCCGGGATTCTGGTTTTGCTTTTGTTCTGGCTTCTGGCAAAAATTATCAGAAGCATTTTCTGGGCGACGACCACGCGGGCGAAGCTCGACAATCGGCTGCGAATTTTGTTTAGCCGTTTAATCGGAATATTTATCCTGATTTTAGGAATTTTTACCGCCTTTACGGTCATCGTTCCGTCCTTCCGATTCGGCGATTTGATTGCCGGTCTGGGCTTTACGTCGTTTATCGTCGGTTTTGCGACGAAAGATATTTTAAATAATCTTTTGTCGGGCGTTTTGATTTTATGGAAACAGCCGTTTCACATCGGCGATTATATTTTCGTCAAGGATAAACAGGGAAAAGTCGAATACATCGGCGTGCGCGCGACGACTTTGAGAATGGACGACGGCGAGCAGATTTTGATGCCGAACGGCGATATGTACTCAAACGCGCTGGTCATTCGCGGCGCGGGCGCAGAGCGCCGGATGAAGCTCAACATCAGCATCGGTTACGAAGCCGACATTAAACACGCAAAGTCTAATATCTTAAGTGTTTTGGAGAACTTAGACGGCGTCATTGACGAGCCGAAATCGAACGTTTACGTAACGGATTTGGCATCCGAAGGCGTCAAGCTGTCGATTTATTTCTGGATAAACACCGACACGCACAAAGCGATTGACGTCGTCGATACGGTCGCGACGGCGATTAAAGAATCTTTGAGCCGCGCCGACATCGAGCTTTACCCGCCCGGCTCGGTCATCGTTCAAAATGCCGACGCCGGCGCTTCGGCAAATTACAGCAACGGGAAAGACGATTTATAAAAAGTTGGAGAGTTGCAGGAAGTTTACAGAGTTACGGAGTTGGAAGAAGTTTTTTTAACTCTGTAACCTCTATTAACTATCTATCAAGGTCGTCGGTTTTTTCGGTTTGAGTTTGTTTGGTGTTGGTCGTCGGATTGATAGCGCCTGCGCCGGAGCCGCGAAAGAGCGGGGTAAAAATCCATTTGCTGTGATTTTCGATTCCGTAATAAGCGATGACCGATTTGCTGCGGCTTTGGCTGGCGACGCCGATAAAGGAAACGCCTTCGGTGACGTCTTCGATTTCTTCTTCGGAAGCGTTCGCGACATCGTCTTCGCTTTTGGTATTGATAATATTGACCAGCGGAAGCGCGTATTTATCCAAAAGCTGGCTCGGACTCGAAGGCAAAACGCCGTTATTGTAAATCTGCACGCGTCGTCCGAAATTCAAAAACGCCTGGCTGTCGGGCTTGATGAGCCGCCATTTTCCGTCCTCGCTGAGCGGGTCGGTGGCCGACGAGAGACGCAGAATCTGACGTTTTTTCGTGCCCTGCGGCAGGCCTTCGAGCAAATCGTCAATCGAATCGGGAAGCCTATTGCCCTGATAAAACTCGACGTATTGACGGATGGCTTCGGCGACGTCTTCGCCGCGACGAATCGATTCGAGCTCTTTTTCGCGCTGCACGTCCTGCTGTACGGCCGGGGCGACGGCTAAAAGCCCGATGGCGACAATCGCCATTATCGCCATCACGGCCAGAAGCGACATTCCGCTTTCTGAACCGAATCTTTTGCCCGCCGCCCGCCGCCCGCCGCGCTTTTTTTTGCCGCTGACCGCTTTTTTAATTGTCTCCATCATCGTCGTCATCGTCATCGCTCTTCTTCTGTTGCTGCTGTTGCTGAATCGGCGAAGTATTCGTGTTGTTCGGATTAAAACGCGGCACGTTACACGGAATGCCGGGAATACAATCCGCCGGATTCGGGGTTTGATAAGTCGGATTATTATTGTAAGTCGGGTTGTTGTTGTAAGTCGGATTAACCTGCGTGTCGGTGCGCGTGCTGTTGTTAGTTGTTCCGCCTGCCGCCGGACGATAAAGTCCGAGACGATGTTTGAAGCCCAGATTTACGTCTTCAAAAACCACTTCAGCCGAAGAAATGCTCATTATGCGGAAACGTCCGCCGACAATGTCATTGAGCCGCGCCGGTATCGGTCTCTCCTTGCCCGGCTCCTGCAAATACGCCGTATTGTTGTTTTCGCGCGCGGCGAGCTTGGCGCCGATGTATTGAAATTGCGGCGTCGGCGGCGCGAGCACGGTCATCGAAATTTGATTTGAATAAAGCTTTCCGTCGGGCGAGCGCGTCATAACAAATCTCTGACCTTCGCCGCTGATAAAGTTTGAAGGAACGTTTGCCGTCAGTCGCTGCGGGTTGACATAAGTTGTCGGGAGCTCGGTTCCGTTAAAGATAATGCGCGTGTCGGGCGTAAATGCGTCGCCGTTTATTTCCAGAAGAAACGTCTTTGAGCCCGAATAAACGCTCTGCGGCGAGATAAATCCGATAGTTTGCGGCGGTGTCGGCGTCGGAACCGGAGTTTTTATCGGTTCGGGCGTTGCAATCGGAATCGGAGTCGGCGAATACGGTGTCGGCGGCGGCGGTTCGTAAAAAGCAAAGATGTTTCGTCCCGCGTCCGGCGCGTAAAACAAACCGGAATTGTAAACGACCGGCGTGTTTACATATTCTAAATCCATCTGCTCCTTGGAAGGCAGGCTGGAAATCTGCGTATCGCCGCGACTCGGCGAAGCGGTCGCGGTCGGCGTCGGTGAAACGCTGACGGTGACGGTTTTTTTGCTGCCGAAAAACACTCCGCCGAAAGTGTAAAAAAGCGCAATCAGAGCCATCGCGCCCAAAACCAGCGCCGCGATGATTTTATTTCTTTCAGCCGGACTTTTGCCCTCAAAAATCTTCATTTCTTTAATTTTACTGCTGCTCCGTTGGAATCGCCATCGGCTGGTAATTCGGGCGGCGGAAATACGCCGCCATTTCTATCCGCAGAGCGACAATCTCGCCGCTCGTCTTGCCGCGCTGCGCGACTTTTTTCGCTTGCGGCGTCGGCATTTGCTGCGGATTCTGGTAATTGCTCATATCGGGATTACTGTTCGGATTGACCGGATACGGCTGATTTTTCGGATTCTTCGGATTTTGCGCGACGGTCGTTTGATTGGTCGCGTCCTTTTGCTCTTTTTCCGCCGGTTCAAGCTCGATGGCGCTGATAACGATAAACTGGTCGCTGCTCGTTTCGATTTCGCGGATAAAGCGGCGCAGATTTTGATACGGGCCTTCGAGCGTCATAGTTACGTAATTGCCCGGAAATATGCTTTGAAACTTGGCCCGGCCGCTTTCCTGTTCGGCTTGCTGGCCGTTATTGCTCCGCGCGTTGATTTCGAGCGGCGCGTAATCGGGGCCGGTCGTATTGACTAAGCCGTAAGCGGCAATCAAGCCGTTGATTCTCGAATAAAGCGCGGGCTTGCCGATTGAATCGAAGCGCAGAATTCGGCCTTCAAAATCGTTGACGCTGTTGACGAGCTCGGCGACGCGCTTCTCGGTCGTCGTAATCGAGCCGTATTTGCCACGCGACGACATCAATTCCTGCTCCATCTGGTCGCGCTTGCCTTTGTTGGCTTCGAGTTCTTTTTTGGCGGGAAGGACAAAGAAAACGTATAAAACGATGACCGAAAGAATCGCCAGCATCCCGAGGCCGACGGTCGCAATCTCGGTCGGGCCCCACATTCCCGCATAAACTTTGCGCGGGCGATTTTTCGGAACGATGTCGATTCGCGGGTCTTTTTTGATAACGATGGTTTCTTTATCGGTCAGCAGAACCGTCCGGTCAGCCTCTTCGATGACGACGGCCGAATCCTTCGTCGTGCCGTAATCGTTGACGATAATTTCAGGCTCCGTCTTTTTTATTTCTTCCGGTTCGTTCAAGTTTTGATTTTCGTCCATTATCGCGTTCCTCCCGCGTTGGAATCGGTCGAGGCGACATCCGAGGTATTTGCCGAGTAGCTCGCCTGCGGCGTGTAAATCAGATGCAGCGTGTATTCGGTGTAAACGGCGCCCTCGGTTTTCTGCAAATCCTGACCGCGCAGCTCGGCGCGGAAAACGCCGGAGCTATTCATATTGTCAATCATCGTCATGACGGATTGATAGTTGTAGCTCAAAACTCCGAAATCGAGCTCGGCTTTTATCCGGTTTCCGTCTTTATAAACGTTTTCGACGCTGATGCGCGAGGCGCTGACGCTCGAAGGCAGCACCATTTCCAAATCGGCGAAAAGCCTTGACCAGCCGAAAGATTTATTCGCCACCAGCTTGTTGGCCGCGATAAGCAGCGCGCGCTGGTCGGGCGAAAGCTGCTGCTGGACTAATTCGCCTTTGCTTTTTAAGTCCTGAAGCTCGGTCTGCATCGATTCGATATCTTTTTTGGCAATTTCATTTTTATCTTTAAATTCGCGCCAATTTGAGAAAGCTAGAACCGCGCCCGACACGGCGACGGCGAGCAGAAGCAGCGAAATCAGATACGGCAGAGTCCGATTCCTAAACGGTTTACTGGCAAGATTAATTTTGGTAATCACTTTTTTTAGATTGTCCTTAGTCCGTCGTTCGTTGTCCGTTGATAATTAATCCGACTTCGGTCGAATCGTTTCCGGTTACGAGAGAAAGAATAAAAAAGTCTATCAAACGCGGGTTGCCGCGGGCAACCGGAAATGAGCAACGAACGAAACATTGCTTTCACGAATGACCTAATCTAAAAGTTGCAAAAGTTTACTCTTGGCGCGACGGCAGATTTTGTTTTATTTCTTCGGCGGTCAAATCCCGGTAAGCGCAGACGCGGTTTCGGCCTTCGCGTTTGGCGCGGTAAAGCGCCGAATCGGCCATCTCGACCAGCTCAATCGGGTCGCTCGAATCGTTTGGAAAAGAAGCGATGCCGATGCTGATGGTGATGTGATGAGCTTCCGAAATTTTTCCCTGACGAATGATGCTGAACGCGTAGTTTTCGATTTCCGAGCGGATGCGTTCGGCCGCGACAATGGCCTGCGAGAGCGTCGCGTCGAGCAGAAACGCGGCAAATTCCTCGCCGCCGAAACGCGCCGCGACGTCTCCGCTGCGCAGATTTTTCGTAATGCACGCGCCGATTTCTTCCAGAGTTTTGCTGCCCGTCAGATGGCCGTATGTATCGTTGACGGCTTTGAAATAATCGACGTCCATCATCAAAACGCAAAACGGGCGGTTATCTTGTCCGGCGCGCGCGGCTTCGCGGCGCAGCTCGGAAAAAAACGAGCGGCTCGATAAAAGTCCGGTTAAATCGTCGTGCGAGAGCAGACGGCGAATCTGGCGCTGGTACTCGCGGTCGATTTCGTCGAGCAAATCAAAACGCAGAATATGCTCGCCGATTGTAATTTTGTCGCCGTTTTGCAGCGTTTCCGCGATTATTTTCTGCCCGTTCAGAAAAGTCCCGTTGCGCGAGTCCAAATCGGTCAGAACGTATTCGGTTCGGCCTGTTTCCGAATTAAAATTTGTATTTATGCGCGCGTGCTGGCGCGAAATTTTTGCGTCGTTGACGCGCACGTCCGCCTCCAGCGCACGCCCCAGGATTACTTCCTCGCGTTCGAGCGGAATCGGAACGGCAAGCAAATCTCCGTTTAAAAAAACTAGGGCGGGACGCAAATCACGCTTTGGACGCTGAGATTGATTCATACGCAGGATAAGTGGAGGAATAGGGGCAATTCCAAAATTCTCAAACAGAATTACCCTTCGCCCGCAAAAAGGCGACATCTATTATTTTATAGGTTGCGAGGCAAAAAAGAAACATAAATATTTCGTCTCTTTTCGCCTCGTTTTTTCTGAAAATTTCCGGATACGCGTAAAGAATCGCCGTCGGAAACCCGGCGCGCCTTTGCGCTTTTGCCGTTTACGATTCACAATTTGTTACGAATGAAGATTCTCATCGTCAAACTGAGCAGCATCGGCGACATCGTTCACACTCTGCCGACGCTGGCCGCGATTCGGCGCGCGCTGCCGAACGCCGAAATCTCGTGGGTCGCCGAAAAAGGCTCGGCCGAGGTGCTGCGGCACAACCAATTTTTAAGTCATCTCATCGAAGTCGATACGAAGGCGCTGAGGCGCGGAAAAACGCTTGGGGAGATAATGTTGACCGCGCGTCAACAATTGCGTGGGCTTCGCGCTTCGGCCTTCGACGTTTCAATCGATTTTCAGGGACTTTTGAAATCCGCCGCCATCGCCAAAATTTCCAAAGCGAAACGGCGTTTCGGATTTTCGCGGCAAAACCTGCGCGAACCGGCCAGCCGGTTTCTTTTAACCGACGCGATTCGCGTCGAAAAAAATCTAGACGTTATCAGAAGAAGTCTGCGGCTGGCGGAAAAAGCCCTGCACATTCCCGTTCCCGACGCGGATTTCGAATTTCCGATTTTTACCGAAGGGAAACATCGCGCCGAAGCCGAAGCCGTCATCGAAAAAGCGGGCGCAAATTTTGCCGTTTTGAATCCGGCGGGAAACTGGGCGACAAAGCTCTGGCACGCCGAAAAATTCGGCGCTCTGGCCGACCGTCTGTGGGAAGAAAACGATTTGCCTTCCGTCGTCACGACCGCGCCGAACGAAAGACATCTGGCGGAAAAAGTTTTGCTCGCCAGCAAATCGGGCAAAGTTTTTGCGGTTCAGCCGAGCCTCAAAGGTTTTTACGAATTAGCCAGACACGCCCGCGTTTACGTCGGCGGCGACACTGCCCCGACGCATCTGGCGGTGGCGGCGCGCGCGCCCGTCGTCGGCATTTTCGGCCCGACCGAATGGTGGCGCAACGGAAGTCCGAACGCGGACGACGTCGGCGTCGAACGAACAGATATCGGCTGCCGGATAGAATGCAATCGAAGGACTTGTTCGAACTGGATTTGTATGGACATCGAGGTCGAGACCGTTTTGCGCGCGGTGCAAATGCGTTTGAAAACCGCCGAAAATCGAGCGTGAAAATTTAGTTTCAGGTTTCAAGTTTTAAGTTTCAGGTTCAACGCCATAACTTGAAACTCTTTTTTATGCAATTTATCGCGCGTTTAGTGTAAAATATTTAGAACTCAGGTTTATGAAGAATAAGATTTTCGGGGCATTTTTATTTTTAACTTTCTTTTCTCTTGGTCTGGTCAAAGTTTCGGCGCAGGCGGAAATCAAGCCGTACACTTTGGGCGAAGTTCTCACATACGAAGGCAAATTCAGCAAATCGATTATTCGCGGCATCGCCGTCGCCGATTTGAGCTTTACGGTCGAAAACGCGCCGAACAGCGAAAATTACCTGATTAAATCCGAAGCCAAATCAAAAGGAACGCTCGCCAAGCTGCTTCGATTCACTTTTTTGCAGCAGATGGAATCGACGGTCGACGTCGATAAGCTCAATATTTTGAAATCAAAGCGCCACGACGAGCAGAACGAACGCGTCCGCGACAGCGAAGCCGTTTTCGATTATTTGAATAAACAGGTTACGTTTACCGAAACCAACCCGAAAGACGCGATGCGCGCGCCGCGCAAAGTCGCATCGCAGATTGAATCAAACAATACGCAGGATTTTATCACCGGCCTTTATTCGCTTCGGCGAATGGCGCTCGAAGTCGGCAAAACGTTCGACCTCGTCATCAGCGATTCGGGGCTGATTTATAAAGTTCCGGTGCGCGTGACGGCGCGCGTCAAGCAAAAAAGCGTTCTCGGAAATCTATGGTGTTTTCGTCTCGAGCCGGAAATTTTCGGCGAAGACCGCCTGATTGAACAAAAGGGAAGCCTGATTATCTGGATAACCGACGACACGCGCCGCATTCCCGTCCGCGGCCAGATAAACGCGAGCATCGGGCGGGTCGAAGTAAAGCTCAAAACCGTCAGCTACAAAGCCAAAGAAAAGTAAAAAGTAAAAAGTAAAAAGGCAAAATCCAGGAGCGTCTTGCTTTAATTCTAACTTTGAATAAGACGTTTTTTTACTTTGGCCTTTTTACTTTTTACTTTTGCCTTCTATAATTACACTTTTTATAAAATATTATGAACGAGACAGAGATAAACAATTTACCGGAAAACGAAGCCGTCGAATCCGAATCGGAGACGAGAGAGTTTGTGTTTGACGCGGAAAAAATCAATTCGGCTTCTTCGGCTGAAATGATAAAAACCGAAGATGCTTCGGCCGAAGAAAACACGCCCGAAATTCCGCTCGAAGCGAAAATCGTCAACGAAGAAGCAGAAGCGGCGGAAGAAGAAATCGAGGAAGAAGACCCGATTTTCAAAGAGCTTTCCGAGCCGCGTCTGCCGCGTCTTGAAAAGGAAAACCGCGCGCGTCTGCAAATGCAGTCGCCGAACCGGATTTTCTTTTACTGGTCGATGAAAAACAATCCGTATCAGACTTTGAACCGCGCGCTCGGCAATCAGACGGGAAGCTACACGCTGGTGGCGAAGCTCATCAATCAGACGCAGGAGCGCGAAGAGCTTTTTCCGGTCGAAGCCGAAGGCGACTGGTGGTTTGACACGGACACGGACTCGACGTATCGCGCCGAAATCGGTTTTTACGCGCCGAATCGCCCGTTTATCCGTATTTTGAATTCGAATACGATTGAAACGCCGCGCAAAAGTCCGAGCCCGCGCCGCGCCGCGAAATCCGACTGGGCTGTTTCCGCGAATCAGTTCGCGCGCGTGCTCGACGTTGCCGGTTTTGCGCAGGACGCGTTTGAAGTCGCATTTGCGGGCGACGACACGCGAGTTGCCGACAGCGCGACGGAAAGCGCCTTTTCGCAGCTCGTCGGCGCGGAACAAAAAGATTCGGTGAGACACGATTTGAGCGAAGTTCGCTTTGCGCTGCTCGCGCTCGCCTCGGGCATCGAGCTCGAAAAACTGCGCGGCCAAATCAGCCTCAGCCTTTACCGGCAAATGCTGCAAAACGCCGAAAAACTGAGCGCGCAGAACGCTCTCAACGCTCTCGAAGAAAATTTCGGCGAATTCGCAGAGGAAACCGAAGAACGTCTGCCGACCGTTTTCGGCGCTAGTCTGATAAATTTCCCGCGTAAATTAAAACGAAAAGTTTTCCCGAAATTTTCGCCAATCAGTTCTTTAAAAAGTTGACAGGAAGTTGACCGAGAGTTGCGGGAAGTTGACAGGCAGTTTTTTAACTTTCTGCCAACTTCCTGTTAACTTCCTGCTGACTTTCTGTTAACTTTCAAATATGCCAGTTGGTTATTTCAGCTTAATTCTACACGCGCATCTGCCGTTTGTGCGGCATCCCGAATATCCCGAATTTTTAGAGGAAGATTGGCTTTACGAAGCGATTACGGAAGTCTATCTGCCGCTGATTTTTATTTTTCAAAATCTGCACGAGAGCGGAGCCGCGCCGCGTCTGGCGATAAACGTCTCGCCGCCGCTGTGCGAGATGCTGGCCGACAAGCTGCTTCAGGAAAGATACACGCGTCATCTGGAAAATCTGCTCGAACTGGCCCGCAAAGAGCTCGAACGAACCGAAAAGGAAGCGCCCGAATTTTACGAAGTCGCGCGGATGTATGTCGAAAATCTGAGCGCATCGCTCCATCTCTGGAACAAAAAATACGAGCGAAATTTAATCAACGCTTTTCGCGAGCTGCAGGACGAAGGCGTGCTGGAGATTATCACCTGCGGCGCGACGCACGGTTTTTTGCCTTTGATTTCGACGCTCGAATCACGCCGCGCGCAAATCGAAGTCGCCGTCGCCAATTACAAAAAGCATTTCTACCGGCAGCCGCGCGGCATCTGGCTGCCCGAATGCGCGTATGAAAACGGCATCGAGGAGCTTCTTCGAGACGCTCGCATAGAATATTTCATCAGCGATTCGCACGCGATTCTCTACGGCGACCCGCGCCCGCGTTTCGGTGTCCACGCGCCCGTTATCTGCCCGAACGGCGTGGCGGTTTTCGCGCGCGACGTCGAAACTTCACAGCAGGTCTGGAGCGCCGAAGTCGGCTATCCGGGCAACGCCGTCTATCGCGAATTTTACCGCGACATCGGCTGGGATTTGCCGCTCGAATACTTAAAACCGCATCTCCACAAAGACGCGAACCGGCGGCATCTCGGTTTGAAATATTACCGAATCACCGGAAAAAACGTCGAGCAAAATCAAAAAGAGCCGTACCTGCCTGCCTTTGCGCATGCGCAGGTCGCGCGCGACGCCGCCCATTTTGTCGGCGAGCGCATCAAACAGGCGTATCATCTGCGCGATACTTTTTCCGGTCATCCGCCGCTCGTCGTCTCGCCTTACGACGCCGAGCTTTACGGTCATTGGTGGTATGAAGGCCCGCAATTTCTCGATTTTCTGTTTAAAGAATTGAGCTATAAAAGGGAATTAGTCCGCGCCGTCACGCCGGGCGATTTTCTCGATTCGGGAATGGAAATCCAGATACAAAACCCGACGGCTTCGAGCTGGGGCGAAAACGGATATTACAAAGTCTGGCTCAACGACAAAAATTCGTGGATGTATCCCTACCAGCACGACGCCGAGCGGAAAATGACCGATTTTGCGAATCGTTTCAGCGAGCCGAAAGAGCTTGAAACGCGCGTCTTAAATCAGCTTGCGCGCGAGCTTTTGCTGGCGCAGTCGAGCGATTGGGCTTTTCAGATTTATCAGGGCACGACCGTCCAGTATTCTTCGCGCCGTTTCGAGTCACACATTCAGCGCTTTAATCTGCTCGCGACGGCGCTCGAAAAAGGCGAAATCAACGAGCCTTTGCTCGCCGAAATCGAAAACCGCGACAACATTTTCGCCGAAATCGATTATCGAATTTATCGCAGCTAAAAAGGAAAATTTCTTCAAAAAAGTTTTATCGCCGAAATAAAAAGCGCGGCAAATATTTATTCGAATAAATATTTGCCGCGCTTTCAGGATTTTCAGACTTTTATGGAACAAATGCCGCCGGTGCCGGCGTGTCTCCGTTCTGTCCGAATGTCTGAATCAAAGTTCCGCCGGATGACTTGTTGACATACCACGTCGCGTTTGACGGGCGAAAAACGGCCGCGTCGAATTTAGCGTCGCCGTCATAATCTCCCGGCGCGGGAATATCTCCATTTGTTCCGAACGGGAATGAATAATAGCTCTGGTCTTCGCTTCGAAGAATATACCAGCTGCCGTTAGACGGACGCCAAACTGCCGCATCCGCTTTGCCGTCGCCGGTGTAATCGCCCCAAACCAATTTGTCGCCGACCGCTCCGAACTGGTAAGCAATCAGTCCGGCCGTGCTTCTGTTAATCCACCATTCGCCGAGTGGCGGACGGTAAATTGCGATGTCGGCTTTCCCGTCACCGTCGTAATCGGCCACGACTGGCGCGTCGCCCTTTTGACCGAACTGCTGAATCAGAGTCCCGCCGGTCGATTTCATGACATACCACGTTGCCGACGAGGGACGGAAGACGGCCGCGTCGGCTTTACCGTCCGCGTCGAAATCGCCCGGTGCGGGAATGTCGCCCGCCGCGCCAAACGAGAACGAGTAATAAGAAGAATTTTCGCTTCTGAGGATAAACCATTCGCCTGTATTAGGTCGCCAGACGGCGATGTCCGTTTTGCCGTCGCCGGTGTAATCAGCGGGCGCGATTTTATCGGAAAGAGCGCCGAATTGTGCGGCATAGGTTTCGCTGTTCGAGCTTCGATTTAACCACCATTCCCCGTTTGAGGGACGGTAAACCGAAATGTCGGTTTTCGAATCGCCGTCAAAGTCGAAAACCGAAGTCACGCTTCTGGCCGCAAAGCACGGCGAAAATTCGGAAGTATTGCCGCTCGAATCGGTCAGAGTCGCGGTAATATATTTGGCACTGGCGCTGGGAACAGGCAGGGAGACGGTTCGCCGCGTCTGGCACGTGGCGTCGGATGTATAGGCAAAAGAGCCGAGAAAATATTTTCCTTCGCCGTATCCTGAAACGTCGCATGATTCGCTGGCGAACACATCAACCTCGAAATTGGCCGCGGTGAAAACGTCCCACATAACGATTTCAGTCTGTAGCGTATTTCCCTGAATCTTGGCCGAAGCAATCACCGGATAATTCTGGCTGCCGTTCGGCCAGCCGCTGTCGTTATCACAAAAATCATTCGGTGAAACGCCGCTGGTGCGAAAACTGATGCCCAGACCGGCGTTATCGAAAAAACGATTGCGGCGCATCGTCACTTGTTTTATTTCATCGCTGCCGTTTAAATAAACTCCCTTTCCGCCGTTGTTGGCGATGATGTTTCCGCTGATGAGGGCGTTCTGCGCGAGATTGCTGAACATAATGCAGTCCGCGCCGTTTGCGGTTCCATTACCTAAAGGGCCGATGCCGTCGGATTTGACGCCAAAAAAATTGCCCTGAATTTTCGCCTGATACGGGCTTGTCGAACTGCCTGACCAGACCCAGACGCAACGCCCGCCGTTGCCCGAGACGAGGTTTCCCTCGCCGGCCGCCTCGCCGCCGATGATGATGTCCGTCGGGTTGGTCAGAGTGATGGCGTCGCCCGTGTTTGGAATCGGATTCAATCCCAGATAATCGGTTCCGATATAATTGCCCTGCAATTTGTTGCCCGTTTCCGGGCCCCAGATTTTGACGGCGTTAATATTGCCGGAAATGACGTTTTTCGCGCCCGGCGCGCTGCCGCCGACGAGCGTATTGCTGCCGCCCCAGACAGTGACGCCGGTCGAGTTGCCCAGAGCTCCCGTTCCGCTCGCATTGATGCCGATATAATTGCCCTGTACGACGTGGCCCTGTCCGCCTGCAACGAAAACGCCCGAGTTCACGTTGCCGGAGATGACGTTGCGCGAGCCTTCAGTAGTTCCGCCGATTTGGTTGTTGTTGCCCGAACTGATGTTGACGCCCGTTCCATTCGAAATCGCAACGCTGCCCGTCCGGTCGGTGCCGAAATAATTGCCGATGACGACGTTGTTGTTTGCATTGAGAAAGATGACACCGTTGGAGGCCGCGGAAATGACGTTTCTCTCCAAGGTGTTGCCGGTCGAGCCTTCGACCGAAATCCCGCTGGAGCCCCCGCCTCGTCCGACCGTACCGGTCAGGTCGAGCCCGATATAGTTTCCGAAAATCGTGTTGCCGCCCTGCCCGGTGAGGGTGATTCTCGAGCTGCTGAAGCGGTTGATGGCGAGGTATTTAATCGTCGAATTGCCGGCCGAGATTTTGAATCCGGTCAAGAGGGTGTCGCCCGGATACACGGTAATTTCGATGAGCGGCACGCCTTCAAAGCCGGGCTGCGTCGAGCCGTCGATGATAATCGGATCGGTAATCTGAGGAACCGAAATCTCAAGGGGAATGGTCTGCGGCCCGCCGCCGCCGATGTTGAACGTTACCAAATCGGTTCCGGGCGAGAGATTGGCGTCGATAATGGCTTGTCTGAGCGAGCCCGGCCCGATTGAGGTAGTGTTCGTGACGACGTATGTATTAACTATCTGGCTGTCATATTGATGAGTAGATATTTCATCATTCGGCACGAATATTGAAGTGAAAGATAAAATTATTAGAAAAACTATATTCGATTGCATAAATTCTTTTCCATTGCGCCGGCGATTTTGGACGATGGCCGGCGGGCTCTCGGCCAATATAATTTTAATTGTCAGCTGATTGGTTTCTAAAGCGTCTTTTGATGTGATAAACCATCAAAACGTTGACCATTATAAATTAAATGAGTTTAGGACGATACCAAAATTCACTTTCTTTTGCGAAGATATGACGAACTGAAATTCGATTTTGTTTTTCTGCGGTTGCCTTAACATTTCCGCAAAGTTATCATTTTCTTTCATTTCCCGGAGATAGATAATGATTAAAAAAGGTGTCGAAATTGCTCCCGCGAGCGGAAAACTAGGAATTTTACTCGTCGGTTTAGGCGCGGTCAGCACGACCTTTGTAGCGGGCGTCGAGGCCATCAAGCGCGATTTGGCAAAACCAATCGGAAGCCTGACGCAGATGGGCACGATTCGCCTCGGGAAACGGACGGAAAATCGCGTGCCGAAGATAAAGGAATTTGTGCCGCTCGCCGAGCTAAACGACATCGTTTTCGGCGCGTGGGACATTTTCGCCGATAACGCTTTCGACGCGGCAATGAAAGCGGGCGTTCTGGAAAAAGATTTGCTCAATCAGGTTTCCGAGCAGCTTTCTTCGCTAAAACCGATGAGCGCCGTTTTTGAGCAGAAATACGTCAAGCGGCTCAACGGCGAGAACGTCAAAGACGGCAACAACAAAATGGAGCTTGCCGAGCGGTTAATTGAAGAAATAGCTAAGTTTAAAACCGAAAAAGGCTGCGACCGGCTGGTCATGATTTGGGCCGCTTCGACCGAAATTTTTCTCGAGCAATCCGACGTTCACGAATCAATCGAGGCGTTTGAACGCGCGATGTACGACAACGACGAGCAAATTGCGCCGTCGATGATTTACGCTTATGCGGCGATAAAATCCGGCGTGCCTTTTGCCAACGGCGCGCCCAATCTGACGGTCGATATTCCCGCTTTGGTGAAATTGGCCGAAGACGCGGGCGTCCCGGTTTGCGGCAAGGATTTTAAAACCGGGCAGACTTTGATGAAAACAATCATCGCGCCCGGCCTCAAGTCGAGAATGCTCGGGCTCGACGGCTGGTATTCGACAAATATTTTGGGAAATCGTGACGGCGAAGTGCTCGACGACCCGGAAAGCTTCAAAACAAAGGAAGAATCGAAATTATCCGTGCTCGAACACATCTTGCAGCCCGAAGTTTATCCCGATTTATACGAAGGTTTTTCGCACGTCGTCCGCATCAATTACTACCCGCCGCGCGGCGACAACAAGGAAGGCTGGGACAGCATCGATATTTTCGGCTGGCTCGGCTACAAGATGCAGATAAAAATCGATTTTCTGTGCCGCGACTCAATCCTCGCCGCGCCGCTCGTTTTGGATTTGGCTTTGTTTCTCGATTTGGCGCAGAGAGCCGGAATGAAAGGCGTGCAGGAATGGCTTTCGTTTTACTTCAAATCGCCGCAGACGCCGAAGCCGGGGCTTTATCCCGAACACGATATTTTTATCCAGCTCAAGAAATTAAAAAACACGCTGCGCCATCTCAAAGGCGAGGAACTTATCACGCATTTGGGTCTTGATTACTACGAGGAAACGTAAATTTTTGTAAAGAAAAAATAAATTCGGAAAATAATATCTCTCGGTAATTCATTTTTTTCTTGCATAAATCGGCCTTTTTATGTTAAACAATAAACAGAGCCGATTGCTCGCGAAAGGCTCGCATTTCACGGACGCAAGCCTTCCATAATCTAAAGTCCAGCCAACGCAAAATCTTTTGAAATCATCAATATAGATGCGAATTTGCCCTAGAGATTTACGGCAAAGTCGATTTTGAAAATTCGTCTATTTTACGGCTGAAAGAGAAGTGTAATAGTAAACGCTTTCAGCTTTTGACGAGGAGAGAAACGAAATGAAAAACGAAACGGCTAAAAAGAGAGAAACAAACGAAAAACTAGTCCTGCTTGACCCGGACCAGAAAAGTCCGCGAGCCAAAAATTTTGAAGATAAACTGTCAGGCTTTATCGTCGGTCAGGAACGCGCCGTGCGGCGGATGAGCGGACTTTTCCAGATTTATCTCGCCGGAATGAACAATCCTTCGCGCCCGGTCGGCACGATGCTTTTTCTCGGGCCGACCGGTTCGGGTAAAACGCGTGTCGTCGAAGCGGCGGCGCAGGTTCTTTTCGGCGACCCGCACGCCGTCGTGAAAATCGACTGCGCCGAATTTCAGCACTCACACGAAATTGCCAAGCTCATCGGCTCGCCTCCGGGATATCTTGGACACCGCGAAACGAGCCCGATGCTGACACAGGAAAATCTCGACAAAGCGCACACGGAAGAAACAAAACTGACCTTTGTGCTGTTTGACGAAATCGAAAAAGCCTCGGATTCGCTCTGGCAATTGCTTTTGGGAATTTTGGACAAAGCGACGCTCACTCTGGGCGACAATCGCCGCGTCGATTTTTCGAAAGCCGTCGTCATCATGACTTCGAATCTGGGCGCAAGGGAAATGAGCGAGATGATTTCCGGCGGCATCGGATTTGCCCCGAACAAGACCGGAAAAGCGCAGGAAGACAACGAAATAGATGCGAAGATTTATCGCACCGCCCTGGAAGCTGCGAAACGAAAATTTTCGCCCGAATTTATGAACCGCATCGATAAAGTCGTCGTCTTCCGCAGCTTGAAAGAACATCATCTGCGCGAGATTCTGAATATCGAGCTGAATTCGGTGCAAGCGCGTATCACCGAATCGGCCGGGACGAAATTTATTTTCGAATGCAACGTT